>JAEUGX010000079.1 GCA_016795545.1 Opitutaceae bacterium
GGCTTCCTTCAGGATGCGCAGGATCTGCTCTTCAGTATGGTGCTTCTTCATGGGTCCTCGGGTTGGTTTTTACCCAAGGACTCTCACTCACTCCACTCCAGTTTCAGGGGGGCAGGTCACCGCCACTAACTCAAAGTATGCGGTCGCCTCTGCGTAGCGGACCGCTAGATTGTCTACGTCCTTGGGGATTTTCTTTTCTTCCGCAAACGTCGCGGCAGAGGTACACACGATCAGAGCAGCAATGAGGTATCGTTTCATAAAATCTGTCGAGCGTTTCAACTAAGCCACGAACACTGGGGCGTTAACTCTAGCATTTCACCAGCCGCACGCACGTTGGCCTTCACATATCTCGATAGCCGGCAGCATGGCTACTGAATCGGTCAATTCAAGCCGCGAAGCGTCAGTGTATAACTTCATCGTGAGCTTCGGATCGCTGTGACGCATCAGGTGCATGGCGTCTGCAAGGACATTTAAAGGGACAGACTATTACAGGAACAGGCCTGTCCCCGTGTCTTTGGAATGTGCGATCAGCCGATCGGCAGCTGGGTTGGTTCCAAGTCCGCCAAAAGGCTAGCATAGCCCGAAATCTTTCGGCTGCGTCTTCATAAATAGGGAGCTTCCGCTGGGTCCTTCTTGGCTAAGCAGGTGGGGGCTCGGTTAATCATGAAGCCTTCTTTCTTCCATCGTGCGTCCGTCGTCAGTCGGATGGCTGAGTTTCTGGCGGATCGTGAGGGGCTGTCGGGTGCTTCGCGGCGGCGGTTTCTCGAATTATTGGAGGGATATGGGGGATTTCGCGTGGTTTCGGGGGCGCGACGCTGGCGCGTGCTTTTGCTGGGTACGGTTGCACTCACCAGCGGGGGTTTTATTCTGACTTCCAGCGCCGGAGGCTGGGTGTTCAGTCTGGTGTGGTCGGGCAGCGGGCTGCTGGCGCTGGGGTCGGTTTGGTGCGTGCGCCGGCTCGAACGGCGCAGCCGCGGAGCCGATTACGAGGTCGAATGGCGGGCCTACTGCCTGTACCTGCGTCCGCTCATCGTCACGGAATTTCCGGGCCTGCTCGACCGCAACCGGGCCGCCTGCATGGCGAGCGCCGGCGAGGCCGAGACGCGGGTCATCCCGTTGCTCGGCGAACTGCTCAGCGCGCGCGGGATCGATTTCTGGTGGTCCTGCACGCTGGGTTTGTGGCTCGGCATGACGGGGCTGCTTGTCCTCCTGTGCTGCCAGACGAATCCAGGCCTGCTGGGGATGTGCTTGCTTCCGCTGGGTGGGTTCATGGTCGGCCCGGTTCTCTGGAGCGGCTGGCAGGCGCTGGTGCTGCGGTTGGCCCGGCTCGATCCGTGGCCCGGAGCGCGCTGAACGTGGCGGGGCGACGTAAGACGCAGCGTCTGCGGGAATGGGTTAGTCGATCGGAGGGAATTTTTCCAAATGGCAGTCGCGCCCACCCCGGTGCTGGACAGTCACGCTCGCAGGGAGTATGCCGATGCCGCTGAGCAAACCCCTGCTTCACTTCGCCCCGAAGTGATCTCACAATGCCCCCTCCGAAAGAATTCGACTGGTTCAATACTGAGGTTAAGCCGTGCGAGCCTGCGTTGCGTGCGTATCTGCAGAAGCGCTTTCCGGTCCTGTCCGACCACGACGATCTGGTGCAGGAGGCCTATACGCGGGTGATCCATGCGCACCGCCAGGGGCGGCTCACCAGCGTCAAGGCCTTCCTCTTCACCGTCACGCGCAACCTGGCCATCGACATGTTCCGGCGTCGCGGGAGGACGAGCAACCATGAGCCGATCTCGGACGTCGCGGCGCTGCCGGCGCTCGATGAAGCGGCCGACCCGGTCGCCTCGCTTGAGCTCCAGCGCCGTCGGGAGGTCCTGATCGAGGCCGTGGCTTCCTTGCCCGAGCGGTGCCGCGAGGTGATGATGCTCCGGCATCTCGATGGCATGCATTACAAGGAAATCGCGGAGCGGCTCGGGATTTCCCCCCACACCGTGAAGGTCCACATCGTCAAGGGGGTCCGCGACTGCACCACCTACTTTCGCAAGCGCGGCCTGTTCGATGCCGAGGCCCCGTCCGCCATCCCGGAGGACTCTGTCCGATGAATTCCTCCCACAGACATGTCCCGGATTCCCAATTCGACGAGCAGGCGGCCGAGTGGCTGCTCGAACGCGAGGAGGGCTTCGCTTCCGGCCGCGCGGCGGCGTTCGTCGAATGGTGCAACGCGGATCCGCGCCACGCCGAGGCGGTCGCCCGCGTCGAGCAGACGCTCTTTCTGCTCGAGGAAATGCCGGCCGTGCGCGGCCCGCTGGAGCAAAGGGTGGGGCGGGCCCGCCGGGGCCCCGGGCCGCGGCACGCGGTGCCCGTCCGGGCTCTCGCCTGGGCCGCGGGCCTGGCGGCCGCGCTCGTCGTGGGATTCGCGGTCTGGCCGCGGTCGCAGCCGGGAGCCCCGGCCGGCGAGCCCATCGTCTCGAACGCGAGCGAGCCCCGCCGGGTCGCGCTAGCGGACGGCTCGGTCGTGGACCTCAATGCGAACAGCCAGGTCCGCGTCGACTTCTCGGCGGAGGAGCGCCGCATCGCGCTGGGCGCGGGTGAAGCCCACTTCCAGGTCGCGCACAACGCGTCCCGCCCCTTCATCGTGACGGCCAACGGCGTCTCCGTGCGGGCGGTCGGCACGGCGTTCAACGTCCGCCTGCTCGGCGACGAGGTCGACATCCTCGTGACCGAAGGCCAGGTCGCGGTGAGCCGCGCCCGCAGCCCGGCGGCCACGGCGGTCCTGCCGGCGCTCGTCGCGGGCGAGCGCGCCCAGGTCTCGGCGGCGGACGCCGCGGCGCCGCAGGTGCAGGCGATCCCCCCGGCGACGGTCTACGCGCTGCTGGCCTGGCAGGACCGCATGACCAGCTTCACCGACGTGCCCTTGCGGGAGATGATCGTCCGGATCAACCGGTGCAATGCGACCAAGCTCGTGATCGACGATCCCGGGCTCGGCGACCGCCGCATCGGCGGGGTCATCGACCTGAAGCAGGTCAACGCGTTCGTCGACTTTCTGGAGCGGGAAGGCGATATCGTCGCCGAGCGTCGTTTTAACGGGGAAATCCTCCTGCGGCGCGCGCGCTGAACCGCCGGTCCTGCGTGCGGTGGGCGGAAATCATGCCATGCGTCTAATCCATTTCAGCCGGATTTGCGTTACAGGGGTAGTCCTACTCCTCGGCATGTCTGTTCGCTTTGGCTTCACCCCCGGCCTGATCGTAGCGTCGCTCTGCGGCGCGACGGCGTCGGCGGGCGCGGCCGCGCCGACCGACGAGACGAGGAGTTACCACCTCCCGCGCGGCGACGCCGCCAAGCTGCTCCGGCAGTTCGCCCTGCTCTCCGGAACGCCGGTCCTCTTCATGATGGACAAGGTGCAGGGCGAGCAGACGAACGCGATCGACGGCAGCTACACGGCGCGGGCCGCGCTCGAGCTCATGCTCGCCGGCACGGCCCTGGAAATCGTGAAGCAGGAAGGGGCGGATGGCTTCGTCGTCAGTCGACGCCGGCCGGCCGCCGCCCCGGAGGAGGCGGGAGTGGACCCCAACCGCCAACCCCCAGCAAACGTGAAACCAGTCGAGATTGATGCAGGTTCTCCCGCGCTGCGCGCCCTGAAAAGGGCCCTCGCGCTCGTCACCATCGCGGCCACCGCCCACGCCGGCGACATTGTCGGCACCGTCTCCGACGCCACCGGCGGCAAGCTGCTGCCGGGCGCGGCGGTGACGATCCTTGAGTCCGGTCGCGCCGAATCCACCAACAGCAGCGGCCGCTTCCGCCTCGTGGGCTTTACTCCGGGCACCTACACGGTGCAGGTCAGCTACCTCGGATTCGACACCACCACGGCGAAGGTGACCGTGCCGGAACAGGGCGACGGGTTCGTCGCCGTGCGGCTGGGCTCCGAGGTCGTCGAACTCGACCGGATGGTCGTGGAGGGCTACCGCGAGGGGCGCGCGCGCGCGATGCAGCAGAAGCGCATGATGCCGAACGTGCAGGATCTCATCTCGGCCGACTCGATCGGCAACCTGCCGGACCGCAATGTCGCGGAGGCGGTGGCCCGCGTCGTGGGCGTGAGCATCACCGGCCTGTCCCAGGGAGAGGGCCGCTACGTCAGCATCCGGGGCATCGACCCGAACCTGAACCAGATCATGGTCGACGGCGCGGTCATGGCCGCGCCGGGCGGGACGCGCCTCGGCCGCGCGGCGCCGCTCGACACCCTGGGCGCCGGCGACATTTCGCAGATCGAGGTGATCAAGTCCGTTACCCCGGACCTCGACGCCAACTCGCTCGGCGGCACCATCAACATCCGCACCGCGAGCGCCTTTGACCGGCCGCAGCGCTTCGTCAGCGGCGGCGCGGTGATGAACCACAACGAGTCGAGCGACAAGAGCAACCTCGAGGCCCGGCTGGGCTTCTCCGACACCTTCGGGTACAAGAACCGGTGGGGCATCGCGATGAGCGGCAGCTACGACCAGCGCGACTATTCGAACCACCAGATCACGGCCGGCTGGAACCTGCGCACGATCAACGGGCAGAGCGTCTACCTCCCCAACATCCACGAATGGAAGCCGAACGAGGGGGTGAGCGAGCGCATGGGCGGCAACCTGAACCTGGAATACCGCCCCGACGACGCCACCCAGCTCTACCTGCGCACCAACTGGTCCAGCACGGAGCGCTTCGAGCACAACATCGAGATGATCTCCCGCGTGAACAACCAGAACGTCGTCCTGACCTCGCCGACCACCGGCACGTTCTCGGGCAACGGGACGCGGTCGCAGCGCCGCGACTTCCGCAGCCAGCGCGATCAGGAGCTGGTGACGATCATCGGCGGGCTCAAGAAGGAGTTCGGGGCCTTCACCTTCGAGCCGGTCGTCACCTACTCGGCCGCGCAGGAGGAGCGCGTGTACGACCGCGTGCTGGAATACCGGAACGTGGTCGGCACGGCGGCGAACCCCAACCTCGGGACCGGGCCGGTCCAGTTCGACATCGGCGCCTTCGACTTCGTGCGGTGGGACATCGACTACACCATCGACCGCCCCGAAAAGTACGCCTTCTTCTCGACCCGGGACGATGGCGGCATCGTGGACGAGAACGTGGTGACGGCCAAGGCCGACCTGCGCTGGGACTCCAGCGACCTCCTGGGCCACCCGGGATACCTGAAGACCGGCGTGAAATACCTGCGGCGGGACCGGCTGTCCGACCTCATCTCGCGCCGGCTCATTCCCGCTCCCGGGACCTCCTTCACCATGGCCCAGGTGGGCACGCTGCCGCCGCAGGAGATCTACAATCGCTACAACCCGGGCTTCCTCATCGACCACTTCGCCACGTGGAATTACATCGCGAACAACCCGTCGCTGACGGTGTTCGACACGGTGAACTCCGCCTCGAACTCGATCGAGGACGACTACGACATCGACGAGTCGATCCTGGCCGCCTACCTCATGGGCAGCGTCACGGTCAACCGCCTGACGCTGCTCGGCGGCCTGCGCTGGGAGAAGACGGAGGCGACGATCCGCGCCGTCGAGGCCCGGTTCGCCGGCGGCACGTTCCTCGGGCACTTCCCGACATCCGGCTCCACCCGCTACGACAAGTTCTTCCCGAACGCGCAGGCGGTCTACCGGTTCTCGGACCGCCTGGTCGCCCGGGCCTCGATCACGCAGACGATCGGACGGCCGGCGTACGAGGACACCCGGCCGCTGTCGCAGTTCCAATATCAGAACCTCGGCTCCAGCGCCTTGAACCTCGCCTTCCCCAACCAGGGCAGCCTGAGCATCGGCAACCCCGATCTCCAGCCCTACGAGGCGATGTCCTATGACGTCTCCCTCGAGTATTACGTGGGCGGCAGCGGCATCCTGTCGGCCGCCGGCTTCCACAAGGCGATCGACAATCCCATCTACGGCTATTCCGAGCTGCGTGAGAACGTCGTGCACAACGGGATCGCGCTGGAGACCCTCAACGTCAGCAGCGTCCGCAACGCCGACCGCGCCGAGCTGACCGGCCTGGAGCTCTCCCTCTACCAGCCGTTCAGCTTCCTGCCGGCGCCCTTCGACGGCTTCGGCATCGAGGCCAACGGCACGTTCATCAGCTCGGAGGTGAAGGTGCCGCGGCGCCCGACCGAGCACCTGCCGTTCTTCCGGCAGCCGAGCCGGATCTACAACGCCGCCCTGTTCTACGAGAGGCACCGCTTCTCCGGGCGCGTGGCGTGGACCTATTCCGACGAGGCGCTCGAATCGATCGGCGGCGACGTGCTCGGCGACACGTACGTCCGCCCGCGCGACCAGGTCGACGTGCAGTTCCGCTACCGCATCTCGCAGCACTACGCGATCACCGCGTCGGTGCGCAACGTCACCCGCGAGCCGGAGCAGCGCTCGAAGGGCGTCTTCCAGCTGCTGCACGACAGCCGCCTGCTGGGTCGCGACTACAAGATCGGCCTGGACTTCAACTTCTAGGCCGCGTGTTTCTCCGCTCGCCTCCTGCAACCGGGGAGCCCACGTTGTCCCGGTCCGGACCCCCTCCGTCCCGCGCCGAAGCCGGCGTGCCCCCAACCCCACCTCCGTTCCCGTGAAGAATCGCATTACGCTGTCCTCCCCCGTCATCCTCTTCCTGGCCGTCGCGCTCGCCCGGGACCCGCTGCTGGCGGCCGATCCGGCCGTGACCGGAGGGGGCAAATCGATCGGCGAGGTCATCACCTACCGCGGCAAGGAGACCACGACTCCCGAGTTCTATCACGGCGGGCTGCGCCACGCCGTGGGTGTGCACCGCTACCAGACGCTGCGGGCCAACCGCAGCCAGGCCCCGGAGGGTTTCGGCCGGGTCGGGTGGACGTACAATCACGCCCCCATGCTCGCCTATTGGCAGGGCCGGTTCTGGCTGAACTATGTCTCCAATCTCATCGAGGAGCATGGGGCGCCCGGCCGGACCGGGTTTCAGTCGTCCGCCGACGGCCGGCACTGGCTGCAGCAGGACGTGGCGTTCCCGGTGGTGGAAATGCCGCCCATCATCCCGCCGCCGCGCTTCAACGATGGCAAGGTGCTGCCGCCGCTGCCCCGCGGCACCGAGTCGGTGATGCACCAGCGCATGGGATTCTACACGGCCCCGAACGGCCGGCTGCTCACGCTGGGCTTCTACAGCTACTGCCTCAACGTGCGCTCGTCGCCCAACCGCGGGCACGGCATGGGCCGCGTGGCGCGGGAGGTGCATGCCGACGGCTCCCTCGGGCCGATCTATTTCGTGCGGTACAACCGCGAGGCGGGCTGGAGCGAGGCCAACACGCCGTTCCCGTTCTTCGACCAGAGTCCCGACGAACCGTTCGTCGCGGCCTGCCGGGCGCTGCTGGCTGACAAGGTCGTGACCCTGCAATGGTGGGAGGAAGACCGGGCCACCGACGGCTTTTTCGCCTTGAACATGCCGACCGAGGCGGAAACGGCGGCCAAGGTGTACGGACCGGTCAGCGAGGAGAATCCTTTCTACATCCTGCCGAAGGCGCTGAGCTGGTACACCCGGGCCGACGGCAACCTCGTCGGGCTGTGGAAGAACGGGCTCGCCGCGCTCAGCCGCGACGGCGGCAAGTCCTGGAGCCGGGGCCGGTATTTCCTGCCGGGCACCGGGGCGAAGATCTGGGGGCAGCGCACGGAGGATGACCGCTACGCCCTGGTGTATTGCCACAGCGCAACCGACCGCAACCGGTACCCGCTGGTCGTCCTGACTTCCGACGACGGCCAGGTCTTCGATGACATGCTGGCCATCCACACCGAGGTGCCGCCGATGCGCTACCGGGGCGTGAACAAGAGCGTCGGCCCGCAGTACATCCGCGGAATCACTCCCGGGAACGGCAATCCTCCGGGAAATGCCCTGTGGCTGACCTACAGCGTGAACAAGGAAGACCTGTGGGTGACCAGCGTCCGGGTGCCGATCTCCGGCCAGGTCAGCGAGCACGTCCGCGAAAATTTCGACGGCCGGAAGAACGAGTCCGACCTCGAGCTGTGGAACTTGTACGTCCCGCAATGGGCGCCGATCTCCATCGTCAGCGACCCGTGGAATCCCGCCGGCCGCTGCCTCGAGCTGCGCGACGAGGACCCGTACGACTACGCGAAGGCCGAGCGCGCCATCCCCGCCTCCCAGCGGCTGCGCGTCTCCTTCTCCGCCCTCCAGGTGCGGGCGGGCCTCAACGGCCTCGAGGTCGAGGCCCACACCGCCAGGAACCAGCGCGCGCTGCGCCTGTGGTGGTTCCCGCGCGAGATCGGCTTCGACCTGGGGTCGGTGGAAAAGACGCGCACGCCCATCGAGCTGGGGAAGTGGCACGAGATTGTCATGGAGATCGACTGCCCGCGCGGCACGTATGACGTGTCCGTCGACGGCCAGTGGATCCACCGCGGCCTCGCGCTGCAGGAGTCCCCGGAGGCGATCGAGCGCCTGGTCTTCCGCACCGGTCCGTGGCGGATGGACGTGCGGCACGCCATCATCTCCGGGGAACCGGGGGCCGCGGGCGTCGCGGATGGCGATCTTCCCGGAGCGGACACCAAGGTCGACGCCGGGATCTACCTGATCGACAATGTGGTCACGAGCCCCCTCTAGCCGGGGCGCGTTTCCCTCATCACCGGACGCACATGGAACCAACCTCGGCACCAGGGCTGCGGGCCTCCGCGCGCCGCGCGCTGCGGGTCTCCCTGGCGCTGGCGGCCGGCGTGCTGGCTGTCGTTGGCGCCGGGCAGCCGCCGGCGCGCCCGCCCAACATCGTCTTTATCATGGCCGACGACCTCGGCTACGCCGACCTCGGCTGCTACGGCCAGACCAGGATGCGAACGCCCCGCCTCGATCGGCTGGCCGCCGAGGGCACGCGCTTCACCCAGGTCTACGCAGGCGCGTCGGTCTGCGCGCCCTCTCGCGGCGTGCTGCTCACCGGCCTGCACCTGGGGCATGCCAGGATTCGGGCCAACAGCAGCCACGAGGGACGCATTTCGCTGACCGACGCGGATCAGACGGTCGCGGAGGTCCTGCAGCGCAGCGGCTACGCGACCGGCGCCATCGGCAAGTGGGGGATTGGCGAGCCTGGCACCGCGGGAGTGCCCAACCGCCGCGGTTTCGACGAGTGGTTCGGCTACCTCAACCAGAATCACGCTCCGTTCTATTACACCGACTACCTGTGGCGAAACGACCGCAAGCAGGAGATCCCGGAAAACGCCGGCGGCAGGCAGGTGACCTACGCCCACGATCTCTTTGCGGACGAAGCGGTCGACTTCCTGCGCCGGCACCGGAACGAACCCTTCTTCCTCTACCTGCCGTTCACCCTGCCGCACCGGCGCTTCGAGGTGCCCTCCCTCGGGGCCTACGCCGACGAGGACTGGCCGGAAGAGGCCAAGCTTTTCGCCGCCATGGTGACGCGGCTCGACCACGACGTTGGCCGCGTGCTGGACGAGCTCGATCGCCTCGGCCTGGCGGAAAACACCCTGGTGTTTTTTACGTCGGACAACGGCTCCGAAAAAAAGAAGACCTTCCCCGGCCTGTTCGGCTCCGGAGGCCTCTTCCGGGGAGAAAAAGGGACGCTTTACGAAGGAGGATTGCGCGTGCCGATGATCGTGCGCTGGCCCGGCCGCGTGCCGGCGGGAGCGGTCAGCGGCGCCGTCTGGTGGTTCCCGGACGTGTTTCCCACGCTCGTCGCTCTCGGCCGGGGACAACTCCCCGGCCACCCCCTCGACGGGCTGGACATTTCGCCGGCCCTGACCGGGAAGACCCAGCCGGAACTCGAGACGCGGACCTTGTATTGGGAGGACCACGACAACGAATTCAGCCAGGCCGCCCTGCGCGGACACTGGAAAGTCCTGCGGACCGACACCCTGAACTCGCCCCTGGCGCTTTATGATCTGAAAGCCGACCCCGGCGAGCAGCGCGACGTCGCCGCCAGCCATCCGGAGATCGTGGCGGAATTTGAACGCTTCCTGGCCCGCTCGCGGACCGTGTCTCCGCATTGGCCGGATCCGAAGTGAATCCTCCCTATGCAGTCCAAACTACCCCAAAACTTGCACGCCCACACCCGGAAACCAGCCAGGGGCCTTGCGCTGCTCATCGCCGCCTTGGCTTCGTTTGCCGCTGCGGCCGCCGATACCGCTGGCATCGAACTGGTTGAAATCCCCGCCGGCTCTTTCGCGATGGGCTCGACGAAGGGTCACTGGAACGAACAGCCCGTGCGCAAGGTGACCATTAGTCGGCCGTTCTTGATCTCGAAATATGAAGTGACGCGACTTCAGTTCCTGGAATTTCGGAAAGATCACCCGACCAGCGCCACTCAGAAGGGCATTGGCGTCAGCTGGAATGAGGCGGTGGCGTACTGTGAATGGTTGAGCAAGAAGGAGGGTAAGCCCTATCGATTGCCCACCGAAGCCGAGTGGGAGTACGCATGCCGCCTGGAGGGGACCTCCGGAGAAGGCCAGCTGGTCGGGATGCTGGATGATGTCGTCGAGTGGTGTCAGGATTGGTATAGCCCTTACCCCGATCAGGAGGAGGTTGACCCGACGGGTCCGGCCGAAGGTATGGTTCGCGTTTTGCGTGGCGACAAACTCGATGTCGACGACCGCGTGATAGCGCCATGGGGCTATAATCGTCCGGCCTATCGAGCAGGTCTGCCGCCCGATTTCGGGCGTCCGCTCGTTTCCTTGAATATCGGATTTCGAGTGGTCCAGGCTCCGCCAGTGAGCACACCGCCGCGCGCGATCATACCCGAATTATTCCGATTGGGTGTCAAACAGAGCACCGCCGCTCCGGCCTCACGGAATCATCCCGACCCGTCCAAGCCGTACTTCCGGAAGCGCTACCTGGTCGCCACGCCACCCGAGACCTGGGAGGGAAATCGATTCGAGAGGCCGCAGCACGCAAAGAACATGGAGGCTCTCGCGCTGCATCCCGGCCTGGCCGGACACCAGCACAGCGCGGCGCTCGAAGTCCTACCTAACGGGGATCTGCTGATGGTCGCATACACGTCGTGGACGGAGTACAACCCGGAGGTCGCCCTGATGGCCGTGAGGTTGCGGTACGGACATGACACCTGGGAAATGCCGAGCTTTGGCTTCGACCTGCCGAGCGTGAACGATCACGCGCCGTTGCTCTGGACCGATGGCTCGGCCACCCACCTGTTCTGGGGTGCGCCGAAATTGCCCGAGCACATTCCTTTTCAGTGGACTACGACCCGCGACAGCGGGGCGACCTGGGAGGAGGTGCGCCTGCCCACGTTCAGCGGTCCGATCGGCCCCAGCAATGCTCAGCCGATCAACACGGCCTTCCGGGACCGCCTGGGAACCCTTTACATGGCAAGCGACGGGGTCGGTAATGAGTCGCTGCTCTGGGCCAGCGACGACAACATGAAGACGTGGCGCGACCCGGGTGGGCGGACGAACGGCGGCCACAGCACGTTTGCGCTGCTGTCCGACGGCGTATCGATCCTCGCGATGAATGGCCGCAAGACGCACATCGATTATTACATGACGTCGTCGACGTCCCATGACCGGGCCGCGTCCTTCGTCACCGGAAAAACTCCGTTTGCCTGGGGAGGCAGCAACCAGCGGGCAAGCCTCCTGCGCCTGCGCAGCGGACGCCTGTTGTTCGCAACCGACGTGAAACACTCCGTCGACCGTTCTCCCAAGGAGTTCGACGGAATGCAGGGCTCGATCCTGGCCGTTTCCGACGACGATGGGAAAACGTGGCGGAAAAAGAAGCTGGCCGGCGGGCAGCTGCACGAGACCAGGAAGGTGCGGGGATTCGGCACCATCGGTTATTCTGTATTGCGCCAAGGTTCCGACGACTTGATCCACCTGATAACAACCATGACAGAGCCTTGCCTCCATTTCACCTTCAACGAGGCCTGGCTGGATGCGCCGGAGGGGGAGGAGGGGGATGCCGTCCTGATGCGGAACAGCGCAACGACGATTACCTCCGTCTCGGATTACAGTGAGCGCTACTCCGACGGAAAGACGCGCATCACCTGGCGGGCCGGAATTGCCAACGATGGCCGGTATCTGCTGCACGGTCCTGAAAAATGGTTCTTCCCGGATGGGAAGCTGCAGTATGAGGCTAACTTCGCCCTCGGTCGGAAGGTCGGTAGCGAGATATTGTACGATAACACCGGCCGGAAACTGTGGGCTTGGACGCATCAAGAGGACGGAACGAGCCTCTGGACGCAGTATTGGCCAAACGGCAGCCGCAAAGCCGAATCGAGCTGGAAAGACCTGCATGCCGAGGGAATGGCAAGGCGGTGGGATTCCGCCGGCAACTTGATCAGCGAGAAGAAGTTTGTCCGCGGTAAGGCAGACTGAAACCCCCGACCTCCCCGTGCATCGTTCATGTCCGTTCTCCAACGCTTTCCGCTACCCCTGGCTGCCATGAGAATCCTCGCCCTGCTGCCTGCCTTGCTCCTTGCCGTCCGATCGGCTGCCGAACCGGGCGGACCGGATGAGCCGGTGCGGGTGAATGCTGCGCCGATCGATCTGGCCGTGCACGATGGCCGTTTGCGGCCGGCCATAGGGGTGGAAAACATCCAGGTGTTTCGGGCGAACCGGACGCGTCCCAACACGGCGGAAAACACGGGCTGGACCTATAACCACGCTCCCATGCTGGCCTATTGGAATGGACGCTTTTATCTGGAATACCTCAGCAATCCGTTCAGTGAGGCCAATCCGCCAGGCCAGACGCTTGTGGCGACGTCGCGCGACGGCCGGACCTGGGAAATGCCGACCGTGGTGTTTCCGGTCTTCTGGCTGCGCACGGGCCCGCTTGGCAGGCCCAGGATGCTGATGATGCATCAGCGCATGGGCTTTTACGTGGCACCCAACGGTCGACTGCTTGTTTTGGCTAGTTACGGATATGAGCCGAGCATTGGAAGGGTCGTTCGGAATGCCAACGCGGACGGGACTTACGGCCCGATCTACTTTATCCGCAACCATGCCGAGGTCACCGAAGGCAGGGGCCGCTTCCCGTTCTACACCGATTCGCCGGATCGGGATTTTGTCGCAGCTTGTGATGCCCTGTTGGCGGACAAGCTCAAAACCGCCCAGTGGCGGGAGGAAGATAGCAATGCGGATGGTTTCTACACCGTTCCGGGGCCTCTTCTCAAAGCGCCGTCGATCTATCACCGCCGGGACGGCACGGCGGTCGCCTTGTTCAAGGAGGCCTGGGCCGCCCTTTCCAGTGACGAAGGCAAGACTTGGAGTATGCCGGTCCAGTTGCCGAGCGTCATTACAGACGGAGCCAAGAGCTGGGGTCAGCGTACGGAGGACGGCAGGTACGCCATGGTCTATAACCCGGCCGATTTCGGATCGCACCGCTGGCCTCTGGCGATCGTGACGGGTGAGGACGGCATCGTTTTTTCGGACATGCTGCTCATCAACGGCGAGGTGCCGCCGCGCCGGTATTACGGCGGCTCCAAGGACTTTGGCATGCAGTACGTGCGGGGCATTTCGGAGGGCAATGGCGATCCGCCTGGCAGCGACCTGTGGCTGGTCTACAGCAGCAACAAGGAAGACATGTGGATCAGTCGGGTGCCTGTTCCCGTCCGCGCCCGTGCGGAGAATCCGGTGTCCGACACCTTCGACGCCTTGGAGGCGGGAGGGAAGATACCCGATTGGAATATCTACCGTCCTCGCTGGGCACAGGTGGGGGTCGTGGCGTTCCCGAACTCACGGAACAAGAGCCTTCGTCTTGAGGATAGTGAGCCCTACGATTACGCCAAGGCAGTCCGGGTCTTCCCGGAAAGTAAGTCTGTTTGGATCACGTGCCGGATCCTTGCCCGGCAGGCAGACCGGGGCCGGCTGGAGATCGACGTCATGGATGGTGCGGGCAATCGCGCGGTGCAGCTCCGGTTCGATGACCACGGCAAGGTAAGCGCTCGGAAAGGCGAGACCTCGCTAGCGGAGGCATCCTACCGTTCCGATTCCTGGCATCGCCTGGAAATTATCGCAGACACCGCCAAGGGAAAATACGACCTGACGCTGGACGGCCGGGCCGTCGTTCGGCAGGCCGCCTTTGCTGAGCCGGCCGCCAGCCTGGAAAGGATCGAGTTCAGGACCGGAGCCTACCGGACGCAGCCTACGCGCGACCTCGACCGTTACGCCGGCGAAGACCTCGCCAACCCAGGTGACCCGGCGCCGGCGGCGATCTTCCACCTGGATGACCTGGTGATTCGTTAGACTGAGCCAGCAAGAAGATCCAGGGGGATGCCCGAGTGGCCTGCGTGTCGCTATTAACCTGTCCCTTACGCAAGGGCGCTAACAACCTGTCCCTTGCTTGGCTCGGTATCGGGCAGCCAGCCAGTTCACTGTAGCGATCAAGCCGACGGCGGTGATGATCTGCGCGTGGTCAGCATTCATGCGGGTTATCAGAAGGGCGCAGAAGGCTAGGCCAAACCCGGCCATGAAAAGTCCTCCGGGCACGCGAAACGCCGTGGCTTGGGGTCGCTGCTGGCGGAGCCTGATGAATGCCAGGCAGGAGGAGGCATAGGTGACCAGCCTGGCTGCGGCGGCCAGGACCGCGTTCCAGATGAAGTTTCCGTAGAGGGCCAAGAGCAGCACCAGCGCGGCCCACAGCAGTATGGAAATATAGGGGGTCCGAAAATGGGGGTGCACCTTGGCAAAGATCCGGGGGAAATCCTCCGCTTCGGCCAGCGCATGCGTCAGTCGCGGGGCTGTCACGAAAGCTCCGGTCAGCCAACCGAAGGTCGATAGCATCGCCCCGGCGGCGATGAGCCCCGCTCCGACCGGCCCTGCGAAGGTGCGGGCGGCATCCGCCAGCGGCCGCGACGAATTGGCTAGGTCGGGCACGGCCCACATCGTGACGAGGTGCACCAGCACATAGATTGCCGTGACCAGGGCCAGGCCGACGCCGAGGGCGAAGGGGGCGTCTCGCCGCGGATCCTTGGCCTCGGCGGCCGGAATGACGGCCGCTTCGAATCCGCCAAAGGCAAACATCATCGCGACAAGTGCGTCCACCCACGCCCCAAAGGCGGGAGCGGTGACCGGCGGCGTTGAGGAATAGCGGGGCACGAGCGCGACTCCCAGCAGCACGAAAAGGACGAGCGGGACGAGCTTCGCCACCGTGAAGAAATTGGATAGCCCCGCTCCTCCGCGTACGCTGCGGTAGTTGACGAAAACCAGGACAGCTACGAGGCCCGTGATAATCACGGCGCGTGATCCCGGGGCGGTCGCTCCGGACCAGAATTCTCCGAGATAAACGACAAATAGGTTCGCGACCGCGGCCGCTGAAGTCAGCCGGACCAGCCAGGAAAACCATCCGATCTGAATCCCGGCGAATCGCCCGAGCGCGACGCGGGCATACAGGTACTGGCCCCCGGTCTCGCGGAACTGGGAGGCGAGTTCAGCAAACACCCCGACGATCGCGCCGATCGCCGCCGCTCCAATAACGTATGCCCAGGGCGCGAGGGGCCCGAGCTGCTTGGCCAGCGTGCTGGGCAGGCCGAAAATGCCGCTGCCGATGATGCCGTTGAGCACCAGGGCCGTGAGGGTCCAGCGTCCGATGGCGCGAACCAGCTCTGGCTTCCCGGATGAAGGCGGATTGTGGGCAGGGCCGCTCATGGTGGGGGTGCGGAATCGACCGTGGCGGCGAGGTGGATGGCAAATCTCCTCAGCTTGCCGGGTGAACCAAGGAGATTCCTGGGCGGCTCCGGTTCATCGGTCCGATGGTGCCGGGCCGGCCAAGGCCACCAGTTGAATCTCCACGGGGGCGCCGCCGGGCAGTGTCGCCACGCCGACCGCCGCACGCGTGCCGAGTGCGCTTGCGCCTAGTTCCGCATGCAAGAAGTCGGAGGCAAAATCAGCCAGACGCGAATGCGCCGTGAAATCAGCGGTGGCTGCGATGTAGACCGTCAGGGTTAGAATCTCGGTCACCCGCTCTCCCGGCTGGAGCAACGCCTGCGCGGCAGCCAGGGCGTTGCCTGTCGCCAGCTCCAAGGCAGGCCGATAGCTTTCCAGGGATTCGCTGGTTTTGACCGGCCCGAGGTGCAGGAGCTTTCCCTCCCGGCGTGGCGTCATGCCGGAAGTGTAAATCACCTGACCGTTGCGTTTGGCGGCAACGTATTTGCCCTGCGGGACCGGCAATCCCGGATTCGCGGCGGCGCTCATGCGCGGTACCTCTCGATGAGCGAGCAGAGCCGTCCGACTGCGGCGGTCGCAGCCGTTCGGTCCTGCGAAAAATTCAAACGGATGCTGTCCGCCGTGTGCGGGCTGAATTCGGTTCCGGGTGTCACGATGACGCCCGCCTGCATCCGAAGCAAGGTGACGAAGGCGGCCGGCGGCACGGCGAGCTTGGGCAGCCGGGGAAACAGGTAACTGCCGGCTTCAGGCGTGCGGACCGCGATGTCGCGGACAGAACGCAACCCGTTCAACAGGTCATCGCGGATGAGCCGGTGCTGCCGAATGCGTTCCTCCATCCATCCCGCCGGCTCGTTGAACCACGTCCGCAGCACCGCCTGGCTGTAGCCGGCGGCGCGCAGCGATACGATCGCCTGCAGTTTTTCCATCCGGCCGACCAGCGCCTTGGATCCGAAACCCACGCCCAGACGGTAACCGCTCAACGATTCCGTTTTGGACGGGCCCATGATCGTCACCACCGCCTCGGGATCGATGTCCTGCGCGCGCAGGTGGGTGTAGGGCAAGTCGGACAATTGCAGCCGCGAATATAACTGATCCACGATCACGGTGGCTCCGTAGCGGACAGCCAGCGTCGCAATTTGCCGAATCTCATCCGGCGAATAAACAACGCCCGTGGGATTGTTCGGATTGGAGAACACAAACACGCGGGCGCCCGCCCGGAACGCGGCTTCAAGCTGGTCAAGGTTCAGGCCTGCGACGCCAGCCGATGGTTGGGCGTACTCCAACTGGACCGGTAGGATCTGTCCTTCGAAAAACTCCACCAGCTTTCGGTTGGCGAAATAGTCCGGTTGCACGATCGCAACCTTGTCGCCACGCGTCACGCACGCGGCCACCGCCAGAAAGAGCGCTCCCTGTGACCCAGGGGTGACGATTAAGCCATCGCGGGCGTTGACCGGGGTGCCCGTGAACGCCGCCAGTCGCGGACCGATCAGCTCCCGGATGCCGAGGTCGCCGCGGTATTCGGTGTAAGCCTGTTTACCACCGTCTTGCACCCCGGCCGCGAAAAATTCGAATGCTCCGGGAGTGGGCGTATGCGCATCGACATCGCCGTGTGAGAAATCGACCGGAGTTCCGGGGAGAGAATCGCCCCGCAGCAGAGTGGCGACATTACCTGCGCCCTGGCGGACCTGTTGACCGGGTGCGTTGTCGGTGCTCAGTCGGCTGAATTTATCTTGGATGGACATGGGAAAGACTTGGCGATCGCGGCATCCTCCTTGATGCCGCGCAGCGGCCGATACCTAGAACGAATCGCCGCGATCAGGCAGCACAAAAGTCTTTCATAAATTTTGCTGGACCGATGCGCGTAGTCCTCTCGCTGCTCCACATGTAGGCATGGCTGTATTAGCCTGTCCCTTCGCGGCGCGTCTCACCCACATCAGTGATTTTAACCTGTCCCTTCACGACGCTATTAACCTGTCCCTTGCTGGGTCGGAATGCGCGCGATCAGCTAGTGGGACTATTCGCTCTGGAATGAAATATCCCCGCGCTGCGACGAGCGGGAAGGGGAGCCCGTTTTCCTACGTGCTAGCGCGCGGTGTTATCCGCCTCAGTACTGATTTCCGGTCGGGCCGGCTGATCCACTGGGCTTACTGCCGTAGGTGGAGCGGACCTGTGCGACGCGTTGGGTCATGGCTCCTTCCATCATGGCCACGGGTTCGCCGATGCAGATGAAATTCAGTCCGCGGGGTATCCATTGGTCGGGGTCGCCGACCATCAGCATGGATTTGCCGACTGCGGCAGCCGAGGTCCGGATGCGGTCGAGTGCGTTGATGAGCACGGGCGAATCCGGCTTCCAGCAAACCCCGAGCGAGGCCGAGAGGTCGTACGGTCCGACACCGGCCGCGGTGACGATCTCGTGCCGGACGATGGCGTCCACGTTGTCCAGTCCCTCGCGGTTCTCGATCTGCGGGATGATGATCAGATTGTCCTCCACCTCGCGCTTCCAGGTGGCGTAGTTGTAGTCGGAGACCCAGCGATTGCCGGGGCCGCCCGGGCGGCGGCGGCCGCGCGGGGGCATGTAGATGCCGTCCCGCACTTCATCGAGCATCCGCGTATTGCTGACCGTCGGCAGCAGCAGTCCGCACGGCCCGCGGTCCATCGCCACCCGCACGGCGTTGTACTCGGGTTCCGGTGGCCGCAGCAGGATGGGGAAATCGAGCATCCGGCCCATGGCCAGGGCGTCGGAAACCATCGTGTCACCCGCGTTGCGGTGCTCGTTGTCGATGATGGCGAAGTCCAGCTTGGCCTTGATCATGACCTCGATCAGTTCGAGCCAGACATGCTGGATGACCAGCATGCCGAGGACCGGCTGGCCGGAGGCGATTTTCTGGCGGAGGATCTGGGCGCTTTTCATCGGATGGAGTGAGGGGAAAATATCCCCGCAGAAAACCGGCAATCAACCTGCGCGGCAACACTATTGCGCCTGCCGGGCGCGGGCACCGGGCGGTTCTAGCCTTTCTTTTCGTCGGTGGGTTTGTATGCAGGTGAGCCATGAGCAGACTCGCTTGGATTCTGGGATACCTTCTGGGAAGCGCGGCGGCCTTGTCGGCGCAGGCGACGGCGGCCGCGGGACCGCAGCTCGACTGGCACGACGTGACCGCCTGGGGCGTCGAGGGACGCCCCGCTTACGAGGGCATGGAGCGGGCGCATTGGTTCGATCGGTTGCCGGCGGCCGCGGAGCAGACCGTCCGCCCGCGAGTCTGGATCCTCAGTCGCGACACGGCGGGCATGCTGGTGCGCTTTCGCACCGACGCCACCGCGCTGCACGTGGACTACAAGCTGCTCAAGCCCGAGCTGGAGTTTTCGCACATGCCGGCGACCGGGGTGAGCGGGGTCGATTTCTACGCGCGGGACGACCAGGGCAAGTGGCGCTGGATCGGCGGCAATTATCCGGAGCGCGGCCGCTCCCGCTACGAGGTCATCAAGGGCCTGGGGCTCGGCCTGCGCGAGTACATCGCCTACCTGCCGCTCTACAACGGCGTCGAATCCTTCTCGATCGGCGTGCCCGCCGGAGCCCGATTCGAGGGGCTCCCGCCGCGCGACGCGAAGCCCCTGGTGTTCTACGGCACCTCCATCACCCAAGGAGCGTGCGCCTCCCGCCCGGGCATGGCCCACACCGCCATCCTCGGCCGCCGCCTGGAAATCCCGGTCGTCAACCTGGGCTTCTCGGGCAACGGGGAAATGGAGTCCGCGATCGGCGATTACCTCGTCAAAATCGACGCCGCCGCCTACATCATCGACTGCCTGCCCAACATGAAGCCGCCCCAGGTGACGGAGCGCTGCATCCCGCTCGTGCGGCAGCTGCGTGCGCGACGGCCCGACACGCCCATCGTGCTGGTCGAGGACCGGCGGTATACGAATTCCTGGGCCACGCCCGACAAGAACCACTTCCACGACGAAAACCACGCCGCGCTCCGGGCCGCCTACGAGCAGCTGGTCCGCGAGGGGGTCAAAAACCTGCACTACATCCCCGGCGATCATCTTTATGGCGACGACTCCGAGGGCGCGGTCGACGCCTCCCACGCCACCGATCTCGGGTTCGTGCGCCAGGCTGACGTGATGGAACCGCACCTCCGCGCGGCCCTCGGAAGGTAACAGGACAAGAGGCAACCGCGGACTCCCGGTCACGCGGGGGTAGCCTCGGGCCGTCCTCGCGCGAGTGGCGGGCGCGCTGGCGGCGGCGCGTCCTTGCCCGGGCCGGCGGGCTTCCCGTTCCCGCGGTCGCCTGATTTTTTCCGCGACGTGTTCCGGACTTTGCCTCAAGCTCGGCGCCGAGCATGACTCCCACCGAGGCCAAGAAACGGATCGCCGCATTGCGCAAGGAAATCGCCGTCCACGACGAGCTGTACTACCGGCAGGCCAAGCCGAAGATCAGCGATTTCGACTACGACGCCCTGAAGCGCGAATTGGCGGGGCTGGAGGCGAAGTTCCCGCAGTTCGCCGGGGCCGACTCGCCGACGGAGCGGATCGGCGACGACCGGCTGGAGGGCTTCGTGACCTACCGGCATCGCCTGCCGATGCAGAGCCTCGACAACACCTATTCGGAAGAGGAGCTCCGCGAGTTCCACCGGCGGCTGGTGAAGCTGTTCGACCGGGAGGCGCTGGATTACGTCGTGGAGCCCAAGGTCGACGGGCTGGCCGTCAGCGTCACCTACGAGCGCGGCCAGCTGGTCCGGGCCGTGACCCGCGGCAACGGCGAGGAGGGCGACGACATCACGGCCAACGCGCGCACCATCCACAGCCTGCCGGCGCGCCTGAAGCCGGTGCAGGGGCACCCGATGCCCGACGTGATCGAGATTCGGGGCGAGATCTACCTGACGCTCGCCGAATTCCAGCGCATCAACCAGGAGCGCGAGGAGGCCGGCGAGGAGCTTTACGCCAATCCCCGCAACCTGGCGGCCGGCACGATCAAACAGCTCGACACGAGCGAGGTGGCGCGGCGCCGGTTGGAGATCGTGCTCTACGGCGTCGGCTATTGCGAGCCGCCCCTGGCCGGCGCCCAGCACGGCTACCATGAGCTCGTGAAACACTGGGGCCTGCCCACCGTCGAGCGTTATTGGCGCGCGACCGGCATCGACGAGGTTTGGCGGTCCGTGCAGGAGCTCGACCAGCTGCGCCACGCCTTTGCGTACGCCACCGACGGCGCCGTGGTGAAGCTCGACGACTTCCGCCTCCAGCGCGAGGCCGGCAGCACCGCCAAGGCGCCCCGCTGGGCCATCGCCTACAAGTTCGCGGCCGAGCGGGCGGAAACCCGCATCAACGACATCACCGTGCAGGTGGGCCGCACCGGCGTGCTGACCCCCGTGGCCGAGCTCGAGCCGGTCCTGCTGGCCGGCTCGACCGTGTCGCGGGCCACCCTGCACAACAAGGACGAGATTGCGCGGAAGGACATCCGGATCGGCGACTACGTGCTCGTCGAGAAGGCGGGCGAGGTCATTCCCGCCGTCATCGCGGTCAACCCGAAGCGCCGGCCCGAGGCCAGCCGGCCCTATCATTTCCCCGACCGCTGCCCGGTGTGCGGCACGGCGGTCGTGCAGCTCGAGGAGGAGGTCGCCACCCGGTGCCCGAACGTGGCGTGCCCCGCGCAGGTGCGGCGGCGGCTGGGCCATTTCGTGTCGAAGGCGTGCCTCGACATCGACGGCCTGGGCTCGGCCATGATCGACGCGCTGGTGGAGCGCGGCTGGGTCAAGGAACTGCCGGACATCTTCCGGCTCCGGCGCGAGGATCTGCTGACGCTCGGCAAGAACGTCGAAAAGTCCACCGACAACCTCCTCGCGGCGATCGAGGCCGCAAAGCAGTGCGAGCTGTGGCGGGTGATCCACGGGCTCGGCATCCCGCATGTCGGCGTTTCGGCCTCGAAGGACCTCGCGGCGCACTTTCGCGACCTCGAGCGGCTGGCCGGCGCTGCGCGGGAGGATTTCTTCGCCGGCAAGGAAAGCGTGATCAGCGGGATCGGCGGCACGATGGCCGCGGCGATCGTGGGCTTTTTCGCCGAGCCGCGTCACCGCCAGCTCGTCACGGACCTGCTGGAGGCGGGCGTCCGGCCCCGGGCCCCGGAGAAGCGCGCGGGCGGCAGCACGGTGCTGGCGGGCAAGGTGTTCGTCCTCACGGGCACGCTGCCCACGCTGACCCGCGACGAGGCCGGCGCCCGCATCGAGGCGGCGGGCGGCAAGGTGTCGGGCAGCGTCAGCAAGAAGACCAGCTACGTGCTGGCCGGAGCCGAGGCGGGTTCGAAGCTCGACAAGGCCCGGGAACTCGGCGTGCCCGTCATCGACGAGGCGGAGTTCCGGCGGCTGCTGGCCGCGGGCGGGGAAGGGTAGCCCGGCGCCTTGCCGGGACGGACATGCTCCCGCCCCGGCGCGGGGCGGTTTACGCGGGAGCGTCCGGCTTGAGCTTGGGCATGCCGTTGTCGACCGACAGCGGCCCGGTGCCGCTGACGCCGAAGATGAGCAGCAGGAAGAGCACGAGCCCGGACAGCTCCAGCGACTGGCCGGTCGTCATCAGGCCCTCGCCTCGGTGCAGCAGGAGGGCTCCGGCCAGGATGGGCACCTGCACCCAGGCCGCGATCCGGGTCAGCAGGCCGACGGTCAGCATCAGGCCGCCGACCAGGTGGGCCAGGGCGACATAGTGGAGCAGGGCGACCGTGACGAGCCAGGGGTACTCGAGGCGCTGGAGCAGGGTTTGCACGAACTCGGCGCGCGTGTTCGTGATGATGAAAACACCGCGGATGAAAAGGCCCAGCCCGAGGTAGATGCGCACACAATCGAGCCAGACCTTGGGATGGGCTTCCGCCCAGTCGATGAACCGACGCAGCTTTTCCATGGGAACAGCCTCCTAGGTTGGGGTGCCCGGCGGGCGGTATGTCCGCCGGGGCGGCGGCAGGTTACTCCGGGCGGCGGGGCCGAGTCAACGGCGGGGAGGGAAGGCCGGGCGCCGGACTTCGTCCGGATGCCGCGCTACGCCTCGGCGCGCAGCATGCGCGCGGCCTCGGCTTCGTGGCACAGCTTGCGGTAGGCCTCGTCGAGGCTGACGACGGCGCCGGAGCCGGGGGCGAACCCGCAGTCCGGGTTCAGGGTGATCCGCTCGGGGGCGAGGTACTGCAGGGCCTGGCGCACGCGGGCCGCGATGGTTTCGGCGGAGTCGATGCGCCCGGGGGTGACGTCGACGCAGCCCAGGCCGATCTCGATGTCCTCGCGCAGCTCCCGGAACACGGCCATGTCGCCGGCCTCGGGCGCGGTGAATTCCATGGTCAGGTGATGCACCTTGAGCCGGTTGAGCTGCTTGATGATGGGTCCGTAGCCGCCGGCGTGGCTGGCCTCGCCGCGCGCGCGGCCGCCCGCCCGGCGGCAGAGGTGCACGGCGATCTTCACGCCGCCGATGCCGCCCACCACCTCGTTGATCATGTCGACGGCGAAGGCCGTGGCGCCGTCGGGATCGGCGTATTGCCGGCGGACCTCGGGGTCGACGAACAGGCACAGGTGCGGGTCGTCGATCTGCACGATGTGGGCGCCGGCGTCGCGCACGAGCTCCAGCTCCCGGCGCAGCACGGGCACGCAGGCCCGCACGAAGTCCTCCCGCTTCGGGTAGGCGGCGGCCGACTTCCCGGCCTGCCACATGCGCTCGCCCAGCAGCGCGGGCGAGGGCAGCGTGGACTTGATCATCCGGTCGGTGATGCCGCGCAGGAACGTCACTTCGCGGGCGATGAATCCCGGCGTCTTCGGCGCCAGGCGGTCGACGACCAGCGTGAACGGCCGGCCGTCCGCGTACCGCCCCAGCTCGAAACCATGCGCCAGCTCGGCGATCACGCCGATGTAGGACTTGCGCCACCACTCGCCGTCGGTGACGACATCGATGCCGGCGTGCTCCTGCATGGCCACCGCGTAGCGCACCGCCGCCTGCATCTCGCGCTCATAGCGGTCGGGCGGCAGCGGGGGGCGGCCGTTGATGAGGTCGAGGACGAACGCCGGGCGCGGCAGCGAGCCGACGACGGATGTGGGGAAGAGGAGGCGTTTGCTCATGGGGTCGGGGGGTTGAAGGGGCTACTCGGCGGACCAGCCTTCGCGCGCCAGCTGGAAGTCCTCCTGCGTGTCGACTTCCATGTAGTGGCCGGGCGTGTCGGCGTGCGCCATCGGAATGCCGGCCTCGATCATGTCCTGGAGGAGCAGGATGAAATAGGCCTTTTCGAACACCGCGGCCTCGCGCCACGGCTTGCCGGCATAGGCCCGTTGCACGCGGTGGAAGTGCTCCCGCAGCCGCGCCGCGCCGGCCGGGGAAAAACGGGCGATGCCCGTGAACTCGCCGTGCGCGTCCGCCGGCGCGATGCCCCGGTGGATGCGGGTGACGAGTCCGTTGGCGACCGTCACCTTCTCGCCGTCGTCGGGCGGGTGCTGCGTCCGGTGGCGGTAGCGGTCGAGCCAGCGGGTGTCGACGCTCAGCGCGATGTCGCCGGGCTGCGCCAGCACGCGCCGCACGACGTCGCTCGTGAACAGGATGTCCGAATAACAGCATACGAAGCCCTCGGCCATCAGGTCCTCCGCGTGCATGAGCGACAGCAGGATGTTGTTGTGTTCCCAGCCCGCATTATGCCGGAAGGTGAACTGCGGGTAGTCGCGCTTCACTTTGTCGATCTGGTAGCCGCCGATGAAGCAGACGTCGGTGACTCCCGCGCCCTTGAACGCGGCCAGCGCCCAGTCGAGCAGCCGACGGCCGCGCACCTCGGCGAAGCACTTGGGGGTGTCGGCGGTGGTGGGCATGAGGCGCCGGCCGCGGCCGGCGCCGATGATGATGGCTTTCATGAATAGGGGGATGGAGTCAGGCGTGGGTGGAAGCCGGTGGACGGCCGGTATTCCACAGGAAGGAGATGACCAGCGCCGCGGCGAAGGCACAGGCGGCCCAGAAGCGGACGGCAAACGGCCAGCCGAAATCTTCGGCGAGGCGGCCGGTGAGCTTGTCGCCGATCGCGGCGCCCATGTAACCCATGAAATTGACGAAACCCGCGGCCGCGGCGGCCGTACCGCGCGTTGCCAGGTCGACCGGCAGGGTTCCGACCAGGAGCACCTGGGGGCCGAAGATGCAGAAACCGACGCCGAAGAGCACGAGCACCGAGGCGAGCATCCCCTGGTGGATGAGCTGGTCGTAGGCGAGTGACAGCAGGCCGAGCGTCGTCAGCAGCAGGCAGATGACGGGCGTCCGGCGTCCGCCGAAGAAGCGGTCGGTCACCCAGCCGGACAGGTAGGCTCCGGCGATGCCGCCGAAGGGCAGAACCGCGTACTTGAAGGCGGCGGAGCTGACGCTGGCCTGTTGCACCTCCTTCAGGTGGGTGACGCCCCAGTCGGTGAACCCATAGCGGCAGGCATCGAGGAGGCAGAGGGCCAGGGCGACCAGCCAGAGCGCGCGATTGGCCAGCGTGAGGCGCAGGTTTTCACGCCAGTTGCCGTTGGGTCTTGCCGGACCGGTGTCCTGAGAGGATCCGGACTCAGGAGCGTCGCGCAGGAAGCACAGCATGTGCACGGCGCTGGCGGCAACCAGGAGGGCCGGTACATAGAGGGCGCCGCGCCAGCCGAAGCGGTGCGCGGCCCAGCCGGCGACCACGAAAGTCAGCGCTCCGCAGAGTTGGTAGCCGGTGCCGATGAGGCCGATCGCGCGGCCGCGTTGCCGCGGGGAAAACCAGTTGGCGGCGACGCGCATCGTCGGCGGCCAACCGAGAGCCTGCACGTAGCCGTTGCAGGCCCAGACAAAAGTGAGGAAATAGAGCCCGGTCGCCCAGCCGAAGGCGACATTGAGGGCAGCCGAGGCCAGCAGGCCGGCGGCCAGCAGGCGACGGGGGGACCCGTGCTCGGCGAGTTGGCCGTTGATGAGCTGGCCGACGCCGTAAGCCAGCTTGAGCGCCATGAGCACGGTGCCGAGCTGCGCCTTGGTGTACCCCGTCTCGACCTGCAGCCCCGGCAGGGCCACGCCCAGGTTATTGCGGCAGAAATAAAATGAACCGTAGGTCAACCACAGCACCCACAGGACCTGCTTCTGCCCACGGGAAAAACGCTCGTCCGTTTCACTGCCGCGGGGGGTGCTCAAGAACGAAAAGGGAACACGACTAGACCAGCCGGTCAACGCTCGGAACTCCCGCCCGATGGACACTTGTTGCGCGAAAGCGAACCTCCCCCTCCTGGAAACCGATTCGCAGGGCGTTTTTGGTAATAGTCTGTCCCTTAAGCGTGGAATTGTAATAACCT
>JAEUGX010000011.1 GCA_016795545.1 Opitutaceae bacterium
ACACCCCAGGGCCCTCGTCTACCGGCAACTTGATCCGTGCCTGCCGCATGCGAGGCCGCCATATCCGCAAACTCTCCGCTCTCCCGTCAACTGGTATCAGCCTGTCCCTTGCTTTTGATGCTTTTAGTCCAAGGCGCAGTGCCGCCTTCGTAATAGTCTGTCCCTTGCTTCGAAATTTAGTCCAAGGCGCAGTGCCGCCCAGTGCCGCCTCCGTAATAGTCTGTCCCTTGCTTCGAAAAACGCTGATCTACTCAGATCTTCGTTTTGAAATAGGCGATGGTCTTCTTGAGCCCTTCAGCCAGTGGGATCGTGGGCTCCCAACCTAGATACTTTTTCGCCAAGGTGATGTCCGGCCTGCGTTGTTTCGGGTCGTCCGCGGGAAGTGGCTTGTGCGTAAGCTTCGACTTGCTCTTGGTCAGTTTGAGAACCTGCTCGGCCAGTTCCAACATGGTGAACTCGCCCGGGTTGCCGAGGTTTATAGGACCTACAGTCTGCGTCTGGTTCATCAGACGAAGGAAACCTTCGATCAGATCGTCCACATAGCAGAAGGACCGGGTCTGCGTTCCGTCCCCATAGATCGTGATATTTTCTCCCTTCAAGGCCTGCACGATGAAGTTCGATACCACACGACCGTCATTCGGGTGCATACGCGGGCCGTAGGTGTTGAAAATGCGAACGATTCGAATATCGACCTTGTTCTCTCGGTGATAGTCGAAGAAGAGCGTTTCCGCGCAGCGCTTACCCTCGTCATAGCAGGAGCGGCGGCCGATGGGATTGACGTTGCCCCAGTAGGATTCGGGCTGCGGATGAACCGTGGGATCACCATAGACCTCCGAAGTGCTGGCCTGAAAAACCCGCGCTTTGATGCGTTTCGCCAGGCCCAGACAGTTGATCGCACCCATCACGGACGTCTTCGTGGTCTTGATCGGGTTGTACTGATAATGCGGCGGCGAAGCCGGGCACGCCAGATTGTAGATCTGATCCACTTCGTACTTGAAGGGATCAATGATGTCATGGCGAACGAACTCGAAGTTCGGATTCCCCATCAGATGGGCGACATTCGCCTTGGAGCCGGTGAAGAGATTATCGAGGCAAACCACCTCGTGGCCCTGAGCCAGAAGTTTGTCGCAAAGGTGACTGCCGAGGAAGCCGGCTCCGCCGGTAACAAGAATGCGCATGACAGGGCGGGTAATTAGGGCATGGCCTGGGCCGTCGCAAGGCCTTAAGGTCAGAATGTCGCAGGTTAAAGGGTCGCGGGAACCGATTCCGAGGATTTTAGCGTGGCAACAGCCCGCCTTACAACTCGCCGGCTTCGTAGCGTTCGATCCACGCGCGATGCCAGGCAGCGTAGTCACCGGCTTCAATATGCGCCCGAGCCTGGGCGACCAGATCGAGGTAAAAATGCAGATTGTGCAGGGTGAGCAGGGTGCTCGCAAGAATCTCGTTGGCCATGACCAGATGCCGCAGGTACGCCCGTGAGAAATGCCGGCAGGTGTAGTTGTCCAGTCCCGCGACCAGCGGCTGCGGATCGGCGCGGAAGCGCTCGTTGCGAAGATTGATGAGCCCGTCGGGCGTGAAAGCCGCGCCATTGCGGGCAACACGGGTGGGATGCACGCAATCGAACATGTCGACTCCCAGGGCGATCATCTTGAGGATCTGCGGGGGTGTACCGAGGCCCATCGTGTAGCGCGGCTTGCCGGCCGGCAGATGCGGCGTGGTCGCGGCCACCTGCTTGAGCATCTCGGGCTCGGGCTCGCCGACACTGACGCCACCGACCGCATAACCGGGAAAATCCAGCGCGGCCAGCGATTCGGCCGCCTCCCGCCGCAGGTCGTCGAAGGTGGATCCCTGCGCAATGGCAAACACCAGGTGCCCCGCCCCCAGGAACCCGTTGTCGGTCGCGATCTGCCGGCACTGCCCAGCCCAGCGCAGGCTGCGGTCCACGGCCCGGCGGCATTCCTCGCGGGTGCACGGCCATGGCGGGCACTCGTCGATCACCATGGCGATGTCCGAGCCGAGGTTGGCCTGGATCGTCATGACCTCGCGCGGACCGAGGAAAAGCTTCGCTCCGTCGATATGGGACTGGAACGCGATGCCGTCCTCACGAATGTCGCGCAGCTTCGCCAGACTGAAGGCCTGAAAGCCGCCGCTGTCGGTCAGGATCGGTCCATCCCAGGCCATGAACCGGTGCAGGCCACCGAGATCGCGGATGAGTTCCGAGCCCGGACGCAGATTCAGGTGATAAGTGTTGCCGAGGATGATCTGGGCGCCCGTTTCGCGGATCTGCGCCGGAGTCAGCGCCTTGACCGTTCCCTGGGTGCCCACCGGCATAAAGATCGGGGTTTCGATCACCCCATGCCGCGTGCGCAAGCGACCCCGCCGGGCAGCGGTCAAGGTATCGGCCTGCAGGAGTTCGAAGGGTGCGGGCATGGATCGGAAACGCGTGCCCCACCCTGTCCGCGCACTTGACCCTCTGTCAATTGCCAGGTAGGTTTGTCAAAAGTGCTGCTAGTCATCGACAACTACGATTCATTCACGTTCAACTTGGTCCAATACTTCGGCCAGCTGGGCGTGAGCATGCGGGTTTTCCGCAACGACGAGCTGACGCCGGCGCAAGCCGAGCAATTGAACCCCAAGCGCATCCTCATCTCGCCCGGACCCTGCACGCCCACCGAAGCCGGCGTAAGTATCGATATCATAAAGACCTTCGCCGGCAAACGCCCCCTTTTGGGGGTATGCCTGGGCCACCAGTCCATCGGCCAAGTTTTCGGCGGAAAAGTCATCCGTGCGCCGCGGCAGATGCACGGAAAACTCTCGCCGATCCTGCATCGGGGCACGGACATTTTCCGGGGGCTTCCCTCTCCGTTCACCGCGACCCGGTATCATTCGCTGCTGGTGGAGCGCTCGAGCCTGCCGGACAGCCTTGAGATCACGGCCGAAACCGCCGAGGGTGAAATTATGGGACTTCGGCACAAACAATTTCCGGTTTTTGGTGTCCAGTTCCACCCCGAATCCATCGCCACCGAAAACGGGATGCAGATCCTCCAAAACTTTCTCGCCCTGAATTGATGTCCACGGAATCCAAGGAATGCCTGGAAAAAGCCGTCCGCGTTGCTGGGCATTCCTTGCGCCCCTAGCTCCCCATGCGCTGTCCCAAGTGCACGTCCATTGAAGACAAGGTGATCGATTCGCGAATCGCCCGCGATGGCAACAACACCCGGCGGCGACGCGAGTGCCTGGAGTGCGGGCACCGGTTCACCACCACCGAGACCTTGGTCCGCGACAGCCTGGTGGTGGTCAAGCGGGACGGCCGGCAGGAACCCTTCAACCGCGACAAGCTGCTGCTGGCGGTCCGGGCGGCTTGCCACAAGCGTCCAGTGGACAACGAACAGATGACGATGCTGATCGAGGATGTCCTGGACGCCGTCGAGGCCCAGTACGACAGCCAGGTCCCCACGAGCGCGATCGGCGAACATGTCATGCAGCGTCTGCGCAAGACCGACCAGGTCGCGTACGTGCGGTTCGCCTCGGTCTACAAGGAATTCCGGGACGTCTCCGAGTTCGTCAGCGAAATCAGCAGTCTTGCACCGGGTCACGCGCCCGTTATGCCGAAGTCGAAGAAATGACGCACCCTTCCCAGCTGCGCCGGCTGCATTTTCTCAACGCCCTTTTCGCCCCGCTCACCGGGCACGATCTTTATCTGGCCCGCCAGATCGACGAAGCCATCACCTGCAGCCTGCCGGAGGCGACCGAGCGCAGCCCAAGCGACCCGGCCTTCGTGAAGGCCGCGGCCGAGCTTTTCTCCCGGCTGTGCTCCGGCCAGCCGCGGCACGGATTCTTCCACTGGGACGCCGGCGCCGACGACACCGGCGCATCGCCCCTGTTCACCCGGGCCGGCATCATGCAGGGATTGCGTCACCTGGCCACCTATCCCGAATCCACCTTGCTCGTGACCAACCTCCGCTCCGCTCACTGTCCGCCCACGAAGCGTTGGACTGAGCGCCGTCAGCGCGAATACCGCGACACGCTGGACCTTATCCGCAATCTTGCCGCCCTCCGTTCTCGGCGGAAATCCAATCTCAACCTATTGTTCCTGTAGCCTGGGTTACCGATTTTCCTGACCGCAGGCGGTGAAGAAAAAACCGCGGTTCCCCGCGAAAAGGACAAGGGTTTTGCCAAGGTTGAACCGCTGCCCATCGATTTCCAGGTGGGGATTGCGCCCGGATCGCAACCAAGTCCGTTGAACCCCTTTCCCCTATTCTCATCCTCCTGCAAAATCATAGCCCATGAAAACCCTCTTTCAAAAGATCATCGATCGGGAAATTCCGGCCAAGCTTGCCCATGAGGATGAGCATTGCGTAGCGATCCACGACATCAACCCGCAGGCGCCGGTTCATGTCCTGGTGATTCCCCGGAAGCCGATAGCCCGCATCGGAGCCGCCACGCCTGAAGACCAAGCCGTGCTTGGACACCTGCTGCTGACGGCTGCCAGCCTGGCCAGGAAGCTCGGCGTCGCCGATTCCGGCTACCGGCTTGTGATCAATCACGGCCGTGACGGCGGGGAGTCCGTGCCCCACCTTCACGTGCACCTGCTCGGCAAACGCCCTCTGACGTGGCCGCCGGGTTGAGGGGCGACCGGGGCACCGCTTGCGGTGCGCCGGCCAGACGGCTCCCGGTTCCGCACTCCTCAATCCGGATTTTTGGCTTTCAGAGGTTCTGTCGGAGCCAGGCGTGGACTTCGGCGTACCAGTAGCGGCTGTTCTCTCCCTTGAGCACCCAGTGATTCTCGTCGGGAAAAACGATCAGGCGGCTCGGGACCTGCAGCCGCTGGTTGAGGGTAAACCACATGTAGGCATTGTTCACCGGCACGCGGTAATCGAGTTCGCCGACCGTGATCAGGATGGGGGTCTTGAAGCCGTGGCCCCTGGCATGATTGCCGGCCTGGAGCGCCGGGCTTTGTTCCCGCCAAATGCGGCTATCGCCCCAGATGGGAGACCCCGTCGCGACCTCGCGTCCGAAAATGCTGTCGCTGGTGCCCCATTGCATCATGAGATCCGCCTGCCCCGCGTGCGAAATGATCGCCTTGTAGCGCGTGGTCGTGGCTTGCAGCCAGTTCGCCAGGTGTCCGCCGTAGCTCGCCCCTCCCGCGGCCAGGCGTTTGCCGTCGACAAATGAGAACCGCCGGATCGCCTCGTCCACCGCTTCGTTCAATTCATCCGCCGGACCCTTGAGCGGGTCGAGTTTGATCGCACGCGAGAACGCCTCTCCATATCCCGTTGAGCCCTTGTAATCAGTCAGCAGCACCACGTAACCCGGCCGGGCGAGCAGGTGGTAGTTCCAACGCAAGCCGAACGAGTCACGCCACATGTTGGCGGGGCCGCCGTGAATCACGAGAAACAGCGGGTACTTTCGCGTCGGGTCAAAGCCAGGAGGCTTCACGAGCATGCTGTGGATCATCAGGCCGTCCTTTGCCCGGAAATCGAAGTGCTCGGGCGGCAGCCAGTCGATTTGGGCGGCCCGAGCCGTGTTGAACGCGGTCAAGGCCCGGGGGGCGCCGGTGAAGGCGTACACCTCCGGCGGATTCACCGCCGAGTCCCACGTGCCGACCAACGCCTGGCCGCCGGCGGCCAGACCGCCGATCACTCCCGTATCCGGCGACGGCTCCGGCCGCACCTCGCCTCCGGCCCGGGCGAGGGAATAGAGTTTCTCCCGGCCGGCATGTTCGCAGGTGAAGTAAATCCGCCCGGAGTCCGCCGGCATCGCAAACCGGCTGACCGCGCGGTCAAATCCCGCCGTCAGCAACTGCGGCGCGCCCGCCGCAGGCCAAGCCATGGCGGATAGCCGGGCGACGCTATAGATCTCACCCGGATCGTTGGCCGTGCTCAGGGCAAGCAGCGTACGCCCGTCAGGCGAAAACGCCGGCTGGGTGTAACCGCGGGTATCCGACGTCAGTTGGCGTGGCTCTCCGCCGGCCAATTCAACCTGGAAGAGCTGCGTGTACGTTTCGGCAAAGGCCGCCTGATGGCGGTTCTGCGAAGCCACCAACACGACCGCCTGGCTGTCCGGCGTCCAGACCGCCTCCAAGGTTTCCCCTTCACTCGCCCGCGTGCCGCCGAAGCCGGGATGCTCGGCCAGCCTGGTCCCGGCCAGCAGATCGCGCGCGACCGCACCCGCCTTGGCCTCCTGCACGAACGGATGCGGTTTGCGGTCGTCGAGCCACTTGTCCCAAAAGCGCGGAGGAAAGCCCTCATAGGCCCGCGCGCTGAACTTGCGGTCCTTTCTTTCCTGCGCCGCCTTGCGGTTGGCGTCGTCGTCAGCCGCTCCGGGATACACGTTGCTGACAAACAGCAGCCAGTTGCCGTCGGGACTCCATTTGGGCGCACTGGCTCCCGTCGACAAAGAGGTCACCCGCTCCGCCTCGCCGCCGGCCGCGAGATCAAGCACGTAGACCTGGCTGACCTCATCGCCCTCTCGCGTGGTGGTGAATGCGAGCTTCCGGCTGTCGGGCGACCAGCTCATTCCACTTTCCGCCTGTTTGCTGAAGGTAATCTGCCGGACCGGAGTGACCCCGTCCAGGGCCACCAGCCAAAGATCCGACGCCTGGGCCTTGGGATCATAAGCAGGCTCGGTCACCGCGACCACCACCTGACGTCCATCAGGACTCGGCACCGGAATGCCTACCCGCTTCATCAACCAGACATCCTCATGCGAAATCGGACGTCGGACCCTCTCAGCTGCCGACAAGCCGAGCGACAGAATCGCAGACACCAGCAATGCGGCCAAACCGCGGTGAGTTTTCATGCAGCAAGCATTGCCAGCAATCCGTAGCAATCAACCTCTCTGCAAGCCGCACCCCAAGATCACCCCCATTTGCCCGACGTTTACTTGGCCTCGAAAGTCCCGTCGGGGTGTCGGACCACAAGGTGCTTGAGCTCGAGCATCATCAGGGTGGCCGAAACCTCGGCTGCACTAAGTCCGGAGGCTGCGGTCACGGCATCGACACCCAGGATACCGCCGCCTGAAAAAACCGCGATGACCCGCTGTTCGTTCGCGTCCAATTGAGGCAAAATCTGATTAAGCAGCCGGGGCTCCCCAGGCGTTTCGATTGGACGCGGCCGCAGACCGTCCAAGTACGAAAGTTCGGCCAGGATGTCCTCCACTCCCGTGAGCAAGGTGGCTCCATCGCGGATCAGCTGGTGGCAACCCTGGCTTGAGGGCTGGTCGATCCTACCGGGTACTGCAAAAATCAGCCTTCCCTGTTCTCCGGCGAATCGGGCCGTGATCATCGCTCCGCCCCGGGCATCGGTTTCGACCACCACGACGGCTTCGCTCATGCCGGAAACGACCCGGTTGCGCATGGGAAATGACTGACGATCGGCCTTCCTCCCAAAAGGAAACTCTGAGAGCACGGCACCCGTATCGGCGATCCGCCGGTAGAGACCGAGGTTCTCCGGTGGGTAGACGATGTCGATGCCGCAGCCCAGCACTGCCACTGTCCGGCCGCCGACTGAGAGGGCCCCCTCATGGGCCGCGGTGTCGATCCCGCGTGCCAGTCCGCTGACCACGCAAAAGCCCAGCTGGGCCAGTTCCGCGCCGAGACGCTTGGCGACCGCCTGGCCGTAAAGCGTGCAGCGCCGGCTGCCGACCACGGCGATGCAGGGATTGTCACAACCGTAGGCGCCCTTGCGATAGAGGCCAATCGGCGGGTCGTGTATCTCCTTCAGCAGGCGCGGGTAACTTTCATCGCGAGCCATAATGAAACTGGCGCCGGCCTGGGCCAGCCGTTCCTCCTCTTTAGCCAAGTCAAAATGCGACCGCCAATCCGCCAGCGCGCTGCTCGTCTCGCGGCCAACACCGCGCACCGACTCCAGCTGTTGGCGCGGAGCGGCCAGGATTGCCCGCGGGTCGCCGCCGAATTCCTCCAGAAGCCGATTAAGCGTGATTGGGCCGATATTGGGCAGGTCGTTCAGAATCATGAACGCCTGTCGCTCGGTGAGTGCCGTCACCATGTTGACGGAGCAAGCGCCGGACCCAACTGGTCCAGAAGCTGTGAGGTCTCGACCGCGACCTGTCCGCGCTCCTGTGCCAGCCGGTCCGCCGCCCGGCCGTGCCAGACCACGCCACGACACGCCGCAAGAAAAGGATCCTCGGGGTGCTGCGCCAGGAGGCCGCCGATGAGCCCGGCAAGTATGTCTCCGCTGCCCCCGCGCGCCAGCACCGGACCGCCGAACGGGCTGAGGCAGGCCACCCGTCCGTCAGTCACCCGGGTCAGCGGGCCTTTGAGCACCAGGATTCCGGGTCCGGGTAGGCTGCTGCCGGCGGATTGCAGCACCGGGGCGATCCGCTGCCATTCACCCGCGTGAGGCGTGGCCACAAAAGGTCTGCCCACCAGGCCGGCGAGCACCTCCGGGCGCAGCGCATCCGCATCGAGCACCACCGGCACCTTCGCCTCGGCGGTCAACCGTGTTGCGAGGGCAATCGTGTCGGGATCCGCTCCCAGCCCCGGGCCGACGAGCAGGGCGCCCGCCCGATGAAGTTTTTCCGCAATGCGCGACAATCCGGCAGTAGCCAAGCCGCCCGAAGCATTCACCGGGCAGCCCACCCACATCGCTTCCGGGAGCCCTAGTGCGAATTCAGCGGCAAACCTCTCCGGCACGCAGACCGTGACCAATCCGGCGCCGCTGCGCAGAGCCGCTCGCACTGCCATGAGAATCGCCCCGGGATAGCTGTGCGATCCCCCGACCATGAGAAGATGTCCGAAAGTCCGCTTGTCGGACAATGGCGTCCGCAGGCTGCGAATCGGATCAAGAATTCCGGGGACCAGGACACGGGTTTTCGTCTCCGGTTTGGCATCCGTCGCAAAAAAACCCAAATCAAGGTACCGCAGCCGGCCGACCGCCGGAGCATGAATCGGATCGACCACCGGACCCTTCACAATCCCGGTCGCGTAGGTGAAATCGGCCCGGAAAACGACGGATCCGGCCGACTCGCCCAATCCGCTCGGCAGGTCGACGGCCGCGCGAAACCGGATGCCCGAATGAGCGTTTGCCTGGGTAATCACAGCCGCCAGCGATGGTTCCAGGGGCGGCCGGAACTGGAAGCCGAAGATTCCGTCGAGACACAGGTCCCAGGAGGGACTCGTCCCGCCCGCCGGAGCGGGTGAGTCGGCCGAAGCCGAACCGTTACCGGCTGTCCCGGGGTGAAGCGCCTCCGGGGTCACGGCCGCAAAACGCGTCCCGGCAGACTCACGCAAGGCGTCGAGCGACCGCCGTGCGAGCGGACGGAGCTGGCTCTCGTCGAAGAGGAGCATGACATCCACCCGAGCCGCAGGGCATTCCTGCAAGAGGGTGCGGGCGGCCAGCAAGGCGTCGCCTCCGTTGTGACCCTTTCCCGCCAGGACCAAGATACGCGCCTGGGGTGGCAGGCCGCCGATCTCACGGTAGTCGTCGAGGACGGCGAGCGCGACCTTGCGTCCGGCAGCCTGCATCGCCGTCCATTCCGCCGCTTCATCCGGCAGCTGCCGAGCCTCCCACACCCTCGCCTCGGAGCAGGAGAGAACCGGGTGAGAGGCGGGCAGCGGCATGCCGTCAACCTACGTCGAACGCTTCGCCACGGCAAGCGAGCCGTGGAATGTATTTGGATGCAGCCAGGATAATCAAAGGGGGAAACCCCGGAGTGCGGCCTGCGGACGCCTGATCGATGCAATGCCGGACGGGCCGGGCCTTCAGACTCCGCGACCCGCCGCGCCACTCAGTCGCGGCGGCTCGCAGGGTCCGGAAGGGTGCGGTAGAATCGGATCGGGTAATCGTCATCGATTACCTCGTCGAGGAAACGCTTGGCGGGGTCGGGCACCGGGATGGGGCGGAAACGATAGCCCTCCGGCGTGCGGGTGGCTTCAAAGGTGTAGCTATAATCCTTCGCGGCGGGATTCCAGTAGGCGAATTCGGTACGTTCGTCCCGCCATTCAGCCCGGCTCGCCCAGACCTCGAAAAAATCCGGCAGCCCCTCCAGGTCGGGATTATCCGGCAGCCCAACCGCCCGCAGCTTGGAAGTCGGGACCACGACATCGAAGGACGACTCCGGCGGCTGAGGCCGGCGCATCGGCAAGAACAGAAATCCGATCCAGGCCAGGGCGAACACGCCGACCAGCCAGCCGGCGCGGGCCAGAGGTGAACGTTGTTGGGGAGCATCGGCCATGGCTTCAGCCGTGCTTGAGCAGCGCCGCGACCGCCATGGCGTGGGTATCCGTGTGGGAGAGGCTCACCCAGACGTGGGTGGCCCCGACGGTTCTGAGCAGGTCTCCGGCGCGCTCGTCGAGCCGGACCAGCGGCTCCTTGCGGGAGCCGTGATAGACGGAAACCGAAGTCCAGTGCAGGTGCTCTCCGATGCCGGTCGTAAAGCATTTCGAGACCGCCTCCTTTGCCGCCCACCGCGCGGCATAGTGCTTGTGCGGGTATTTCAGGCTGTTGCAGTAGACCTGTTCTTCCTCGGTGAAGACCCGCTTAAGAAAACGATCGCCATGCTTGTCGAGGACACCGCGGATGCGTTCGACCTCGATCAAGTCGCAGCCAAGTCCGACCAGGATGCCGCCCGGGGGAAGCGAAAGGGACATGCAGCAAGTTGCGGGTAGCGAACCGTGGGTAGCGAGTAAAAAAGCGGCTGGCCGCCCGGGGGAAACCGACCGGATGCCGGCTGTGCCTACGCTCCCGGATTCATCAGCGCCTTCATGGTCCGGACCGCCTCGTCGATGCCGGTGAAAAGGGCGCGGCTGATGATGCTGTGGCCGATGTTCAGTTCATGCAGGTGCGGCAGGGTGCGGATTTCAGCGATGTTGACGTAATTGATGCCATGACCGGCGTTGACAACGAGGCCGGCGGCATGGGCCCGATTGGCGCCCGTCATCAGCCGGGCAAGCTCGGTCCCGCGGCCGGCGCCGTGGTAGGCATTGGCGTAAGCGCCGGTATGGAGCTCGACCCAGGGAGCGCCCAGCCGAGCCGAGAGATCGATTTGCGCGTCGTCAGGATCAATGAAAAGGCTGGTCTTGATGCCGGCGGCGTTCATCGCGTCGACCACGCGGGCAACCTTGTCGCGATTGCCGACAACATCGAGTCCGCCTTCGGTGGTGACCTCCTCCCGGCTCTCGGGCACGAGGCACACGGAATGAGGTTTCAAGCGCAGAGCGAAGTCGGTCATGGCCGGCGTGCAGGCCATCTCGAGGTTGAGCCGCGTGGTCCGGGATTCACTCAGCCGGAGCACATCCTCATCCTGGATATGCCGGCGATCCTCCCGGAGATGGACGGTGATGCCATCGGCCCCGGCTTTCTCGCAGCGAAAGGCCAGTTCGACGGGATCGGGTTCGATGTTGCCGCCCCGGGTGGCCGCGGCCTGCCGATAGCGGGCCTGGCGCAGGGTGGCGCAATGGTCGATATTGACACCGAGCAGGATCATGGGGCGAGCAGCATACAAGCCTGAGGAAGGCTGAAAACCAGGAAAAAGAGGCGGGGATAGACCCGCGATTTCCCGGATCCCGGCCCGGGCAGACGGGACGCCGGTCAATCCGTCCCTTTCGCGCCCCTGGCGGACGCCCCTGGTCCGGGCAAGGGAGGGCGATTTCTCCTTCCAGTTTTCCCCGCTTCCACCTTCATTAGACGGATGTCCGCCGCCCCGCCACCGAAGGAGAACCTGCTGATCAATATCGCCTGCAACGTGGTGGCCCCCTCGGTGATCCTGGCGAAGTTCAGCAAGCCGGAATGGTTGGGGCCGAAGCCAGGGCTGCTGATCGCGCTGTCATTCCCCTTGGCCTACGGCCTCTACGACCTGGCGCGGCGACGGAATTTCAACTTCCTGTCAGCGCTGGGATTCGTCAGCACGCTGGCGACCGGAGGGCTGGGGCTGTTGAAGCTACCGCCGTTCTGGTTTGCGGTGAAGGAGGCGGTGGTGCCGTCGCTGATCGGGTTGACGGTGATCGTGTCGCAATGGACGCGGAAGCCGCTGGTCCGCTCGCTGCTCTTCAATGACCAGGTAATCGACACGCCCCGCGTGGAGGCGGCCCTGGCGACCCACGGCCGGGGAAGCGACTTCCACCAGCTGCTGCTGCGTGCCAGCTGGCTGCTGGCGGGCTCGTTCTTCCTGAGCGCGCTGCTGAACTTCGGCCTGGCGCGGGTCATCATCAAGAGCCTGCCGGACACCCCGGAGTTCAACGAGGAGCTCGGGCGCATGACGCTCTGGAGCTGGCCCGTCATCGTTTTTCCCAGCATGGCCATCATGCTGTTCGCGCTGTGGCGGCTGCTGAAGGGCCTCGAGGGCCTGAGCGGGCTGACGGTGGACGAGATCCTGCGGCAGCCGCCGCCCAAGAGCTAGGGTAACGAAGCGCGCGGCCGGCCGCGCCCTCCGGGAAACTACTTGCGGTTGGCGAGCGGCACGTAGGCGCGCTTGACCGGGCCCACGTAGATCTGCCGGGGGCGGTAGATGCGGCCCTTCGGATTGGACGCCACCTCGCGCCAGTTGGCGATCCAGCCGGGAGAGCGGCCGATGGCGAACATGACCGTGAACATGTTCGTCGGGATGCCGAGGGCGCGCATGATGATGCCGCTGTAGAAATCGACGTTCGGGTACAGCTTGCGGGAGATGAAATAATCATCCTTGAGCGCGGCCTGCTCGAGGTTTTTGGCGATGTCGAGCAGGGGATCCGACTTGCCGAGCTTCTTGAGCACGACGTCGCACGCCTGGCCGATGATCTTCGCGCGAGGATCGAAGTTCCGGTAGACGGCGTGGCCGAAGCCCATGAGCCGGCTGCTCTTGCTGCCGCCCTTGGCCGCCTCGATGAAGCGGGTGCCATCGTCGTTCTCGTCGTGGATCGACTGGAGCATCTGCATCACCGCGGTGTTCGCACCGCCGTGCAGCGGACCCGAGAGGGCGTTGATGGCGGCGGCGAGGGAGGTGAAGAGATTGGCGCCGCTGGAGCCGACCATGCGCATGGTCGAGGTGCTGCAGTTCTGCTCGTGATCGGCGTGCATGAGCAGGATCAGGTTGAGCGCCTTGGCCACCTCGGGCAGCGCCGCGTATTCCTGATACGGCTCGGAGAACATCATGTGCAGGAAATTATTGCAGAACGGCAGGTCCTTGGGATGGACGAAAGGCAGCCCCTTGTTGTGCCGGTAGATCATGGCCCCGATCGTGCGGATCTTCGAGATGGCCATGGCCGCGGCCAGGTCGAACTGCTGGAGATCCTTCTCGAAGTTGTTCGTGGCCAGCTGCGGGTAGTGGGCCGCGAGCGAGCCGACGATGGAGGACAGCATCGCCATCGGCGGCGCATCCTTCGGGAAACCCTCGAAGATACGCTGCATCTGCGTCTCGATGGCCGCGTTCTCACGCAGCAGCTGGCCAAAGGCCTTGCGCTGGGCGGCGTTGGGCAGCTCCCCGTAGATCACAAGGTAGGCGGTCTCGGGAAAATCGCTGTGTTCGGCCAGCTCCTCGATGGTGTAGCCGCGGTGCCGCAGCACGCCGTTGTCGCCGTCGAGGTAGGTGATGGAACTCTCGCATGAGCCCGTGTTGCCGTAGCCCTGGTCGTAAAAGATGTAGCCGGTTTCCTTGCGCAGGTTGCGAGCGTCAATGGCCTTCTCCCCCTCCGTGCCGGTCATCACCGGGAAAGTGTGTTCCTTGTCGTCGATCTTGATTAGGGCGTGCTTTTGCATGGGGGGCGGGGTCGTACTAAAAATCCCGCAGCCACTGGCCACGTAGCCCACCCCGGAGGGGCGGGGTCCCTGCGCTCCCGCGCAGGGCTACGGAATTCTCTAACGTTCTCCGAAAGGCTAAAAGAACACAAAATAGGCCGCTTGCAAAGCAAAGCCTCGGTCCGTTTTTCGCTGTCCGGCAATCATTAGGACGGCATTGACCGTCCGACAGAAAATGTAAACGGGCTCAGCGCTCCCGGAGGCACCACGAAACGCGATGCGGTTCAATTCGCCTGCAGTTCCGGCACCGCGAACTCGGATGCGGGGATGCGCTCGTTGAGGAGCACCTTGTCGAAGGCGATGACGTTGGTCTGGCCGCTTGGAGACTTGTTGATGACCTTGCGCGGAAACCGGATGCCATTGACGAGCATTTCGCCCTCCTCGCGGATCTCGGCGCCGCTCTCGGTCTCGGTCTTGACCAGCCGCCCCGTGGCCTTGTCGAAATAGCGTTGAAATACGATCGTGTCGTCGTGGTGGAAGGAAAGCTTCACGCAGGCGATGCCATCGACCGTGACCTCTCCGGCCACCGTGACGCGTCCGCCTTTCTTCTCGAGTCCGGCGAAAAAATTGAGGTTTTCCCAGGTGTTGGCCCGGAGCCGCTTGACCTGGCTGGCGTCCAGGATGGTGACCTGCCACTGGGTGGGATTGGCGGGGTTCACCCGTTTCTGCCAGGCATCATAACCGTCGAGGGCGGTGACCTCGATGACCTTCGGCGCGGTGACGATGATCCGCTGCTGGTACGGCTTTTGGAACATGATCTCGGCCGGGAGCCGGGTGTTAGCATCCGCCTCCAGGGCGCCGATGAAGTGGATGCTGGTGACGGCCTTGAGCGCGTTCTCGGGTCCGAGGTAGGCCCGGGCCTTGGCGATCCATTGTTCGGCCGTCTGGGCACCGGCCGGGGGGGCGACAAACGTCAGGAGGGCGGCGAGAACGGCGACGAAGCGGGCTTTCATGCGAGGGAGTACGACCCGTAAAAAAGAGGCGGGTGCCGGGTTTCGCAACGGGATTCTGCAGTCCGGAGGCTCGACTGCGCGGAACCGCGGCCGATCGGGGCTGCCCAGGCCCGCGCCTACTCCCACTCGATGGTTGCGGGAGGCTTCGAGCTGACGTCGAACACCACGCGGCTGACGCCGCGCACCTCGTTGGTGATGCGGCTGGAGATCTTCTGCACGAGTTCGTGCGGCAGCCGGGCCCAGTCGGCGGTCATGGCGTCGATGCTCTCGACGACCCGCAGCGCGATGACGTAGTCGTAGGTCCGTTCGTCACCGAAGACTCCGACCGTCTTGACGGGCAGGAAGACGGCGAAGGACTGCCACACCTTCCAGTAGTAGCCGGAGGCCATCATTTCCTCCTGCAGCACGGCGTCCGCGTTGCGCAGGATCTCGAGTTTCTCCGCGGTGATGTCGCCCATCACGCGCACCCCCAGGCCCGGTCCGGGAAACGGCTGGCGCCAGACCACTTCGCGGGGCAGGCCGAGCGCGGAACCGACGGCGCGAACCTCGTCCTTGAAGAGCTCGCGCAGGGGCTCGATGAGCTTGAGCTTCATGCGCTCGGGCAGGCCGCCGACGTTGTGATGGGTCTTGATGAGCGAGGCCGGATTGCCGGCGATCGAAACGCTTTCGATCACGTCGGGATAGAGGGTCCCCTGCCCCAGGAATTCGGCGCCGCCGATCGACTTCAGCGACTTCTCGAACACCTCGACGAACGTGCGGCCGATGATCTTCCGCTTGGTCTCGGGATCCACGACGCCCTTGAGCCGCCTGATGAAGAGCCGGGAGGCGTCGACCACCCGCAGGTCGATCTTGAAGTTCCGGCGGTAGAGCGCCTCGACATACTGCCGCTCACCCTTGCGCAGCAGGCCGTTGTCGACGAACACGCAGGTCAACTGGCGGCCGATGGCCTTGTGCAGCAAGGCCGCGGCGACCGACGAGTCCACGCCGCCGGACAGGCCCAGCAGCACGCGGGATCTGCCCACCTTGGCCCGGATGTCGGCCACGGCGTGGGCGATGAAGTCGCGGGTGGTCCAGTCCTGGCGCGCGCCGCAGATGCCGACGAGGAAGTTGCGGATCATGTCGACGCCGCGCTCGGTGTGGAAGACCTCGGGATGGAATTGGATGCCGTAGAACCGGCGTCGGGCGTCCTCGATGCCGGAGTAGGGAGAATTCTCGGAAATCGCGGTTGCTTTGAAGCCGGGCGGCAGCTTCGTCAGCTTGTCGCCATGCGAGTTCCAGATGCGCAGCCGGCGGGGCAGCCCGGCGAACAGCCGGCCCGGCTGCTTGATCGTGAGGTGGCCGTGGCCGTATTCCCGCGCCTTGCTGTGGGCGACCTTGCCGCCGAGGAAGTGGCCCATGAGCTGCACCCCGTAGCAAATGCCGAGGATCGGCACGCCGAGTTGGAAGATCTCCGGATCCGGATGCGGGGCGGTCCGCGCATAAACGCTCTGGGGGCCGCCGGAGAGAATGATGCCGATGACACCCTCCTCGCGCAATTTCGCCGCCGGCGTCGAGAAGTGGTAGATCTTGGAGTAAACCTGGCACTCGCGGATCCGGCGGGCGATGACCTGGGTGAGCTGGGAACCGAAATCGAGAACGGCAATTGTCTGCGCCATGCGGGAAGCTGGGCGAGTTTCCGGAGGAAAGAAATCAAAAAATCAGCGGGGACCGGAGGGCCTCCGAACGCACGGAAGCCGCGGAAGGCGAAACATGTCCAGCGGGAGTCCCAGCATCCGGAACCCTCGCCGCGACCGCGGCAAATCCACACCTTTCCCCGTCTTCCGCGGGCCCCCGCAAACCCGCCGTCAAAACTTCAGCCGCGTGTTGGCGTGGCCGCACTTGGGGCACGGGGCGAGCTCGGTGCCGATCTTTTCCGTGTAGAGGTGGTCGCACCGGATGCAGTGGAACGTGATCTTGCGGCGTTCCGCATCGAAGTAGGCGCGGTCCCGACGATCGTAGTAAACCCACAGGAAGCCGAAAAGACCCAGGACGACCAGGCCGTAGAGGATGACATCCCATGTGAAATCAGGCGGCACGACCACGTTGGGAAATTCATACGAAGGGGCGCGGGTGCCAAGGGGAAAGATTTCCGGCAGGCCTCGAAGCGCGCGAAGCCAAGGCGGCCAGACCAGGCGCGGGAATCCGCCTGGCGAAAAAAATGCGCCGTCCCTTGACGGACGGCGCATCGAGATTTGACCTGCGCGACCTGGTTCAGCCCTTGGCTTCGCCTTCGGCCTTGGGGGCTTCAGGCGCGGCTTCGGCGGCGGCCGGTTTGGCTTTCTTGGCGCCCTTCTTGCGGCTGGCGCCCCGCTTCTTGTAGCCCTCATCCTCGGCGGCCACGAACTCGATCAGCGCCATCTCGGCGGCGTCGCCGATGCGCTGCGGGCCGAGCTTGTAGATGCGGGTGTAGCCGCCGCTGCGCTTCTCGAACTGCTTCACCTTCTCATTGAAGAGCAGGGTGATGGCGGACTCGTCGCGGATGTCCGTGAGGGCGATGCGGCGCAGGTGAATGGCGTCCTTCTTGTCGGCGGCAGCCGCGGCCTTCTTGGCCTTGGTGATGACCTTCTCGATGAAGGGGCGAAGGGCCTTGGCTTTCGTGAGCGTGGTCTGGATCCGACCGTGCTTGATGAGCGAAGCGCCCATGTTGGAAAGCATGGCGGCGCGGTGCTCGCGGGTGACGCCCAGGGAGGCGTGGTGTTTGTTGTGACGCATTGGGTGGTTGGGTTATCGCTCCCCGATCGGCAATCCGGTCGCAGCGTTGGGCGGCAGCGGACGGCGCGAGGAACAGAATCTGCAGTGAGTGGTGCGAGCGGGCAGCGAGGGGAAGCAGGAGGGGCGCAGCGAGCATGCTCGCTGACCACTCCCGCTGGTCGCCGCTTCGCTCAGGCTTCCTTCTTGGTGTCGAGGAGTCGCTCGTCAAATTTCATGCCCAGGGAAAGACCGAGGGCCTCGAGCTTCTCTTTGATTTCGTTGAGCGACTTCTTGCCGAAGTTGCGGTACTTCAGCATTTCCTGCTCGGTCTTCATCGCCAGTTCGCCGACGGTGGTGATGTTGGCGTTGTTGAGGCAGTTGGCGGCGCGGACCGACAGTTCGATCTCGTTGACCGACATGTTGAGCAGCTTCCGGAGCTTGTTCTGCTCCTCGGAAACCTCCGCGGCCTGGCTCTCGAACTCGTACGCCTCCTGCGAGACGCGATCGAACACGTCGAGGTGGTGCTTAAGGATCGAGGCCGACTGCTTGAGAGCGTCGTCCGGGGTGATGCGGCCGTCCGTCCAGACCTCGAGCACAAGCTTGTCGTAGTCCGTGATTTGGCCAACGCGGGTATTCTCGACAGCGTAGCGGACGAGGCGAACCGGGGAGAAGAGCGAGTCGATGGCGATGACGCCGATCGCCTGGTCTTCCTTCTTGTTGTTTTCGCCGGGGCAGTAGCCGCGGCCGGTCTTGATCTCGATCTCGGCCTCGAAGGCCCGCTTGGTGTCGAGCGTGCAGATGAGCTGCTCAGGATTGACGATCTTGATGTTGGCGTCGGGCTGGATGTCCGCGGCGGTGACGGGGCCCTCGCGGTTGACCTTGAGGCTGAGCTTCACCGGCTCCCGCTTCTCGGAGACGATGAGTATCTTCTTGAGGTTGAGGACGATATCGGTGACGTCTTCGACGACGCCGTCGATGCTCTGGAACTCGTGGTTGACGCCCTCAATCTTGATCGAGCTGATCGCGCTGCCTTCGATCGAGCTGAGCAGGACGCGACGGAGGGAGTTGCCGATGGTGTGGCCGTAGCCGGCCTCGAAGGGCTCGGCGATGAACTTGGCGTAGGTGCTGGTGGAGCCCTCCTCGACCTTGGTGAGTTTGGAGGGGATTTCGAATTTTCCGAGACGCTTGGGCATGTGAGTAATCTCCGTTTGATAGTTAGAATTGGATGGAGCGCAACCCCGCCCGCCTGCGCCCTGGGGGCGGCGGAACGAGGTTGGCGGACTCAGAAGCGCGAGTAGTATTCGACGATGAGCTGCTCGTTGATCGAGGGCTCCATCTCGTCGCGGGTGGGCAGGCGGGTGACGGTGCCCTTGAGGGCCTCGTCATTGCGGGTCAGCCAGCCGGGGACGACCCGGGCGCGGTTTTCTTCGATGGCGCGGGTGGCCAGCTGACGCGAGGAATTGACGGCCTTGATCTCGATCTCATCGCCCTGGACGACATTGTAGCTGGCAATGTCGACCTTGTGTCCGTTGACGCGGACGTGGCCATGGTTCACGAGCTGGCGGGCCGCGGCGCGGCTCTTGGCGAAGCCGAGGAGGTAGACGACGCTGTCGAGGCGGGTTTCCAGCAGCTGGAGGAAACGCTCGCCGGTGACGCCGCGCTCCTTCTTCGCAATGGCGAACACGCGGCGGAACTGGCGTTCAAGCAGGCCGTAGATGAAGCGGAGCTTCTGCTTCTCGGCCAAGCCGACGGCGTATTCGGACAGCTTGCGACGGGACTTCGGGCCGTGCTGGCCCGGCGGGAAATTGCGGCGTTCGAGCACCTTCGGCGAACCAACGATGTATTGGCCGAAACGACGGCTGACGCGGGTAGAGGGTCCGGTATAGCGAGCCATGGAGGGATCCTAAATTTGAGATTTGAGATTTTAAGTTTGAGCTGGCGCGTCGTGCCTCAGACGCGGCGGCGCTTGCGCGGACGGCAACCGTTGTGCGGGACCGGGGTGACATCGATGATCGAGGAGATCTCGAGCCCGATGGCCTGGAGGCCGCGGATGGCGGAATCGCGGCCGAGGCCAGGGCCGCTGACGCGGATCTGGACCTCCTTGAGGCCGTGGGCCATGGCGTTGCGGGCGGCGTCCTGAGCGACAACCTGGGCGGCGTAGGCCGTGGACTTGCGCGAACCGCGGAAGTTGCACTTGCCGGCGCTGGACCAGGCGATGACGTTACCCTTGGCATCCGTGATCGACACGATCGTGTTGTTGAACGTGGCGGCGATGTTCGCGATGCCGGATGTGATGTTCTTGGAGCCCTTGGCCTTGCGAACCTTGACGGACAGCAACTCCTCCTTGAGGAGGTCCTCTGCCGTGGCGGCTTTGGCCACCCCGCCGACCGTCTCGACCGGAGCGGCGGGAGCAGCGGCGGCGCCTTCGGCCGCAGCAGGGGCCTTGGCGGCCTTTTCCTTGGCGGGCTTGGCTTCAGCCGCGGGAGCGGGCGTGGCGGCGGCGTCCTTCTTGGGCGCCTTTTCCTTCTTGGGAGCGGATTTCTCGTCGGACATGGAGGTAAGGGTTGGAGGTTAGGCTTCTTTGGCCTTGGTGACGCCGACGGTCTTGCGCGGGCCCTTGCGGGTACGGGCGTTGGTGCTGGTGCGCTGGCCGCGGACCGGGAGGCTGCGGCGGTGGCGAATGCCACGGTAGCAGTTGATCGCCTGCAGGCGCTTGAGGTTGCCCGCGATCTCACGGCGGAGGTCGCCCTCGACCACCCACTTGTTGTCGGTGATCACGTGGAGAATCTTGTTCAGCTGTTCCTCGGAGAGGTCCGAGGCACGCATGTTGGCATCGAGGCCGGCGGCCGCGATGATGAGGTCGGCCCGCGCGGGGCCAATGCCGTAGATGTAACGGAGGGAGTATCCGATCTTCTTTTTGGCGGGGAGTTCGACGCCGAGGAGACGAGGCATAGGATGGGTGGTTAAGTTATGTTGAAAGGTGTGGAAGCGGGAAAGGAAACGTTCAGGCAGCCCGCGGGATCGTGAGGATCTCGGGACCGGAATCGGTGGTGAGCACGGTGTGTTCGAAATGCGCGGAGGGTGAACCGTCGGCGGTGACGATTGTCCAGCCGTCGGACAGGGTCCGAACCTGGTAGCGGCCGAGGTTGACCATCGGCTCGATGGCCAGCGTCATGCCAGGCTTGATCCGCTCGCCGGATCCACGGCGCCCGAAATTCGGAATCTGCGGTTCCTCGTGCATTGCGCGGCCGACCCCGTGGCCAACCATCTCGCGGACGACGCTGAAGCCGTGGGATTCGACGAAGGTCTGCACGGCATGGGAAATGTCGCCGATCCGGTTGCCGACCTGCGCCTGCTTGATGCCGACGTAGAGGGCTTCCTCGGTGACTTTCAACAGCTCGGCGGTCCGGGGAGCGATGGCGCCCACCGGCACGGTGGCGGCGTTGTCGCCGATGTAGCCATCGTGTTCGACCACGATGTCGAGCGAGATGATGTCGCCGTCGCGCAGGACGCGCTTGAGAGAGCCGATGCCGTGGACGACCTCCTCATTGACCGAGAGGCAGGTGTGGGCCGGGTAGCGGCGGGAGTGCAACTGGTAGCCGTGGCAGGCGCTGCGGGCGCCGAACGAAGCGATGAGATCGCGGCCGATTTGATCCAAGTCGTACGTCGTGATACCGGGACGAACCTGTGCCTTCAGCCGGGCCAAGACGGTCGCGGCGATGGCGCAAGATTCGCGCATCCGCCTGATTTCATCCGAATTCTTGATCGGGATCATTAGGCGGCGGCGGGAAGGGTTCCGAACGGAACCCCCTGGGTGCGGTAGTAGGTGGCGACTTCCCCGCTCACCGGAAGACCGGCGGACAGGGGGACGGCGAACACCGCAGTGAGATTTTCACCACGGGCTTCGAGCCATTCGTCGAACACCAACGCTTGGAGCAGCGTAGCCGGGAATCCCTCCAAAAGGAATCCCGCATCGGGTTTGCGCGCCCAGAACCATTTGCGCAGGAGCGCAAGCTGGACCTGGTCGTTCCCCGGGACGCCCGGCGTGGAGCCGGGGCGCACCGACGGGGTGCGGCGCGAAATCTCCTGTTGCACAAGGGACGCAGGAGAGACGTGCTCAAGATTCAAAGAACGGACTTGGCTGGCCAGACCCGCAAGATGCGGGCCGGTTGGACCAAGGAGAAGGAACTTCGCCTTCGCGGTGGCGAATGCGGAAAAGGCGCTGGAGTGTTCAGCCCTCTTCAACGAAGTAAAGGGTTAAAGAGCATATTGTCGGACAAGCCAGGCAGCGAGGCCGACCAACAATATAATTACCATCACGGCAGTAAGTTGCATAACCGACTTGTCGCTGGCGGCTTCGCCGAGCGCGACATTGGCGGAGGTGCTGCGGCCCCGGATGCGGCCCTTCTTGAGGAAACCGTCGTAGTGGCGCTGCAGCAGGAAGGTCTCGATCTGGCGCATCGTGTCGAGGATGACGCCGACAGTGATCAGCATGCCGGTGCCGCCGAAGAAATAGGCGACGCGAGGCGGGACGTTGAGCTCGAAGAGCAGCACGTCGGGAATGATGGCGATGATCGTGAGGAAGATCGCGCCAGCCAGGGTCAGGCGCGTCATGATGAAATCGAGAAAGCTGGCCGTCGGCTCGCCGGGGCGCACGCCGGGAATGTAGCCACCGTACTTCTTGAGGTCATCGGCAATCTGAATCGGCTTGAACATGACGGACACCCAAAAGTAGCTGAAAAAGAGAATGAGCAGCGTCATGCTGATGTAATACACCGGGTGACCGCGCAGGAGATCGTTGGCGAACTCGACCAGGAACTTGATGTTAAACGCCGCGCCGGCCTGGGACATGATCTGCTGCGGGAACAGGAGGATGGCGCTGGCGAAGATCACGGGCATGACGCCCGAGTAGTTGACCTTGAGCGGCAGGAAGGAGCTCTGGCCGCCGTAGACCTTCTGCCCGACCACACGCTTGGCGTACTGGACCGGGATCTTGCGCTGGCCCTGGGTGACGGCGATGATCCCCATCGTGACGACGATGAACAGGCCGAGCATCATCACGCCTTGCGGCAGGCCGAGCTTGGCGACGCCGATGGGGGCGAAGAACAGCTGGTAGGTCGAGACCGCGGCGCCGGGGATGTCGGCAAGGATGCCGACGGTGATGAGGAGGGAGACACCGTTGCCGATGCCGCGCTGGGTGATCTGCTCGCCGAGCCACATCAGCAGCATCGTACCGGCGGTCATGAAGATGGTGGACTGGATGAGGAACCAGACCTTGCCGACCACGACGATCTGCCCGTAGGTGTTCACGTCGTAGCCCGCGAACAGCCGGGCCGGGTTTTCCAGCGCCAGGATGAGGAGCACGCCCTGGACCAGGCAGATGAGGACGGTGGCGTAGCGGGTGTACTGCGTGAGCTTCTGGCGGCCCACGTCACCTTCCTGCTGCAGCCGGCTGAGCATGGGCACGACCGCGGTGAGCAGCTGGAAGATGATGGAGGCGCTGATGTAGGGCATGATGCCCAGCGCGCAGACGGCGCCCTTGGTGAGCGCGCCGCCCGTGAACATGTTGTAGAGGCCCATGAGGCCGCCCTCGCCGCTGGCCGTCTGCGCCTTGAAGAACAGCTCCAGGGGCTTCGGATCGATGCCGGGCAGCGGGATGTGTGCGCCGACCCGGGCGATGAAGAGGAGTGACAGCGTGTAGAGGATCCGCGAGCGCAGCTCGGGGATCTTCATGGAGTTGGCGAAGGCGGAAAACATGGATGTTCGCGAAATACGGAATACGGGGTGCGGATTCGCTGACCGTGCGGATCGGGATGCAGATCAATCCGCCCTCTGCGCTCCGGAATCCGCAATCATGTCAGCCGACGATGGCCTGGCCGCCGGCCTTCTCGAGCTTGGCCTTGGCCGAGTCGGAGAACTTCTGGGCGGTGACCTTGAGGGCGCGGGCGATCTCGCCGTCGCCGAGGACCTTCAGCGCGGTGACGCCGGCGCGGACGAGCCCGGCCTTGGCCAGCACCTCGGCGTTCACCTCGGTGATGGCGGCGTCGAGGCCCGCCAGGTCGCCGACGTTGACGACGGCATAGCTGGTGCGGAACTCGTAGTTGTTGAAGCCGCGGTGCGGCAGCTTGCGGTAAAGGGGCATCTGGCCGCCCTCGAAGCCGGGACGGATCGAGCCGCCGGAGCGGGCGGTCTGGCCCTTGCCGCCCTTGGTGGAGGTCTTGCCGTGGCCGCCGCCTTCGCCGCAGCCGACGCGCTTCTTGCGGTGCACGGCACCTTTGACGTTCGTGAGATTGTGGAGACGCATGTTGCTTTGTTCCTGAATAGGGTCGCCGCCCGCGAGGGATTCGGGGCGACTCGGATTAGAGAGATCGGTCAGCTGCGCAGGGCGCGGAAATCCTCGTCGAGACGCAGCTTGCGCAGGCCGTTGAGGGTGGCGTGCACGACGGCGATGTGGTTCTTGGAACCCATCGACTTGGTGAGCACGTTGTGGACGCCCGCGGCCTCGAGGACGGCGCGGACGCCGCCGCCGGCGATCAGGCCGGTGCCGTTGGAAGCGGGACGCAGGAAGACCTTGCCGCCGTCGAACTCGCCGAGCACCTCGTGCGGGATGGTGCCGCCCTTGAGCTTGACGGCAACCATGCGCTTCTTGGCGGACTCGGTCGACTTCTTGATGGCGTCGGGCACCTCGTTGGCCTTGCCGTAGCCGATGCCCACGCTGCCTTTGCCGTCGCCGACGACGGAGAGGGCGGAGAAACTGAAGCGGCGGCCGCCCTTGACCACCTTGGCGCAGCGGTTGATGAAGACCACTTTCTCGATCATGCCGGGCTCGCCCGTGTCGTTGGCGGCGGGACCGGAGGAAAAGGACCTGTTGTTGTTAGCCATGGGTGGAGATTAGAACTGGAGGCCGGCCTCGCGCGCGGCATCGGCGAAGGTTTTGACGCGGCCGTGATAGAGGCGGCCGTTGCGGTCGAACACGACCGCGGTGATACCGGCGGCCTTCGCCTTGCTGGCGAAGGCGCTGCCGAGGGACTTGGCGCCGGCGACATTGCCCTTCACGTTGGCCTTCCGCACCTCGGGATCGAGGGTCGAGAGGAACACGAGAGTCGAGCCGGCATCGTCGTTGACGGCCTGCGCGTAGATGTGCTTGCCGGAGAACTTGACGGTGAGGCGGGGACGCGCCGCGGTGCCGGTCACCTTCTTGCGGATGCGCCACTTGCGCTTCTGGAGAAGCTGGGCCTTGTAAACGGTTTTCACTGGGAAATCTTGGATTTGGGATTGTGGATTTGCGATCGGCGGGAGCCGGAGCCTTACGCCACCGTCTTGCCTTCCTTGCGACGGACACGCTCGGCATGCTCGCCGACGATCCGGACACCCTTGCCCTTGTAGGGCTCAGGCGGATAATAGGCGCGGATCTCGGCGGTTACCTGGCCGACGAGCTGCTTGTCCGCACCCTCGATCTTGAGCTTGGTCTGGTCGGTGACCGTGATCTTGATGCCGTCCGGGATGTCGTGGAGGATCGGGTGCGAGTAGCCCAACGAGAGGTCGAGCTGCTTGCCCTTGAGCGCGGCCTTGAAACCGACACCCTGGATCTCCAGCTCCTTGGCGTAGCCCACGCTGACGCCCTTGACCATCCCGGCGATCACGGAACGGGTCGTGCCGTACATCGCACGCGAAAAACGGGTCTGCTCCGTAGGCGATACGACGACAGCATTGTCCTTCTTCTCGATCTTCACGACCGGAGCGAAGGTCTTGTTGACCTTACCCTTGGGGCCTTCGACGGAAACGGTGGTGCCTTTGACGTCGACCTTGACCTTGTCGGGAATCTGAACGGGTTGTTTGCCAATTCTGCTCATGGTGGGTGACTCCTTACCAGACGGTGCAGACGATCTCGCCGCCAAGCTTCTGGCGACGGGCGTCTTGGTCCTTCATCAGGCCCTTGGACGTGGAAACGATGGCGAGGCCCAGGCCGTTGAGGACACGGGGCAGGTCGGTGTAGCCGGCGTAGATGCGGCGACCGGGAGTGGAGGCACGCTTCAGGCCCGTGATGACGGGGGCGCTGTCCACATATTTCAGGGTGACGACGACGGTCTTGTGGCCGCGCTCGTCGGTGCCCGTGCCGACGTCACGCACAAAGCCTTCCGCCTTGAGGATGCCGGCCAGGCTCTCCTTGAGTTTGGAGTGCGGCGAAACGCACTGGGCAAGACCGGCCTTCGACGCATTGCGAAGGTGGGTCAGGAAATCACTGATGGGATCGGTCATGGATGGATGTGGGTTGTTTGGCCCGTCGGATCATATCCGACTTCCGGCGGGAAAAGGATTACCAGGAGGACTTGGTGACGCCGGGAATCTTGCCGGAGAGCGCAAGTTCGCGGAGGGTGATGCGGGAGACGCCGAAACGGCGGTGGAAGCCGCGCGGGCGGCCGCTGAGCGAGCAGCGGTTGCGAACCCGGACCTTGGAAGAATTGCGAGGGAGCTTCGCCAGCTTCTTCTGGGCGGCAAAAAACTCCTCGTCGGTCGTCGCCGGATTGGCGAGGACGGCCTTCAGCTCAGCGCGCTTGGCCGCGTGCTTCTCAACGAGACGGATACGCTTCTTATTGCGTTCGATGGCAGAGGTCTTGGGCATGACTTTAAGTGATAAGGTTTAAGGGATAAGGGATAAGGTTTGAGTGGGGAAAGGCAGCTTACGCTCTTAAACCTTAAAGCTTATCGTGCTTGGTTCAGGCAGCGGTCGTCTTGGCGGCTTCCGTGCGACGGAAGGGCATGCCGAGCAGTTTGAGCAGCTCGCGCGCCTCGTCGTCGGTCTCGGCGGACGTCACGAAGGTGATATCCAGGCCCATCTGCCGCTTGTTGTTCTCCACGGTGATTTCCGGGAAGATGGTGAAATCGGTGATGCCGATGGTGTAGTTCCCCTGCCCGTCCAGCTTGTTCGGGACGCCGCGGAAGTCGCGGATGGTGGGCAGCGCCACGGCAAGGAGGCGCATCAGGAAGTGCCACATGCTGTCGCCGCGGAGGGTGACGTGGCAGCCGGTGACCTGGTTGGGCTTCAGCTTGAAGTTCGCGATGGCCTTCTTGGAGCGGTTGAGCACCGGCTTCTGGCCGGCAATCAAGCCGATGTCGCGCGCCGTGTCGGCGATCATGTTCTTGTCGGCCTCGGAGCTGATGCCCGTGTTGATGACGATCTTCTCGAGCTTCGGGACCTGGTGCTTGTTCTTGTAGCCGCGCGAGGCGACCAAGGCCGGGACGACGGTCTCGGCGTAGAACTTCTGGAGGGGAGTGATTTGTTTGCTCATGGTTGCGACCGGATTTCCGACCCGGATGCGGAGTGGATGATGGTGGACGGACTCCCCTGCTTCAGGCCTTGGCCGGCGCGGCGGCCTTCTTGGCACGCTTCGACGTGTCGTAGCGCGACTGGAGCATGAGGTTCGACACGTGGATCGTGCCCTCGCGCTCGGCAATCTTGCCCTGCGGGTTTTCCTGCGACTTCTTGAGGTGTCGCTTGATCATGGCCACGCCCTCGACGACGGCGCGGCTCTTGCTCGAACGGATCTCGAGCACCTTGCCCTGCTTGCCCTTGTGGGCGCCGGCGATGACGACGACGAGATCGTTCTTCTTGATGTGAAACTTCTGGGACATGTTAGAGGACCTCCGGGGCGAGGGAGATGATCTTCGAATAGTTCTTGGCGCGCAGCTCGCGGGCGACCGGGCCGAAGATGCGGGTGCCCTTCGGATTGCCGTCCTCGCCGATGATGACCACGGCGTTGGAGTCGAAGCGCAGGTAGCTGCCGTCGGGCCGGCGGAGCGGGGCCTTCGTGCGCACGATGACGGCCTTGTGGACCTCACCCTTCTTCACGGTGGCGTCGGTGCTGCTCTCCTTGATGTTGATGGTGATGATGTCGCCGACGTGGGCGTAGCGGGAGGGATGACCGATCTTGCCGATCATCGACGCGCGGCGCGCGCCGGTGTTGTCGGCAATGTCGAGGATGGAACGCATCTGGATCATGGTGTTGTCTCCTGGCGCGGGGTTAGGCCTTGCTGGCGCCGGCCTTGGTGGTCTTGGTCGGCACGGACTCGGCCACGTCCTTCTCGGACACGGCGACGATGTCGACGCCCACGGCCGCCTCAACGACGCGGACGACGCGCCAGCGCTTCAGGCGGCTGATCGGACGGGTCTCCATGACCTCGATCTTGTCACCCAGCTTGGCTTCGTTCTTCTCGTCATGGACGTGGAGGACGGTCTTGCGGTTGATGACCTTGTGGTAAAGCGGGTGCGGCGTCTTGTAGGGAACGGTGACCTTGACGGACTTGTCGCCCATCCGGGAGCTGACGAAACCGATGAGCGTCTTGCGGCGGTTGTTGCGTTCGTGAGTGGACATTCGGAATGAGGATTTCGGATTTCGGAGTGCGGATCGGAGTCGGGAGGCGGAGCGGCGGGTGACCCGCATTCCGCAGTCGCCAATCCAAAATTAGGTCAGGCAGCCTGGGTGGATTTCTTCTGCTTTAGGACGGTTTCGAGACGGGCGATGTCCTTGCGGTAGGTGCGCAGGAGATGCGGCTTCTCGACCTGGCCGGCGTTCTTGCGCAGGCGCAGCTGGAGCAGCTGGTCGCGGGTCTCGCGGAGCTTGGTGCTGATCTCGCTCGGGGCGAGTTCACGGATTTCCTTGGCGGTCATGGCGGGCATTCTCCGGGTGTGGTTCAGGCGGCGGTACCCTCGCGCACGATGAATCGGCAGCGGAAGGGCAGCTTGGCGTCGGCGAGGCGGAAAGCCTCCTTGGCGATGGTGGCGGGCACGCCGGCGAGCTCGAACAGGACGGCGCCGGGCTTGATGACGGCGACGTAGAACTCGACCGGACCCTTGCCCTGGCCCATGCGCACCTCGGCGGGCTTCTTGGTGACGGGCTTGTGCGGGAAGACGCGGATCCAAAGCTTGCCCTTGCGCTTCAGGTGGCGGGCGATGGTGACGCGGGCCGCCTCGATCTGCTGGCCGGTCATGGGACCGCGCGAGAGCGACTGCAGGCCGAATTCGCCGAAGGCGAGCGTGTTGCCGCGCTTCGCGTTGCCGGCGCGCGACCCCTTCATCGACTTGCGGTATTTGGTACGTGCGGGTTGGAGAGCCATGGGAGAGGAGCTTTAAGCTATAAGCGGTGAGCTTTAAGCGGTAGAGTTCGATTGCGTGAGTCTTGAGCGCGGGCTGCGGGACCTTCAGCTTTGAGCTTAAGGCTTACAGCTTAGCGCTGGTTCAGTTGGATTCGTCCTTCTTGCAGATCCAGCATTTGACGCCGATCTTGCCCCAGACGGTCTGGGCCTCGGCGAAACCGTAATCAATGTTCTCGCGCAGCGTATGGAGCGGGATGCGCCCCTGGCGCTGCCACTCGCGGCGGGCGATGTCGGCCCCGCCCAGGCGGCCGGAGCACTGGATCTTGATGCCGTCGATACCCAGGGACATGGCGATCTGGATCGACTTCTTGATCGCACGACGGAAAGCGATGCGGCGCTCGAGTTGGAGCGCGACATTCTCCGCCACGAGCTGGGCCTCAACCTCCGGCTTCTTGACCTCCTGGATGTCGAGGAGGACCTCCTTGCCGGTCAGCTTGCCGAGCTGGACCTTCATATTCTCGACCTCCTGACCCTTCTTGCCGATGACAATGCCGGGGCGGGCGGTGAAGATCTTGACGCGGACGCGGTTGCCGGCGCGCTCAATGAAAATGCGCGGCACCGAAGCCTGCTTGAGTTTCTCCATCAGCGTGCTGCGGATGACCTGATCCTCGTGGAGGAGCTTGGCAAAATCCTTCTTACGGGCAAACCAGCGTGACTGCCAGTTGCGACGGACGGCGAGGCGAAAGCCTGTCGGGTTGGTCTTTTGTCCCATGGTGAGAGTTAGTTGGATTTGCCGTCGGTCAGGACGATGCGGAGGTGCGACATGCGCTTGACGCGCGGCTTGGCCGAGCCCTTGGCGCCGGCCTTGAAGCGCTTGAGCACGGGGCCGTTCTCGATGAGGGCGCGGTGGACCGTGAGCTGGTCGGCGGAGAGGCTGTTGTTGTTCTCGGCGTTGGCGACGGCGCTCTTGAGGGTCTTGGCGATGAGGCGGGCCGACTTGCGCGGGATGAGCGACACAAAGTCGAGGGCCTCGGGCACGCTGCGGCCCTGGATGAGGCGCGCGACCTCGCGGACCTTCTTGGGCGACATGCGCGCGTAGCGGGTGAGAGCTTGAATTTCCATGTTGGTATTCCGTTGAGGCGGCGGGCTCAGATTTCCTTGCGGGTCATGCCGCCGTGCGCCTTGAAGATGCGGGTCGGGGCGAATTCGCCGAGCTTGTGGCCGACCATGTTCTCGGTGACGTACACGGCGACGTGCGCCTTGCCGTTGTGGACGCTGATGGTGTGTCCGACAAACTCGGGGGTGATGGTCGAGCGCCGGCTCCAAGTCTGGATGGGCTTGCGGGCGCCACCGGCCTTGGCCGCCTTCTGGATCTTTTCCAGAAGGTGATAATCGACGAAGAAGCCTTTCTTGATGGAACGTGCCATGGTGCGGAAGAAGTGAAGGTGGTGGTGGGTGGTTTACTTCTTGCCGCGCGGCGGACGGCCGTTGGCGCGGACGAGGATGAAGGCGTTGGAGGCCTTGGAGCGGCGGCGCGTCGGGAAGCCCTTGGCGAGCTGGCCCCACGGCGAGACGAGGTGCTGGCGGCCGCCACCACCCTTCGACTTGCCCTGGCCACCGCCGTTGGGGTGGTCGACCGGGTTCATCGCCATGCCGCGCACGCGCGGACGGCGCCCGAGCCAGCGGTTGCGCCCGGCCTTGCCGAGCGAGCGCTTGTTGTGGTCGGGATTGGAGACCTCCCCGATGGTCGCGCGGCAGCGCGGGTTCACCAGGCGGATCTCGCCGGACCCCATCTTGAGCTGGGCGAAGCCGTTCTCCACGGCGACAAGCTCGACCGAGGTGCCGGCGGAGCGGGCGATCTGGGCACCGCGGCCGGGCAGCAGCTCGACGGCGTGCAGCTTGGTCGCGGGCGGGATGACCGAGAGCGGGAAGGAATTACCGGGACGGAAGTCGTTCGAGTCGGTCTTCAGCGCGCTGTAGATCGAATCGCCGACCTTCAGGCCCTGCGGAGCCAGGATGTAGGACTTGCTGCCGTCGGCATACGCCAGGAGCGCCAGCAGGGCGCTGCGGTTGGGATCGTACTCGATCGCCTGCACCTTGGCGGGCATGTCGAGCTTGCCGCGCTTGAAATCGATGATGCGGTAGAGCTTTTTGTGACCGCCGCCACGGCGACGCGACGTGATGCGACCGTAGGTGTTGCGACCGCCGGTCTTGTTTTTGCTCTCGACCAGCGAGCGCTCCGGACGCTTGTCCGAAATATCGTCCGGCCGATTCAGGGTCGTGAACCGGAGGGACGCGGTGAGGGGACGGAAGGATTTAAGGGCCATGTTGGGTGGTCTCCGGAGCTCAGGTGAGCTCGATCTTGTCGCCCGCCTTGAGGGTGACGATGGCGCGCTTGCTGTCGGACGCGCTGGTGGCGAGGCCGCGGCGGGTCCGCTTCGGCTTGCCCTTGCGATTCTGGATGTTCACGCGGGTGACGGTGACCTTGAAGGTCTGCTCGACCGCCGCGCGGACGGTGTGCTTCGTGGCCGACGGGTACACCTCGAAGGTGTACTGGCCGTAGTTCGACGAGAGCTGGTTCGACTTCTCCGTCAGGCGAATGGTTTTGAGAACCTGGTCGGCGTTAATCATGACTGACCTCCGTTGGCGCGGGCGATGATCTTCTCGAGGGCCTTGCTGGACATGACGATCTTGGTGTACGTGCAGAGATCCAGGGTGTTCAGCTTCGACGCCTCCTGGAGCGTGACGCGGTCGAGATTGCGCGCGGCGCGGGCGGCCTCGCTGGAAAACGGCTCGTCCACGATCAGCACGCGGCCGACCGGCGCGATGCGGTCGATGACCTGGTTCATGACCTTGGTCTTCGCCTCCTTGGGCGCGAAGGCCTCGATGACGCTGACGTCACCGGCCGAGGCGCGGTCAAAGAGCGCCCGGCTGAAGGCCAGCGCCTTCACCTTGCCGTTGATCTTCTTCGAATAATCGCGGGGCTTCGGGCCGAACACGACACCGCCGCCGACCCACAGCGGGGAGCGGATCGAGCCGGCACGGGCGCGGCCGGTGCCCTTCTGGTTCCACGGCTTTTTGCCGCCGCCGCGGACTTCGCCGCGGGTCTTGGTCGAATGCGTGCCGAGGCGGGCGTTCGCGCGATGGGCGACGACGACTTCCTTGACGGCCTGCAGCCCCTTGTTGCCCTCGAAGGTCGGAACGTTGAAGTCCTTCTCGGAACTCTTCGTGGCGTCGGGTGTAAAAAGTTTGAGCTTCATGTGATGACTGTCTCCGGTGCTTAAGCCTTCTTGGCCTTCTTGCCCGAACGGATGATGACATCGTCGCCGTTGGCGCCCGGAATGGCGCCCTTGACGAGGATGAGGTTTTTGTCGGCGAGAACCTTCACGATGCGCAGATTCTGCACGGTGCGGTTCTGGCTGCCCATGTGGCCGGGCATCGCCTGGTTCTTCCAGGAACGGCCGGGAGTCTGGCGCATGCCGATCGAGCCAATCCGGCGATGGAACATCGAACCGTGGGCCGCGGGACCGCCGGCGGCGCCGTGCTTTTTCACGACACCCTGGAAGCCCTTGCCCTTGGAGACGCCGAGCACGTCGACAATCTGGCCTTCGGAGAAGGCCGCGACGGTGATGACGTCACCGAGCTTGAGCGTGGGCGCCTCGGCGAGACGCACCTCGTTCAGCAAGCGCGGCACGACGTCGAGACCCGCCTTCTTGGCATGGTTCGTCTCGGCCTTGGAGGCGTTCTTCGCCTTCAGTCCGCCGAAGCCGATCTGCACGGCGTTATAGCCGTCGGTCTCGACTGTCTTAATTTGGACGACCGGGCACGGGCCGGCCTCAACCACGGTGACCGGGACTAAGACGTTTTGCGCGTCGTAGACCTGGGTCATGCCGATTTTCTTGCCTAGTATTGTAGCGATCATGGGCTAAGCGGTAGGTGGAAGGATGCCTTCCGTTTGTTTAGACCTACTTTAGCAAGGGCCGGGATGAGCCGGCTGGCTGCTAAACGGGTTGTGGGTTAGAAGTTATACGTTGATGGTGATGTCCACGCCGGACGGAAGATTGAGTTTCTTCAACTCGTCGACCGTCTGGGCGGTGGGCTCCAGGATGTCGATGAGGCGCTTGTGCGTGCGGGACTCGAACTGCTCCATCGACTTCTTGTCGACGTGAGGGGAGCGGTTGACGGAGAGTTTGACGATATGCGTGGGAAGCGGGATGGGACCCGAGACGCGAGCGCCGGAGCGCTTGGCGGTTTCCACGATTTCCAGAGCCGACTGATCGATAACGCGATAGTCGAAGCCCTGGAGTTTGATGCGAATGCGTTGGCCTTTCATGGCGTTGGAAAGAACGGTTGGGGGTTACGTGCGGGCGGGAGCCTTGCTGGAAGACTCGACGATCTTGGCCAGGAGCGAGTTCGGCACTTGTTCGAAGTGCGATGGCGTGATGGCGGCGCTGGCGCGGCCTTTCGAAAGCGAGCGGATGTCGGTCACATACCCGAAGAGCATCTCGAGAGGCACGTGCGCGTTGATGATGCAAGCGCCGGCCTTGTTCTCCATGCCCTGGATGGCACCGCGACGACGGTTGATGTCGCCCATCAGGTCGCCCTGATATTCTTCCGGCGTGGTGACCTCGACGCCCATGATGGGCTCGAGCAGGATCGGATTGGCCTTCTTCATCGCCTCCTTGAAGGCGAAGATGCCGGCCATCTTGAACGCGAGTTCCGAGGAGTCGACCTCGTGGAAGGAACCGTCGACGATGCGCACCTTCACGTCGACCACCGGGTAGCCGGCGACAACGCCGTTGTTGGCGCCCTCGAGGATGCCATCGGTCGACGGCTTGATGAATTCCTTGGGAATCACGCCGCCGACGATCTCGTTGATGACCTCGACGCCCTTGCCCTTCTCGTTCGGCTCGATCTTGACCACGACATGGCCGTATTGGCCCTTGCCACCAGACTGGCGGATGAACTTGCCCTCGCCGTCGGCCGGCTTGGCGATGGTCTCGCGGTAGGCGATCTGCGGCTTGCCCGCCGTGGCCTCGACCTTGAACTCACGCTTCATGCGGTCGCGGATGATGTCGAGGTGAAGCTCGCCCATGCCCGCCAGGATGGTCTGGCCGGTATCAGGGTCGGTCTTGACGCGGAGCGTGGGATCCTCGGCCACGAGGCGCTGGAGCGCGGTGCCCATCTTCTCCTGGTCGCCCTTGGAGTTCGGCTCGATGGACATCGAAATGACCGGCTCAGGGAAGGACGGCGGCTCCAGACGGATGTCGAAATCCTCGTCGCAGAGGGTGTCACCCGTGATGACGTCCTTGACGCCGACGACGGCGCAGATGTCGCCCGAGTAGGCGAGCTCGATCTCCTCGCGCTCGATTGCGCGCATCAGCACGAGGCGCGAGACGCGCTCGGTGCGGCGGGTGCGGGGATTGTAAACGGCCATGCCCTTCGGGAGCTTGCCGGTGTAGATGCGGAAGAACACCAGCTTGCCGACGAACGGATCGGTCCAGAGCTTGAACGCGAGGCCGGCCAGCTTGCTCTTGTCGTCGACCATGGCCGCCACCTCCTTGCCGTCGCTGTCCTGCCCCTTCATCGGGGGGACGTCGATCGGGCTCGGCAGGTAGTTCACCACGCAGTCGAGCAGACGCTGCACGCCCTTCTTCTTAAAGGCCGAGCCGGGAACCACGCCGCAGAATTTGAGCGAAATGGTGGCCTTGCGCACACCGAGCATCAACTCGTTGACGGAAATCTCCTCGCCGCCGAGGTACTTCTCCGCGATCACGTCATCGAAGTCCGACACGGCCTCGATCAGCGCGTCACGGTACTTCTTCGCCTCGTCAGCCATCTCGGCCGGGATCGGGATCGTCTTCGGGTTCATCCCGAGCTGATCCTTCGGGTCCTCCTCGAACGAGTAGGCGACGTTCTGCACCAGGTCGATCAGGCCGGAGAAATTCTCCTCGGCGCCGATGGGCAGGAACAGCGCGTGCGCGTTGCCCTTCAGCTTGGTGCGGATGTCGTCGATGGCGCGGTGGAAATTGGCGCCGACCCGGTCCATCTTGTTGATGAAGGCGATGCGCGGAACGCTGTACTTGTTCGCCTGGCGCCAGACCGTCTCGGACTGCGGCTGCACCCCCGCCACCGCATCAAACACCGCCACCGCACCGTCGAGGACGCGGAGCGAACGCTCCACCTCGGCCGTGAAGTCGACGTGTCCCGGAGTGTCGATGATGTTAATACGCTGCTTGATGCCCTTCCACGGACCGCACGAGGCGTTCCAGGCGCAGGAAATGGCGGCCGCGGTAATCGTGATGCCGCGCTCGCGCTCCTGCTCCATCCAGTCGGTCACCGTGGTGCCTTCATGGACCTCGCCCATCTTGTGGACGGCGCCGGAGTAGAAAAGGATGCGTTCGGTGGTCGTGGTCTTGCCGGCGTCGATGTGCGCGGCGATGCCAATGTTGCGCGTCCACTCGAGCGGGAACGGACGCTCCTTGGCGTTAGCCGGGGAGACCTTGGCCTTGTCGGTGACGACGGTGATGTTGATCGGAGAAGCGACGGACATGATTGGGCGTTCCCTTACCAGCGGAGATGGGCAAAGGCGCGGTTGGCCTGGGCCATCTTGTGCATTTCTTCCTTCTTCTTCACCACCGAGCCGGTGTTGTTGTAGGCGTCGATGATCTCGGCGGCGATCGCCTCGCGCATCGGGATTCCCTTGCGGCCGTTGGCGGCATCGACAATCCAGCGCAGGGCCAGCGATTCCTGGCGCTCAAAAGAGATTTCCACGGGAACCTGGTACGTGGCGCCACCGACGCGGCGGCTCTTGACCTCGAGCTTCGGGCGGGCGTTTTCCATCGCCCCCATGAGCAGGTCGACCGGGTCGCCTTTCTGCAGCTTCTCGCTGACGCGCTCGAAAGCACCGTAGACGATGCGCTCGGCGAGCGTGCGTTTGCCGCTCTTCATGATGACATTGATGAGGTGGGTCACCAGCGCGCTGTTGTAGCGGACATCCGGGACCGTGGGGCGGTGAGTGGCTCTGCGACGACGTGACATGACGGCTGAAAAAGAACGGGGTTAGGCCTTGGCGGCTTTCGGGCGTTTGACGCCGTACTTGGAGCGGGAGCGGCGGCGCTTCTCGACGCCGGTGGCGTCGAGCGTGCCGCGAACGATGTGATAGCGGACACCGGGAAGATCCTTAACGCGGCCACCACGCACGAGCACGATGGAGTGCTCCTGGAGGTTGTGGCCCTCGTCGGGGATGTACGAAATGACCTCCGTGCCATTCGTGAGACGAACCTTCGCAACCTTGCGGATCGCCGAGTTCGGCTTCTTCGGCGTGCGGGTCATGACCTGCACACAGACACCACGGCGGAAGGGGTTGCCCTGCAACGCCGGTGCCTTGGACTTCGCAACGACCTTGCGACGTCCTTTTCTCACGAGTTGGTTGATGGTTGGCATGTGTTTAAATGGAAGGAGGATAAAAAGTGGAAAAGGCGCGGAACCTACCGGAGACGAAGCCTCCGGCAAGCACTATTTCGCGCTTTATGTGGAAACACGAATTCCGGAGGGAAACCGCCCGAAATCGTGGCGTCGCAGGTGCCCCAACAGTTTAGCTGCTGCGGCTGTAAGAGACGATAGGAACATTTACGAAAGCAGGTCGCTTCCCCGTACATCAAGAGTTAAATGAAAAATTCTCCGGAAAAGTTATTCACAGAGAGCGTGCCAATAGATGATCTACTCGGTTCGGGTCTGCCTCCTCGTCGCGTGCTGAAATGTCACACATGCCTCGCGCTCGAATTAATCCTCTCCCCCGCCCCGCCCGACGATGCCATCACCTAAAGCCAACCCCCGCTGCCTATCCTCCATCGCCCGGTGGGGCCACCTAGGATTGGTTTCGGACTGGCCAATGCCAAAAAGAACGCCCGGCCGGTAAGGGCCGGGCGAGAAGACATCAGGAGCTAGGCTCTACCGATATCTTTTTGGCGGGAGGACCTCAAAGGTCTCCATAACGGCCCAAAAAACAAGGCGAAACTGGTCCTGCGCCCAGGCTCCGATTGTAAGCACAAAAAAAGCCGCAGGCAGAGCCTGCGGCTTTGAAATCAATTTGCGAATACCTCAGCTCGCCTCAGCCGTGGCTTTCGGAGCCTCGTCCATGGGAATATCGCCACCAAGCGGAAGCGTCACCTTAAGCCGCTTGTATGCCGGCAGGCCGGTGCCCGCGGGGATCAGGTGACCCATGATGACGTTTTCCTTGAAGCCCTTGAGGTTGTCGACCTTGCCAAGCGTCGAGGCATCGGTGAGCACCCGGGTCGTCTCCTGGAAGGAGGCGGCCGAGATGAAGCTCTCGGTCTCGAGCGAGGCCTTGGTGATGCCCAGCAGGATCGGTTCGGCTTCCGCGGGCTTGCCGCCGGCCGCCTCGATGCGCTTGTTTTCGCGCAGGAAGGCGGTGCGGTCGACTTGCTCGCCCCAGAACCACTCGGTGTCGCCCGGATCAGAGATGCGGACCTTGCGGAGCATCTGCCGGATGATGACCTCGATGTGCTTGTCGTTGATCGACACGCCCTGGAGACGATAGACCTCCTGCACCTGGCCGATAAGGAACTCGTAGAGTGCTGTCGGCCCGAGAATCTCGAGAATCTCGTGCGGATCAGCCGATCCCTCGGTGAGGTGCTGGCCCTTGTGGACGACATCCCCGGCCTGCACAATGATGTGCTTGCCGTGCGGGATGAGGTGTTCCTCCTCGGCGCCGGTCTCTTCCTGGCGGACGACGAGCTTGCGCTTGCCGCGGATGGAGCCCTCGAACGAGACGACACCCTCGATGCGTGCCATTTCGGCGGCTTCCTTCGGGCGACGGGCTTCGAAGAGTTCGGCCACGCGCGGGAGACCGCCGGTGATGTCCTTGGTGACGGACGCCTGGCGGGGGGTCTTGGCGAGCAGCGCGCCGGGCTGGATGATGTCGCCCTCGGCGACGGCCACCTGGGCGCCCGTCGGGATCGAGTAGGCGGCGACCGGCTTGCCGTGGTCGTCGCGGACCTCGATCTGCGGATTCAGGTCCTCCTTGTGCTCGATGACCACGGTCGCGATGCGGCCGGTGGACTCGTCGAGCTCGCGCTTGACCGTCACGCCCGGGATCATGTCCTTGAAGTGGAGCGTGCCCGCCTTCTCGGAGAGGACCGGGATGTTGTACGGATCCCACTGGGCGATCGTCTGGCCCTTGGTGACCTTGGCCCCGTCGGTGACGGAGAGGAAGGTGCCGACGACGATCGGGTAGGACTCGAGTTCGCGGTCGTTCTCGTCGAGGATCTGCAGGGAGCCGGTCTTGTTGAGGACGATGTTGTAGCCCTCGGCGGTCTGCACGAGGCGGAGGCCGCGGTATTTGACCACACCGTTGTTGCGGACCTTGATCTCGGGATTCTTCGAGCCGGCTGACGCGACGCCACCGATGTGGAACGTCCGCATAGTGAGCTGCGTGCCGGGCTCGCCGATGGACTGGGCGGCGATGATGCCGACGGAGTCACCGATCTTCGCGACCTTGTTGGTCGCGGGATTGATGCCGTAGGACTTGGCGTCGATGCCGTGCTCGCTCGTGGAGGTGAGCGGCGAGAGGACCTTGACGCGCTCGATGCCGGAATCGTCGATGCGGCGGGCCAGCTCCTCGGTGATGAGTTCGCCGGCGCCGACGATGGTCTTGGTCGGGTTGAGGGGATCGTAGACGTCGTCCGCCGAGAACCGGCCGACGATGCGCTCCGCGAGGGAGACCAGCATGGTCTCACCTTCGAAGATGGCCCGCTTCCAGATGCCTTCGCGCGTCCCGCAATCTTCCTCGGTGATGACGGCGTCCATGGCCACGTCGCACAGCTTGCGGGTCATGTAGCCGGCGTCCGCCGTCTTGAGAGCGGTGTCGGCCAGGCCCTTGCGGGCGCCGTGGGTCGAGATGAAGTACTCGAGCACCGTGAGCCCCTCGCGGAAGGAGGACAGGATGGGGCGCTCGATGATTTCACCGGAGGGCTTGGCCATGAGGCCGCGGAGACCGCACAGCTGGCGGACCTGCTGCTTGTTACCGCGGGCGCCGGAGTCCATCATGATGTACACCGGGTTCACCTCGACGCGACCGTCGTTGTTTTCGAGCTTGGCGAAGACGGACTTCGCGATGCGGTCGGTGGCGCCGGTCCAGATATCGATGATCTTGTTGTAGCGCTCGCCGGAGGTGATGATGCCCTTCTTGTACTGGGACTCGACCTCGTCGACCTTCCGACGGGCGTCGTGCACGATCTCCTTCTTGTTCTCAGGAATGATCATGTCGTCGATACCGATCGAGATGCCGGCCTGGAAGGCGGTCTGGAAGCCCAGCTCCTTCAGCTTGTCCAGCGTCTCGACGGTCACGCGGTCACCCGCCACCTTGTAGGTGTTGAGGATGAGGTCGCCGAGTTTGCCCTTGGGCGCCGGGAAGTTGACGAAACCGAGGCCGGCGGGCCAGATCTGGTTGAAGATGACGCGTCCGACCGTCGTGCGGAGGACCTTGCGCTCCTTGTTTCCGTAGACCGTGTCCTTGCCGAAGTCAGGATTGGGAATGTCGATCCAATCATGCACCTTGAGGACGCCGTCCGCCTTCACGTACTGGACCTCCTGGAGGCCGGAAAGGAGCGGCACACGCTGGCCCTTGGCGGGCTTGGAGCGCGGCTCGATCGTCAGGTAGTAAGCGCCAAGCACGATGTCCTGCGACGGCGTGAGGATCGGCTTGCCCGAGGAGGGCGAGAAGATGTTGCTCGTGGACATCATCAGGAGCTTGCACTCCAGGATGGCCTCGAGGGAAAGCGGCACGTGGACCGCCATCTGGTCGCCGTCGAAGTCCGCGTTGTAGGCGGTGCAGACGAGCGGGTGCACGCGGATGGACGATCCCTCGATCAGCACGGGCTCGAAGGCCTGGATCGAGAGACGGTGGAGCGTCGGCGCGCGGTTGAGCAGCACCGGGTGGCCCTTGGTGACCTCCTCGAGGATGTCCCAGACCTCCGGCGACTTCTTCTCGATCATCTTGCGGGCGCCACGCACGGTGTGCACGAAGCCCAGCTCCTTGAGCCGGCGGATGATGAACGGCTCGAAGAGGACGAGCGCCATCTTCTTCGGCAGGCCGCACTGGTTGAGCTTGAGTTCGGGACCGATGACGATGACGGAACGGCCCGAGTAGTCGACACGCTTGCCGAGCAGGTTCTGGCGGAAGCGCCCCTGCTTGCCCTTGAGCATGTCGGAGAGCGACTTCAGCGCGCGGTTGCCCGCACCCGTGACGGGACGGCCGTGGCGGCCGTTGTCGAACAGGGCGTCGACCGCCTCCTGCAGCATGCGCTTCTCGTTGTGGATGATGACGTCGGGCGTCTTCAGCTGCATCAGGTTCCGCAGGCGGTTGTTGCGGTTGATGACGCGGCGGTAGAGGTCGTTGAGGTCGGACGTCGCGAAGCGGCCGCCCTCGAGCGGGACGAGCGGACGCAGGTCCGGCGGGATGACCGGAAGCACCTCGAGCACCATCCATTCCGGGCGGGACTTCGAGTTGATGAAGCCGCCAATGACCTTCAGGCGCTTGGAGAGCTTCTTCTTGATCTGCTTGGAGCGCGTGGCGCGCATCGTCTCGTGGAGCTCGGCGACGACGGCCTCCATGTCGATCTGGACGAGCACGTCGCGCACGGCCTCGGCGCCCATTTTGGCGGTGAACGCATCGGCGCCATACTCGTCGACGGCCTGCTGGTACTCCGTCTCGGTGAGAAGCTGCTTGAGCTCGAGCGGGGTCTTGCCCGCGTTCGTCACCATGTAGTTCTCGTAATAGATCACCCGCTCGAGGGAGCGCGCAGTCATGTCCAGCAGGAGGCCGAGACGGCTCGGCATGCTCTTGAGGAACCAGATGTGGGCGACGGGAACCGCGAGCTCGATGTGGCCCATGCGCTCGCGGCGGACGCGGGCGATGGTCACCTCGACGCCGCAGCGGTCGCACACCACATCCTTGTACTTGATGCGCTTGTACTTTCCGCAGGCGCATTCGTAGTCGCGCACGGGGCCGAAGATCTTCTGGCAGAAGAGGCCGCCCGGCTCGGGCTTGAACGTGCGGTAGTTGATCGTCTCGGGATTCTTGACCTCGCCCTTCGACCAGGACCGGATGGTCTCGGGCGCGGCGACGGTGATGGAAACGTTGTCGAACTGATTCTCGTCCGAACCAAGGACGGAACGGACTTCTTCACGGGCGTGTTCAGTGCTCATTGCGATTTTGCTCCCAGTATTGCGTTAGTGATTAGCGCGCGCCGCCGAGCGCCTCGCCGAGCGCGGTGCGCTTGGCGAGCTTGATGTCAAGGCCCAGGGCCTGCATTTCCTTGACCAGCACGTTGAACGATTCCGGCGTGCCGGCGCTCAGGGTGTTGTCGCCCTTGACGAGCGACTCGTAGATCTTAGTGCGGCCGTTCACGTCGTCGGACTTGACCGTCAGCAGTTCCTGCAGGGTATGCGCTGCGCCGTAGGCCTCGAGCGCCCACACTTCCATTTCGCCGAAGCGCTGACCGCCGTACTGGGCCTTGCCGCCCAGCGGCTGCTGGGTGACAAGCGAGTACGGACCGACCGCGCGGGCGTGGATCTTGTGCGACACGAGGTGGTTCAGCTTCATCATGTAGATGTAGCCGACGACGACCTCCTGATCGAGTTTCTCGCCGGTGCGCCCGTCGTACAGGGTCGACTTGCCGGTGGAAGGCAGCTTGGCCTCCTTGAGGTAGCCGCGCACCTTGCTCTCCGGGATGCCGTCGAACACCGGGGTGGCCACCTTGATGCCGAGCTTCTTGCACGCCCAGCCGAGGTGCGTCTCGAGCACCTGGCCGACGTTCATGCGCGAAGGCACGCCCAGCGGGTTGAGGCAGATCTCGATCGGGGTGCCGTCGGGCAGGAAGGGCATGTCCTCTTCGGGCACGATCTTGGCGACGACGCCCTTGTTGCCGTGGCGGCCGGCCATCTTGTCGCCGACCTCGAGCTTCTGCTTGGTGGCGATGTAGACCTTGACCTGCTTGATGACCCCGGGGCCGCCCTCGTCGCCGGTCTCGATGCTGGCGACCTTGCGCTCCCGGTCGCCTTCGAGCTCGTCGAACTTCGACTGGAACGAGGCGATGATCTCCATGATCTTGATGCGCACGGGCGAGGGATCGATCTCGATGTGCTTCGCGACGGCGGCCAGCTTGCGGAGGAGCGTCTTGGTGATCTTGCGGTTGGCCGGGATGATGATCTCGCCGGTTTGGCCGTTGATCACGTCGAGCGGGATTTTCTCGCCGAGGAGGATGTTGGAGAGCGCCTCGGTGAGCTGCTCGCGCAGCTTGTCCATCTGCGTCTTGTAATCTTCCTGGATCTGCTTGACCTGACGGCGGCGGTCGGACGGGGACAGACGATCGCGCTCGGCGTCGAGCCGGCTCGTCGAAATCTTCACGTCCATGATGATGCCGTTCACGCCGGAGGGCACGATGAGCGAGGTGTCCTTCACGTCCGCGGCCTTCTCGCCGAAGATCGCGCGGAGGAGCTTCTCCTCGGGCGCCAGCTCGGTCTCGGATTTCGGGGTGATCTTGCCGACGAGGATGTCGCCGGGCTTGACCTCCGCGCCGACGCGGATGACGCCGTTGTGGTCGAGGTTCTTGAGCGCTTCCTCGCCGATGTTCGGGATGTCGCGCGTGATTTCCTCCGGCCCGAGCTTGGTGTCACGGGCCGTGACCTCGAACTCCTGCACGTGGATGGAGGTGAAGATGTCCTCCTTGAGGACCTTCTCGGAGATGAGGATGGCGTCCTCGAAGTTGTAGCCGTTCCAGGGCATGAAGCCCACGAGCACGTTGCGGCCGAGCGCCAGCTCGCCGTGATCGGTCGACGGACCGTCGGCGATGCAGTCGCCCTTCTTCACGCGCTGGCCGTTCTTGACGATTGGCCGCTGGCTGAAGCAGGTGCCGGCGTTCGAGCGCATGAACTTGCGCAGCTCGTAGACGAAGACGTGGTTCTTCGGGTCGTGCTTCGGGTGGCGGGGCAGCTCCCCGTCCTTGGTCACGATGATCCGCTTGGCGTCGACGGAGGCCACCACGCCCGCCTCTTCGGCGATGACAACGGTCTTGGAATCGCTGGCGAGCCGGCTTTCCAGGCCGGTGCCCACGAACGGGGCCTCGGTCTGGAGGAGCGGCACCCCCTGGCGCTGCATGTTGGAGCCCATCAGCGCGCGGTTGGCGTCGTCGTGCTCGAGGAACGGAATCAGGCCGGCGGCGACGGACACCACCTGCTTGGGCGAAACGTCCATCAGATCGACCTCCTCGGCCGAGACTTCCAGGAAGTTGCCGGAGTTACGGGCGGTGACCTTGCCGATAAAATGACCCTTGTCATCAACCTCGGCGTTGGCCTGGGCGATGGTCTTGCCCTCCTCCTGGTCGGCGGTGAGGTAGACGACCTTGTCGGAGACGCGGCCCTTTTCGACGAGGCGGTAGGGCGCCTCGATGAAGCCGAATTCGTTGACGCGGGCGTAGGTCGAGAGCGAGTTGATGAGGCCGATGTTCGGGCCTTCGGGCGTCTCGATCGGGCAGATGCGGCCGTAGTGCGACGGATGGACGTCGCGGACCTCGAAGCCGGCGCGCTCGCGGTTCAGGCCGCCGGGCCCGAGGGCCGACAGACGGCGCTTGTGCGTCAGCTCGGCCAGCGGATTGATCTGGTCCATGAACTGCGACAGCTGGCTGCGGGCGAAGAAGTCGCGGATGACCGTGGTCAGGGCCTTCGGGTTGATCAGCTTCTGGGGCGTGATCGAGTCGACGCTCTGGTCATAGAGGGTCATGCGCTCGCGGACGAGGCGCTCCGTGCGGGACAGGCCCACGCGGCACTGGTTGGCGAGCAGTTCGCCGACGGTACGGACGCGGCGGGAACCGAGGTGGTCGATGTCGTCCACGATCCCATCGCTCTTCTTCAGGCGGACGAGGTACTTCGTGGCGGCAACCACGTCCTCGCTGGCGAGGATGCGGTTCTCCAGGTCGATCTTGAGGTCGAGCTTCTGGTTGATCTTGTAGCGGCCGACGCGGCCGAGGTCGTAACGCTTCGGATCGAAGAACAGGCGCTTGAGCAGGGCCTTGGCGTTGGCCGTGGTGGGCGGCTCGCCCGGGCGCAGCTTCTTGTAGATCTCCTTGAGGGCCTCCTCCTCGTTGCGGGTCGGGTCCTTCTTGAGCGCGCGGATGATGGCGCCTTCGTCGGCCGTGGTGTCGATGACGCGCATCGACTTGATGTCGTGCTTCTCGAACGTGCGCACGATGGCCTTGGTGAGCGGCTCGAATGCGCGGGCCAGCACGACGCCCTTCTGGGCGTCGATCACGTCCTCGACCAGGACGAGGGTCGAGACGTTCTCCAGGTCGAGGGCCTTGCTGACCTTGAGATCCTGGATCGAGTAAAACAGGTTGAGGATGTCGAGGTCGTTGCTGAAGCCGATGGAGCGGAGCAGCGTCGTGATGAGGAATTTCCGGCGACGGCGGCGGCGGTCGAGGTAGACGTACAGCAGGTCGTTGTTGTCGAACTGGACCTCGAGCCAGGTGCCGCGGTCGGGAATGATGCGGAAGGAATGGAGCAGCTTGCCGTTCGGATGCGTGGCCACCTCGAAGCAGATGCCCGGGGAGCGATGGAGCTGGGAGACGACGACGCGCTCGGCGCCGTTGATGATGAACGAGCCGCGCTCGGTCACCATCGGGATGTCGCCCATGAAGATCTCCTCGTCCTTGATGAAATCCTCCTCGCGGAGGCGGAGCTTGACGTACAGCGGGACGGCGTAAGTCGTGCCCTCGCGCAGGCACTCGATCTCGGAGCTCTTGGGTTCGCCGATGGTGTACGAGACGTACTCGAGCGTCAGGCGCTCATCGTAGGAATTGATGGGGAAAACCTCGCGGAAGACGGCCTCCAGGCCGTACGGCTTGCGCTGCTTCTCGGGCGTGTCCTTCTGGAGAAACTCGAGATAGGAGCTGATCTGCAGCTCGATGAGGTTCGGCGGCTGGATGACTTCGCGGAGTTTGCCGAAGTTGATGCGTTCGGAATGAGTGCGGTCGGCCATGGAATTTCCCGTTGAGAGTGGGTGGGCGGAGGAAAGTCGGACTCACCCGCCGGCGCCGTGGACACGGCGCGGGTGGGCGGCGGAGGGGCGCACGGACACGAGGACTCGTTGCGCCGGAAAGAACGAATGAAAGCCGAAAGACAGGCCGCGTCTGGACACGGCCTGTCTCGATGAAAACGGAGATGCTGGGGGCGAAAACGCCAAGCGGTTATTTGAGTTCCACTTTGGCGCCGGCGGCCTCGAGCTTCTTCTTGATCTCCTCGGCCTCGGCCTTGCTGACGCCCTCCTTGACGGGCTTCGGCGCGCCTTCGACGAGGTCCTTCGCTTCCTTGAGGCCCAGGCCGGTGATGGCCCGGACTTCCTTGATGGCGCCGATCTTGTTGGCGCCCGCGTCGGTGAGGACGACGGTGAACTCGGTCTTCTCCTCCGCGGCGGCGGCGGGACCGGCGGCGGCGGCGGGACCGGCGGCGGCGACCGCGGCGGCGGCGGAAACGCCCCACTTGGCCTCGAGGTCCTTGACGAGCGCGGCGAGTTCGAGAATCGACTGGCCGGACAGCCACTCGATGACTTGGTCTTTGGTGATGTTGCTCATGTTATGCTCCTGAAGCGACTAGCGGTCTCGGGATTGAAACGCGTTTAAGGGACGTATCCCCTAGCCTGCTTTCCTGGATGTTTCCCCGGCTGACGCCGGAAAGTGGTGATAAGGTTTAAGTGATGGGGGTTTAAGCTCAGGCCGCCGGCGCGGCGGGCTGCTCCTTCTTGACCTTCGCGTCAAGGACGCGGACGAAGGCGGCGGCGTTCTGGGTGAACAGGCCGAGCAGCTGCGAGCGCAGGGCCTCGAAGGAAGGCAGGTCGGCGAGTTTCGCAAGTTCGGCGGCCGACATGAGCTTCTTGTCGACAACCCCCACCTTCACCTCGAGCTTCTGCTTTTCCTCGATGAACTTCTTGAGGATCTTGGCGACGCCCGCGGCGTTCTTGCCGCCGACGACGATCGCGGTCTGGCCGCTGAGCGACTTGTCGAGGTCGGGCAGGCCCAGGGCCTTGGCCGCGACGCGGAACGAGCTGTTCTTGACGACGTGGAACTCGGCCTTCTCCGGCGCGAGGCGCTTGCGGAGCTCGGCCGTCTCGGCGACGGTCAGCTTGATGAAGTTGGCGAGGATGACGTAGTCGGACTTCTTCAGGTGCCCGCTGACCTCATCGATCAAATATTGCTTTTCGGCTCTCATGGTGGCTGGGCTCCTCAGTATTTGTTGAACTCGGCGGCCGCGAGCTTCACGCCCGGGCTCATGGACGACGAGAGCGTGACGCTCTTGATGTAGTGGCCCTTGAACGCGGCCGGCTTGGCCTTGCCCACGGCGTCGAGCACCGCCGAGACGTTCTCGGCGATCTGCTCGGGAGTGAAGGAGCGCTTGCCCACCCCGACGCCGATGTTGGCGGTCTTGTCGACCTTGAACTCAACCCGGCCCGCCTTCACGGCCTTGATGCCGGCGGCAATGTCGTCCGTCACCGTGCCGGATTTCGGGTTCGGCATCAGGCCCTTCGGACCGAGCACGCGCGCCAGCGAACGAACCTGCTTCATGGCCTCGGTCGTCGCGATCGCGACGTCGAAGTCGAGCCAGCCCTCGTTGACCTTCTGCATCATGTCGGCCAGGCCGGCGAAATCGGCACCGGCGGCCAGCGCCTTCGCCGGATCATCGGTGAAAACGAGAATGCGGACCTTCTTGCCCGAACCATTGGGCAGCGGCGTGGTGCCACGGACCATCTGGTCGCCCTGCGCGGGATCCACGCCGAGGCGGAAGGAAAGCTCGACGGTCTCGTCGAACTTGGTTTTCGGGAACTTGGCCAGGATCGCCACCGCCTCATTCAGCGGGTACTCCTTGGTCAGATCAGCGACGGCAACGGCGCTGCGGTATCGTTTGCTTTGTTTCTCGGGCATTTTTGACTCCTTGCGGTGCGAACGTCCTGGTTAGGACTCCCGCGGTGAGTGGATGGTGGGGGAAAGTTGAGAGATGAGCGTTGAGGATTGAGAGTCGTCGGAAGCGAGGAGGCCGTGGCTCTCAACCCTCATCCCTCAACTCTCAACTGCAGCAATTCAGTCGACGACCTCGATGCCCATGTTGCGAGCGGTGCCGGCGATCATGCGGATCGCAGCCTCGTCGCTGTTGGCATTGAGGTCGGCCTTCTTGATCTTGATGATCTCAAGGATCTGCTTCTTCGTCACCTTGCCCACCTTGTCCATGTTGGGCTTGGCCGAACCGGTCGCGATTCCAGCCGCCTTCTTGAGCAGCACGGACGCCGGAGGTGACTTGAGGATGAAGGTAAACGACTTGTCCGAATAGACCGTAATGATGACCGGAATGATCATGCCGGCTTGGTCCTTGGTCTTGGCGTTAAACTCCTTGCAGAAGCCCATGATATTGACGCCCTGGGCGCCGAGGGCGGGGCCCACGGGGGGCGCCGGATTGGCGGCGCCGGCGGGAAGCTGGAGGCGAACGTAGCCTTGAATCTTTTTGGCCATGGTGAATGAGGTGCGTAGTTGAGCGGTGGCGGTATGAGGGCGGCGGATCAGCTTTCAGAGGCGCGCTGGACCTGCCAGTATTCGAGTTCGACGGGCGTAAACCGTCCGAAAATAGAAACGGAAATCTTGAGCTTGCCGCGGGCGGGATCGACCTCGTCGACGCGGCCGGTGAGATTGGCGAAGGCGCCGTCCGTGATCTTGACCTCCTCGCCGACGTCGAAGGTGACTTTCGGCACCTCCTTGCCCGAGGCGGCCTCCACGCGGGCCTTGATTTCGTCGATCTCCGACTGGCGCAGCGGAGCGGGACGGTCGCCGCCGACAAATCCAATGACCCCGGCCGCATCCTTCACGAAATAGAACGGCTTGATGATCACCTGGGAGTTTTCATCAAACAGCTTCATGTTGATGAAAACATAGCCCGGATAAAGCTTCCGGACTTTGGTCGACTTCTTGCCGCCCTTGACCTCGGACACGACCTCCGTCGGCAGCAGCACCTCGGCGATATAGTCATCGAGTTCCTCCGCCTTCTTGAACTTCTCGATGTAGTTCTTCACCTTGCTCTCCTGGCCGGAGAGCGTGTGCAGGGCAAACCACTGGGCGCCGGTCGGCGTGGAAGTCTGGGTCGTCATCTAAGGAACCTTGATTAGCGGCTGATCCACTCGGTCACGACATCGACCACGTTATAAAGCGCGAAGTCGCTGATGCTCGTGAAGAGGCCAAGCAGCACGCAGGCGACGATCACCACGATCGTCGAATCCTTGAGTTCAGCCTTGGTGGGCCAGCTGGCCTTCTGCAACTCGCCGATAAGTTCGCTGGCGAAGATGCGGACGCTGCGGAAGGGATTTGCCATGTTTGGATTCGGGCGGGAAGTGGCAGGGGCGGAGGGACTCGAACCCCCAACCGACGGTTTTGGAGACCGCTACTCTACCAGTTGAGCTACACCCCTGTGGTTATTTCTTTTAGACGACACAGCCGGGACCCCAAAAAGGAGCCCCGGCAGCGTCAGTCAGAAGAGGTTAAGGACGCTTATTCGATGATCTCGGTAACACGGCCGGCACCGATGGTGCGGCCGCCTTCCCGGATAGCGAACTTCTGGGTCTTCTCCATCGCGATCGGGACGATGAGCTCGATGTCCACGGCGATGTTGTCGCCGGGCATGATCATCTCGACACCCTTCGGGAGGTTGACAACGCCCGTCACGTCCGTCGTGCGGAAGTAGAATTGCGGACGGTAACCATTGAAGAACGGCGTGTGACGGCCGCCCTCGTCCTTGGAGAGGACATAAATCTCAGCCTTGGCCTTGCGGTGCGGCTTGATGGACTTCGGGGCGGCAATGACCTGACCGCGCTCGATGCCCTCTTTTTCAATACCGCGGAGCAGGATGCCGACGTTGTCACCGGCCTGACCCTGGTCGAGCAGCTTGCGGAACATCTCGATGCCGGTGACGACCGTGGTCGTGGTGTCGCGCAGGCCGACGATCTCGACGGTGTCGTTCAGCTTGCAGATGCCGCGCTCGATACGGCCCGTCGCGACGGTGCCGCGGCCGGTGATCGAGAAGACGTCCTCGACGGACATCAGGAAGGGCTTGTCGAGCTCGCGCTGCGGCTCCGGGATCTCGCTGTCGATCGCCTCCATGAGCTCCTGGATCGCCTTCTCGCCCTCGGGCTTGCCCTCGAGCGCGGCGGTGGCGGAACCACGGATGATCTTGGCGTTCTTGCCGTCGAACTGGTACTTCGTGAGCAGGTCGCGGATCTCTTCCTCGACGAGGTCGAGCAGGTCCTTGTCGTCAATCAGGTCGACCTTGTTCAGGAACACCACGATCTTCGGCACGCCGACCTGGCGGGCCAGGAGGATGTGCTCGCGGGTCTGCGGCATCGGACCGTCAGCGGCCGAAACCACGAGGATCGCACCGTCCATCTGGGCGGCACCGGTGATCATGTTCTTGACGAAGTCGGCGTGTCCGGGGCAGTCGACGTGCGCGTAGTGGCGCTTGTCCGACTCGTACTCCACGTGCGCCACGGAGATCGTGACGATCTTGGAAGCGTCACGCACCGTACCGCCCTTCGCGATGTCCGCGTAGGACTTGACCTCGGCCAGACCTTTGCGGGCCTGCACCGCGAGGATCGAGGTCGTCAGCGTGGTCTTGCCGTGATCGACGTGACCGATCGTGCCGACGTTGACGTGCGGCTTCTTGCGTTCGAATGTTCCTTTAGCCATGTGGAGCTGGAGTAGGTTGTTTGTGGTTGAAGTTGTTGATCTTTATTAACGTCGGAGATCACCGACGTTGGCCTGGAGCCCAGAACCGGATTCGAACCGGCGACCTCGTCCTTACCAAGAACGTGCTCTGCCAACTGAGCTATCTGGGCAGACCAAGGCACAGACCAAAATAGAAAAGAACGGCCAGAGAATAGCTCGCAAAAATGGCCGTCAACTAGAATCTGGCAAATTACCTAAAAATCCTAGGGCCCGAACAAAACACGGTATCGCCCCGGATTCAATCGCTCGCCAACCCGGTAGGTTTTTACGAGGAAATCTCGGAGGTAGCGATCCACCTCCTCCCACCCCGTCGTGCCCGTCAATACCGGCTCCCCCACCACTCCTAGGGGACTGACCACCAGCAGAAATTCGGCGGGAGCGAATTCGGCCCGAGGGGGAGTCAATTCCTTAAGTGATTGTCCAATAATAATTTTCCCATAATCCAAAGTCCTGATCTCGATGTATCCCGCGCGCTCCGCAAGGGGCTGCCGGGGGGTGTCAACCTGTCCAAGCCCGGCGAACGGAGCCTCGTTCCCCTGGATGACGACATCCATCACCTGATCGGGCACCAGGGAAGGACCCATGCCGTACGACTTAAGGCTTTGGTCAGCATAAACAAATTTCGCCTCGAAGCTGCCGAACACCTGCCCGGGCTGCCGGCGCACCCGCTCGATCGCCAGCCCCTGGCCGTAATTCCACTTGGTCGGGAAAAACAGCGGGGTCGGATCGAACAACTCGGCACGCTCCCGCAGCCGTTCGCTCTCCGCCCCTCCGCCACTGTCGGCCAGACGCACAAAAGGCATGGGGGGAGCCGGGGCGAAGGCCGCCTGCGCCGGCTGGGCCTGGTGCCACACCCACCAGGCACCCGTGACGGCCAGCGCAAACCCGAGGCCGATCCAGACCCGGCGCCGGATGGACGTGTCTTCGGGAGCCATGACAGCCTTGGTTGCTTCCGGACGGGAACTAGCGTCCGGAGGGCGAAGCCACGCCCGGCTCGCCGGCAACCAGCACGTTGGCGAAACCGACCGCTCGGGCCATCTCGCAGAGGTCGATGAATGCCTGCATGGAAACCTGCCGGTCTGCGCGGACCAGCATCACCGCGCCGGGGTGATCCCGGGCGTAGACCGCCACGTGCTTCCTCAGCTCGTGCAGAGTGTACATGCCGCCTTCGAAAAGGATCTTGTCGTCGGCCCGGTAGCTGACGACGACCGAGGCCACACCGGCCCCCGCCACCGTCGGCCCCACCGTGGGCACCACCAGGGAACCGGCATCGCCGCCGATCCCCACGGGCAGACCCGGCGCCAGCACGAAGGGCGATCCGAAGATCGCAAAAAACAAGGCGATCGCCGAGACGTTCACCCACGCGACGGCGTCGAGGTCCCGCGGCGGCCGGCTGGTCCGGGATTCGAGCTCGAGCGGCCGCGTGATCATTGCTTCTCCCCGTTCCGCTGGCGGTAGTCGCGCAGCAGGAAACGCATCAGCTCGTTGCCCGCCCACTCCATGTCCTGCACCAGTGCCCGCACCCGCCCCGCCAGGAAGTGCCGCGCCAGGTGCGCGGGAATGGCGACCACCAGGCCCGCCGCCGCGGTGAGCAACGCCTCCCACATGCCCCCGGCAAGCACCGTGGGCGTGGCGTAGTTTCCTCCTTGGTTGAACAGCCAGAAAGTCTTGATCATGCCGAGCAGCGTGCCGAGCAGGCCGAACAGCGGCGCAATCTGCGCGATCGCCGCCAGGGCGCTGATGCGCCGCTCCAAGACCGGAATCTCGACGATCGCCGCCTCCTGCACCGCAAAACGCAGGCCCTGCTCGTCATCGGTCGCATGCCGGAGGCCCGCCCGGACAACCTTCGCCATCGGACCGGGAGTCTCTTCACACAAGGTCAGGGCTTCCATCAACCTGTCCTTCAGCAGCAGGTTCTTGATGCCCGACAGGAATTCGGTCGAACGGATCTGCGCACGGTGCAGGTAGAGCATCCGCTCGGCGAAGATCACCAGCGCCACCAGGCCGAGCACGACCAGCAGCCACATCACCGGACCTCCCCGGGCAAAAACACTGTAGCTGAAGGCAGTCATCAGGTGTCGCGGATGATGTGCCCCGCCCCACCGGCGTAAATGCCAAAGCTCGCGCCGCCTGCGAGGGTCACGGCCGCGCCTCCCGGTTCGGCTGGAAGCGCGCCAGCTTCGCCTGGGCCTGCGCGCTGCCGTACAGCTTGTACTCGACGATCAGCTGGTAAGCCCGGCGCGCCTCGTCGAGCTGGCCGGCCTCCTCGTGCAGCTGCCCGAGTTCCAGCAGCGAGCGCGCCAGCCAGTAGCGGCCCTTGGCCCCGAGCTGCGCAGCCTGCGCCGGGTCCACCAGGAACGCGTCGACGACCGACCAGAGCACGGTGACCGCCTGGTCGAGCTGGTCGCGGGTTCCTTCCTCCTTCGCCGCCTGGGCGCGCTTGGCCAGCGCATAACCCCACTTGTAACCGGCCTCGGCCCGCAGGTCGACCGGCGCGGTCGGCAGGTCGCGCAGGCGCTCGAACCAGGTGGAGGCGCTCTCGAAGTTCGCGACGCTGTTCGCGCTCTGGGCGAAGAGCGTGTCCGCCAAAGCCAGCTGCGCCAGCAGCACGTCGGGGTGCCCGGCGTCGTTGTTGACCAGGAACTCGTACACCTGCCGGGCCGCCGGCAGGTCGTTGAGCTTGCGCAGCAGGTCGCCCTGCTTCAGCCGCGCGTAGAACACCAGCTCGTCGCGGGGATAGTCGCGGATGAGCCGCTCGAGCAGGTTGGTGTAGGCCGCGCGCAGGTTGCGGTCCAGGCCCAGCCGCTCCTCGTTGAGCGCCGCCTCGTACAGCGCCACCGGGGCGAACTCGCTTTCCTTGTGCTCGTCGGCGAGCTTGTTCAACAGCTCCTGCGCCTTCACCAGGTCCTCGCGCTGCGTGTAGCGCGCGGCCTGGACGATGTAGGAATAGACCGCGGCGTTGCTGCCGCGGTATTCCGCGCGGAGCCGGTCCAGCAGCGCGGCCCCCTCTTCGTCGCGCTCGAGCGCCAGCAGCGCCTGCCCCTTCAGCAGCAGCGCCGTGCTGGCGACGTCGCTCCGCAGGCCGGCGTCGATCCCCGGCGCCGCCGCCAGGGCGGCCAGCAGCTCGTCCGCCTGCTGCAGCGTCGCCGCGTGCTGCCCGCTGTCGAACGACAGGCGGGCGCGCAGCCACATCAGCCGGATGCGCAGCTCGAGCGGCACGCCGCCCGCGCCGTCGGTCAGCAGGCGGTCGACGCGCGCGTAAGCCGCCTGCGCCTGTCCGCGGACCTGCATCTCCTTCACCAGATTCCATTCCGCCTGCCAGCGGCTCACCGGGTCGAAGGCCGGGTTGCCCGCCGCTTCGTCCAGCTGCCGCGCGGCCGACTCCAGCTGCTCTGCCCGGATGTCCGACAGCACCCGCTGGAAGATCAGCGTGCCGACCGGCACCACCGCCGGCAGCTCGCGCAGCGCCGCGTCGTAGGCGTCGGCCGCGCTCCGGTAGTCGCCGCGGCCGTCGCCGCCGCGCGCGGTCGCCTCCATGCCCGTGCGGAAGAAGGCCTCGGCCAGCAGGACGCCCAGCTCGGCCCGCTCGCGGCCCTGGGCGATGACGCCGCGCATCTGCACGACGAGGTCGGCCGCCGCCCGGTACCGCTTGCCGTCCCACGCCACCGCCAGCCGCACGCCGAGGGCGGCGGCCCGCAGCGGCGAGCCGGGGTAACGCTCGAGCAGCGCCCGCCCGTCCTCCTCCGCCTGGGCGTAAGCCCGGTCCGCCAGCGCCGCCTCGGCCCGGGCCAGCAGCAGGTCCTCGATGATCGGATGCTGCGCCGGCGCGCCGATCAGCTCGGTGAGGTCGCGGCGCAGCTGCTCCCGGTCCGCCGGCGTCTTCGCCCCGCGCGCCAGGAGCTGCAGCGCCAGCCGCTGGTTCTCGGGCTTCTGGCCATTGCGCAGGAGCTCCTGGAACGCCCGGCGCCCCGTCACGCTGTCCTCGCCCGCGATCAGCCCGAGCAGCAGCCGGAACTGGTCCGCCGCGCTGCGCTCCGCGGGCTGCAGCAGCGCCAGCTGGTTCTGGAGCACCGCCAGCGCCTCCGTCCGGCGCCCGGCGAGGCTGAGCGAAGCCGCGTACGTGAGCACGTACTCGTAATAGGTCTGCTGCCGCGCCGAGGCGGCGCGCTCCAGGTTGGCCCGCATCGCGGCCAGGGCCGCCTCGCTGGGCGGCTCGCGGGTCAGCCGCATCTGCTCGTGCCCGAGCTGGAAGCGCAGCCGCTGCAGCTCCGACGTGGCGGCGGCCTGCGCCTGCGTGAACGCGGCGAACTTCCGCGCCGCATCCGTCTCCGCATCCGCGATCATCGCCTGGAGGAAATGCCACCACCCCTTGTCCCCCGGCGGCAGGTCCTCGAGCCGGCTGGACGCCAGCGCGTCCCGCGCCCGGTCCAGCCGCTGCGTGTACGCGGCCAGCAGGCCGGCGCGCAGGTGATACGCCGCCGTGCGCGGCCCGTCGTAATCCTGCAGCACGGCCTCGGCCTCGGGCAGCTGGCCGGCGTCCATCAGCGCCGTCACCAGCGCGAGGGTGACCCGCTGTCGCAGCTCGGCCGGCAGCGCCGGATCGCGCAGCAGCCCGCGGTATCCGGCCGCGGCGGTGGCGGGAAATCCGGCCTGCAGCGCCGACTCGGCGCGGGCCTGGGCCACGAACCAGCCCCCCGGCGCGGCCCGGGCCAGTTCGTCCCCCGCGACCAGCGGGCTCGGCGCCGCCACCTGCGCCGCCAGCGGGCCGGCCAGCAGCATGCAGCTCAGGAGAAGGAGGCGGGCCGGCGGCATCATGGACGCGCGCATCGTGCAGGCCGCCGCCGCGCGTGGCAAGCGCGCCTTGCCCGCGGCGGGCCATCCAAACTTCCCCCTTCCGTGTAACCGGAAATTTCTCGCGCCGCCGGCTTCCCTGGGACAGCCTCGCCTTCGTTTCGCACCAACCGCCTACCACCATGAGTGTCGCCTTGATCGTCCTCGGAGCCCTGCTCCTCGTCGCCATCGTCATCGGCCTGTGGGTCGCCGGGGTCTACAACGGCCTCGTCGCCCTCCGCAACCGCTTCAAGAACGCCTTCGCCCAGATCGACGTCCAGCTGAAGCGCCGGTACGACCTTATCCCCAACCTCGTGGAGGTCGCCAAGGGCTACATGAAACACGAGGCCGGGACGCTCGAGGCCGTCATCAAGGCCCGCAACGTCGCCTACGCCGCGTCGCAGGCCGCCGCGGCCAATCCCGCCGACGCGGGCGCGGTCAAGAACCTGCTCTCCGCCGAGAGCGGCCTGGTCGGCGCCATGTCGCGCCTGATGGTCGTGTCCGAGCAGTATCCCGACCTCAAGGCCAACCAGAACATGATGCAGCTCACCGAGGAGATGACCTCCACGGAGAACAAGATCTCGTTCGCGCGGCAGGCCTACAATGACTCCGTCATGGCCTACAACACGCGGCGCGAGTCCTTCCCGACCAACCTCCTGGCCGGCCTGTTCAACTTCGCCGAGGCCCAGCTCTTCCAGATCGAGAACGCCGCCGAACGCGCGGCGCCCCAGGTGAAGTTCACCTGAGGCCGCCGGCGCGCCGCGCCCCGCCCCGCCGGGAAACCGGCCGCGGTGCGCCGACCGCTGAGCGCCGCCCGTCTCCATGGATTTCTTCGAGGCTCAGGAACGCGCCCGCCGCCGGACCAAGTGGCTGGTGCTCCTGTTCGCGCTGGCGGTTGTCGGCACGACGCTGGCCGGCTATTTCGCCGCGATCGTCGCCACCCGCCAGCTGCCGGCCACCGCCCGGGAGCGCGCCGCCTACTCCGCCTACCCGCGCCCGGCGGCCCGCCCCGGCTGGGCGCACTGGTGGGATCCCCGGCTCTTCCTCTACGTCGCCGGCGGCACCGTCGCCGTCGTGGCCCTGGCCTCCCTTTTCAAGTGGTCCCAGCTGCGCCGCGGCGGCAGCGCCGTCGCCGAGCTGGTCGGCGGCCGGGCCGTCAACCCCAAGACCACCGACCTGAACGAACGCCGCCTGCTCAACGTGGTCGAGGAGATGGCGATCGCCTCGGGCATCCCGATGCCGGCCGTCTACGTGCTCGAGGACGAGCCGGGCCTCAACGCCTTCGCCGCCGGCCTGACCACGAGCGACGCCGCCGTGGCCGTCACGCGCGGCACGCTCGACAAACTGAGCCGCGACGAGCTGCAGGGCGTCATCGGCCACGAGTTCAGCCACATCCTCAACGGCGACATGCGGCTCAACGTCCGCATCACCGCCGTCGTCTTCGGCATCCTGGTCATCGGTCTCATCGGCCGCGGGCTCCTCCGCGCGCTGCTGCGCGGACGCGTCCGGTCCAACGGCAAGAACAAGGGGGGCGCCGCCGTCGTCGTCGTAAGCGTCGGACTCGCGCTCCTCATCATCGGCTACGTCGGGTACTTCTTCGGCCGGCTGATCCAGGCCGCCGTCTCGCGCCAGCGCGAGTTCCTGGCCGACGCCTCCGCCGTGCAGTTCACGCGCAATCCGTCCGGCATCACCGGCGCCCTCCGCAAGATCGGAGGCTACGCGCTGGGCGGCAACATCACCAACCAACACGCCGCCGAGCTCGGCCACTTCTTCTTCACCCAGGCGTTCCGGTCCTACTTCGGCGGCCTCTGGGCCACCCACCCGCCCCTGCCCGAGCGCATCCGCGCCATCGATCCGCAATGGGACGGCCAGCTGTTCACGCCCCCGGCCGTGGTCGACGTGAAGCACGAGACGTTCGCCGACGCCGGCTTCGGCGGCGCGCGTCTTGCCCCCGACGAGACCCTGCGGCGCGTGCACGCGGCCCCGGCCAACCTGCCGCCGGTCATCCCGGTCCAGCCCCTCCCCTTCAAGCCGGCGGCCGTCGTGGCCGACATCGGCGCCCTGACCGAAGGCCACTTCCGGCACGCGCAGGACCTGCTGGCCGCGATTCCCGGCCCCCTGCGCGACGCCGCGCACGATACCGCCCTGGCCCCCGTCCTCGTCTACGGCCTGCTCCTGGGCAGCGGCCGGACCGAACGCGACCGGCAGCAGGAGATCGTGTCCCGGCACGCCGGCCCGGGCGAGTCCGCCGCGCTGCAGGCCCTGCGGCCCGCGCTCAGCCTGCTCGAGCCCGCCGCCCGCCTGCCGCTGCTCCAGCTGGCCATGCCGGCGCTGCGCCGGCTCGACCGGGCGCAGCTCGAGCGCTTCGTCGGCACGCTCGACGAGCTGGTCCACGCCGACCAGCGGGTCACCCCCTTCGAATACGCGCTCCAGAAGATGCTGCTCCGGCAGCTGGACCTCGCCCGCCAGCCCGCCGGCCGCGGCCTGGTCACCTCGCCCGCGTCCGTCGGCCGGGAGATCGCCGTCGTCCTGTCCGCCCTGGCGCGCCTGAACGCCCGCGAGGAGGCCGCCGCCGCCCGCGCCTTCGCGGCCGGCACGGCCCGGCTGCCCGCGGCGCTGCACGACCTGGCCCTCGCCGGCGCGGCCGAGTCGGGCCTGGAGCAGCTCGACGCCGCGCTCGACCGGCTCGCCTCGGCTTCGCTCCCGCTCAAGAAGGACCTGCTGGTGGCGGCGGCCCACGTCGTCGGCGGCGACGGCACCGTGTCCGTCGAGGAGGGCGAGCTGTACCGCGCGCTCGCCGCCACGCTCGACTGCCCCATGCCCAACCTGGCGCTCGCGGGCTGAACGCGCCCGGCGCCTACGTCCGGATCTGGTTGATCACGATCGCCAGCACGATCGACCCGAAGATCAGGCTGCGTGCGATCCGCTTGCGCCGCTCCAGGTCCGGCAGCCACTGGCTTTCCTTCTTGTTCAGCCAGGTGAAGAAAAACACCGGGATGAGGATGACGTAGAGCCAGTGGACGCCCAGCGAGGCCAGCAGCCGCCCGACCCCGCCGGAGATCGAGATGCCGAGCAGCAGCGAGGCGAACAGCGCCGAGAACGTCACGCTGTGGCCCTTCAGGCCGCGCCAGAACCACCCGAGCACGAACGGATTCACCATGCCGGCGATTGAACCGGGCGCCGCACGGCTTGCAAGCCGGCGCCGCCCGGCCCAGCCTGGCGGCGTGTCACTGGCCGAGAAACAGCGGCAGCTCATCGCCGACTATTCCCTGATCGAGGACGCCCAGGAGCGCCTGGCCGCCATCGTCGACCGCGCCCGGCGCCTGCCGCCCCTGCCCGAGTCCGAGCGGACGGACGCCCACCGGGTCCGGGGCTGCGTCTCCCAAGCCTGGGTCGTCGGCGAGGTGCGCGACGGCCGCTGCCAGTTCCGCAGCGACGCCGATTCGCCGCTGGTGCGCGGGCTGCTCGCCCTGCTCTGCGACCTCTACAACGGCGCCACCCCGGCCGAGGTCGCCGCCACCGAGCCGGCGCTGCTCGAGGAGCTCGGCCTGGCCCGCACCCTCTCCCCCACCCGCCTCAACGGCCTGCGCAGCGTCCGCGCCCGCCTCCGCGAATTCGCCCTGGCCGCTTAGCCGGCCGATTTTGCCTTTCCGGACATTCTCGCTGTAGTTTCCGTCCCACCGTGGCCTCCGTCCCGCCCCTCTACGACGCCCACCAGCATTTTCATTTCGAGCCGCTGGCCCCGCACCGCGCCGCCATCGTCCGCGACTTGGCGGCGGTCGGGCTGCGACGGGCCGTCGTCAACGGCACCAACGAGGAGGAATGGCCCGTCGTCGCGGCCCTGGCCCGGGAGTACGACTGGGTCGTGCCGAGCTTCGGGATCCACCCCTGGGACTGCGGCAACCGCTCCGCCCGCTGGCGGGACCGGCTGCGGGACGCCCTGGTGGCGCAGCCCGGAGCGGGCGTCGGCGAGATCGGCCTCGACCGCTGGATCATCGACGGCGTGAAGCCGGACGACCCGCGGATCGCCGGCCTGCGCGTGGCGCCGCTCGACGAGCAGGCCGAGGTGCTCGCCGCCCAGCTCGCGCTCGCGGCCGAACTCGACCGCCCGGCGTCCCTCCACTGCGTGCAGGCCTTCGGGGCCCTGCGCGACGTCCTGCAGCGGTCGCGCCTTCCCGCCCGGGGCTTCCTCCTCCACGGCTACGGCGGCCCCGCGGAGATGCGGCCCGACTTCGACCGGCTCGGCGCCTACTACTCCTTCAACCTCGAGATGCTCGCCCCGCGCCTGGCCGCGCGGCGGGACACCTTCCGCGCCCTCCCGCTCTCCCGCCTGCTCGTCGAGACCGACGCGCCCACCAAGCCCCCGCCCGAGGGCCGGAACCGTTTCCCGCTGCCTCCGGGGCCGGACGGCGCCGCGGTGAACCACCCGGCCAACATCGCGGTCGCCTACGAGGCCCTCGCCGAACTCCGCGGCCTGAGCGTCCCCGAGCTGGCCGCGCAGGTGGAGCAGAATTTCCAGCGCCTCTTCGGCTGAGCCGCGCCGGCGGCCGCGGTCACGCCGGGGCGTCCGGCGCCGCCACCTGCCGCACCACCTCGCCCGCCGCCGCGAAGCCGAAGGCGCCGGTGATGAAGACCGCCGTCCCGAATCCCGTGGCGCAGTCCAGCCGGAGGCTCGAGCCGGGCTCGGGTTCCGTCGCGCAGCGGCCGTCGGCCCAGGGATAGACCGGCTTCTCGGGCGAGTAGACGCAGGGCACCCCGTAGCGCTGGTCCTCCCCGCGCGCGAAGCCGTGATCCCGCCGGAGCTTGCGGCGCACCTGCCGGAGCAGCTCGTCGCCCTGCGACTCCCCGAGGTCGCCGACCCGGATGCGCGTCGCCGACCGCCGGCCGCCGGCCGCCCCGACCGTCAGCACCTTCCGGCCGCGCCGGACGCATTCCGCGATCAGCCGCGCCTTGTTCGACATGAGGTCGATGCAGTCCACCACCCAGTCGAACGGCGGCGCCAGCAGCGCCTCCGCGGTCTGGGCCGTGAAATACTCGCCGACCGCCGTCACCGCCGCGTGCGGGTTGATCAGCCGCACCCGCTCGGCCAGGGCCGCGACCTTGGGGCGGCCGATGTTGCCGTCGAGCGCCGGCAGCTGGCGGTTGACGTTGGTCACGCACACGTCGTCGAGGTCGATCAGCGTCAGCGCGCCGATGCCCGAGCGGGCCAGGCCCTCGACGACCCACGAGCCGACGCCGCCCACGCCGACGACCGCGACGTTCGCCGCGCGCAGGCGCGGCAGCGCCGCCGCCCCGTAGAGCCGGCCGATCCCGCCAAACCGCTGTGGATAGTCGTCGGTCATGCTTCTCGCATAGGCCGGGACGGCCAAAAATCAACGCCCCGCACCGCACCGGCGTCACCCGATCCCCTCGACCGCCCGGGCCGCCGCCTCCTCCCGCTCGGCCCAGCTTCCGCGGATGTGCACGAAGGGCAGCCCGCGCCGCTCCAGCGCGTCCCGCCAGGCGCGCCCCGCCCTCTCCCGGTCCGCCGGGTCGGGAAAACAGCGCTGCGGGTCCGGCGCGAACGGCGCGTCGGTGTCGAGCAGCAGGTAGAGCGCGTAGCCCCGGCAGCGCGCCTCGGCCCCTCGCCGGACCTCTTCCGGGCAGGTCCCGTACAACAGGTCGCTCCACAGCACTGTCGTCAGCGCCTCGGTATCGCAGATCAGCAGGCGGCCGGCCTGCGCCGCGGCCTCATCCTCGCGCCGCCACTGCTCGCGGGCGATCGCGGGGATGTCCGCGAGCGTGATGGCCCCGTGCCGGTCCCAGAATTCGCGGGCGTATTCCGGCACCCACGGAGCCCCGCAACGCCTCGCCAGCGCCTCCGCCAGGCGGGTCTTGCCGGTCGACTCGGCCCCGAATACCGCGATGCGCCGGGGCCCCTTCATGCCGCCGCGGCCTCCCGGCTGCGCCGCCATTCGCACCAGCCCCACACCGCCATGACCCAGAAGCCGGCGTAGAGGCCGGCAAACAGGTACAGCTCCTTGACCGTGAAGACCGCGACCGCCGCCGTGTTTGCGACCAGCCAGCCGGGCCAGTTCTCCAGGAGTTTCCGCGCCTGGAGCCATTGCGACGCCACGCTGGCGGCGAACACGAAGGCGTCGGCATAGGGCAGCGCCGCGTCCGTGGCGCGGTGCATCACCGTGCCCCAGGCCAGCCACAGCAGCAGGGTGCCCCCCACCCAGGCCGCGCGCGCGCGCGGCGGGAGCGTCCCGACCGGCCGTTCCGTCCGCCCGGCTTCGGGGTGGCGCCAGTGCCACCAGCCGTGCGCTAGGGCCGCGAAGAACATGGCCTGCAGCACCGTCTCGGAATAGAGCCGCTGCCCGTAGCAGACCCAGCCGAAGATGACGACCTGCGCCATGCCGACCGGGAAGGCCCAGAGGTTCCGCCGGATCATCAGCCACACGCCGAGCACCCCGAGCGCGGTGCCGGCGATCTCCCAGGCGCTCATGGGCCGCTTTTCCGCCCCTGCACCAGGTAGGCCTCCATCACCTCCCGGGTCAGGGTGTGGGCCGCGGCGCACCGCGGACACTGGACCCGGATGGTTTCGCCCCCGCCGAACAGCCCCTCCGGGTCCGCGCGGTAGGCGGGCGCCACCGCGCCGAGGATCTTCTGCTGCGTGCAGCCGCAGAACCAGCGGTAGAGCCGCCGGTCGATCGGCGCCAGCGTCTCCGCCGCCGCGAGGTTGCGCAGGGCGGCGGCGTCCACGGCGCTGAACCACGCCATGTCGCAGTCCGGATGTGAGACGAGCATCCCATAGACGTCGTCGCCGAGATGGAAGTGGCGCACCGGCCGCTGCTCGCTGCGGGCGTAGTAGGCCGCCACAGCCGCGAAGATGTCGGGGCCGCTGAAGTTCACCACGCTGCGGCGGGACTCCGCCCCGCGCCGGGGCACGAGGTCGCTGTAGAAGACGTTCTCCGGCGCGGGCCGGACGTTCTCGGTGAACAGCCGGCCCGTCACGGTGCAGTCCTCGTTGTCGCCGGCCAGGAAGAGGTTCAGCCGCGGCTCCTGCAGGCTCAGCGTCCAGGCCAGGTGCTCCTGCATCGGCCGCGCCGCGCAATGCAGCGCGAACGCCGCCAGCGCGTCCTTGAAGAGCCGGTCCTGCTCCGGCGTGTGCTTCAGCTGGTGGTCCGCCAGGTGCAGGTAGTAGTCGGTGAACAGCGGGCTGAGGTCGGAGCGCACCAGCAGCGCGTTGCGGTGGCGGACGAATTCAACCGTCACCACGGCGCCGTTGAGCTCGGAAGCATTCGGTTCGGACATGCCCCGGAGTGTATCCAGATATGCCGGAAGTCGAGCGGGAGCTGGCCCCGGATCCGTCAGGCGCAGAGCAGGAAATCCCGGCCCTCCCGGTAGCCGCGTCCGGCCAGGTCGGCCCGGATCAGCTCCCGGGCGCCGCGCGAGGCGACATAGCCCAGCACCACCGCGCGGGCGGGCGGCGGCAGCTCCCGGGGCGCCAGCACCGGCAAGTCATTGACCTTCCGCCCGATCTTCCGGGGGTCGATGTCCACGTAACCGGCGATCCCCAGCCCGTGCTCCGGAAGGTGGGCCGCCCGCTTCCGGGTCGGCCGCCCGGCGCCCCAAACCAGCACGGGCCGGGCCGGGCCCGGCAGGCGCCCAACCTCGCGCGCGATCCACGCGGCCTTCAGGCGGAAGAAGGCTTCCGGACTGTACCGGGCGTCGGTGCGCGACAGCCGCCCGGGCGGGTCGTGCCAGGTCAGCAGCGGCCGGGCCACCTTGGCCATCCGCACCCCGGCGTCCATCCACCGCAGCCACAGCTCGTAATCCTCGGGAAAGTCGCCCGACCGGTATCCCCCCAGCCGCCCGGCCAGCTCGCTCCGGAACATCACGCTCGGATGCGCCACGGGGGACTCCACGAACCGGTTCAGCGCCAGCTGTTCCGGGGTCAGCAGCGAGTTGAGCCAGTCGACATGCCGGGCGTAGCCGGCCTGCGTCCGGCGCTCCCCGCCGTGCTCCACCAGGCAGGAGGCGACGCCCACCTCGGGCCGCGCCACCAGCAGCGCCCGCTGCTCGGCCAGCCGCTCCGGATGCGCCTCGTCGTCCGCATCCATCCGGGCGATCAACCCGCCGCGGCATTCGCTCCGCCCGCGCTCGAGCGCCGCCACGATACCCGCGGCCGGCTGCTCCACCAGCCGCAGCCGCGGCTCCCGCCGGGCCTCCTCCCGCAGCCAGTCCCGGGTGCCGTCATCCGAGCCGTCGTCGACCGCCACCAGCTCCCAATCGGGACAGCTTTGCCGGCGGATGCTAGCCACCGCACGGGCCACCGTGGCCCGCGCGTTGCGCACCGGCATGAGCACCGAGATCAGCATGGGCCGGATAGTGGACGGCCGGGGGGCGGCGAGGCGAGCCGCAGAAAGTTTTTTTCGGCGATTGTCAACCCGCCCATAAATCCAGAGCGTGCAGGTGAATGTCCGAGCGCATCTCCACTAACACCCCCAAGGAGGAGCAATTCTCCCTTCCCCTGTTCGTGTCCGTCGTCAGCGGCTCCCTCGCCGTCGCCATGGGCCTCGTCTGGCTGCTCGCCCCCCCGTCGGTGTGGCTGGCGCAGACCGCCGGGCCCTTCTGGAAGCTGCTGGCGGCGTTCCTCGGCCTTTCGCTGTTCAACTGCTTCATGGAGTTTTTCTTCCACCGCTACGTGCTGCACAAGCCGGTGGTGCGGATCCTCAGCTATTTCTACCGCCAGCACACGCATCACCACAGCCTGACCCGCATCACGCGGCGCCGCACTCCGGGAGGCCTCGAGGTCAATTTTGTCGAGAACTTCTACCCCATCACGGAGAAGGAGCAGCAGGAGGCTTCTTTCTTCCCGTGGTACACCTTCGCCATCTTCGCCGCACTCCTGACCCCGTTGTTCGCGCTGCTGCAGTGGCTCGCCCCGTCGTTCCCCTGGTTTCTCGCCGGCTTCGCCTCGCTGGCCGCCTCGCTCATGCTCTACGAGATCTTCCACGCCATCGAACATTGGTCGTTCGAGAAGTGGGGCCCGTTGATCGAGCACCCGCGCTGGGGCGGGTTCTGGCGCAAGGTCTACAGCTTCCACCTCCGCCACCACGCGGTCATCGACTGCAACGAGGCGATCTCGGGCTTCTTCACCCTGCCGGTGGCCGACTGGGCCTTCGGCACCTGCGTCATTCCCGGGATCCTCTACAAGCACGGCCAGACCGGCGCGGACAAGGAATTCCTCAGCCCGCATCCGGTCGGATTCATCCGCTGGCTCGACCGCCTCACGGACGACATAGTCCGGCGGCGCCGCCAGCGGGCGCAGGCCGGCGCCTGAACCGGGCCCGCCCCGGCCGCGGAGTCACTTGCCGGGAAGCACGCCCTGCTTCTGCAGCTTTTTCACCTTCGGCTTGATGACGAACGCGCAGTAGCCCTGGTTCGGGTTACGGGCGAAATAGTCCTGGTGGTAGGCTTCGGCCGCGTAGAACGCCGGCAGCGGGGAGATCTCGGTCGTGATCGGATCCCGCCACCGCGTCTGCGCCGCGGCCTTGCCGGCCTCGGCAGCCCGGCGCTGCGCCTCATCATGGTAGAAGATCACCGACCGGTACTGCGTGCCCTCGTCCGCTCCCTGCCGGTTCAGCGTGGTCGGGTCGTGCGCCTCGAAAAAGATCTCGACGAGCCGGCCGTAACCCACCACCGCCGGATCAAACTCGATCTGGATCACCTCGGCGTGGCCGGTGCGCCCGGTGCAGACCGCTTCGTAGGTGGGGTTGGCCACCTGCCCGCCGGCGTAGCCGCTGACGACCTTCGTCACCCCGGGCACCCGTTCAAAAACGGCCTCCGTGCACCAGAAGCAGCCCCCGCCGAAGGTGGCGAGGGCGGTCTGCGGAACGGTCTTGGTTTCGGCGTGGACAGTCATGGCGGCAAGCAAGGGGATGAGGGTGAGCAGGAGCCGGACTTTCATGGACGTGGGAGGAGGTTAGTCAGCTTTTATTCCGGCGCAAACCGCCGGCGCCCCGGCGAGATCCCCCCTGGATTCGCGTTGATTCGCGCGCGGCGCTGGCCACTGCTTCCCGCATGGACGATCCCCGGCTCGACAAGTGGCTCTGGAGCGTGCGCGTCTTCAAGACCCGCGCCGAGGCCACCGCCGCGTGCCGCGCCGGCCGGGTCACGATCGGGGATCTCGAGGCCAAGCCGGGGCGCGAGATCCATGTCGGCGAGGTCGTCACCGTCCGCACCGCCGCCGTCACCCGCACGCTGCAGGTCGCCGGCTTCCCCCGGTCGCGGGTCGGCGCCGCGCAGTTGCCGGCGTACCTGACGGACCTGACGCCCGCCGCCGAGTACGCGCGGGCGAAACAGGCGGGCCTGGAGCACCTGCTGGCGCGCCAGCGCGGACAGGGCCGGCCCACCAAGAAGGACCGCCGCGACCTGGGCCGGCTGTTCGGATTCTGACCCGCCCGGTCAGCGCGTCAGCTTCCGGTACTTGATCCGGTGCGGCTGGTCGGCGTCCTTGCCCTTCCGCCGGCGATAGTCCTCGAGGTAGGCCGAGTAGTTGCCCGGGAACCAGTGCACGTAGCTGTCGCCCTCGAACGCCATGATGTGCGTGGCCACGCGGTCGAGGAACCAGCGGTCGTGCGAGATGATGACGGCGCAGCCGGCGAAGTTCTCCAGGCCCTCCTCCAGCGCCCGGATGGAGTTCACGTCGAGGTCGTTCGTCGGCTCGTCGAGCAGGATGAGGTTGGCGCCGGCCTTCAGCACGCGCGCCAGCAGCACCCGGTTGCGCTCGCCGCCGGAGAGCACACCGACCTTCTTCTGCTGGTCCGCGCCGGTGAACCCGAACTGCGCGCAGTAAGCGCGGCTGTTCACCGTCCGCGCCCCCAGCGGCATCAGCTCCTGGCCGTCGCTGATGACCTCCCAGATCGTCTTGCCGTCCTCCAGCGAATCGCGCGACTGCTCGACGTAGGCGGCCTTCACCGTCTCGCCCACCCGGAAGGTGCCGGCGTCGGGCTTTTCCCGCCCGGTGATGAGCTTGAAGAGGGTCGTCTTGCCGGCACCGTTGGGGCCGATCACGCCCACGATGCCGCCGGGCGGCAGGCTGAACGAGAGGTTCTCGAACAGGAGCTTGTCGCCGTAGGCCTTGGCCACGCCCTGCGCCTCCACCACCCGCCCGCCAAGCCGCGGGCCGGGCGGAATGATGATCTCGAACTGCTTCTCCTGCTCGGCCACGTCCTGCTTCAGCATCTGCTCGTAGGCGTTCAGGCGCGCCTGGCCCTTCGCCTGCCGCGCCTTGGCCCCCTGGCGGATCCACGCGAGCTCGCGGGCCATCGCCTTCTGCCGCCGCCCCTCGGTGCGCTCCGCCACCGCCTGCACCGCCTGCTTCTGCTCCAGCCAGGACGAATAGTTACCCTTCCACGGGATGCCGTGGCCGTGGTCCAGCTCGAGAATCCAGCCGGCGACGTTGTCGAGGAAGTAGCGGTCGTGCGTCACCGCGATCACCGTGCCCTCGTAGCGCGATAGGTGCTGCTCCAGCCAGTGCACCGAGTCCGCGTCCAGGTGGTTGGTGGGCTCGTCGAGCAGCAGGATCGCGGGCTTCTGCAGCAGCAGCCGCGCGAGCGCCACGCGGCGGCGCTCGCCGCCCGACAGCTGGTCGACCACCGCGTCGCCCGGCGGACAGCGCAGCGCCTCCATCGCCTGCTCCACCAGCGGCGCGACATCCCACGCGCCCAGCCGGTCGATCTCCTCCTGCAGCTTGGCCTGCCGGTCCGCGACCGCGTCGCGCTCCCGGTCGTCGGCCGCCGCCGCCAGCTCGTCCCAGCTCGCGTCGTACGCCGCGGTCAGCGCCGTCAGGTGCCGGACCCCCTCCTCGACGCAGGCGCGCACCGTCGCCCCCGCCGGCAGCGCCGGCTCCTGCGGCAGGAAACCCACCGGATACCCGGGCTCGAAATGCACGCGGCCGTCGATCTCCCGGTCCAGTCCGGCCAGGATCCGCATCAGCGACGACTTGCCCGAGCCGTTCAGGCCCAGCACGCCGATCTTGGCGCCGTAGTAGAACGACAGCGAGATGTCGCGGAGGATTTCCTTGCGCTCGATCTTCTTCGAGACGCTGATCATCGAGAAGATCACCTTGGGGGCTTCGGATTGGGCCATGGGTAACGGGAGGGATGCGGCGGGCTGAGAGTTGAGAACCAGAAGCTCCCCCGACGCAAATGCGAACCCGCCCCGGGCGGGCTCGCGGCCGGCGTGGGCCGCCGCGCAGGTCATACCGCAAGAAGCGACTTGTCCCGCGTGGCCGGCGCCGGAGAAATGGGGCATGGCCAGATCCGCACCCCTCACCCGGCGTGAATTTGCCCGCCGCCTCGCCCGGCAGGCCGCGGGCGCCGTCGCCCTCGGCGGGATCGGGCTCCAGGGCCGGGCCGCACCCGCCTCGCCCGCCGCCGCGCCGGCGGAGCGCCGCGGCGTCTGGAGGGTCACCCATCTCCCCCGGGCCCTGACCTCGCCGGTCAGCACCCCTCCCGGCGAAACCTGGCGCTACCTCATCGTCTACCCTTTCCAGGTCGCGCCGCGCCTGGCCGGCCTGTCGCTCAACATCAAGCCGTCCCCCGGGCCGGGCCAGGACTTTCCGGTCGGCGGCGACATCCTGCTGTTCGACGACCTGCAGCGGCTCGAACCCGCGGAGGCCATCCCCCTTTTCCGCAACCACGACGCCCCGAATCCCCACGCGGACGGCAAGCTCGCGCACATGACCAAGCCGCCGGCGCAGATCGGCTTTGTCCCCTGGGGCGCGCGGCGCGCCGACGGCCGCCCGCATCCCCACGCCGGCACGGGTTTCGCCCTCACCTCCCCAATAGCCCAACCCGTCGACGACAGCGAGGGGACCCTCCATTTTCCCGACCGGATCGGACGCCGCTCCTTCACCGGCAGCCGCAGCTTCCGGTACCTCGAATGTTATCAGCTGCGCTACGACGGCCGCACCTTCACCGGCGACGCCGGCAAACGCTTCGCGGCTCCGCCGGAGGTGGACGGCTGCCTGCTGCGGGTCGGCGGCATGGGCGCCGCCATCCCCGACGGCGACGACCTGCTGATCGGCATGCAGGCGCAGCGGATCGGATCCGACCGCCTCGGGGCCGGCCTCGCACGCTGGCGCCGGATCGACGGCGAGTGGCGGCCGGTGGCGTTCACCCTGATCACGCCCGAGGACAACTCCATGGAACCCACCCTGGTGCGCGACCTCGATGGCAGCCTGCTCTTCCTCGCGCGCGCCCCCCGGCACCTGGGTCCCCCCGTCCGCATCTGGCGCCAGGCCGGGACCGGCGGCCCGTGGGAGCTGCGGATCAACGTCAACGGCATCACCAACAGCACGCCGATCACCCTCAACCAGGCGGCCGACGGCACGCCGTACGTGTTGCTGAACCTCCGGCAGCCGGATTTCCGCCTGCCGCCCGACGTGCCCTCGGACGGCGGCATCTCCCGCCTGGAGCCGAAGGGCCGGCGCGGCGAACGCAGCACCATCTGCCTGCTGGCGCTCAACGAGGCCCGCGACGGCTTCTGCACGCCGCTGATCGTCAAGGACCCCCTCGTCGACTACGGCGTGCCGCCCCACGGCACCGTCTGGGCCGCCGACCACGCGACCGGGTCCGTCGTGCAGCTGGCGGACGGCCAGTGGCACGGCGTCTTCGGCTACCGGCTGCTCGAGTGGATCGAGAACACCCACTTCGCCCCGCCGACGCCGCAGACCGGCTGCTACCTCGACGAGGTCATCTCCCTCGGGCCGCCGCGGCCGCCCTGGAATCTCGGCTGAGCGGGCGCCGCGCCGCCGGCGCCCCGCCAGTCCGGCCTTGCAAAAATCGCCCGCGGCCGAAGCATCCCGCGCATTCGTCTGGCATGAACAACGAGATCCTCTGGCTCATCCGGCTCGGCACCAACGAAAAATTGTTCACCCGCGAGCAGGCCGCGACCGTGCTCCAGGCCATGGGCGCCGACGCCGCGCTGGCGGACTTCGCCCAGAAGCTGATCGACGACGGGATCGTGCACGACGTCGAGGCCCTCGAGCGGATCGCCGGCAACGCCCTGGCGCGCGCCGAGGTCGGGCCGCCGCCCACCGAGGCCGCGTCGGCCGAAGCCGCCGCCCGCCCCGCCCCGCGCGCCGGCGGCGCCGCACCGGCCGGCAGCGCCCGCGCCCCGGATTTCCCCTTCGACCGGATCGCCGGCCTCGACGACGACGCCCTCACCGCCGCGTTTCGCCGGCTGCTCATCGCCGCCGGCGAATACGGCGCCAGCGACCTGCACCTCTCCGCCGGCTCCGCGCCGTTCATCCGCAAGCACCGCGCGCTCACGCCGATCACCTCCCACGTCCTGACCGCCGCAGAGTCGCTCCGCCTCAACACCATCCTGCTCGCCCCCCACCAGCGCGCCATCTTCACCGAGCGGCGCGACTACGACTTCGCCCTGGCCCTCGACGCCGACCACCGCTACCGCGTGAACCTCATGGTGCACAAGAGCGGCGCCGCCGGCTCCTACCGCATGGTGCCCGCCGGCATCCCCAAACTCGACGCCCTGGGCCTGCGGAACCTCGACGCCATCCGGAAGCTGCTCACCTACCACAACGGCCTCATCCTCATCACCGGACCCGTCGGCGCCGGCAAGACCACCACCCTCGCCGCCCTCGTCGCCGAGCTCAACGAGCAGCGCGAGGACCACATCATCACCGTCGAAGATCCCATCGAGGTCGTCCAGACGCCGCGCGGCTGCAACGTCACCCAGCGCGAGGTCGGCCCGCACACCAAGTCGTTCTTCACCGCGCTCAAGGGCGCCCTGCGCGAGGATCCCGACGTCATCGTCATCGGCGAGCTCCGCGATCTCGAGACCATCGAGATGGCCATCAGCGCCTCCGAAACCGGGCACCTCGTCATCGGCACCATGCACACGAGCGACGCCGCCACGACCCTCAACCGGCTGCTCGACGTCTTCCCGCCCGCCCAGCAGACCCAGATCCGCGCCAGCGTGGCGGAAAGCCTCCGCGGCGTTATCTGCCAGCGGCTGCTGCCCGGGCTCGACGGCGGGCTGGTCGTCGCCTGCGAGATCATGGTCTCCAACACCGCGATCCAGAACCTCATCCGCGAAGGCAAGACCTCCGCGCTGCGCAACACGATGGAGACCGGCGTCAAGGAGGGCATGTGCATCATGGAGAACGTCGTCCTCGAGCTCTATCAGCAGAAGAAGATCTCCAAGGACTCCGCCCTCGCCAACATCACCAGCCGCAACGCCCGCGCCAAGGTCGCCTGACCGCGCGCCCCACGCCCTCCGCCGCCATGCCCGCCCTCGACTCCCTGCTCCGCACGATGCTCGAAAAGGGCGGCTCCGACCTCCACCTCACGGTCGGCCTGCCGCCCAAGGCCCGCATCTCCGGTTCCCTCCAGCCCATCGGCGACCGTGCCATCGACGCCCGCGCGATGGAGTCCTACCTGAAGGAGATCTGCCCGGAAAAACGCTGGAAGGAGTTCCTCGAACGCAAGGACCTCGACCTGGCGCACGAGGTCGCCGGCCTCGCCCGCTTCCGCGGCAACTTCCTCTACAACCACTGGGGCCAGGCCGCCGTCTTCCGGCAGATCCCGGCCAAGATCCTCTCCTTCGACGACCTCAAGCTGCCGGAGGCGCTGAAGAAGCTCTGCCATCTCGACCAGGGCCTGGTCGTCGTCACCGGCCCCACCGGCTCCGGCAAGTCGACCACGCTCGCGGCGATGATCGACTACATCAACACGCACCTCGCCCGCCACATCATCACCATCGAGGACCCGATCGAGTTCGTCCATCCCTGCAAGAAATCCGTCATCGTCCACCGCGAGGTCGGCGAACACACCGAGACCTTCGGCGCCGCCCTCAAGGGCGCCATGCGCCACGACCCCGACATCGTCCTGCTCGGCGAAATGCGCGAGATGGAGACCATCAAGCTCGCCCTGTCCTGCGCCTCCATGGGCATGCTGGTCTTCGGCACGCTGCACACCAACAACGCCCCCAAGACCATCGACCGCATCATCAACACCTTCCCCGCCGAGGAACAGAACCAGGTCCGCGTCATGCTCGCCGGCTGCCTCGCCGGCGTCGTCGCCCAGCTCCTCTGCAAACGCATCCCCAAGGGCCGCTGCGCCGTCCACGAGATCCTCCTCCAGCACGAGGCCCTGCCCAACACCATCCGCTCCGGGCAGATCGCCAACATCCGCGGCATCATTGAGAGCGGCGGCGCCGAGGGCATGATCACGATGGACAACAGCCTGATGGCGCGCGTGAAGGACGGCACCATCGAAGCCAAGGAAGCCTACATGAAGGGCTCCAACAAGGCCCTCTTCGCCCCGCTGCTCAAGCCGGGCGACCTGGAGGCCGGCCACTAGCCGGCTTCCGCGAGCGCCTCCTTATTGCAGGCTGAGATAGACCCGCGGCCCCGGCCGCGCCTTCGCCGCGTCGCCGCCTTGGGTCAGGAAGAGCCGTTCGGCCGAGATCTTGCCTTCCGTGACGAAATAATCGCGCACCCGGCCCGCCCGCGCCGCGGCCAGTTCCCTCAGGTCATTGTCGTTCACCGCGATGGCCTCGGCGAGCCGGCCCGTCATCTCTTCGAGACTCGGCCCGGCCGCTTCCGCGGACCCGGCCGCGCCGGCGGGCGCCGCCGGCACGCCCGGCCCGGGCGCCGCCTGTCCTTCGCCGGTGAGCGCCGCCACCACCCGAGCGAGGATGCCCTTCTTCGGCACGGGCGGCGGGGCCGTGACCTTGGGCGCGGGCGGCAGCGGCGCGCCAAATTCCGTGCCCGGGGGGAATTTCTCGTCGAACATCCGCCGCACCATCACCGCCTGCGCCTCGGGGGTGATCTCCAGCTTCTCCGGCGGCGGGAGGTTCGGGTCGGCCGCATGCCGCTCCGCCCAGACCCGGCCCCGCACCATCGCGGCCAGGCGCGCCCGCCTCAGCGCGAAGGCGTCCGCCGCGGGATCGCTTCCGCCCTCGATCGCCAGGCTCAGGCCGGGCCGCCCGGCCAACGCCTTGACCAGCGTGGCGAGCTTGGCCGACTCCGCGGGCTGCAGCTCGCTCGCGCCGGGCGCGAACTCCTGGAACGCCAGCTCCTCGCCGCCGCCGCCGAACATCGAGCCCAGCAGGGCGAAGGGCGACACCGCCGCCTTCGTCAGCAGGTTCACCACCACCCGCAGCACCACCCGCCCGACCCGGAAGCTCGGGTCGTCGTAGCTGCCCTGCACCGGCACGTCGATCACGATCCGCCCGTCCGTGTCCTTCAGCAGCGCGACGCCGAGCCGGACCGGCAGCGCCGTGGCGTCGGGACTGGCCACGGGGGCGCCGAAGGTGAACTGGTCCAGCGTGATCACGTTCGCCGCGTCCACCTGCCGGCCGTCGAGGCGGAACTTCACGTCCAGCCCCAGCTGGCCGCGCGCCAGTTCGTAGCCGGCGTATTTGCCGCTGTACGGGCTCAGGGGCAGCAGGTCGATATGCTTGAAATCGAGCCGGAGATCGACGTGCTTCGCCGCGCCCAGCGGGTCGAGCTTGCCCGTGATCACGATCGGGCCGGTGCCGTCGACCCGCGCCCTCAGGTCGACCTCGCCCCGACCGGGGTTCTCCGAGGACAGGCCCGTGATGCTGCCGCCGAACTGGGAGACCGCCAGGCGCACGTTCGGCTCGACCGAGCGGTCGGCGAGGCTGAAGTCCCCGCCGGCGATCACGACCTTGCCGATCTCGATCCGGGGCGCCGGCCCCGCCGCCCCGGAGGCGGGCGCCGGTGCGGCCGCGGGAGACGGCACCCGCGCCACCTGCGCAAGGTTCAGCGTGCGGTCGGGATGCACCCGGATCCGCGCATACGGTCCGGCCAGGGAGACCTCCTCCAGCGTCACCGCCAGCCGCGGCCGCGTGGCGACCTTGAGGCCGCCGAGCGTGAGGGAAACGAACCCGGCCAGCTCGTCCTGGTTCACCCCGTCGACCAGCCCGAAATTTTCCAGCCGCACCCCGCCCTCGGCGGCGAGGTCGGCGCCGTCAGGCGCCGCCGCGACGGTGGCCCCCAGGTTCGCGGCCAGCGTGCCCTGCGTGA
>JAEUGX010000016.1 GCA_016795545.1 Opitutaceae bacterium
TGTAAGGAGCAGTGAGGGAGGAGATGGGGTTCAGGGTATCGGGATCGATTTAACGACGGATAATAACCTGTCCCTATCTGGGGACTCGACGGATAATAGTCTGTCCCTAGGGACTGAAACCGGGCTCTAAAACAAATCGAGTGACTGGCAATAACCTGTCCCTATCATATGGGGATGCCTGAGGGCGTGGGGGTAGATGAAAAAACGTTCACGCCCGGTTCACGGGGGATTCATTTCGGCGGCGCATGGTCGGGGTATGCGCATGTTTGTCTGGCTGGGGACCCTGGTTCTGCTAACGGGATACTCCCGGGCTGCGGACAGCACTCGGCTCCTGCAAATTGACCCGGAACGGTCGAGCATCGAGGTAGAAGTGCGGGCGACCTTCGATTCATTCGCCGGCCAGCTGCAGGCATTCCAGGCCGACATCGCGGTCGATCCGGAACGCCGCACCGTCGATCGGGCGCGGGTGAGCTTCCGGATGGCGGACATCCGGACCGGCCGGAGCCTCCGTGACCGGCACATGCTCGAGTGGGAGGAAAGCGCGATCTATCCCGAAGTGAGCTTCCAGCTGACCGCCGCCGGCCTGGCGGAAGGCGGGCCGATCCGGGCTCGCGGCAACATGATGCTCCACGGCGTCGAACACGAAATCAGCTTTCCGGTGACCTTCCTCGTGCAGGGCGACCTCTACTCCATCGACGGGGAAGTCCGGCTCGATTACCGGGACTACGGCCTGCCCGTCATCCGCAAATTCTGGGTGATCACCGTCGATCCCCAGCTCCGCGTGCGGTTTCACCTGCAGGGGCGCCTACACGAGTGACCACGGCAGCAAACGCGGACCGCCGCACCTCCTCCAAACCCATGCACGCTTCCGACCCCCTGGTTTCGGCCCTCATCGAAAACGCGCCGCTCCACGCCAAGGGCGAGGCGCACCTGCGCGCCGCGGTCGCCGAGGCGGCGGCGCATCCGGGCGGGCTGGTCCGGGCCCGGCTGACGCTGGCGGCGGGACGCGCCTCGGGACTCACCGAGGCGGCGGCGCTCGGGCTGGCATGCGCCGTCGAATATTTCCACACGGCATCGCTGCTGCTCGACGACCTGCCCTGCATGGACGACGCCACGCTGCGCCGCGGCCGGCCCTGCGCACACCGCGTGCATGGCGAAGCCACCGCCATCCTCGCGGCGCTGGCGTTCATCAACCGCGCCCACGCGCTCTGCGGCGCGGCGTTCGCGGGCAGCACGCGCGATGTGCGGCTGGCGGCGCTGGCCTGCGTGGACGCCTGCCTCGGCCCGGCCGGCCTGCTCGACGGGCAGGCGCACGATTTGCGCTTCGCGGAATCAGCCGGCGGCGCGCGGACCGTGGGCCGGATCGCCGCGCTCAAGACGGCCGGGCTCTTCCAGCTGACGCTGCTCCTGCCGGCTTTGGCCGGACCGACCACCGCGGCCGAATGGGCCGCGCTGCGCCGGGTGAGTCTCTATTGGGGGCTCGCGTACCAGGCGGCGGACGACCTGGCCGATGTCCTGTCGGCGGAGGCGAACGCGGGCAAGACCACGGGCCGTGACCGCATCCGCCGCCGGCCGAACCTGGCCCTGGAACTCGGCGTGTCGCCGGCCCGGCGGCGGATCGCCCGGTTGGTCGCGCAAGGCGCCGGGGCGGTGGCGCGCCTGACGACGGGATCGGCGCGCTGGAACTTCCTCGCCGAGGCGCAGGCCCGGCTGGCGGACCGCATCCGCCAGGCGCCGCTTTCGGCCGCCGCATGAATTGAGATTGCCCCCGGGGGTCTGGCGCGGAACGCTGCGCCGAGCCCCGGCCCCATGAAAGTCCTCATTGTCGAAGACGAGCGCAAGGTGGGCCAGTTCATCGAGCAGGCCCTGGCCGAGCAGAGCCACACGGCGCGGCTGGTCGGCACGTGCGAGGCCGCGCGGGAGGCGCTGGCGGAATCGTCGTACGACGCCGTGATCCTCGATCTCGGCCTGCCGGACGGCGACGGCTTCGACCTGCTCCGCGAATGGCGCGCCGCGGGTTTCAACGAGCCCGTGATCATCCTGAGCGCGCGCGACGCAGTGTCCGACCGCATCCGCGGGCTCAATCTCGGCGCCGACGACTTCCTCTCGAAGCCGTTCAGCCTCGAGGAGCTGCTGGCGCGGGTGCGGGCCCTGCTCCGGCGGCAGGGCGGCGCCAAGGCGACGGTGCTGGAGCACGGCGGCGTCCGCCTGGACCTGCTCGCGCGGTCGGTCGCCGTCGACGGCCGGCCGGTGGAGCTGACCAGCCGCGAGTTCGCCCTGCTCGAGCTGTTCCTGCAGAACCGCGGCCGGGTGCTCACGCGCACGCTGATCGCCGAGCGGATCTGGGAGGCGCATTACGACATGGAGACCAACCTCATCGACGTGTACGTGCGCCGGCTGCGACAGAAGCTGGGTGCGACCGACGACAAGCCGCTCATCCGCACCGTGCGCGGCACCGGCTACCAATTCACATGAGGTCGATGACCGCCCGCATGACGGTGGGGTACGCCCTGGCGGTCACCGTCGCGGTGGCCGTAGCCCTCGCGGCGGGGCGCTGGCTGCTGCAGCGCGAGATGATCGACGGCCTGAACCTGCTGCACGAGGCGGAGTTCAACGAGGTGGTGCGCGACCTGAAGCTGGATGTCGCGCGCCCCGCCGACGAGGATCTCGCCCGCCAGATGCGCGCGCACAGCGAGGCGGACGAACACCTGTTTTTCTTCCAGGTCCACGATGCCGCCGGCCGGCTGCTCTTCCGCTCGGCCAATCTCGGCGGGACGGTGTTGCCAGATCTTTCGGCGTTTGAGCGGCGCTGGACCATGGCGCTGCCGCCGCACGGGCGAGTGCACGCGTCGGAGTTCCGCGCCGGCGACCTGCACATCCAGATCGGCAGCCGGCTCGAGCCGACCGAACGGCTCCTGCGCCAGTACACGCAGATCAGCCTCGGCCTGACGGTGATCGTCGCGGCCGGCAGCCTGGGTCTCGGCTACGGGCTGAGCCGGGTGATCCTGCGGCCGCTGCGCGACATCCGGCACGCCGCGGACCGGATCGGTGCCGACAACCTGGGCGAACGGATCCCGCCGCCCCCCGGCCGCGACGAGGTGGCCGAGCTGGTGCGGCTGCTCAACGCCACGTTCGACCGGCTCGAGGCCGCCTTCCAGCAGGTGCGGCAGTTCTCGGCCGACGCCTCGCACGAGCTGCGCACGCCGCTCACGCTCATCCGGCTCAACGCCGAGCGCCTGCGCACGCGGCTGCCGGCCGAGGGCGAGGCCGCCGCCATCGTCGACACGCTGCTGGAGGAGATCGCGCGCATGAACCGGCTCATCGAGAACCTGCTCTTCCTCGCCAAGGCCGAGAGCGGCGTGCTCCCGGTGTCGCGGCTGGAACAGGACACCACCGCCCTGATCCGGGAGGTGGCCGAGGACGCCGCGGTGCTGGCGGAGGACCGCGGCCAGCGACTCGTGGTCGAGCGGAACGACGCCGGGTCGTGGCGCTTCGACCGCCACCTGATCCGGCAGCTGCTGCTGAACCTGGTCAGCAACGCCGTCGCGGTGATGAAAGCCGGCGGCACGCTCACGCTGCGTTCCACGCGGGCCGAGGCCGGGTGGCGGATCGAGGTGCTCGACGAGGGTCCCGGGCTGCCGGCCGACCAGCTCGAGCGCATCTTCGAGCGTTTCGTGCATCTGCCCCACCCCGACGGCGCCCCGTCCGGCGGCCACGGCCTGGGCCTCGCCATCTGCCGCGGCATCGTGCGGCTCCACGGCGGCGAGATCCGGGCGTGGAACCGGCCGGACCGGTCGGGGCTGTGCTTGGTGGTCGAGCTGCCCGGCGGCGGCGCGACGGCGGACGGCCGGCGGGGAGGGGAGGAGGAGCGGCTGCGGAGCGCGGTCACGCCGGGGCCGAACGTCTCGGCTTCCCGATGATGAACGGAAATTAATGACCGGTTCACCGGCGATTCATGTCTGCCAGGCAGACTTCCCCCATGGCATCGCTCCCCCCCTCACCCGCCTCCGGGTTTTCCCGGATCTGGTTGCGCCTGCTGGATTCCCGGCACGGAGGCCTGGCCCTCTTTGCCCTGGTGTTCGTGGGGGTGGCGCAGCTGACGCGCCTGGCGCTGCTGGGCAAGTCGGCGGGCGAGGTCACGTGGAACCTCAGCCTGCTGGCGTCATTTGCCTGGGGGCTGCTCTACGACGTGGGTGCGGCCGGCTTCGCGCTGCTGCCGCTGGCCGTGATCCTGACGCTGCTGCCGGCGGGATGCTTCCGGCGCAAGGCGGGCCGGATCGCGGCGCACCTCGCCGGCCTGGCCCTGCTCTACGCGCTGATTTTCGCCGCCGTGGCGGAGTGGACCTTCTGGGACGAGTTCGGGGTGCGGCCGAACTTCATCGCGGTCGACTACCTCGTCTACACCACGGAGGTCATCGGCAACATCCGCGAATCCTACAACCTGCCGCTGATCCTGGCCGGCGTGCTCGGCGGGACGCTGCTGTTGGGCGGCGCGCTGCTCGCCACCGGCTGGCCGACGCGCTGGCTGGCGGCGGCGGCGCAGCCGGCGCGTCCGCGCCTGGCGGCCGGTTCGGGCTGGGTGGCGGCGGGGCTGGCGGTCGGCATCGTGCTCAACGCCGACCAGCTCCCCGGCTTCGCCAACAACTACAACCGCGAGCTGGCCAAGAACGGGTTCTGGTCGTTCTTCGCCGCGTTCCGGAACAATGCGCTCGACTACCAGCAGTTCTACCGGACGCTGCCGCGCGACGAGGTGTTCGACCACCTGCGCGCCGAGCTGATTGAGGACGGCTCGATCCTCCTGCGGCCGGGCGCGCCGGACACGCTCCGCTACGTCAAGAACCACGGCCCCGAGCTCCGGCCGAACGTCATCCAGATCACGGTCGAGAGCCTGAGCGCCGATTTCCTCAGCGTCTTCAACCGCGCGTCCCGGCTCACGCCCGAGCTGGAAAAGCTGGCGGCGCACAGCCTGGTGTTCGACCGCTTCTACGCCACGGGCACGCGGACGGACCGGGGCATGGAGGCGCTGACCCTGTCGCTGCCGCCGACCCCGGGGCGCTCGATCGTGAAGCGGCCGAACAACGAGAACATGTTCACGCTGGGTTCCGTGTTCCGGGCCAAGGGGTACGAAACCACGTTCCTGTACGGCGGATTCGGCTACTTCGACAACATGAACTACTTTTTTGGTCACAACGGCTACCGCGTGATCGACCGCAACAGCGTGGCCCCGGAGGACGTCACCTTCGCCAACGTGTGGGGGGCGTGCGACGAGGACCTGTTCCGCTGGACCTTGCGCGAGGCGGACGCGGCCTTCGCCCGCGGCAAGCCGTTCCACCATTTCGTGATGACGACGTCAAATCACCGCCCCTACACCTTTCCGGAGGGCCGCATCGACCTGCCGTCGAAGGTCTCGGGACGCGCCGGGGCGGTGAAGTACACCGACTACGCCATCGGCCGGTTCATCCGCGACGCGTCGACCCGGCCGTGGTTCCGCGACACCGTGTTCGTCATCGTGGCCGACCACTGCGCGGCGAGCGCCGGCAAGACCGAGCTGCCGGTCGAGAACTACCACATTCCGCTCCTGATCTACGCCCCGGGCGGACAGATCCCGCCGGGCCGCGTGCCGACCCTGATGAGCCAGATCGATTACGGCCCGACCCTGCTCGGGCTGCTGAACTGGAGCTACCCGTCGCGCTTCTTCGGGCACGACGTGCGCCGGATTCCCGAGCAGGATGCGCACGCGCTAATCGGCAACTACCAGAAGCTCGGCCACCTCGAGGGCGGGCGGTTTGTCGTGCTGCAGCCCCAGAAGAGCCAGACCACGTACCACTACGATTTCCGCACGGGTCTGCAGCCCGCGCCGCACGACGAGGCCGCCGAGAGGCAGGCGATCGCGTTCTATTGCGCGGCGAGCTACCTGTATGAGAACCGGCTCTACCGGGCCCTGACCTCCGACGAGTTCACCCGCTACAGCGCGACCGGCGAGTCGAAGGCCGCCTCCAGTTACGCGCTGGCCGAGAAGCCCAAATAAGAAAGGGGCGCCGGCCTCCGCCGGCCCCCGCCCCCACCATGCTGTGTCGCCCCCAAAACCGGCGGGCCCGAGCCGCCCGCGCCGGGCGCGGCTTCCGCCTCGCGCTGCTGGCCGGGCTGCTCGCCACGCGGCTGCGCGCGGGTGACACGACGGCCTCGGACGACGATCTGCGCATCCGCGGCGTCTTCGACAGCGCGCTGCCCGGCACCGAGCGGAAGCACGCGCTGAAGCTGATCGTGCACCCGCACCTCGGCGACCTCACCGAGAGCGATTTCCTGCGCACGGCGCTGGGGCTCCGGTACGGGCTCACGCAGCGCTGGGAGGCGACCGGCGAGGTGGAGACCTATTTTGCGCACGGGTTGAAGCAGAAACGATTCTTCGACGAGGCCGGGCTGGCGGGCTGGCACCTGGGCACGAAGTACCGGCTCGGCGACCCGCTGCGGCTCGGCGTGGAGACGTCGGTCGGCGTCGACTGGCTGCAGCCCACCGGGACGCCGCCGGTGGAGGTGACGGACGGGCTGCGGCACGTGACGCCGTTCGTGGCGTTCTCCCGTCAGCTGGAGCGGCACCCGGCCTGGCGCGTCTTCGTCGGGGCCAGCTACGACGACGTGGCGGCCACCGACGTCGCCGGCCGGCTGACCAAGAACGAGCTCGGCGGCGATGCCGTCAGCCTCTCCGGCGGCTTCCTCTACGAGCGCGGACCGCTGACCTACACGCTCGAGGCGTCGTACGCCACCATGCATCCGACCGACGATGTCGGGCGCGAAGTGTTCACGCTGCGGCCCGGCATCATCTGGGTGGTGCCGGCCAAATACACTTTCGGGTCGGAAGGCAAATGGCTGGTCGGTTTCGGCCTGCGCGCCGCCCACGGGCCCGACGGCTACGACTTCGGCGCCAACGCCAAGCTGCGGGTCAATTTCGACTTCAAACGGTTGCTAGGACGCCGGAAAAAGTCAGCGTGGGGCCGTTGACGCAGCCGCCGGCTCCCGCCCTGCCGGCCGCTCCGCCGCCAAGCCATGAACGATCGCCCTGCTCCCGCGCCCCCGCCCCGCCTCCGCCGCTGGTTCTGGGCCGTCCTGTTCGTGTTGGCCGGGGTGACGCTGCTGTTCGAGGTGACGGAGCTCGACCTGCGGCTGCAGGACCGTTTCTACGATTTCGGCCAGCGGCGGTGGGTGATCGACGCCGCGGACCCGGTCGGCCGGGCGCTGTGCTACGACGGCCCGAAAGCCCTCGTGTGGGTGGCCGGGCTGACGGCGCTGGCGCTGGCCGCCGGCCCGGCGGCGTGGCGGGAGCGGTGGGGGCTCGACCGGCGCGGGCTGTGGCTGGCGGTGCTGACCATCGCCACGGTGCCGGCGCTCGCCGGGCTCGGCAAAAAGATATCCAACACGTTCTGTCCATCCGAGATTCGCCGCTACGGCGGCGACGTGCCCTACGTGAAGCTCTTCGAGGCGTTTCCCGAGGACGACCGGCCGGCGCGACGCGGCGGCGGCTTCCCCGCCGGCCACGCCAGCGGCGGCTTCGCGCTGATGGGCCTGGCGTGGGTGCGGGCCGGCCGCCGGTGGCGGACCGGGCTGATCCTGGCCGGCCTCGGCCTCGGCTGGTGGATGGGCGGCTATCAGATGCTCAAAGGCGCCCACTACCTCAGCCACACGGTCACCACCATGCTGCTGGCGGGGATGACGATCCTGGTCTGGCGAAAGGTACTGCGGGTTTGACGCAGCGAAGCGTTGGCCCGACGGCCGCCGCGGCTGCCCGGCCCCGGCCAATTGCGTTTGACGCTTGCGGCCGGGGTGCGCTCCGATCGGGCGCATGAATCCGAGTGCGACGGTGCGAGATCCGGGGCGGAGGGAATTCTTGCGGCAGGGCGCCGGTCTGGGCGTGCTGGCGCTGCTGCCCGGGGCGCTGGGGGCGGCCGGCCCGGCGCCGACGGCGGCTCCGGGCGGGTTCAGCCCGTACGAGGCGGGGAACCGCGCGCAGCTGTTCGTGGACGACTTCCTGATCGCGGCGTCGGCACGGGTCAGCCGGACCGCGCACCTGGCGACCAAACATCCGGGCAACCCGCTCGTGGTCGCGGACCAGCCCTGGGAGCGGGCAGTACAGATGTACGGCGACGTGCTCTACGACGACGAGGAGCGGCGGTTCAAGATGTGGTACATCGCGGACACCGGGGAGCTGTACGACCAGCGCTACAACACCTGCTACGCGACCAGCCCCGACGGCATCCGCTGGGAGAAGCCGCTGCCCGGCACGGTGCCCAGCCGCACCGGGGCGCCCACCAACGTGGTGATGCGCAGCGTGGAGCTGCCGTCGGTGTTCAAGGACCCGGCGGAGCCCGATCCGGCCCGCCGCTACAAGGCGATCTGCTGGATCGACGGCGGGCCCGACCGCGGGGCGCTGACGATGGTCTCGCCCGACGGGGTGCGCTGGAGCCGGTGTTCCCCCGGCCGCATCTTCGAGTGCAGCGACGTCGTCACGGGCTTCCACGACCGGGTGCGGGGCCGGTATGTCGCGCTGGCGAAGGACTTCGCCGAGCTCCGCGGCAACCGGCGGCGGGTGTTCAAGGTGTCGACCTCGGAGGATTTCGTGCACTGGACGGACCCGCAGCCCGCGCTTTATCCGGACCTGCGCGACGACGCCGGTTCGCTGGGCCGGATCGAGCGCGTCCGCGGGTTGCTCTGCGGGCTGCCCGACGACCCGCAGGCGATGCGGACCGAGTTCTACGGCGCCGGCTTCTATCCCGCGGAAAGCGCCACGCTCGTGTTCCCGTGGATCTTCACCATCAACCGCAACAACACGACCACCTCGTCCAGCAACGAAGGCAGCATCGAGGTGCACCTCGGGGTGACCCGCGATCTGCGGACCTGGGAGCGGCCGTTCCGGGCCTCGTGCCTGCCGCTCGGCGGCGCCGGGGACTGGGACGAGGGCATGGTCATGACCCAGGGGCGGGCCTTCCGCGTGGGCGACGAGATCCGGCTTTATTATTCCGGCTTTCCCTACCTGCACGGCCACAACCAGCCCGGCGGCGGGATCGGGCTCGCCCGCTGGCCGCTCGACCGGTTCGTGTCGGTCGACGGTCCGGAGGCCGGCGGCACGCTCACCACGATCCCGCTGACGTTCGCCGGCGATCGGCTCGAGCTGAACGCCGCGGTGGCCGCCGGCGGCGCGCTGACGGTGGAGCCCGTCGACCTGCTGGGCCGGCCGCTGCCCGGGTTCGGGCCGTCGGAGCCGGTCGAGGGCGACGCGCTGCGGCATGCGGTCCGGTGGCGGCACGGGCAGATCGGCCGCCTGCAAGGCCGGCCGGTCTGCCTGCGGTTCAACCTGCGCCGCGCGCAGCTGTTCACGTTCGCCTTCCGCGGCGGGGCGGCCGCGGCCGGCTAGGGCAGGCCCGCCGGCGCGGCGTCGGGCCGCGGCGTTTGCGCGCCTCCCTTGGGATTGCGGTCGGCGGCCGGTCGGGCTTGGCTGGGTGGTCATGGCAAGTCCGCTCGTCATCGCCCACCGCGGCGCCTCGGCCGAGGCGCCGGAGAACACGCTCGCGGCGTTCCGCCGCGCGCTGGCGCTGCGGGTGGACGCGATCGAGCTGGACGTGCAGCTGAGCCGCGACGGCGTGCCGGTGGTGTTCCACGACGCCGCGCTGCGCCGGCTCACGGGCGAGCCGGGTCGACTGGCGGACCGCACCTGGCGCCAGCTGCGGCGACTGCGGGTGGCCGGCCGCGAGCCGATCCCGGCGCTGGCCGAGGTCCTCAGGCTCACCCGCGGCCGGGCCGTCGTGCAGATCGAGCTCAAGCGCGGCGCGGCCGTGGCCCCGGTGCTGCGCGCGGTCCGCCGGGCGCGGGCGGAGGATGGGGTGATCCTGGCCTCGTTCGAGGCCGGGCTGGTCCGCGACGCCGCCCGGCTGGCGCCGGGCATCCCGCGCATGCTCATTTCCAACGGCCGGCTGCCGGCGCCGGTGCTGCTGCGCCGCCTGCTCCGCTGCGGCGCCCACGGGCTGAGCGTCCACTGGCGGGCGGTGCGGTCCGTGAAATATCCGCGTTATTTTCACGCGCGCGGCCTGAGCGTCTGGAGCTGGACGGTCAACACGCGCGCGTTGGCGCGCCGGCTGCGGGCCCGGGGGATCGACGGCCTGCTGGGCGATAATCCCGTCTTGCTGAAGCCGAGCGGATAGGTTTTTTTCCAGGTCCCATCCGTCCGTAGGCGGACAACGCGTTAATGATCATTCTCTACGACCCACTTTGCGCCGAATACGGCTCGTCGCTGCGTCCCGAGCAGCCGGCGCGGGTCCTGCGCACCGCGGATTACCTGCTGGCGACGCACCCGGAGTGGGACTGGCACAAGCCGGCCGCGGCGGAGGAGTCGCGGCTGCTGCTCGCGCATACCCCGGCGCTGCTGCAGCGGATCCAGGTGGCGCCGGACATCGACGACGACACGCCCTACATCCCCGGCATCTACGACCACGCCCGCCGCGCGGTCGGGGGGGCGCTCGAGGCCGCGGCGCTGGCGCGGCAGGGGCAGAAGGCGTTCTCGCTCATGCGGCCGCCGGGGCACCACGCCACGCGCAACCAGGCGATGGGCTTCTGCTACCTGAACCAGGTCGCGATCGCGGCGCTGCATTCCGCTACCGGCCAGCGGGTGGCGGTGTGGGATTTCGACGCGCACCACGGCAACGGCACGGAGGACATCCTCGACGGCCGGCCCGGCATCTTCTTCGCCTCCGTGCACCAGTATCCCGGCTATCCCGGCACGGGCACGCGCTCGTCGCCCAACTGCCGCAATTTCCCGGTCGCCCCGCACGCCCCGCGCGAGGTTTACGTCGACACCCTGGCCCGGTCGTGGGAGGCGGTGCTGGCGTTCAAGCCCGACCTCGTGCTGGTCTCGGCCGGGTTCGACGCCTACGCGCAGGACCCGCTCACCGAGACGCCGCTGCGCCGGGAGGATTTCGCCACGCTCGGCCGCTGGCTGGGCGAAAGCCGGCTGCCCGCCGCCGCCGTCCTCGAGGGCGGCTACAGCCCCGACCTGCCCCGGCTGATCGAGGCCTTCCTCGCCGCCTGGGAAAAATGAACCCCGTCCGTTCCGCTTGAACACCGTCCCGTCCTACCAACTCATCAACCAACCCGGGCAGCTGGCGCCGCTGTACGCGGCGCTGGACCGCGGCACCGAGATCGCCCTCGACACCGAGGCCGACAACCTCTTCCGGTACCGCACGCGCGTCTGCCTGCTGCAGATCCTGGTGGCGGGGGAGATCCACCTCGTCGACCTGCTGGCCGACCTGCCGCTGGCGCCGCTCTGGTCGCGCCTCGCGGCGAAGCCGCTGATCATGCACGGTTCCGACTACGACCTGCGCCTGCTGTGGGAGCTGTGCCGGTTCGAGCCGCAGAGCCTCTTCGACACCATGTTCGCCGCGCAGCTGCTGAACATCCCCCGCTTCGGGCTGGCCGCGCTGCTCGAGCAGAACTTCGGCGTGAAGCTCGCCAAGGACCACCAGAAGGCCAACTGGTCGCAGCGGCCGCTCGACCGCGACATGCTCGACTACGCCGCCATGGACGTGCACTACCTGCCCGCGCTCCGCGACAGGCTGCGCGCCGGCCTGCAGGAGCTCGGCCGGATGGAATGGATGGAGCAGAAGTGCCGCCAGCAGATCGAGGTGGCGCGCGACGGCTTTGCCGCGCCGGACGAGAACGACTGGCGGGTCAACGGTTCCGAGAAACTCCACGGCCGCGGCCTCGCCGTGCTGCACGCCGTCTGGCACTGGCGCGAGGGCTGGGCGGAGAAGATCAACACGCCGCCGTTCAAGGTCACGGGCAACGACCTGCTGGTGCGCATGGCGCGCACCGCCGACACCGGCGGCACGCTCGACGAGATCCTGCACGTCAACCTCGGGCGGCGCCACGACCGGCTGTTCCCGTCGCTGGCCGAGGCCGTCCGCCAGGGCCTGGCCACCGACCCGCACACGCTGCCCCGGCGCGAGCGGCGGCGGGACTTCACGCCGATGAGCCCCGAGGAGCTGGCGCGCCAGGACCGCATCAAGGCCGACCGCGACCGCGTGGCGCAGGGCCTCGGGATCGACCCGACCCTCATCGCCACCCGCTCGCAGCTGGTGCAGATCGCCCGCGACCCCGGCAGCATCGACCGGGTGCTGCTCCCCTGGCAGGCCGGCCTGATCAAGGCCGAGCCCGCCTGGAGGACCTGAGGCCCGTGGCCGCGTCCGCCAACATCGCCCGCCACCTGCCGCTCATGGCGGAGCGGCAGCCCGGGCGTCCCGCGGTGAAGATCCCCCGCGGGCGCGACGCCGCGGGCCGGATCGACTACCTGGAGCTCGGGTTCGCCGGGCTCGACGCGGAGGTGAACGCCTGGGTCAACCGGCTGGCCGGCCGCGGGGTCCGCCGCGGCGACCGCGTGCTGGTGATGGTCCGCCAGGGCCTGCCGCTCATCGCCGCCGCCTTCGCGCTCTTCAAGCTCGGCGCCGTGCCGGTCATCATCGATCCCGGCATGGGCCGGAAGAATTTCCTCGCCTGCGTCGCCCGCTCCCGCCCGCGGGTGCTGCTCGGCATCCCCGCCGCGCAGCTCGCCAGCCGGCTCTTCCGCGGCGCCTTCGCCAGCGTGGAGGTCCGGGTCTGGGTCAGCGGCGCGGCCACGGCCCGGCAGCCGGTCGGCGGCGCGCCCGCCGGCGCGCCGATGGTCGAGAGCGACGCGGGCGAGCTGGCGGCGGTGCTGTTCACCTCGGGCTCCACCGGGGCGCCGAAGGGGGTCTGCTACACGCACGGCATGTTCGACGCCCAGGTGAGGCTGGTCCGCGACGCCTACGGCATCGCGCCCGGTGAGGTGGACCTGCCGATGCTGCCCATCTTCGCGCTCTTCAACCCCGCGCTCGGGCTGACCACCGTCGTGCCGGAGATCGACCCGAGTCGGCCCGCGGCGGTCGAGCCGGAGAAGATCGTCGCCGCCATCCGGCAGGAGGGCGTGACCAATTCGTTCGGCTCGCCGACGCTCTGGCGCAAGATCTTCGACCACTGCCTGGCCCGGGGCGTCACCCTGCCGAGCCTGCGGCGCGTGCTGTGCGCCGGAGCCGCGGTGCCGGCCTCGCTCTGGGCCGATGCCGCGCGCGTGCTGCCCCACGGGCGGCTGCACAGCCCGTACGGGGCGACGGAGGCGCTGCCGGTCGCGACGCTGGGAGCCGACGAGTACGAGTTCCGGCCCGAGCTGGGCGCGCTGCTGGGGCGGCCGCTGCCGGCCAACCAGGTGCGGGTGATCCCGCTGACGGACCGGCCGCTGCCCGGGCTCGCGGCCGCCGGCGACTTGCCGGCCGGCGCGGTCGGCGAGATCGTGGTGGCGGGTCCGACGGTGACGCGCGAGTACGATGGCCTGCCGGAAGCGACGGCGCGGGCCAAGATGGTCGACGCCGCCGGCGCGGTCTGGCACCGGATGGGCGACGCCGGGCGGATCGACGCCGCCGGCCGGCTGTGGTTCTGCGGCCGCCTCGCCGAGCGGGTCGAGACCCCGGCGGGGACGCTGCACACCGAGCCCGTCGAGCAGGTATTCCGCGGGCATCCGGCGGTGGCCCGCTGCGCGCTCATCGGCCTGGGGCCGCCGGGGGCGCAGGTGCCCGCGCTGGTGGTCCAGCCGGCCGCGGGGCGAGGCCCCGGCGACGGCCGTCTCGCCCGCGAGCTGCTGGCGCTCGCGGCCCGGCATCCGCACACCGCCGCGATCACGCGGATCTATTTTCACCCCGCGTTTCCGGTCGACGTGCGGCACAACGCGAAGATCCACCGGCTCACGCTGGCCCGCTGGGCCGGCGGGGCGAGGGCATTTGCCGGGGAGGCGGTGCGGGCCTAGCCGGGCGGGCCTCCGGGCGGCGCGATTTTTTTTGCCTGGGCCTGGGATCTGCGGAAGATCGCGTGGTTGCGTCCCTAACCCTATCCCGCGTCTTGGCTTCCTCCGGTCTCCCCGCCCCCGTTTTCGTCACTGGCGCCAGCGGCTTCATTGGCGGCCGACTCGCCGAGCGGCTGCTCGCCGAGGGGCGGAAGGTGCGCGTGCTGAGCCGGCGTCCGCTGCCGGCGCTCGAGCGGCTCGGCGCGCAGGTGGTGCAGGGCGACCTGGACGACCACGGCGCCCTGTTCCGCGGGGCGGAGGGGGCGGGCACGGTGTTTCACGTCGCGGGCCGCGTCGGCGTGTGGGGGCCGCCGGCGGAATTCTTCCGGGTCAACGTCGACGGCACGCGCAACGTCATCGCCATCTGCCGCGCCCTCGGGATTCCGCGGCTCGTGTACACGAGCTCGCCCAGCGTGGTGTACACCGGCGGGGACCTGGCCGGGGTGGATGAATCCGCCCCGCTGTGCGCGCAGGCGCCGTGCGCGTATCCGACGAGCAAGGCGACGGCGGAGCGCGAGGTGACCCGTGCCCACGACGCGGACCTGGCGACGGTGTCGCTGCGGCCGCACCTCGTGTGGGGCCCGGGCGACCGCAACGTCGTGCCCCGCGTGCTCGACCGCGCCTGCCGCGGCCGGCTCCGGATCATCGGGTCCGGCCGGAACCAGGTCGACCTGACGCACATCACCAACGTCGTCGACGCCCACCTGCTGGCCGAGCGGGCGCTGGCGCAGCCCGGGGGCCCGGCCGGCGGCAAGGCCTACTTCATCACCAACGGCGAGCCGGTGGTGCTCTGGGACTGGATCAACGAGCTGCTGCGCGGGCTCCGGATACCGCCGGTGCGGAAGCGGGTCTCGCTCGGCCGCGTCATGGTCGCGGCGCGGGCGCTCGAGGCGCTGTGGCGGTACCTGCCGCTGCCGGACGAGCCGCCGATGACGCGGTTCGTGGCCAAGGAGCTGGCGACGGACCACTGGTTCGACATCTCCGCCGCGCGCCGCGACCTCGGCTACGCGCCGCGCGTGACGATGGCCGCCGGCACCGCGGAGCTGATCGAGCACTTCCGGCCGAGCTACGGCCACTGAGCCCAAGGCTCCGGCAGGCGCATCATTGCACCGACAGAAGTCCGGATGGGCGCGCAGGGCCTACCGGGAGGGCGGGTCGCCGGACCGCTGCCGCACGGCCTCGAACAGGGTGATGATCGTCGCCATCGCGACATTGAGCGAGTCGGCCTGGCCGGCCATGGGGATGCGCACGCGCTGGTCGCTCTCCCTCAGCCAGAACGCGCTGAGCCCGTATTGTTCGCTGCCCATGACGATGGCCAGCGGCCCGCGCAGGTCGGCCCCGGTGTAGAGGTCGGGGGTGTCGGGGGTGGTCGCGACGATGCGGATGCGCCGTTCCCGGAGGAAGGCGTGCACGGCGGCGCTGTCGGCGACGACCACCGGCACGGAGAAGAGCACGCCGGTGGAGGAGCGGACGACGTTGGGGTTGAAGAGGTCGGTGACCGCGTCGCACACGATGACGCCGTCGACGCCCGCCGCGTCGGCGCTGCGCAGGATGGTGCCGAGGTTGCCCGGCTTCTCGATGGACTCGACGACCAGCAGGAACGGCCGGGGTCCGAGGGCGAGGTCGGCCAGCTGCTTCCGCCACTGGGGCGCCACGGCCAGGAGGCCGTCGGGGCGGTCGCGGTAGGAGCACTTGGCGAAGGCGTCGCGGGACAGCTCGAACAGCTGGGCCCCCGCCTGCCGGGCCTGGTCGAGCAGGGCCGGCTCGTTGCCGCCCAGGAACCAGTCGGGCGCGTAGTAGAGCTCCTGGAGGCGGACCTGCTTCTCGAGGGCCCGGCGCACCTCGCGGTAGCCCTCGACGAGGAAGAGGCCGGCCTCGTCGCGCTCGCGCCGCTCCCGGAGCTTTACGAGCCGTTTCACGCGCGGGTTCTGGAGACTGGTGATCTTTTCGGGAGAAGGGCCCACGGCGTCCACGGAATACCGGCCTGCTCGCCGCAGCAATTTCCTTTTACCCGGCGGTTCGGTGTGTTCAGTGGGGGCCGTGGACCAACGCAAGCCATTCAACGCCGATCCCTTTCCCTACCACCACGAGTTGGAGCTGGTCATCGCCACCCTGACGAACCACGGGGTCGGCCTGGGCCGCGTGCCCGTGCCCGGCGCCGCGCCCGAGGGCGGCGGCTGGGTGGTCATGGTGCCGTTCACGCTGCCCGGCGAGACGGTGCGGGCCCGCGTGTACCGCAACCACCGGAACTATTCGGAGGCCGACCTGGTGGCGGTGGTGGCGCCGTCGCCGCACCGGATCGCGCCGCGCTGCGGGCTTTTCGGGCGCTGCGGCGGCTGCCAGTACCAGCACCTGGCCTATCCCGAGCAGCTGCACTGGAAACAGCGGCAGGTCGCCGAGCTGCTCCGGCACCTGGCCGGGGTCGAGTTCGCGGTGGCGCCGGTCGTGCCGTCGCCCCGCGAGTTCGGCTACCGGTCGAAGCTCACGCCGCACTTCCATCCCGGCGGCCGGCCCGGGCCGGAAGGCGCCGCGCCGCCGCCCATCGGCTTCCTGCGGCAGGGCTCGCGGTTCGACCTGGTCGACGTGCCGCAGTGCCCGATTGCCACGCCGGAGATCAACGCCCGGCTGACGGAGGTGCGCGCCCGGACGCAGGCGCGGCTCGCCGCCGGGGAGTTCGCGCGCGGGGCCACGCTGTTGCTCCGGCATGCGCAGGAAGGCGTGGTCACGGACTACGATGCCGTCATCACGGAGGAAGTGATTGCCGACGGGGCGGCCGCGCCGCTGCGGCTGCGTTTCCTGGCCCGCGATTTTTTCCAGAACAACCCGTTCATCCTGTCCGCCTTCACCGGCTACGTGCGCCGGCAGGCGGCGGCGGGCGGGGCGCGCTTCCTGGTGGACGCTTACTGCGGCAGCGGGCTTTTCGCGCTCAGCTGCGCGCCGGCGTTCGCGCGGGTGGCCGGGGTGGAGATCAGCGAGACCTCGGTGCGCTTCGCCCGCGAGAACGCCGCGGCCAACGGGATTGCCAACGCGACGTTCCGGGCCGGGGACGCCGCGCGGATCTTCGCGGGCCTGGATTTTCCGCCGGCCGACACGGCCGTGGTCATCGACCCGCCCCGCAAGGGCTGCGACGAGTCGTTCCTGCAGCAGCTGTTCGCTTTCGGACCCCGGACGGTGGTCTACGTCTCCTGCGACCCGGCCACCCAGATGCGCGACCTCAAGGGATTCCTGGCCGCCGGGTACGCGCTCACGGCCGTGCAGCCCTTCGATCTTTTCCCGCAGACCCGGCACCTGGAATGCGTGATCACGCTGGGAAAATGAAGGTCGGGGATGCGGTCAACGGTACGCGAGCCACTCGGGGGCGGAGTATTGTTCGATCAGGCCCTCGACCTCGTTTTCGTTCAGGGCCGGCCAGGGCACGGGGTCGGCCCCGCCGCCGAGGAGGTGCGCCAAGCCCGCGGTGAAACGCGCGGCGAAGGCGTCCCAGTCGGCGGCGCCCACGGCGGATTTTTCAATCGACCCCTGGAAGAGCAGTCCGTGCCGGTTCCGCTTCTGGGCCGCGCCGGCGATCTTGGCGCCGGTGCGCGGGTTTTCGACATCGTGGAGTTCCGCCCGCTGGAAACAAATGCCCGGCCCGGACTCGCACGGGTCGCAGGCACGCTTGACCTCCGCGGGCAGGCCCAGGGCGGCGAGGGCCGCGGCGAGGGCCTCGTGCACGACCCGGTAGGATTCCGTCGCCCGTGCGTCGGCGAGCGGGTGACCGCGGGGCAGCACCAGCGAATAAGTCCAGTCCTGGCGGTGGTCGACGATGCCGCCGCCGGTCGGCCGCCGGCAGAGCTCCAGTCCCGCCGGGACATGTGCGCGCACGAACTCGATTTTCTGGCTGAAGCCGAACGTGAAGGCCGGCCGCTGCCATTCGTAGTGCCGGAACCGGGGCATTCCGGCGTCGGGGTACCGCTGCAGCAGCAGGAAATCCAGCGCCATGTTTTCGGCGGCGCCGGCGGAGCGGACGGGCAGGATATGGAGCGGCATCGCTGCACTCAAACGCGCTGGCCCTCCGGATCAATGACGTAGCGGAAGGAGGGCGGAGGCCGATGCCGAAAGGGGGAGGCCTAACGATTGTCGCCGGTGGGGCGGCGGGGGCCCTGGCGCAGGGCTTCGATGAGTTCGGGCACGCCGTAGAGGTAGGCGAAGGCCTGGGCGCCCTGGACGACTTCGCGCGGGGGGAGGCGGGGGGCGTCGAGCAGGGTGCCGGCGACGATGGCGCCCATGGCCGGGGGGCGGAGGTCGTGCCAATCGCGTTGTCGCGTGGCGCCGCCGTCGGTGTGGTAGAGCCGGCGGTCGGCGCCTACGTAGACCTTGATGTCGCGCGGGGCGGTGCCGGTGAGTTCGCGGACGACGAGGGGGCTTTCGCGGCTGTAGCGCTGGAGCGAGGTGGTGACCCACGAGAAGAGGCCCTGGATCCGCTCGAGGGCGCGCTGGCGGTCGGCGCGTTCGGCCGGGGGGGCGTCGCGCAGGCTCCGGGTCAACTCCTCGGGCCGGCATTGGTCGAGCAGGCGGGAGCGGTGTTCGCGGAGTTCCTCGCGCCAGTCGCGCGCGGCGCGGATCATCCGGCCGTGGGCGTCGCGCTCGGCCTCGTCGTCGCTGGGGCCCAGCAGGGAGGCGAGGGCCTCCTGGGTCGCGGCGGCCCGGGCTTCCGCCTGCCGCCGCTGGAAGTGGCCGCGCACGCCGAGCGCGACCGCCAGGGCCAGCAGGAGCGCCAGGCCGCCGGCCCCGGCCAGTTTTTGCGTGCGGCTGAGGCCGTGGCCCGGCGGGCGCGTGGCCGGCCGCGCGGCGGGCGGGTGCGAGCCGCCCGAGCCCATGGCCTGCGCCTCGAGGAGAAGGCGGTACACGGGGATGGCCTCGGAGATGTTCTTCAGCTCGCGCGGGCCCAGCCGGGTGGCCTTGAGGGCGAGCTTGTTCTTCACCACGTCGTAGACGGTCTGGGAGATGCAGATGCCGCCCGGCTCCGCCTCGGCCTGGAGGCGCGAGGCGATGTTGACGCCGTCGCCCATCACGTCCTGGTCGCTCACGATCACGTCGCCGAGGTGGATGCCGACCCGGTGGGAGAGCACCTGGTCGGGCGGGTGGGTCCGGGCGACCTCCGCGAAATGCCGCTGGATCTTGAGGGCGCAGGCCACGGCCTGCACCGCGCTGGAGAAGTACAGCAGCAGGCCGTCGCCGGTGGATTTCAGCACCGAGCCCGAGTATTTGTCGCACAGCGCGCGCATCGCCGCGAAATCGCGGTCCAGCAGGCGGAGGGTGTTCGCCTCGTCGGCCTGGACGCGGGCGCTGAAGCCGACGACGTCCGTGAACACGATCGCGGCCAGCGTGCGCTGGCCCGGTCCACTCGGGTAGGGAGGAAAAGACTCCATGGCGTCGGGCCGTCTACCTAGGCGCTGAACGGCGGCGGCGCAATGAAATCAACGGAGGGGGCCGCCCCTCCGTCCCCGCCGGTTCACTCGCGGTAACCGATCGACACGGCGCGGAGGACGGGAGTGTTGGCGCCGTCGGGGCTCACCAGGGTGGCCTTGAACTGGAGGTAGCGGCCCCGAAGGGCGAGCCCGGCCAGGCTGGCTTTGCGGCCAGCGGCGGTCGAGCCGACCGACCCGGTCCAGGGCGCCGCGGCCAGCGCCGCGGGTGTGTCGGCCGCGCGCACCTGGAACTCCAGCCGGGTGGCAAACGGCGTGTCCCCCTCCCAGGACAGCGACTCGAGCGTGCACGGCGTGCCGGCGTCGAACACCCGCGAGTAATAGTCGAAGCGGTCGGTCCGCGCCCGAACGTCGCCGATGTCCGTCACCGTGAGCAGGTGCGGCCCCAGCCCCGGCAGCAGGGTCCGCCGCTCCGGGGAGAATCCCTGGGGGCCGCCCCAGTAGAGGTAGGAGTCGTTGCGGTGGCTGCCCTCCTGCGTGTGGCAGGTGAAGAGGAGGTCGGGATGGCCGTCGCGGTTGAAATCCGCGGCCAGCGCGCCGGAGGCCGAGTGGGTGGGCAGCTGGGTGAGCCGGGCGGGGGAAAATCCATCCGGGCCGCCCCAGTAAAGGTAGGACGGGTGGGAGCGCGTCTCGCCCGCGTGGTAGCTGGCCAGCACGAGGTCGAGGTGGCCGTCGCGGTTGAGGTCGGCGACCAGCACGTCCTCGACGCCGGGGGACGCCAGCACCTGGCGGCGGTCGACGCGGAAGCCGTCCGGAGTGCCCCAGTAGAGGTAGGTGCTGCCGGTGGGGTCGTCGCCGGCCGAGCGCATGTTGGTGACGACGAGGTCGAGGCGGCCGTCGCGGTTGAGGTCGGCGATCTCGGTCGCGATCGACAGCCCCGCGGGCAGCACGGTGCGCCGCGCGGGGTCGAAGCCCTCGGGGCCGCTCCAGAAGATGACGACCTCGTGGTTCACGGTCGGGAACACGACGTCGAGGCGGCCGTCGCCGTCGAGGTCGGCGATGCTCTGGCACCGCGGCCCGTCGAGGGGGAACGTGAAGCGGTTGGGTTCCGCGAACCCCTTCGGGCTGCCCCACAGCAGACGCGTGGTGCCGCCGGTGCCGAAGTCGCTCAGCAGCAGGTCGAGCCAGCCGTCGCGGTCGAAGTCGGCGGCGCGGCCCGAGAAGGCCATCTGGGACGAGAGCAGCGTCTTCCTCGCGGGCGAGAACCCGGGAGCGCCGCCCCAATAGATGGCGGATTCGGGGCCCGCGGTGTAGAGGTCGACCCAGCCGTCGTTGTCGAGGTCCGCGGCCGCGTAACCCTCGCCCGGCGAGCCGATGGGGTGGAGCAGCTCATGCCGGCGCGCGACCGAGAACTCGCCCCGCGCGTTGCCCCAGTAGAAGTAGGCGGGGATGTGCTCGCCCGCGGAGCCGTCCATCTTGTTGGCGAAGACCAGGTCTTTTTTCCCGTCGCCGTCGAAGTCGGCGGCGGCGACACCCCCGGCGCCGAGGGTCGGCAGCTCGAGGCGGCGGCTGAAGTCCGGGCCGCCGGGGCCGCCGCGGTAGACGAAGGAGCGGGTGGCGAAGGAGCGGGCGTCGTTTTCGTTGCTGACCAGCAGGTCGGCGTGGCCGTCGCCGTCGAGGTCCTCGATCGCGCAGTGGGTCGGGTTCATCGTCGCCACCACGCTCCGCCGGGACGGGGCGAAGCCGTCGGGCCCGCCCCAGTACACGTAGGAACCGATGCCGGGGCTCGGCGTGGCGTGGCCGGCGCGCCGGGGGCCGTTGGCGAAGACGAGCTCCGCCCAGCCGTCGCCGTCGAGGTCCCCGGCCGCCACGGAGCTCGCGGCGAGGGTGGGCAGGCCGGTCCGCCGTTCGGGAGCGAAGCCCGCGGGGCCGCCCCAGTACACGGTCGAGAGGATGGCCTCGGCCGCGACGTCGGTGTCGAGCTCGCGCGTGTCGCCTGGCGGACGCGTGAGGGGGAGATACCGGTTGGCCAGTGCGAGGTCGGGCCAGCCGTCGCGGTCGAGGTCGGCGACGGCCACGGCGGAGCTCATGACGCCCGGGAGGCGGGTGACCCGTGTGGGGTCGTGGGGTACGCCGGCCTGGCCCCAGTAGATGAGGAGACCGCCCGGCTCGCCGCCGCCGCCCTCGTTGGCAAAGATGATCTCGGGCGTGCCGTCGCAGTTCAGGTCGGCGACTTTCACGTCGCTGGCGATGGCGGTCGGCAGCGACGCGCGGCTTTCGGCCGCCAGGCCGCTGGTCCCGCCCCAGTAGATGAGCGAGCGGTTGCCCTTTTCCGGCGTCCCGCCGTAGGCCCGGCCGCTGTTGGCGAAGACGACGTCGGGCCGGCCGTCGCCGTTGAGGTCGGCGATGGCGGCCGCGGTCGCGCCGAGCGTGGGCAGCGCGGTGCGGCGGGCGGGATCGAAGCCGTCTCGGCCGCCCCAGTAGACGTAGGAGTCCAGGTTGGTCTTCACGCCATTGAAGTTGTTCACGAGCACGAGGTCCGCGAACCCGTCACCGTTGAGGTCCCCCGCCGCCACCGCGGCGCCGCCGTCGCTGGGCAGGCGGGTGCGGGCATCGACAGCGTAACCGCGGCCGCCCCAGTAGACGAAGGCGTCGATCTGCTGGTTGTTGTCGTGGGTGTTGAAGAAGAACAGGTCGAGGTAGCCGTCGCGGTTGAGGTCCCACTCGTTGATCAGGCGCAGGTCGCCGGCGGCGGTCACGAACGAGTTGGCGCCGGCATCGGCGAAGCGGCCCGCGACGAAGTCCGCGTGTCCGGACGTGGTCCAGGTCCGCACCGCGGGTTCCGCGGGCGCGGCCGGGGCGGCGGCCCACACGGCGCCGCCGAGGAGCAAGAGCAGGGAGGCTTTCATTTGGAGAAGCCGTACTGCCCGAGCAGCGCCTTGACCCGCTCCCGCACCTCAGCGAGCGGGAGGCCCGGCTGGCGGAAGACGAAGTGGGCCTCGTGTTCGAAGGCCCGCATCTTGGCGGCGCGTTCAGGGAGGCGGTCCAGGCAGGCAGGTGGGATGCGGATGACGCCCTCGACGCTGCCGTGGAGGATGTCGCCGGTGCGGATCGTGAGCCCGCCGACCTCGACGGGCTGGTTGAGCGCGCGGAAGCGCATGGCGGCGTGGTGGATCACGCGGCCGCGGGCGAAGGCGTGGAAGGGGATCGAGGCGAGGCCCGCGACGTCGCGCACGCCGCCGTCGGTCACCATCCCGACGCACCCGGCCCGGTGCAGGAGCTTGGCCGAGCCGTCGCCCAGCACGCACTCGTGGTCCGGACGCGAGCCGACGGCCTTCACCACCCACACCGCGGGCGCGCCGAGGCGCTCGATCTGCTCGAGCTGCTGGAAGAAGGGGCCCATGTCGTGGGTCCCGCCCGGGGAGCTCGCGTCCAGCTCGCAGGTGACCGCCACGCCCGCCATCGGCCCGAAGCCCGGCGTCTGGCACTGGATCGTCCCGCCCAGGTAGAGGTCCTCCGGCGGCGTGGGATCGATGTAGCCGATCGTGTTGGCGAGCAGGGCGGCGTCGAATTCCAGGAGTTCGCGGAGGCGGGCGGAGAGGGACATGGGGATTGGGGGGAGAGGGGAGGAAGGGGAGGAGAAGGGAGAAAGGAGAAAGGAGAAGGGAGAAGGGGGAGGGTGGAGGGGAACTGGGGCGGGTTACTGCAGGTGGGCGCGGACGTGGGCGAGGAAGGCGTCGATTTCCTCGTGGGTGTTGTAGAAGGTCGGGTCGAGGCGGATGCCGCCGAGGAAGGTGCCGCAGTAGATTCGCGCGGCCTTGAGCCGGGCGTGCAGGTCCTGGTGGCGCGGGCAGCGGAAGAACACGAGGCCGGCGCGCTCGTGGTCCGCGCGCGGGGTCCAGATCTCGACCCCGAGCCGCTCGAGGCCCTGCAGGGCGTGGGTCGTGAGCGTGCGGATCCGCTGCTCGATCCACTCGCGGCCGATCTCCTCGAGCAGGGTCAGCCCGGCCAGGGCGCCGACCACGCCGACCAGGTTGGGGATGCCGCCCTGGAAGCGGGTGGCGTCGTCGTGCAGGCGGCAGTGGCGGACGTCCCATTCGCCGACATTGGCCGCCGAGAGCCAGCCGGCCGCCGGGGGCGCGGCCTGGAGGTGGCGGTCGGCGACGTGGAGGAAGCCGACGCCGGCCGGGCCCATGAGCCATTTGCTCGCGGTGCAGGCGAGGAAATCCAGCGGGGGCCGGCGCACGTCGACCTCGACCACCCCGAGCGCCTGCGCGGCGTCGATCGCCAGCGCGGGCCGGCGGGGCCCGAGCGCGGCGGCCAGGGCCGGCAGGTCGAGGCGGAAACCGCTGCCGACCGACACGGCGCAGACGCAGACCGCGGCAGTGTGCTCGTCGACCAACGCGGCCACGTCCTCGACGCGCAGGCCGCCGTCGCGGCTGCGGACGAACCGCACCTCCGCGGGGTGGCAGACCAGCCAGGGGTAGGTGCTGGTCATGAAGTCGAGCTCGCTGACGACCACGTTCTGGCCCGCGCGGGGGCGGACGAGCTGGGCGGCGAGGTTGACCGCGGCGGTCGTGGACTCGGTGATGACGATGTTGCGCGGTTCGGCGTGGATCAGGCGGGCGAACTTCTCCTTGAGCCGCCCGAAGGCGTCGTAGGCGGGGAAGAAGGCCGCCTCGCCGCCGTTTTCCCAGTCGGCGAGGAAGGCGCGCATGGCGTCGCTCACGGGCTTGGCGCACGGGTGGATGCTGCCGTTGTAGAGGTAGTTCCAGTGTGCCGTGACCGGGAAGAGCCGGCGCAGTTCGGCCACGCGGGAGTCGTCACTCATGGGAAGGGGCGGCGAGGTTAAATTCCTCCCGGCCGGCCACGAACACGCGGCGGACCCGCAGGCGGCGGTCGAGCAGGGTGAGATCGGCGACCTTGCCGGGGGTGAGGCTGCCCCGGCGCGCGAAGACGCCGACCGCGCGGGCGGGCGCCTCGGTCACCATCGTGAGCGCCGACTCGAGGGAGGCGCCGGTGTGTTTCATCCAGTTGCGCAGGGCGCCGCAGAGCGAGAGGGCGCTGCCGCAGAGGCCGCCGTTGGCGAGGCGGGCGACGTCCTCGCCGCGGGTGGTGAACACGCTCTGGCCGTCGGCGAGGCGGTATTCGCCGAAGGGAAGGCCGGCGGCGGACATGGCGTCGGTGATCAGGGAAAGCCGGCCGCCGTCCAGGCACTTGCAGGCGACGCGGAGCATCGTGGGGTGCACGTGCGCGGCGGTGGCGTCGGCCATGATGTCCGCGGTCATGCCGGCGTCGGCCAGGATCAGCTCCTCGATGCCGACGGTCTTGACGCCGCGGTAGTTGTCAGGCGCCGGCCAGGTCTGGCGGGCCATCGCGTTGAAGAGGTGGGTGGCGTGGGTGATGCCGGCGCGGCGGGCGGCCAGGTATTGGGGCTCGGTGGCGTCGGAGTGTCCGATGGCGACCGTGGCTCCCGCCCGGCGGAAGGCGCGGATCGCGGCCAGGGCCCCGGGGCGTTCGGGGGCGATGGTCACCAGCCGCAGGGCGCCGCGGCAGCGCGTGATGAGCCGCCGGACGGTGTGCGGATCGGGCGCGACGTTCGAGGACGAGCGCTGGGCGCCGTACTTCGGGTTGAGGTACGGCCCCTCGAGGTGGATCCCGCCGATGGTGGCGCCGCCGGCCTGCGGGCCGAGCGCCGCGCGGACGCGGTCGATGGCGGCCAGCATGCGGTCGACCTGGTCCGACATGAGCGTCGGCAGGAACCAGGTGGTGCCGTTCCGGATGATGTGCCGGGCCATGCCGGGGGCGTCATCCTCGGCGCGGCAGCCGCCGGAGCCGTGGATGTGGATGTCGAGGAAACCCGGCGAGACCACCAGCCCGCGGGCGTCGAGGCGGCGGGCGCCGCGGGGCACCGGGGTCGCGCGGGCCGGGCCGGCGGCGGCGATCCGGCCGCCGCGGATGATCACGACGGCATCGTCGACCAGCCGCCGGTCGAGGAGGACGCTGCCGTTGACGATGGCGAGGAGGGGTGCTTCAGGCATGGGGATCTTTCCGGGCGGTGAAACGCAGCCCGCAGCAGACCCCGGTCTGCTCATCGGGCGGGAAATACTCCATTGCGTAGCCGCAGCGTTCGCCGACCCGGCGGTAGAGGACATGGCAGTGCTCGCAGTAGCGCGGGTACTTGGCGAGGCCGCGCGCCTTGAACCACTCCGTCGGCGGGCAGTGTTTCACCCGCACGAAGAAAGAGTCCTCGGCGGTTCGCATCTCGTAGTCCGCCCCCTCCTGGCCGAGGGTCGCGCGCCAGTATTCCTCCATGCCCTTGAAGCCCTGCTCGCGCATCAGCCGCTCGAGCGGCCCGAGCTGGAGGTCCGCGATCGACTCCCAGAAGGACTCCACGGCGGCGCGGCCGTATTCGCGTTCGAGGAAGGTGAAGGTGTGGTCGTACAGCTCGAAGAACAGCCGGTGCGCCGCGTGCGCTCCGTGGCGGGCGCCCACCTCCTTCATCGTGTGCACCAGGATGTCGCTGAAGATGCGGGAGACGTCGACGGCGGGGGGCATGGGGAGAAGGGAGAAGGGAGAAGGGGCGGATTGGGGTGGGGGGAGTTTGGCGGGCGGGGGTGGGGGAGGCGATGTGGCCCAGCTGGATTGTTGGTGTTACCAGCCAGGCGGGTCCTCGGATTTGGCTCAGCGGGCGCCGGCGTCCAGGAGTGCGCGGGCCTTGAGCAGCAAGGTCGAGAGTGCGAAGGGCTTGGGCAGGTGAATCAGGGCCTTAGCCGGAAAATCGGGCAGCACCTTGGCCGGCGATTCGGCGGCGGTGCCGATGACCCGGAGGTGAGGCACGGTGGTCCGCAGCCGGCCGACGAGTTCGGCGATGGCGCGGGTGTTGGCGTGCATGAGGACGAGATGGGGCCGGATCCCGGCGGAGACCTTCTCGGCGGCTTCCACGGTCGCGGCCTCCAGGACCTTGTAGCCGTCGGTGGCGAGGATGCCGGCGATCATCTTGCGGAGGACGGCATCCTCCTCGAGGAGGAGGACGGTTTCCGTGCCGCGCATCGCGGGCAGGGTGCCGAGCTTGGTCACCGACGTCTGTTCCGGCTCGGCGGTCTCGGGCAGGAAGACCTCGAACGTCGTGCCCTTTCCGGGAGTGCTTTGGACCGTGATGTGGCCGCCGTTTTGCCGGATGATGTCGCGCACGGTCGGCAGCCCGAGGCCGGTGCCGTGGGGTTTGGTGGTGAAGAACGGCTCGAAGATGTTCTCCAGCACCGGTGCGGGGATGCCGTGGCCGTTGTCGGCCACCTGCATCACGGCGTAGTAGCCCTCGGGCATGCCGGCGACCCGTTTGGGTGTGCCGGGGGCGACCCGGTGGTTGTAGGTGCGGATCGTCAGTTTGCCGCCTTGCGGCATGGCGTCGCGGGCGTTGAAGCAGAGGTTGAGCAGCGTCTGCTGGAACTGGGTGGGATCGATGACGGCGTTGCCGAGGTCGGAGGCCAGCCGCAGTTCGACCGCGACCTCGTCGCCGGCGACGCGACGGATGATGTCGGCGATTTCCCGGATGAGGGTGTTGAAGTTCACCACCTTGACCTCGGTCTCCTGGCGGCGGCTGAATTCGAGGATCTGTCGGGCGATCTCGGACGCCTTGAGGCCGGCGCGGTGGATTTCCTGCAGGTCCTTCTGCGCCGCCGGCACGCCGGCGATCTTCGGGCTCATGATCTCGCAGTAGCCGTTGATCACGGAGAGCAGGTTGTTGAAGTCGTGCGCCATGCCGCCGGCGAGCAGGCCGACGGTGTCGAGTTTCTGCGACTGCAGGAGCGCCTCGCGCAGGTGGTTGACCTCGGACCAGTCGTGGTAGACCGCGACGAGCCGTCCGCCCGGGTCGCGGCCGAGCGGGCGGAAGTGCCAGCGCGCGTAGAACGGGGTGCCGTCCTTGCGGCTCAGCCAGCCCTCGCCCTGGCCCTCCCGGCCCTCGAGGCCGGAGCGGCGGCCGAGGCGGAGGAGGGTGAGGTCGGTCTTGGGGCCGTGGAGGAGGCGGGTGTTGCGTCCGGCCAGCTCCGCGGCGGCGTAGCCGGTCAGGCGGCAGAAGGCGTCGTTGGCGAAGATGATCTCGACGCCGCCGTTTTCCCAGCGGCCGTGGGTGATGACGGCCGGGTCTGGCAGCGCGGCGATGGCGGGGGCGGCGGCGGCACGGCGCGCCGGGGATGGGGCGGAACGCGGCATGGGTCGGGCAACGGGCGTGGCCGCGCTCAGGGCGCCAGCCGCTCGATCACCCAGTCGCCGCCCGCTTCGCGCCGGTAGCGCAGCCGGTCGTGGAGCCGGCTCCGCCGGCCCTGCCAGAATTCCACGGTTTCGGGAATGAGGCGGAACCCGCCCCAGTGCGGCGGCAGCGGGACGGTGCGGCCCTCGTATTTCTGCTCGATGACGCGGTAGCTTTCCTCGATGACCGCGCGGCCGGCGATGACCGTGCTCTGGGGCGAGGCCCAGGCGGCCAGCTGGCTGGGCCGCGGCCGGCTGTGGAAGTAGGCCTCGGACTCCTCGCGGGTCACCTTGGTCACGGCGCCCTCGATGACGACCTGCCGTTCCATCGCGATCCACGGGAAGAGCAGGCAGGCCCGGGTGTTGGCGTCGAGTTCGCGGCCCTTGCGGCTCTCGTAGTTGGTGTAGAAGACGAAGCCCCGGCCGTCGCAGGCCTTGAGCAGCACGGTCCGCGCCGCCGGCCGGCCGTCGCGGCCGGTCGTGGCGAGCGTCATGGCATTGGGTTCGATCACCTTGGCCGCGGCCGCTTCCTGGAACCACTGCTCAAATTGCCGGAACGGGTTTTTTGCGAGGTCCTTCTCGAGCAACCCCGTCAACCCGTAGTCTTTTCGCATGTCAGCCAAAGCCATGGACTCAACATGCTGCGCGTGCGGTGCAGGCTGTCAAAATCCATCCGCGTCCGGCGGATGCGGCTTCGCGCTTGGCGGCCGCGGCGGCGACGTCCACGCTGGCGGGCTTGTCGATCCCCGTTCCACCCGATCTGCCGTTCTGGACCTACCCGGTGCTGTTCGTGACGGGGCTGGTCGCCGGGCTGGTTGACGCGGTCGCCGGCGGCGGGGGGCTGGTGACGCTGCCCACGGTCCTGAGTCTCGGGGTGCCGGCGCCGCTGGCCCTCGGCACGAACAAGCTCGGCTCGGTGTGCGGCAGCCTGTCCTCGACCTGGAGCTACGCCCGCCGCGGGGCGGTCGACCTGCGCGAGTGCCTGCCGGGATTCCTGCTCTCGGCGCTGGGCGGGCTGGCCGGCGCGTGCACGGTGCGGCTGATCGATCCCGGCGTGCTGCGGCAGGTCATCCCCTGGCTGCTGGCCGCGATCGTCCTCTTCTTCGTCTTCCGACCGCGGCTCGGGGAGACGGACCGCCACCACCGGATGCCGCCCAAGCTGTTCTACGTGGTCTTCGGGCTGGCGCTGGGATACTACGACGGGTTCTTCGGCCCCGGGGCCGGCGCGTTCTGGACGATCGCGTTCGTCATGCTGCTGGGGCACAATTTCGTGAAGGCGGCGGCGCACACGAAGGCGATGAACCTGGCCAGCAACGCCGCGGCGCTCGCGACGTTTGCCTGGCACGGCGCCGTGCTGGTGGGCCCCGGCCTCGCCCTGGGGGCGGGCACGCTGCTCGGCGCCCGGTTCGGCTCGCACCTGGCGATGACCCGCGGCGCGCGCTTCGTCCGCCCGATCTTCCTGCTGATGGCCTCGCTGGTGGCGCTCCGGCTCATCTATTCCAGCTTGGCGGGCGGGTCCTAGGAGGAGAAAGCCACACCGGTCCGCATGTGGCGCGGGCAGGGAAAAGCGGGGCGATTTAGGCGAGGCTACCGCCGGTAACACGGTTTTACCAGCGGATCGATATTCAGCAGTATCTTGCGGCTGCGGTTGGATGTGTCCGCTTTCACCACCCCGGCAACAATCCGTTCCTGCGACAGGCGACGGAACGACGCCGGACTTACTAGGCCACCGTTTCCCCAACCCCAATCGATATGAATCCCACCAAGCACCCCCCTCATAGCTTGCACCGGTCAGCGCTCGTCGGCCTGGCGCTGGCGACGTTACTGTTGCCGAACCTGCGCGGGCAGGAAAAGCCGGAGAGTAATCCGGCGAGCGATGCGAACAAGGAGGTCGTGAAGCTGGACTCGCTGATCGTGACCGGCACGCGGCGGCTCGACCG
>JAEUGX010000023.1 GCA_016795545.1 Opitutaceae bacterium
AGCTTCATGAACGGGGAAAGGTCTCCCATGAGCGCCTGCTGGCGTTTTCGCCAGGTGCGTGCTTCCGGTCCCTGGGTGAGCAACTGGGACTGGATGAACTCAAAACGTTGTGTCTGGTAACGGGTTGGACTCGGATACAGCACCCGGTATCGGCGGATCAGTTCCGCATCGGTAAGCTCGGTGCGCTGGGGCACCCTCACCAGCACGTGGAAGTGATTGCTCAGGATCGCGTACGTGATGATTTCCACCCCGGTGTAGTCCGCCACCTGCCAGAGCTGTTTGCGCAAAACCTCCTTGGCCACCTCATCGAACAGGTGCTCCCCGTTTACCGTTCGACTCATCGCATGGTACACCCCAGGGCCCTCGTCTACCGGCAACTTGATCCGTGCCTGCCGCATGCGAGGCCACCATCTCCGCCCGCTCTCTGCTCTCCCGTCAACTGGTATCAGCCTGTCCCTTGCTTTTGATGCTTTTAGTCCAAGGCGCAGTGCCGCCTCTGTAATAGTCTGTCCCTTGCTTTTAATTTATTCCGGATCGGGTCGATAAAAGAGGCTACGTCGCCCCCTCAGGCTACGGCCTAATTTCCCATGTCCTCCACCGCCACCAGCCTTGTCCAAGCCTTTCTCGCCTCGGGCTCGCTGCCGCTTTCGCGTTCGATCGGTCAGGTGCAGACGCTGCTGAGCAGCGCGGACTACGACTCGCGGGACTTGGCGGAGTTTCTGCGGCTCGACCCTACCCTCGCGGCACGTGTCATGGCCGCCGCCAATTCAGCCTACTTCAGTCGCCGGCGCTGCGGCGACATCGACGATGCCGTCAGCCGCCTGGGCACGGTCCAACTTTCCCGCATCTTCACCCAAATCCTAGCCAGCAGCACGCTCATCAACCCCCTCCGCGCCTACGGTCTGCCGACCCATGCACTCTGGCAGCGTTCCGTGTTCACCGCCATCGGGGCCGAACTCGCCGCCGGACGCCGCGGCGACGACCGCTCCGCCGCCTACACGATCGGCCTCCTGCACCTGCTGGGCATGCTCGTCATCGACGACCTCTGGATCAAGGCCGGCTCCCCCCGCCCGCTCGTGCGCGTCGACTTTGATCGCGAATGGTCCGCCGACGAGTTTCGCCTCTGCGGCTTCACCCATGCCGTACTCGGCGAGGAACTGCTCCGCCAACTCCAATTTCCGCCGGCCGTCTGCACCGCCGTCGGCCGCCAGTACGAGCCTCCAACCGTTCCCGTGGAACATGCCCTCTACGTCGGCCGCCTCGTGCAGTCCTGCGCGTACGAGACGCCGACCCTCGATCCCGACTCCCTCGTGCTGCGCGAATTCAAGCTCACCGCCCCCGACCAACTCGACGCCTTCCTCAACGACGTCCGTACCGAGGCACAGAGCTTCATGCGCGCCGCCTGAACCGCGCCGCCCCCCCGCTCCTTCTAACGCGCCTCGTTCCGCCACCAGCGCACCTCGAGGCTGCCGCGGGCAGCGGCAGCGGCGATGTCGGGCAGACGGTCGCCATCGACATCGGTAATGATCACCTGATTCGCGTTCTGCCAGCGGTCCTTCAGCAGCCGGGGAATCCACTTCCCCTGCGGATCGCCGGGATTCTCGAACCAGACCAGCCGGCCCTTGGGGCCGAACGCCGTGGCGGCCACGTCCTTGTCCCCGTCACCGTCAAGATCGCCGGCCACCGCCTCGAACCCCTGCTGGAACTCGGCGGCAATCACATGCCGCGGCCACGCCGCCCCGTCCTTCGCGCGCACGTTCTCATACCAAACAACCTCGCCGGGCGGCGTCGCCCGCGACTCCATGCCCGCGGCCATCAGGATATCGAGATCGCCGTCGTCGTCCATGTCCACGACATCGCCATGCATCGGCCGCGAGGTCTCCGCGACCAGATGCCGCCGCCACTGGCCGGCACCGCGATTCTCGTACCACACCACCAGCCCGGCCTCTGTACCCGTGGCCAGCAGGTCGACGTCGCCGTCCCGATCGAGGTCCGCGGCCCGGATCGTGCGCGATTCCTTCAAGTCCGCGTCCACCTGATGCTGCCGCCACGGCCCGGCTCCGGCCGCGGCCGGGCCGGGGTTTTCATACCAGACGATGGCGTTCGTCCAATGTGTCGCCGCCGCCACGTCGAGGTCGCCGTCGCCATCGAGGTCGCCCAGCGCGACGTCGTAGGCGTTGGCCAGCGTGCGGTCGGCGATCACATGCCGCGACCACTCGGCGTCCTGCGCCGGCCGGCCGCTGTTGGCGAACCAGAAGATCGAACCGAACTTGTTCTCGACGATCACGACATCGGGCGTCCGGTCGCCGTTGATGTCGCCCACCGCCATGCGCTCGAGGCGCTCGGGCTCGTTTTTCCGGATGTAATGACGCAGGAACGCGCCCGCCCCAAAGTTCTCGAACCAGTACAGGTTGTTGTGAGCCGCGGTGAACGCAGCCGAATACCACTCCGGCAGCCCGCCATCGGGGCTGATCAGGTCCTGGTCGCCGTCGCCGTCGAGGTCCGCGGCCGCCAGGCCATACGGGAAGGCGTACTTGTCCATCAACAGGTGCTCGGTGAATTCCGCGTGCGGCGCCTGGCGCAGCCCGGCGACACGGGCCTCGTCGGCGTCCATCCCGGCGGGCACCGGCCGCAGGAGCGTGGCGAACGTCCGCGCCACCGCAGCTCGACCCTTGAGCGAGCCGACGGGCAGTGGCCGGCGCTCGTTGAACACCTCGAGGGCCTCCGGGGGCTCGAGCGTGATGCGGTCCGCCTCCTCGGGCAGCAGTGGCAGCCCGAACTCGCGGGCGAAGAAGCGGTAGGCCGCAGCGCGCTTCGACGGGCCATAGTCGTGGCCCTCATGCGGCAGATGCACGTGCTCCAGGCCCGCGGCATTCCCGAGCCGACGGTAGACCTCCCGCACGAACGGTAGCCCGACCGCCGGAAAATCCCGCGTGGCATCGCCGCCGTCCGTCACCACCAGCAGCGGCCGGGGCGCGATGGCGGCGACCAGCTCGATGGCATTGGTGCCGGCCGCCGCCATCACGGGCAGCCCGCCCTCGCACGCGCAGCCCTCCGGCGCAGCCCACGGATAGACGATCGCCACCGGCGCGCACGCCGCGATGCGGTCGTCCAGCATCGCCAGGTAGAAGCTCTGGCTGCCGCCGCCCGAGGCGCCCGTCGCCCCGATGCGCCGGGGATCGACATCGGGCAGGCCGGCGAGGAAATCGACGACCCGGATGCTGTTCCACGTCTGCAACGAAAGCGACAGCGGGTCCTTGTGCTCCTCCACCTGCCGGGAGTCCTGCCAGCCCACCATCGCGTATGAAAACACCGTCGCCCCCATCCGCGCCAGTTGCGCGCAGCGGATCTGGTGCTCGTCCCGGAACCGCCCCAGCGGCTGGAAATGACCATGCGGGCACAGGATCGCCGGACCCGGCTCCCGCCGGTTCAAGGGCCGATACAGGTTGCCCGTGCACCAGAAGCCCGGAAAGGTCTCGAGCGCCACGTTCTCGACCGAATAGCCGTCGTATTCGCGGCGACTGTGGACGATCGGATTGAGCGGCGTCCGCGCCGGCAGGGGCCAGAGTCCGGCCGCCTGCAGAAAGCCCTCGCGCAGCTCCTCCCGGCGCCGGGTCCAGTCTTCCGGCGTCCGGTAACGTTCGGCGGACCGCGCCAGCTGCGCAGCCACCCCCGCCACATCGGCCGCGGCTTCGGCCGCGCCCAGCAGGGCCAGCATCAGGACCAGGAACCGCGGACGAAAAAATGGGGAAAGCATGGGCATCACCGGGAAACCTTGTGATTGCGGTCCCCGGCTGCGGCAATGGCGAACTGCTGATCCCGGCAAGCCGACAGGCGTCCCTGCCGGGCTCCACACGCGGGGTGGTCGGCGGGCCGGCCATCGATCTTTTGACACGTCCGGCCTGATTCGCGTAGTGATGTACGCTCCCCCGATCCTGATGTCCTTCTTCTCGGCCGCCGCCTGGTGGCGCATCCCGCTTTTTCTGGCCCTCGGGTGGGCCGCGCACGCCGCCGAGGTCCGCGTGCATGACGTGCACGCCGCGCCCGACGGCACGTTTCGCGTGACGGCCGGCGGCGCCGAGGTGCCGGCGGGGAAGTTCAAGGAAAACACGCTGGCCTGGTTCTCGTTCACGGGGGAGGTCGAGCTCGCGGTCCGGGCCGCGGCGCCGATCCGGCACTTCACGATCAGCCCGCGGGCGGCGGGCATCGCCGCGACCGCCGACGGCGCGGTCCTCCGCTTCCGCCTCGACCGGCCGCGCCACCTCGTGATCACGATCGACGGCGCGCGGCTCTTCCTCTTCGCCGATCCCCTCGAGGAAAACCCGCCGCGCCCGGGCCAGGCGGGCGTGACGAGCGTCCTCGATTTTCAGGTGGACCCGACCGGCCGCACCGTGGACACGGTCCGGCTGCAGCAGGCCATCGACACCGTCGCCGCCCGCCGCGGCACGCTCCACTTTCCGCCGGGGATCTACCTGACGGGCACGCTGGCGCTGAAGAGCGACCTCACCCTCCACCTCGCCGCAGGCGCCGTGCTGCTCGGCTCCGCCAACCCCGCGGACTACCCGCCCGAAACGCCGCGGTCGCGGTCGGAGCTGCTGGACGACCGCGAGCCCTGGCTGACCCCGGGCGCCGACATCACGCCGTGCCGGCTGCTTCTCGTCGACGGCGCGCGCCGGGTCCGGATCACCGGCCGCGGCATCATCGACGGCCAGGGCAAGCGCATCCGGCGGCCCGACTTCCGCCCGTACCTGGTCCTCATCCGCAACTCCGCGGACGTCACCGTCGACGGCGTCATGCTGCGCGATTCCGCCCTCTACAGCGCCCTCGTGCTCGGCTCCGACCAGGTCACGTACCGCAGCGTGAAGGTGGTGAACGACCCGACCGTGCCCAACACCGACGGTCTCGACCCGGACGGCTCGCGGGACATCCTGATCGAGCGCTGCTTCCTCGCCTGCGGCGACGACCCCGTGGCCGTCAAGACCAGCGGCAACCACTTCCTGCTGCGGTCCGCCGAGCGCATCACGGTCCGCGGCTGCGTGCTCCTGACCAACACGTCGGCCATGAAACTCGGCAGCGAGTCGTTCGCCGACATCCGCGACGTGCGGTTCGAGGACAACGACATCGTCGAGGCCGACCGGGCCATCACGCTTTCGTGCATGGACGGCGGCCGGTTCGAGCGGATCCAGTTCGTGGACAACCGCGTCGAGCGGCTGCACTTCAAGACCCAGCAGCGCATCCTGCTGGCCTGGGTGCGGCAGCGGACGCGCCGGGAGCGTCCCGGCTGGGGCGGCACCGGGGCGATCGCCGACGTCCTGATCCGCGACCTCGCGGTGGCCGAGCCCTGCCCCAATCCCAGCCGCATCGCCGGGCTGGCCCCCGGAGCCGACGTGCGGGGCATCCGCTTCGAAAACTTCACCATCGCCGGCCGCCTCGTCTGGGACGCCGCCGACGCCGGTCTGGAGATCGGCCCGCACGCGGCCGATATCAGCTTTGCCCCGTCGCCGCAGGCAGCCGGCCGGAGCGGAGCCCGGGCCTCGCGCTAGGTGGTCTCGCCCCGCACGAGGGTCGCGGGAAGCGTGACCGCGCGGGGCTCGCCGCCGAGCAGCAGTTCGCCCGCGGTCAGGCCGATCTTCTCGTAGTCGATCTGCAGCGTCGTGATGCGACGCTCCGTGACGATGTCGGTGCCCATGCCCGACAGCAGGCCCACGCGCGCCGGGCACGCGATGCCGGCCTCCTGCAGCTGGCGGTAAAGGATCTGCGCGACGTTGTCCTCCAGGCAGAAAACGCCGACCCGCTTCCGGCTTTCCTTGAGCCGCTGCACGAACCGCTCGCGCTCCTCCGGCAGCGCCACGAGGCAGATGTTCTTTTCGTCGATCGGCTGGCCCAGCGTGGCCGCGGCCTTCACCGCGGCCTGGCTCATGAGGTCGACCGGCGCCGCGGTGGTGAACGGCACCGCCAGCCAGATCTCCTCGAAGCCGCGCGCGTAGAGATGGCCGATCGCCAGCACGGCGCTGGTGTCGAAATCCACCGCGACGCTCGACAGCCCCGGCAGGCGCGAGGGGCGGCAGACGATGACCGCGTTGCCGAGCCGATCCGCAAATTCCGCGAGCACGTCGTCGAGCCACACGTCGTCGAGCAGGATGCCGCCGAACGGGTCGTCGTGGTCGCGGAAAAACTCGGCCAACGCCTCGCGCTGCGCCGCCGCGCCCGCGTGGACCGGCGGATGCGCCGTGTCGGCGTGGCGGACGAGGGTCTCGTTGTGCACGAACAGCATCGCGGCGCGGTTCCGGCCGAAGGCCTGGCTGAAGCCGCTCATGACGCCTTGGTAGATGCGGCTCCAGTTCTGCAGCTTGCGCAGCAGGCAGGCGTACTGCTTCGGACGCTCGAAGAGCCGGCGGCTCTCGGTCAGGTAGTACCGCCCGTTGCTCCGCCGCCAGATGACTTCCTCGTCGTCCAGCCGCTTCAGCAGCCGGCACGCGCTGGCGTTCGAGATCCGGTAACGCTCGCCCAGCTCCCGGGTCGTCGGCAGCGGTGCTTGCGCGTCCCACGACTTGAGCTCCGCCAGCCGCCGGACGGCCCGTTCCAGCCCCGGAACCCCCTCGCCGGGGTCCATGGAGTTAACGCCTGATGTAACAAAGGATTTTGAAGTTGGCATTGAGTCGTAAGCGATCCGTCGCTTCCATTCTGGCCAGCGCGAGCCGTTTGTTGCGTAACAAATCCAGCCCCTCCAGTGATGTCAATGCTCCCCAAACGTTATCCTGCTGTGATCCTCGGCACCTGTCCGGTGCCGTGGACCTCCGCCTATGAATTCGACGAGGCGCTCTTCCGGCGCGTGGCGGCCGACCTGTGCCGGGACCTGTCGCCGCACCTCTATGTGTTCGGCACGGCGGGCGAGGGGTACGCGGTGACGGACCGGCAGTTCGACGCCATTGTCGCGGCGTTCCGGGCCGCGCTGCCGGCGACGGCCCAGCCGATGATCGGGATCATCAGCCTGTCGCTCGGCACGATGATCGAGCGCATCGAGCGCGCTTGCGCGGCCGGCTTCCGGGACTTCCAGCTGTCGCTGCCGAGCTGGGGGGCGCTGACGGACGCGGAGGTGGACGTGTTTTTCGCCGAGACCTGCGGCCGGTTCCCGTCGTGCCGCTTCCTGCACTACAACCTCCAGCGCGCCAAGCGCCTGCTGACCGGCGCCGACTACGCGCGGCTCGCCGCGGCGCACCCGAACCTCGTGGCGATCAAGATGGGCGGCGAAAATGCGCCGGCGTTCGACGACATCCTCACCCGCGCGCCGGCGCTGCAGTGTTTCTTCACCGAATTCGGCTACGCCGCCATGCGCGACCGCCATGAATGCGGCCTGCTGGCCGCGCTCTCGGCCTGCGACCACCGCCTGGCCCACGACTATGTCGCCGCCCGCGGCCCGCGGCTGGCCGCGCTGCAGGAGACCTTCCGCGGCATCCACCGTGCCGTCAAGTCGGCCATCGACCCCGTCGCGACCCACATGGACGGCGTCTACGACAAGATCTACGTCAAGCACCTGTACCCCGAATTCCCCCTGCGCCTCCTTCCCCCCTATGCCTGCGCCGACGACGGCGCGGTGCAAAGGTTCGGCCAGGCCCTGCGCTCCATCCCCCGCCCGGCTGCCTGAGGGAAGGGCCGGCTCGCGGTCAACGGGTTTCCCGTCTCCCCGCCCCCGGCCTTCCGCTCCCGGTCATGGCGTCCCGTACGCCCGGACCTCAAAGATCCGGGCGTGATCGATCCCGTTGGTGGCCGTGACGGTGACGCGCAGGGCCGGGGTGTCGACGGGCCGGGCCAGCACGTGGTGGCGGCGGCGCTGGTAATTGCCCTCGACGCGGGCGACCTCGCGCCAGCCGGCGCCGTCGGGCACCTCGATGCGGTAGTCGCGGACGGTCTCAGCCTGGGGCCGGCCCCACTGCATCGAGGCGGTGTAGCCGTCGGCCTGGGAAAGCGTGAGGTGCCGGTGCTGGCCGGTGTCGAACACCAGGAGCACCTCGCGCACGCGGACCGGCTCCGCCCAGCGAACTTCGAGCCACGCCGGCAGGCCGCGCGCCGGGTCGCTCATCCAACGGTGCCGGCCGGGGCGGGCCCGGTCCGGCGGGGCGCAGGTGACCTCGTCGGGCTGGTCGCCGGTTTCGGCGCGCTTCAGGACATCGTCCCAGAGGTTGTCCTGGAGGCTGGCCGGCTTCGCCGCCGGCCGGCCATGCACGGAGCGGGTCTGGCCGCTGCGCACGAGCTCGGCTTCGCCGCCGGCCTGGGCGCTGGAGGAGACGACGGCCGCGGCGCGGCGCACCAGGTCGCCCGGGTCGGCGTTGGGCACGCCAAGCAGGTAACAATCGTCCTTCAGCAGCTGCTGCTGGATCGCCGCCACGAGTTCGGGGCGGTCGGCCGCCTCGGCCGGGGTCACGCCGGCGCGGAGCGCCAGCGCGGCGGCGGTGCCGACCCCCTGGCCGACGACGGCGCAGGTGGCCATGACCCGGGTCGAGGCGAACGCGATGTGGGTGGCCGACAGGTTGCGGCCGGCGAACATCAGGTTGGCCGGGCCGGCCGACACGCAGGCGCGCAGGGGAATGTCGTAGAGATGGGGCAGGTGGTGCTGCTCGCAGGGCGGCAGCTCGGGGGCGTCGACGCCCTCGGGGGGATGGGTGTCGATGGGCCAGCCGCCGTAGGCGATGGCGTCGGGAAACGCCCGCGAGCGGAAGACGTCGCTCTCCGTCAGGACATGCCGCCCGACGAACCGCCGGCTCTCGCGTTTGCCCGGGAGGAAGCCGAACCACTCCAGGGCCCAGTGGCTGGCGTCCATGCCCGACTCGTTCTTGATGTGGTTCCACACGCCGAGGATGATGGCCAGCAGCTCGTCGCGGATGCGCTCGTTGTCCTTGATGGTGTCGAGGCAGCCGCCCCACTCCGCCCACCAGTAGCCGTACTCCAGCCCGAGGTCGGAGCCCGGCTTGCCGAACGGCCGCAGCCTGAAGTCGCCCGGCTGGAACTTCCGCACCCACGGCGGCGCGACGAACGGCATGGGGCGCGGGTGCTTGCGCGCCTGGAACAGGAGGGTCGAGCCCAGCGTCCGGCCGTCCGCCGCCGCCGGCGCCAGCACCTCGTCGAACTCCGCGCGCGCCTCGCGGCCGTGGCGGAAGGGCGCTCCGGCCTCGAGCCCGAGCCGGCCGTCGCCCGTGCAGTCGACGAAGATCCGCGCCGCGATGTGGAAGCGGTCCTCGGTGGAGGGGCGGACTGCCGACACCCGCCGCACCCGGCCGTCGGCCACCTCGGCGCGGTCGACCGTGGTGTTGAGCAGCAGGGTGAGGTTCGGCTCGCGCCGGCACTTGTCGAAGAGCAGCAGGTCCATCATCGACGGCGACCGCTGCGGGTTGTGCACGGCGAGGTCGAGCCGGAGCTCCTCGACGATCCCGCCCTCGCGCAGCTCCGTTTCGAGGGCCACGCCGCCGCGCAGGCCCGTGGCGCCGACGATGTGCATGCGCACCTCGCTCGACGCGTTGCCGCCCAGGACGGGGCGGTCCTGGCAGAGGATGACCTTCGCCCCCAGGCGAGCCGCCGCCAGGGCGCAGCAGACGCCGGCCGGGCCGCCGCCGGCGACCAGCACTTCGCAGTCCAGATGATGTTCGGTCTCCTTGCTCATGATTGATGCGGCGCGGGGGCGGCCGGGCCGCCGGCGGCCCAGGCGTCGGCCAGGTCCGCCACCTCGTCGGCGCACGCCCACGCCAGCGTGAAGCCGGCGCCGCCGTGGCCGTAGTGGTGGATCAGCGCGCGGCCGCCGGGCAGGTCTTCGCGCTCCAGCCGCACCGCCGGCCGGCCGGGCCGCAGGCCGACGCCGTGTCCGACCACGGGCGCCGCCGCCAGCGCGGGCCGGAGCGCCGCGCAGCGGCGGCGGATCGCCTCGGCGGTCGCGGGATCGGGCGCGACGTCCCAGTCGCCCGCCTGCGCCGTGCCGCCGAGGATGCAGTCCTCCTCGCGGGGCACGATGTAAGTCGTCGCCGTCGGTCCCTCGTGGATCAGGATGGTCGGGTCCAGGCCGGGCGGGCGCTGGACCCGCACCACCTGGCCGCGGATCGGCCGCACCGCCGCGTCGGGCACCAGGCGCGCGGCGCCGATGCCGGGGCAGTTCACCACGAGCGGATGCTCCGCCAGCAGCTCCTCCACGCGCGCGACGTCGCGCGTCACCACCTGGCCGCCGCGGCGCGCGAACTCGCCCAGCAGCCACGGGAGATGGACCGGCGTCTCGACCCGCGGCACGTCGAGCCGCGTCCCGCGGGCGAACCCCGGCGGCAGCTCCGCCGCGTCCGCCGGCCGCGCGCCGGGCCAGCCGGCGGCGGAGCCGCCGTCGTCCAGCACGACCAGCGGCGACACCGACACGCCCGGCACGCCGCGCGCCATGAGCTCGCCGTAGGTCGCGCGCGTGCGGTTGGCCCAGCCGCGCACCCGGGCATCGTCGGCCACCTTGTACGGCAGCCAGAAGGCCGCGGCGACGTCCGAGGTCGTCCGCGGCGACAATTCGCGCGCGTACAGCGTCACCGTCCAGCCGCGCTCGAGGAGCCGCAGGCCGGACACGAGTCCGATCACGCCGCCGCCGAGGACGGCGGCCTGTTTCCGGGGGTTGGCCGCGTTCATGTCCGGAGGCCGAAAAGCTCGCGCCCGAGCCGGCGGGCGGCCGCGCGTTCGGCCGCCGGGAGTCCGGGGGCGAACGGCCAGCGTGTGGTCGCGGCCAGCTCCTGCACGAGCGGGCCGACGGCCCGCAGGAGGCGGACGACCTCGGCGACCGACACGTTGTCGAGGTTGTCGTGCACGCTGTGGTGCTGCCAGCGGCCGCCGGGGGAGTTCGTGCGCATGAACCAGAGCGAGGGCACGCCGGCCCAGTTGAAGGGGAAATTGTCGACGAACGGCGTGACCTCCCGCCGGACCACGACATCCAGCCCGCGCGCCGCCAGGCGGCCCGACGCATGCCGGGCCAGCCCGTCGGTGCCGATGCACGACAGCTCGCAGTGCCCGAGGGGGGAGGCGACGCTGTCGAAGTTGACGACCAACCCCGCGGCGGCCGCGGCGCGGCGGTGGGCGCGCACGTAGGCGGCCGAGCCGACGGAAAGCTGCTCCTCGGTGCCGAAGGAGATCAGGCGCAGCGTCCGCCGCCGCCGGAGCGGCGCCAGCACGCGGGCGAGCTCGAGCACGCTGACGACGCCGGACGCGTTGTCGTCGGCCCCGACGTTCGCGGCCTGCGTGTCGTGGTGGGCGGTGAGCAGGATCGCCGGCAGCCGCGGGTCCGCGCCGGGCAGCTCGGCGATGACGTTCTGCGAGTCGGCCGCGACCAGCCGGGCGGACGCCTCCACCCGCACGCGCCGCACGCCGTCGCGGCGCCAGCGCCAGGCGTCGGTGTACGGAATCGTGACCACCGGCGGCATGCCGAAGGTCCGTGTCCAGTGGGGGAACACGCCGTCGCTCTTGAGCCACGGGAAAGGCAGCCGCTCGTCGATCTGGATGACCGCGGCCGGGGCCGCCGCGACCAGCCGGCGGTGGTGCTGCTCGCTCGTCGGCAGGGGTCCGAACAGCGCCGCCACGCGGCCCCGCAGGCTGCCCGGACGCAGCCGGGGCGCGTTCTCGGGCATCTCGAGCCAGGCCAGCTCGCCCTCCACCCGGGGCGTGCCCGGCGCTCCGGCCAGGATGGTGGCCGGCACCGGCCGCCACCGGCCGCCGGCGCGCGCCGCCACGCGGACGCGGGAGGAGCGGAGGCTTGCGCAGGGAAACGTCTCCGTCCGCACCTCCGCGCAGCCGGCCGCTTCCAGCCGCGCCGCGATATAGGCGGCCGCGCGCGCCTCCGCGGGCGTGCCGGCGCGGCGCTCGCCGATGTCGCCGCACAGCACCTGCCAGTCACGCGCGATTCGCGCGCCACGCACGGCCGTCGGATTGAATGGGGAAGGAGGCATGGTTTTGGAAATTCGGGGAGGGGGGCGACTTTCCGACCGGTTCGGAGCGGCGTCAACGGTCACTTCACCTCGTCCCACAGGTATTCGAACTCCACGATCTGGGGCGGGCGGCGGTTCATGCCCTTGTAGTCGACCACGCGGAGGTAGGTTCGGCCGCCGGCCTCGCGGAAATAGGGCACGGGGTAGTAGGCGTCCGTGACATTGCCGCCGTCCGCGTTGTCGAGCACCGCGTAGGCCGTCACGGCCAGCGCGGCCGGATCCAGGCGGAAGAGGCACAGTTTCATCGCCGCGGGGAAGTTCGGCACGCCGTCCTTCGGCACGCTGGCGGCCGCCGCGGTGCTCACCGTCCAGTTGCGCCCGATCAGGTAGTATTGGCCGTCGCGCATGAACACCCGCGGGCGGCCGACGTATCCCTCGATGAAGTCGTAGGTTTCCGTCAGGTCCGCCTGTTTGCGCACCTTGAACTCGTTGTCCGTGAGGTGCAGGCGCGCGCGGTTGTCGTAGCCGCGGGTGACGACGAGGAAGCCGTCGGCGTAGCGCACGAACGAGCTCTCGTTGATCGGGATGTTGCCGAATTCGCGCGACAGGTTGCGCACGAAGCGCCAGCTGCGCCCGCTGTCCTCGGAGCGGAGGATGTCCACCGCGCCCGCCTGCGGCCGCGGCGGATGGACGGAGTAGCCGCCCTGCAGGTTGGCGAAGGTCATGACCAGCATCCAGGTGGTCGTGCCCTCGACCACGAACTCGAACGGGTAGCCGTACTCGATGCCGTCGACCGGGCCGACCCGGGTCAGCGGCCCGAAGGTCCGGCCGCCGTCGGTCGAGCGCACGCCGCGCAGGCCGATGCGCGCGGGGTCGTCCACCTGCTGCGCGTCGATGTAGTTGCCGATGTCGCCGTTCGGGAACCGGACCCACTCTCCCATCTGCATGATCTTGTCGCCCAGCCCGGCGATGACCTGCGGCGCCGCCACGCGGTCCGTGGCCTTGTCGATCCGCACGGTGTCGATCACGGCCCCGGCGTCGTCGCCGTGGGCCCGGCCGCGCTTGAAGCTGACCAGCACCTCGTCGCCGAGGTCGAGCACGTCGGGGAAGGCCAGGTAATGGCGTTCCGCCGCCGGGTCGGAGGGCACCAGCACCCGTTCCGTGCGGTGCAGAGGCCGAAGCTGGAGGACGTCGGCCGACACCGCCACCGCGGCGGACAGGCTGAGCAGGCAGAGGCCGGCGCCGAGGCGCGCCTGCCGGAAGGATGGGGTCGTTTTCATGTTGAAAGTCGGGGAGGCGGCACGGCCCCGCCGGTCGGGAGCGCGGGGCCCGCGCTCACGCCGCGGCCTCCCAGCGGGTCACGTCGCCGGCGGTTCCGCGGGCCGCGGGTTCCCGGATCCAGCCGGGCAGCGTTTCCGCCGGGGCCAGCCCAAGCGACCGGAGCGCCTGCGCCTTGGCCGGCGTGGCCTCCTCCACGTACGCCACGCATCCGCGCCCGTCCCCGGCCACCGCGGCCAGCAGTTCGGCGGCGCGGGGCCACGCCTGCGGATGACAATAGACGTCCAGCACGTCGCGGCCGGGCCGGGAGCGGTCCGGCAGCCGGCTGGCGAAGCCCCACACCACCCCGGCCGCGTCGGTGAGCGCCGCCGCGCAATCCGGCTCGCCGCGCGCCCGGCGCCGGTGCTGTTCGCGCAGGACGGGGAGGAAGGCGCCCTCGCACGAGGCCCGGCCGACCAGGCCGGTCGCCGCCTGCCGCACCCGGCCGGGAAAGTCGCCCAGGCAGAGCGGCGCGGCCGCGGCCCAGTGCCGCCAGTCGAGCGGCTCGACGCTCCCGGGGCTGCCCGCGAACCAGTTGGCCGCGAACTCCTCCGGCCGCCCGCGGGTGAGGACCATGCAGCCGCTGCCGGGCTCGACGGCGGCGAAGCCGCGGCGCGCGTAGAAGCGGAACGGCTCGCCGCCGGGCGCCGTGCCCAGGTAGATCGCGAGGCCGTCGCCCCGGGCAAACCGGTCGAGCAGCACGTCCATCAGGCGACTGCTGGCGCCCGCGCCGCGGTCGGCCGGCTCGGTCCAGACGTGGCCGAGCAGCGCCACTCCGGCGCTGCCGGCCAGCATGATGTTGGCGAACGGCCGGCCGCCCCGGTGCAGCACGAAGAACCGCGCCGCGATCCCGGTGGCGTCGCGCAGCAGGGCGCAGTTCTGCCAGACCCACGGGTCACCCTTGTGTCGCAGCAGGGGTTCGACCCGGTCCGCCCACGCCGCGTCGGGGCCGTGCACGATCCCGGCCTCGACGGGTTCGCCCGTCTTCAGCGTGATCGGCGGCAGCGGTTCGAACATGGCGGAACGGCGCCGGGAGGTCACTCGCGGAGTTCGCGCCAGCGAAACTCCAGCCGCACCAGCGCCGTGGGTCCACCCGCGACCGCCTTGTAGGTGAGCACGTGCAGCCGCTCGTCGTCCGGGGCGCCCGTGGTGGCCGTCACCGCGTAGTAGCCGTCGCTCACCGGCCCGTCCTCGGCGTTGTCGAGGATCCAGCAGGTCGTCGGCTGCAGGGTGGCGGGATCGATCCGGAACAGGCACAGCTGCTGCGCCGGCGGGAACGCCAGCGGATTACGTTCGCTGGCCTGGCCCGGCCCCGCGATGGGCCGCGTCCAGTTGCGGCCGATCAGGTAGATCTCGCCGCGATGCCGCAGCAGCCGGGGCCGGCCCACGTAGCTGTTGAGCCAGGGGGCGGCGCCGGTGAGGTCGGCCTGGCGCCGGAGGCGGAACTCGCCGTCGACCTCGTGCAGCCGCGTGCGCCGGTCGTAGCTGCGGCTGACGACGAGGAAGCCGTCGGCGTGGGGCAGCAGGCCGCCTTCCGCGAAGCCGGGCACGCCGAACTCGGCGGCCAGGTTGCGCACGCGTGTCCAGGTGGCACCGGCGTCGCGCGTCCGCAGGACGTCCATGCCCCAGCGGCCGCCCGTCAGATAACCGAAGGTCATCACCAGCAGGTGGGTCGTGTCGCCCGTCGTCAGCCCCTCCTGCGGGTAACCGTAGCCCACGCCGTCGACGACGGGAAAGATCGCCGGCGCGGAAAAGGTGCGGCCGTCGTCGGCCGACACGGACCAGCGCATCGGCGCGCGGTAGTGCCGCGGCTCGGGGCCGATGAACTGCGTGTCGAGGAACAGCGCGATCCGCCCGTCCGCGAGGCGCACCGGCTCGCCGCACTGGTAGAGCAGCGGCGCCGGCGGCGTGAACCGCGGGCCGGCGGTCCGCGTGCCGCGCCCGAGGTCGAGGACCAGGGTCGCGACCTCCGCGCCCGGGTCGTGCGTGTGGCCGGTGCCGTCCTTGCACGTGACGAGCACGCGCCCTTCGCCCAGCTCCAGCAGCGCCGGGAACGCCGGGTAGCGCGGGCGCCCGTCCGCGGGCGCGGCGGACACGGGGATCGTTTCGGAGACCTTGTAGGCCGGCACCCGCGGGGCGCCGGCGGCGGGGGCCGCGGCGGCCGGCGCCGGCGCGAGCGCGGCGAGGAGGAGCGGGAGGCAGGCCCGCCGGAGGAGATGGTCCCGCGTCATGGGCCTAGCCGGCGCGGCGCTCGTCCTTGAGGGCGTCCTCGAGGATGTCGCGGCAGTGGGCGATGAGTTCGTTGACGCTGCGCGGGTCGCGGTTGACGCGGAGCATGATCGGCACCCAGGTGTGGCCGAAGTTGACGTGCATCATCTCGTCGCGGATGTCGTACGACTCGTAGCGCTCGGAGATGACGTCGCCCTGCTCGCCGAATTCCTTGACGTTGGCGCGCTTCTTCTCGAACGAGCCGGCCTCGATGACGAGGGTCATCAGGCAGAACCGCTCGATCGGCTCGAGCTTGGCGCGGACGGAGTAGTTCTGCAGCAGCATCGGGTATTGCCGCAGGTCCTCGCCGAGCTGCGCGAGGCGGGTGCAGCCCATGCGGGTGTGGCGGATCTCGTCGGTGCAGTGGCGGGCGAGGTCGTAGTGGAAGGCCCAGGGCATCTCGGGCGTTTCGTAGAGGATCGCGCCGAGCGACTCGGCGAACTGCATTTCCTGGGTGTGGTTGTAGAACACGACCCGCCGGCGGTCGGCAAAGTCGTCGCGCACGTGGCGCGAGACCTCGTTGAACCAGGCCGTCCGGAAGCACGCGTCGCGGCGCGGGGTGGCGATGCAGGCGAACTCCTGCCACTCGGCGGGGCGCCCGACCGAGGGGGTCGGCAGCCGCCAGGCGCCGCCGGCGAAGTCGATGCCGTCGAGCAGCGCGGTCACGTACGCCGCCCAGGCCGGCGAGCGCCGGAGCGGGCCGGGCGAGAACGCCGGCCGGTAGGCCGCGTACCAGGCGGCGTGCGCGCCGAGGCGGTCGGCCGCGGCCTGCAGGAGCTGGCGCGAGAGCGGGTCCATGACCGGGTCGGTCTGGTCCGCCCAGGCCGCGAACTGGGCCTGGAGCCGCGGGAGCAGCACGCCGTGGCAGCCCCAGAGGAAGTCGTCGCCGTCGCGCACCGACGCCACCTCGCGGAGGAGGGTGTCGAGCGCGGCGCTCTCCTGCCGTTCAGCGGTGGACTCCTTCAGCTCGTGGAGCCGCCGGAGCAGGTCGGCGGCCGACTGGGCGTGGGCCCAGAGCTGGTCGCCGAGCTCCAGCTTGGCATCCCAGTAGGGGACGCCGGGCAGCCAGCCGCCGCAGAGGCGGGTGAGGCCGCGGGTGACCTGGAAGGCGCGCGCGAGGCGCGCCAGCGTGTCGGGCAGAGGGGTGAAGGCTTCGGCGGGGGGAGGAGGCATGGCGGGAGGGCGTGGAGGGTGACGGGGCGTCACTTGCCCCGCGCGGTGGCCAGCGCCTGCTGGAGGCCGGCGGACACGCCGCGGAAATCACTGAAGACGTTGAAAAACCGGTAGCCCAGCTGCTGGTACCGCTTCACCTGGTCGGCGGCGCAGGGGATGGCGGCGGTCTTGCCGTGCCGCTGGCAGGCGGCGGCCACGCGCTTGACGACCTCGACCACCTCGGGGTCGTCGGTCTGGCCGAAGCGCCCGAGGCCGAGGGTCAGGTCGGCCGGGCCGACGAAGAGCACATCGACGCCGGGTAGGGCCGCGATCTCCTCGATGTGCGGCAGGACCTCGGGCTCCTCGATCTGGGCGACGAGGAAATTGCCGCGGTTGGCGCCGGCCAGGTAGTCGGCGGCCGGCACGCGGCCGAAACGCGATTCCGGGTGGATGCCGTCGAAGCCGCGCCGGCCCTCGGGCGGAAACTTCATCGCGGCCACCACCTCGCGCACCTCGTCGGGATGCCGGATGCGGGGCAGCATGATGCCGCGGGCGCCGGATTCGAGCAGCGGCAGCAGGTCGGTGTAGTTGGACGGCTTGACGCGGATGAGGGCGTCCGCCCCGCCGAGCCGGCAGGCCTGGATCATGGCGTAGAGCGCGTCGGGGGCGACGTGCTTGTGTTCTAGGCAGATCCAGATCGCGTCGACACCCGACGAGGCCATGAGCTCGACCAGTTCGGGATCCTGGTAGCAGGCCTTGGCGGTGAACACGGTCTCGCCGGCGGCGAGCTTTTGTTTGAGGAGGGAGGGTGTCATGCGGGCAGCCTGGAGGATTCAGAGCCCGCTGTCAGCCCTGCGCACGGCCACCAGCCGGAAACCGATGTCCTCGGCGCCGTCGAGGGCGGGGTGGCTCATCTTGGAAAGCAGGTTGGCGTGCGACAGGCGGGCGAGGTAGCAGCCGCCCTGCATGGCGATCGCGCGGTTGGTGGCGACGCCGAGGCCGTCGAGGGCGGCCGCCCGGGCCGTGCGGTCGCCGGCGCCGCGCGCCTCGTAGTCGGCAGCGTTGGTCCAGTTCCACACCCAGACGTTGCCGAGCATGTCGTGCAGGCCGCGGCTGTTGGCGGGGTAGGCGCGCACCGGCGACGAGTAGGCGTGGCCGTCGGCGAACTGCTCGTGAATCCAGCCGTAGTCGGCCAGCTCGCGGGTGCCGAAGTTCATCCGGCCCTCGATCCCCTCCAGGGCGTTGCCCCACGGGAAGAGGCACACCTCGTCGCGCATGGCCTCGGGCCGGGCCGCGAGGTACCACTCCTCCTTGGTCGGCACGCGGAAGACCACGCCGGCCTTGGCGCTCAGCCACGCCGCGAAGTTCATGGCGTCGAACCAGCTCACCTGCACCACCGGGTGGTCCGGCTCGCTCAGGGGCGGCACCTGCAGCCGCCAGTCGTTGGCGAAGCCCTGGAGCCACTGGGCGCGGCCGTCGACGACCCAGCCCGTGGTGTAGCGCTCGACGCTGGTCCGGTAGCCCGTCTCGCGCACGAACGCCGCGAACATCGCGTTGGTCACGATGGTCTCGGCCATGAAGAAATCGTAGGGCACCGCGACCCGGTCGCGGCGCCCGGTCTCGAACATCTTCTCCCAGCGCCGCAGGTCGTGCGCGCGGTTGTCCACGGCCAGGACCGCGGCCTTGAGCTCGGGGGTGCAGCCGTCGACGTAGTGCGAGGCCGCAATGCGCCGGAAGCGCACGGCCAGGCCGCCGCCGAGGTCGACCGCGAGGTCGCCGGCACCGGCAAAAACCTCGGCCTCGCGCCCGGCGTCGAACCGCAGGCGCTTCAGGCGCGCCGTCTCGAACGCGGCCGCGCGGCGCAGGAACTCGTCGCGCGACTCGTACTTGTCGAGGCTGCGGTTCACAGGCAGCGGCATGACCGCCGGCGTGTCGGCCGCCGCGGCCGCGGCGGCGAGTCCCGCGGCCAGGAGGAGGGGAAGGAAGTTTCTCATGGGGTGGAGTCTGGGGCCGGCGGGCGGCAGACGGAACACCTATCGCGCGGCCCCGCGCCCGTGCGCGGGCGCGAGGCGGGGGCCGGGCCGCCCGGGGCGGTCAGCGGAACGTGTAGGTGGCCGAGAAGCGGATGCGACGCTCGGGGCCGGCGAAGATCAGGTTGCGGTTGATCGACGAGTCCGCGTACCACTTGTCGGTGACGTTGTTCGCGTTCACCTGGAAGGTCAGGTCCTTCGAGTAGCGGTAGCTGACGAAGGCGTCGCCGACCGTCACCGGCTCGATGAAGAACACGTTGCCGGCGTCGCCGGGATGGTTGCCCTTGTAGCGGGCGCCGGCGCCGAACGTCCACTGGTCCAGCTTGTAGCTGGCGAACAGCGCCCAGGTGTCGTCGGCGACGTTGCGGACGCGGAGGTTGTTGTCGGTCTTGGTGCTGATGCTGCTCAGCGAGGCGATGACCTGGAGGTTCTCGATCACATTGAAGTAGAGGTCGAACTCGACGCCCTCGAGCTGGTCCTTGGCGCGCTGCTCGAAGTAGCCGGCGCTGGCCAGGAGCGGGTCGTTGGAGATGACGCGGAGGTTCTTGTTCACGACCTTGAAGGCCGACACGGTGCCGGTGATCCGGCCGTCGAGCAGGTCGCTCTTGAGGCCGAGCTCGTCCGTGACGCCCTCGGTCGGCTTGAAGCCGGTGCCGTCGGGGTTGCGCGCGAAGATCGGGGCGAAGGTCTCGGAGTGGTTGTAGAACACGCTCAGGCCCTTGAGCGGCTTGTACACGATGCCGCCGCGCTTGGTGTAGTGCTCGTTCTCGCCGGGGACAGAGGGGGCGCCGGTGATGACGTTGCGGCCGGTGCTCTCGGTCTTGTCGAACCGGATGCCGCCGCTGGCCACGACGCGGCCGTCGAGCAGCTCGATCTGGTGCTGGAGCGAGGTGGCGAACACCTTGCCGTTGGCGAGGGTCGAGGCGCTGAGGAAGGTCGTGTCCGGCCGGGCGGCCAGCAGGATCGGGTCGGGGTTGTAGACGTCGAGCAGCGGCAGGTTGGAGAAGTCGCGGCTCGCGTTCTCGCCGATGCCGGTCTGCTGGCCGGAAAGCTTGCGGCCGGTGACGGTCTGCGCGGTGACCTCGGTGTCGTAGTACTGCGCGAGGAAGAGGGTCTTGTTCTTGGTCGGGCCGACATCGTAGCTGATCAGGCTGTCGAAGGCCGCGACGTTGTAGGCGGACTGCGTGGTGATGATGCGCCAGGTGCGCTGCAGCGTGCGGTTGTCGGGCAGGAGGTCGCGGGCGATGACGTCGTTGTTGTACTCGTCGTGGGTCTTGTGCAGCGCGGAGAAGCGCATGTTCCAGGAGTCGGACACCTGGTGGTCGAGGGTCGCGTAGAGCCGACGCACCTGGAACTTCTCGCGCGCGTAGCCGCCGCCCCAGTCGATGTCGCGGGGCAGGTTGAAGGAGAGCGGGCCGGCGGCGGTGTAGGGGCGGAACTGGAAGAGCTGACCGAATTTTTTCTGGTAGTTGCGGTCGAGGTAGTAGGGCACCACGGTCAGGACCGTCCGCCGCGCGATGCGCCAGGCAAACGCCGGAGAGATGAAGTAGGAGTCGGAGTCGTTGAAGTTGGTGAACTGGTCGTAGTGCTCGAACGAGCCCATCACCCGCACGGCCACGTCGGCGCCGCCGAGCTTGGCGGTCTGGTTCAGGTCGAAGCTGCCGTAGTAGAGCCCGCCCTCGCCGATCGTCGACGACAGCGTGGTCTCATTGGTGAACATCGGCTTCTTCGTCACGCGGTTCACGTTGCCGCCGGGCGAGGTGGAGCCGTAGAGCACCGCGGCCGGGCCCTTGATGACCTCGACGCGGTCGACCATCTCGATCGGCGACGTGATGTTCTGCGCCGTCGGCGAGCTGTCCGGCAGCCCGTCCGTCGTCACGTCGATCTGGTAGCCGCGGACGTTGAACACGTCGCGCCCCGGGCCGGCCGTCGTCGAGATGCCGCTGACGTACTGCGCGGCCTCGACCACGCTGCGCACCCCGAGGTCCTTCAGGAACTGCTGGTTCAGCACGATCACCGACTGCGGGATGTTGACGACCGCCGTGTTGAAGCGCGTGCCGCCGACCGCGTTCGTGCTGGAATAGCCGCGGTCCTGCGTGCCGGTGACCTCGAATTTCGAGAGCGTGAGCGTTTCTTCAGGTCCATCGGCGGGCGCCGCGGGTTGGCTGGCTTGGCTGTGCAGCCGGGGCAATCCGCCCGCGAGAGCTAGGCTCAACGCAAGCAGGGCCGGGAGGGTACGGGGTGTTAGGGGGGTGTTATTCATGTTGGTCCGGGTGCTGGGAAAGCGAGGCCAGTCACGCCTGCGCCAGAAGGCGCAGCACAAGGCCTTGGGAGCATCGCTGCTGAACGCGTCCGATAAGTGAAGCATCGGCGTGATTATGTTGCGTAACAGTCAACGTGCATTACGTCATTCGCGCTTTATTCGAATGTCAACGCTTTTTTCCCAGGGAGGATCCCTTATGGTTTCTTCCTGATACCAGAAAGCCTCTCTCGACTTGGCTCTGGAGACAGGGCCGAATTGGCGGCGGCATGACCAATTGTTGTGGAACAACAAAATTCTGTTGCATAACGTACGCGATATTTTTTGGTCGGTTG
>JAEUGX010000030.1 GCA_016795545.1 Opitutaceae bacterium
AGACGGGAAAGTGGCGCCCGCTGGCGCCGCTGCCGCAGGCCGTCCGCGGGCTGTCCGTGGTGGCGATCGACGCCGGCCGGCTGTACCTCGCGGGCGGGTACGCCAACGACCAGTTCAGCGCCCAGGGCCTGATCTACGACATCGCGACGGACCGCTACCTGCCGGCCGTCGCCCTGCCGTACGCGGCCATGGTCACGCTGTTGCCCTGCGGCGAGTATCTTTACTGCCTCGGCGGCGAGGACCGGGCCAAGCACCGCAGCGCGGCGGCGTACCGGATCCCGCTCAGCGCGGTGGCCCGGTAAGGGTCCCGGCCGTCCCGCGCTAGTTGGCCGGCTCGGTCCGGAGCGAGCCGAAGAACCGGGCGACGCGTTCGGATTTCAGGCCGGCCTCGGAGCCGGAATAGCTGACGATGTACACGTCGGGATAGATGAGCAGGTAGTCGAGCCGCAGCATCCTGCCGGTGGCGGGGCGCCGGACGACGAAGGTCCGGCAGGGGCACTCGTCGAGCGTGTAGTCCCGCTCCTCGACCAGCACGGCCTGCTTGCCGTCGGCCATCTGCGCGCGGGCGGCGTCGAGCATCTGGCGCGGGTTCTTCTGCTTCCAGCTCTTGAGCGGCACGAAGTACTGGCGGACGGAAAACTCGTCGTCGCCGCTGCGCCCGTAGGTGTCGCGCCAGGCGGCGAGTCCGTGCTCGGTCGCCTGGGCGCCCTGCTCCCATGAATTGCCCTCGAGCTCGTCGAACAGCTTCGGCATGACCAGCACCCGCTTGCCCTTCGGGCGGGAGGCGATCACCTGGTTGACGATTTCCTCGTCGCTCGGGCCCTGGCCCGGGGCCGGCAGGGCCAGGAGGGGGAGAAGCAGGAGGATCGGCAGGCGGACTTTCATCGGGAAAGAGCGCGGGCGCGTCGCCGGACGGCTCAGGCGAGCCGGATCAGGTCGGCCGTGGCCGGCACGTCCTTGATGATCTGGCTGGGGTCGGGGCCGACCCCGAGGTACCGGAGGTTGGGCAGCACGGACGGCAGGGCGTCGCCGTAGGCGACCTGCAGGACCGAGCGGACCATGGCCGCCGTGTAGAGCTGTGCCGGGCGCGGCAGGTCGCCGAAGCGGCGGACCCGGGAGAGGTCCTCGGACCAGCCCGGGTGCCGGGTATAGACGGGCCGCAGGGAGCGGCGCACGGCCTCGTTGCGCGGGACGTGGGCGTAGCGCCGGCCGGCGGCGTCCTCGTAGGCGCTGCAGATCAGGAGCTCGGGGGCGCCCGTGAGCGCGTCGATCTTGTTGATCATGACGTCCTGGAATCCGCCGTAGCGCAGGGCATCGCCCTTCTCGACGGCGTCGTACCAGCCGACCATGCGCTGGCGGCCCGTGGTCGTGCCGAACTCGATGCGCTTCAGCTTCTGGCAGAGGGGCAGGGCCTCGTCCATCTGCGTGAGGAAGGTGTGGGTCCCGACCTTGGTGTCGTAGGCCTTGGCCACGCCGATGGTGTGGATGGGCTGCACCGGGATGCCCGCGCTCTCGAAGAATTCCGGCGTGAAGGTATGGGACGCGGTGACGTTCGGCGAGAAGCCGTGGCGTTTGTCGAGCCAGTAGGCCTGGCCGAACTCGCCGACGATCGACCGGCCGGCCGCGAGCTCGCGGAGGACGAGCTCGCGGACCTCGCCGATGTTGCGGGCCAGCTGGCGGCCGGCTTCCCAGTAGGTCTGGGTCAGCCGCTCGACATCGAGCGTGAACGGCGCCGGCCCGCGGAAGCGGGCGAAGTCGAATTCCTCCTTGGCAAACAGGCCCAGCTCGACGGCCTCGGCATTCGCTTTGAGCTCGGCGGTGCCGAGTTTCTCGAAGAAGGCGTCCCAAGCCGCCGGGCTGACCTGGCAGACGTGCTGGATGGTGCGCAGGGCGCGGTCGGCGCGCTGGGCCAGCTTGCGGGCGAAATAGTTCGGGCCGCCCAGGAAATCGGCGAAGGTGATCTGCCACTGGCCGGTCTCGTCCTGGTAGGAAGGCGTGATGCCGCGGCCGGTGGACCCCCGGGGCTCCTCCTTGAGGACGTTCACGCGGTAGTCCTCCCACGCCAGGTCGAGGAGGCGGTGGCTGAGGTCGGACACCATCGTGCGCTCGTCGATCAGCAGCCGGGAGAAAATCGCGTAGCCCTTCTGCTCGAGCGGACGCGATTCCCACAGCACCTTGCGCGGGTCGGCGACGACCCCGGCGCCGATGGCCAGGTGCGGCACGGCCTTCTCCACCACGCCGGCCGGCAGGAGGTTGAGCTTGATGCCGCCGGCGGTGTGGCCGGAGTTCGAGCCGCCGTTCACCTTAAAAACGACGGAAACGGCCGCCGGAGAGGCGCGCAGCTCGTCGACCACCTCGGGGATGAGGCGCCCCTTGCCTTCGTCGCCGAAGGAAATGCCGACGTCGGCGATCAGCTGGCTGCGAAAGGGGAGGAGGGCCATGAGGGATGGAGGAGGAAAATCGGGAGGCGGGAGGCGGAAGTCAAACGAGGGAGGACAGAGGACGCGGGGCGGTCCAGCAACGCCAAATTAAGTCACCAGGCGGCGCCCCGGAACGCCGGAGTCCGGGCGGGCGGCGCCGGGCGGGCGGCGTCAGCCCTTGCGGGTGGCGACCTCGATGACGTCGTGCGGGGCGGCTTCTTTCTGGCCGGCGGGGGTGACGCGGACGTAGCGGGCCTTGGTGCGGAGTTCCGCCAGGTTCTTGGCGCCGAGGTAGCCCATGCCCGACTGCACGCCGCCGATCAGGTTGCCGAGGACGTCGTCAACCGAGCCGGAGACCTCCTTGAGGGCCTCGATGCCCTCGGCGGCGACTTTGCGCGTGTGGTCGTTCTTGTCGTGGCCGTAGCGGGCGGCGGAGCCGGCCTTCATGGCGGCGTGGCTGCCCATGCCGCGGTACTGCTTGTAGAGCTTGCCGGAGATTTCCATGATCTCGCCCGGCGCCTCGCGGCAGCCGGCGAGCAGGCCGCCCAGGATGACGGCGTCGCTGAGCGTGAGCGCCTTGACGATGTCGCCCGACTTGGTGATGCCGCCGTCGGCGATGAGCCGCACCCCCTTGCGGGCGGCGCCGCGGCCGGCGACGTGCAGGGCCGTGAGCTGGGGGATGCCGACGCCGGCGACGATGCGGGTCGTGCAGATCGAGCCGGGGCCCTGGCCGATCTTGATGGCGTTGGCGCCGCAGTCGGCGAGGAACTCGACGCCGGCGCCGCTGGTGACGTTGCCGGCGATGATCGTCAGGTCGGGAAACGCGCCGCGGATCAGCTTCACCACGTCGCCGACGCCCGAGGTGTGCCCGTGGGCGGTGGAGACGGCGACGGCGTCGACGGCCTCCTCCACGAGTTCGCCGACGTGGGCGACGATCTTCTCGCGGTCGAGCTCGCCGCCCGGCTTCCGCACGGGCGAGATGGCCGCGCCGACGACCAGGCGGAAATCGGAGTCGCGCGCCGGCTTGCGCCGGGACTTGGCCTCGTTGGTGATGCGCTCGACGTCGGAGCTGGTCACGAGGCCCCGGAGGCGGTCCTTGTCGTCGACGACGAGGATCTTGTGGATGCCGACGTTCTCGGTGAAGAAGCGGTCGGCCTCCTTGATCGGGTCGGCGGCCATGCGCTTTTCCTGCACCGTGATCAGCTGCTTCCGCGGGGTCATCACCTCCGCGACCCGCTTGGCCCGGTAGCGCTCCTTGACGAGGTTGCCCGACAGCAGGCCGGCGAGCTTGCCCGCCGCGTCCACGACGGGGAAGGTGCGGAAGTCGAAGCGGCGCTGGTCGATCATCTGCAGCACGTCGCCGACCAGGGCGTCGGGCGAGACCGTGATGGGGTCCTGGATGAGCCCGTGAATGTGGCGCTTCACGCGGGCGACCTCCTTCACCTGGTCGCGCCCCGGCAGATTGTAGTGGATGAGGCCCATGCCGCCGTTGAGGGCCATGGCGATGGCCATCCGGGACTCGGTGACCGTGTCCATGTCGGACGAGATGATCGGAATCTGCAGCCGGAGTCCGTCGGAGATCTCGGTGGCGAGGTCCGTGTTTTTGGGCAGGATCTCCGAATGCAGCGTGGCCAGCGACACGTCGTCGAAGGTCAGCGCGCTCGGCAGGTTGGCGGCGAAGAACCGGTCGGCCGGCAGGTAGAAGTCGGAATCGCTCGCGGAGAGGGCAACAGGCTTGGTCATCGTTGCCATGAACGAAATACTCCCGGCGCCGCGAATCTCAACGAGAAACTTCCGGGGGCGCCGTCCTAATTTCACCCTACGCTTTCCCGGCCGGACCGGCCGGCGGCCGGAAAAAGCCATCCTGGGGTTGCCGCGGCGGGTTTGTGGGTATTCGGTGGAGCGGTCCGATGCTCTACACCTTCGCTCACCGCACCTACCGCCTGCCGCTGAACCCGCCGCTCCGGACGGCGCATGGGCGGTGGGATTGGCGGGAGGGGATTATTGTCCGCCTGGAAGACGAGGCGGGGTGGGTGGGCTACGGGGAGGCGGCGCCGGTTCCGGGGCACGGCACCGAGACCTGGGCCGAGGTGGACCAGCTCTGCCGGGCTTTCGGCGACCGGGTGTCGGCGGAGGAGCTGGCGCGCGTGCCGGGGCGATTCGGCTGCCTGCGGTTCGCCCTGGCCTTGGCGCAGGCGCGACCGGAGCCGGCCTTGCCGATCGGGCGCCTGGGGGTCGCGGCGCTTCTGCCGGCCGGGCGAGGCGCGCTCCCCGCGCTGGCGGCGAGGCTCGAGGCGGGGTACCTGGCTTTCAAATGGAAGGTGGGCGTCGCGCCGGTGGAGGAGGAACTGGGGGTGTTCGACGACCTGCTGGCCGAGCTGCCGGCGCATGCGCGCCTGCGGCTGGACGCCAACGGAGCCTGGAACCGGCGGCAGGCCGGCCGCTGGCTCGACCGCTGCGCCGGGCGGCCGGTGGAATTTGTGGAGCAGCCGCTCGTCCCCGACGACGAGGACGGGCTGCGGGGGCTGGCGGGCGATTATCCGGTCTGCCTGGCGCTGGACGAGTCGGTGGTGCGGCTGGAGGAGGCCCGGCGCTGGCAGGCGCAGGGCTGGCCCGGGGTGTTTGTCCTCAAGCCCGCGCTGGCCGGGCCCCTGGAGGAAACCGCCCGCTGGATTGAATCGACCCGGGCCGACGTCGTGCTGTCGAGCGCCCTGGAAACCGTCCTGGCCCGCTCGGCGATCCTGCGCTGGGCGCTGGCCCGGCAGTTGACACGGCGGCCGCTGGGTTTCGGGGTGGGCGGCGTGTTCGGCGCGCGTCGCTGGGACGGACCGGAGATCGGGCCGCTGGCCGACAGCTCGTGTCTGGCCAACGACCCCGGAAAGGAGCTATGGACCGCGCTGGACTAGCCCGGCTGCTGGGCGGCGCCGCGGCCCACGGCCGCGCCCGCCACGAAGTGGGCGAGCCGGATCCCGGCCGGTTCCGTGCCGCGTTCGCCCGGGCGGTTGCCGGCGGCGGCGAGGTGTTCCTGTGCAACCCCGACTGGGGCCGGCGGGAGCGCGACCAGGTCGACGCGCTCCTGCGGAGCCATCCGCCGGCTCAGGCGGGCGAGGAAGGCTGGCTGATGATCCCGACCGGCGGCACCAGCGGGCAGGTGCGTTTTGCGCGGCACGATGCGGCCACGCTCGCGGCAGCGGTCCGCGGGTTCACGCGTCATTTCGGGCTCACGCAGGTCAACGCGCTCGGCCTGCTACCCCTGCACCATGTGAGCGGACTGATGGCCTGGATGCGCTGCGTGCTGACGGGCGGCGAATACCGTCCGGCGGCCTGGAAGGCCGTCGAACGCGGCGAACTGCCGGTGCTGCCGGCCAAGGCGCAGCGGTGGACGGTTTCGCTGGTGCCGACGCAGCTGGAGCGGCTGCTGCACGATGCCCGCAGCGTCGAGTGGCTGCGCGGATTCCGCCTGATCCTGCTCGGCGGGGCGCCGGCCTGGCCGGAGCTGCTCGACAAGGCCGCCGCGCTGCGCCTGCCGCTGTCGCCGGGCTACGGCATGACCGAGACCGCCGCGATGATCGCCGCGCTGCGGCCGGACGAATTCCTGGCCGGCGCGCGCGGCAGCGGTTCGCTGCTGCCGCACGCCCGCGTGAGCCTGTCTGACGAAGGGGTGATCAGCGTCGGCGGCGACTCGCTCTTCCGCGGCTATTACCCGGAGTGGCGTCCGGCCGGCGAGTTCGCGACCGGCGACGGCGGGTATTTCGACTCCGCCGGCCGCCTGCACGTGACCGGCCGCCGCGATGCGGTCATCATCACCGGTGGCGAGAAGGTCGACCCAGGCGAGGTCGAATCCATTCTGCGCGGCAGCGGCGAACTGCCGGACGTGGTGGTGCTGGGATTGCCCGATGCCGAGTGGGGCCAGCGGGTGGTGGCTGCCTACCCGGCCGAGCAGAAGCCGCGGCTGGAAGCCGTCCAGGCGGCCCTGGCCCGGCTGCTGGCGCCGGCGAAGCGACCGAAACAGTTCGTTCCCATCACTCCCTGGCCCGCCAACACCCAGGGCAAGGTCAACCGCGCTGAGGCCGCCCGGCTGGCCGCCCGGGCGCTCCGAGGCGTCGAACCCTGAGCCGCGCCGCGGTACGGTGCGGTCGCCGGTCGCGCAACACTCAGAGCGATACGGCTTCGGGGGTGTCATCCCTCTCTCCTTTCCGTACAGCGGTCGGGTCGTCCCGGCCCTCGGCTTGCGGCCTGCGGCTTTTTCCCTGCATGAGCCGGGATCAGTCGTAATAGTAGATCCCGGAGAAGCCGGCGGTGGACTTGGGGCTGCTCGTCACCAGGGTCCGCCAGTTTTGGTAGGGGAAGACCGTGCCGATGCTCTCGTAGACCGGCGCCGGCGCGTAGTTGCAGAAATGGGTGCTGGCCCAGGTGAACGCGTCCCACGGAGACAGGCAGTAGTTCAGGTACGACTGCAGCTCGTAGGGTCCGACATTGGCGTTGCAGGACGCGGTGAAGACGACGCCGTCGGAGGAATGCAATTCGAACGGTTCGCCCGGCTGCGCGTGCGTCTGGAAGACGCTGATGGTGCCGGTGCCGTCGACCCGGGCGAAGCCCTGTCCGTCGAAGAAGACGAGGGTGTGCATGCTGGTCGCGCGGGTCAGGATTCCGACCGTGGCGGAGGCGGGATTCAGGGTGAGCGCCGCCAGGGCGGCGCCGATCAGGAGGTTTCGGGTGTTTTTTTTCATCGGTTGGGTTGGGTTGCGGGGCGGGGCCCCGGTTCAGTCTTGCCACTGGCCCTGGGTAAAATCGCGGGAAGCCTCGAGCGCGGCCGCCTGGGCGGCGTCGAGCGAATCGTGGAACGCCTGCGTCGCCGCACGCCGGGCGGCGACCTCCTGCATCTGTTCCGGGGTGATGCGGCCGTCGACGGCCAGGATGGGCTGGCGGGACTGGCTCGCCCGCCATAGCCGGAGCTGTTCGGGTGAAAGCAGCGCCTCGAAGCGGGCCGCCCCGGCGCGCAGCTTCTCGCGGCGCTCGGCCTCATAGATGTTCTCCCAGGCGAAGGTCGCGGCCCCGCCGACCACCTCGGCTGAAACCAGCCGCCAGCCATGGCGCAGGTAGAGGTCGATGATCGCCTGCTTCTCGGACGCCGGCAGCGCCGCCCAACGCCGCTGCAGGTCAAGGGGCAGGGGCTGGGGAAAATGCAGCATCGGGTTGGCCGTCGAGTTGATCCAGGCCTTGCCATGCGCCTCGTCGCCGCCGCCGGCTTCCTTCTCCGCTCCGGACCGGACCCCGGCCAGGCGGAGCGTGAACTCGCGGCGGGTCGCGGGATCGAGCAGGAGGACGCTGTCGACGGTGATGCGCCGCACGCGGAGACCGGAAACCACCTCGTTCTCCGCAAACCAGCTTGTCCGGGATTGCGCGGGGTCAGACACCGAAGCCAGGCCTCGTCCACCTGCGAACACGATGCCGTTCAGCACGAGGCGGTCCTGGACTGCGGGTGGCGCGGACGATTCGGACGCCGGTTCAGCCGGCGCGTTCAGGACAAGGCAGGCGAACGCGACAGAGGCCGCCGCCGGACGAAACGAAGAAGGTAGGTTCATGGGCCGGTTTTTGGGAGATCCCCAGGCTTTTCCTGGAGGGAACCGATGCACTGGCCCGCGGTGCGGTTCGTGGGGCGCGGATGGTGAGCGCCCGACGCGCGCGACGTCAAGTCATGCGTTATAGTCATTGTGGCTACTACGATTGACGGATTTTCAGAATGAAAAGTGCACGGGGGCGTCGAGGCGGAGAGGCTGATTTTTCCGGGCGGGTTGACGGTGGGTGGGATGCCGGCGGGCTGGCAGGCGCGGGTGTCGAACGCGCAAGAGCTGCATGGAAAAATACCAGGGCCGCGCAGCGGGCGCGGGGCGGGTGCGTTAGGCTGCGCGATATGTCATTCCTGGAGTATCGTCTTCCTCGGCCGCGGTTCCGTCCGCCTGCCCTGCCAGTGCCAGGCGAGCGACCGGGCAAGAGGGCAGAGGTGCGGTCGGTTTTTCTGCCGAAGGAGCATGGGTCGTGGTCGTTGGCGATCGAGCTGCTGGCGCTGGGCCTGGGCTACGTCGCCGCAATCGCCAGGAACTACGCGGCAGCATGAGCCGAGATCGGGACAGGGAAGCTGGAGGCCGCCGTGGCTTTCGACCTCCCGGCCTCAAGACCTCCCGTCCAGCCTGACTTCGCGCCGGAGCGGGCCCGATCGCGCGGGACCTTGACATAGGTCAAGGCGGGCCTTGAGCTCGCGTGGTAGGGTCGTTAACGATGAAACGCCCCCGCGACTCTTCTGCCGGCGACACGTTGCCGCCGGGCCAACCCCCAACCCCTCCGATCATGAGACGTTCGCTGATGCATCCCTTGCTGGTACTCGCTTGCGGCGCGCTGTTGTCCGGCCGCGCCTCGGCCAACGAAGGTCCGACCGACGTGCAGGGTCCGGTCGTGCTGCCCCCCGAGGTGCTCGCCATGCCGGTCGAGCAGGCGATCCTGACCGCGCCGCCGCACGTGCCGCCTCCGGTCGCGCGGCGGCATGCGGCGCGGGTGGTGGTGCATCTCGAGGTGCGCGAGGTCGTGGCGCCGCTGGCGGACGGGGTCGAGTACACTTTCTGGACCTACGGCGGCACGGTGCCCGGCTCGTTCATCCGGATCCGGGAGGGCGACGTGGTCGAATTCCACCTCGACAACCACCCGTCTTCCAAGCTGCCGCACAACATCGACCTGCATGCGGTGACGGGCGCGGGCGGCGGGGCCACCTCGACCTTCACTGCGCCGGGACACAGTTCGCAGTTCACCTTCCAGGCGCTCAATCCCGGACTCTACGTCTACCACTGCGCGACCGCCCCCGTGCCGATGCACATCGGCAACGGCATGTACGGCCTGATCCTGGTGGAGCCGAAGGACGGCCTGCCGCCCGTGGACAAGGAGTACTACGTGATGCAGGGCGAGTTTTACACGACCGGGAAGTACGGCGAGGAGGGGCTGCAGTCCTTCGACATGGCCAAGGCCATCGACGAGCGGCCGCCGTACATCGTGTTCAACGGCGCGGTCGGCTCGCTGGTCGGCGACAAGGCGATCACGGCGGCCGTCGGCGAGCACGTGCGCATCTACTTCGGCGTCGGCGGCCCGAACGTCACGTCCTCCTTCCACGTCATCGGCGAGATCTTCGACCGCGTCTATCCCGAGGCCGGGCTGAGCCTGCCCAACCGCAACGTGCAGACGACGCTCGTGCCCTCGGGCGGGGCGACGGTGGTGGAGTTCAAGGTCGACGTGCCGGGCACCTTCATCCTCGTCGACCACTCGCTGACCCGCGCCTTCAACAAGGGCGCGCTCGGCATGCTCAAGGTCGCGGGCGAGCCCAACCGGGTCATCTACTCCGGCAAGGAGATCGACGCGGTCTACCTCGGCGCACAGGCCGATGCGGGCTCGGCGTCCGCGCGGCGCGAGGCCGACCTCAAGCGGCAGATCGCGGCCGAGATCAAGGCCAACCCCGCGATCGCGGGCCTGCGCAAGGAGGTCCAGATCGAGAAGGGCAAGCAGGTCTACATGGGCCTGTGCTTTGCCTGCCACCAGCCCGATGGCAAGGGGCTGCCGGCCGCGTTCCCGCCGCTGGCGGGCTCGGACTACCTGCTCGCGGACCGCGAGCGGGCGATCCGCACCGTGCTCAAGGGCATGAGCGGGCCGGTCACGGTCAACGGCAAGCGCTACGACAGCGCCATGCCGCCGCAGGAGGCGGTGTTGACCGACCAGCAGGTCGCCGACGTGCTGACCTACGTGTACAACGCGTGGGGCAACCAAGGCGACGCCTTCACGGCCGACCAGGTGAAGGCGATCCGCAGCCAGACCAACTGACGGGAGCGGCCATGACCGGGATTCGCGGCGGGAGCAGGGGAGGACGGGCCCGAGTGGTCCGCCGTCTGCTGGCGGCCGGCCTCGGGCTCGCCGCCGGCCTGGCCGCCGCGTTCGCGGCGCCGCCCCCGGGCATGGTCGTCATCCCCGCCGGCGTCTACGCGCCGTTGCAGCGGTCGCCGGGGGAGCCGGCGCAGGTGCCGGTGGCCGCGTTCCTCCTCGACGAGCGGGCGGTCACCAACGCCGACTTCCTGGCGTTCGTGACCGCGCAGCCGCAGTGGCGTCGCTCGCAGGTGTCCCCGCTTTTCGCCGACCCGTCCTACCTGGAGCACTGGGCGGGCGACCTCGCGCCCGGCGAGCGCGCCCCCGCCGGGGCGCCGGTGGTGCGGGTGTCGTGGTTTGCCGCCCG
>JAEUGX010000035.1 GCA_016795545.1 Opitutaceae bacterium
GCGCGGCGGTGACGCTGACCCACCTCGAGGAGGCCCTGGGTGCGGAGTACCCCTCGCTGGCCAAGATGCTCCGGGTCTTCGCAGCGCGCGCCATCCGCAACCGCGCCACGCTCGGCGGCAACCTGGCGACGGCGTCGCCCATCGGCGACGGCGCCCCCGTGCTGCTGACGCTCGATGCCGCGGTGGTGCTGGCCGCCGCCCAGGGGGAGCGGACGGTGCCGCTGGCGGAGTTCTTCACCGGCTACCGCCGCACGGTCCTGCGCCCCGGCGAGATCCTGCGCGAGATCGTGCTGCCGCGCGGCGGCCCGGCGCCCGGGCTCACGCGCCGGGTGGATTTCCTGAAGGTTTCCAAGCGCCGCGAGCTCGACATCAGCATCGTGGCCGGGGCCTACTGCGTCGACGTCGATGCCGGCGGCGTGGTGCGGAAGGCGCGCATCGCCTACGGCGGCGTGGCGGAGACGCCGCGGCGGGCGACGGCGGCGGAGGCCGCGCTGGTCGGCCGGCCGCTGGACGACCCCGCCGTGACGGAGCTGCTGCAGGCCGCGTACCAGCCGATCGACGACGCCCGCGGCGGCGCCGCCTACCGGCGGGCGCTGGTGGCCGGGCTCTGGCGCAAGTTCGTCTCCGGCGCGAGCAGCGAGGCGCAGGACGGCGAGCTGGGATTCGCGGCCGGCGCCAGGTGGGAGGTTCCCGACGGCTCCCGCGCGCTCGGCCATGAGAGCGCGGTCGGCCACGTGACGGGCGGGGCGCGGTATGTCGACGACACCGCGCAGCGCCGCCCGATGCTCGACTGCTGGCCGGTGTGCTCGCCCCATGCGCGGGCCCGGATCCGGCGGCGCGACGCCGCGCGGGCGCGCCAGGCGCGGGGCATCCACGCCGTGCTGCTGGCGGAGGATATTCCCGGCGAGAACAACACGGGCCCGGTGCGGCACGACGAGCCGCTGCTCGCGCAGGACGACGTGTGGTTCCACGGCCAGATCGTGGCCTGGGTGGTCGGCGAGTCGCTCGCGGCTTGCCGGGCCGCCGCGGCGCTGGTGGAGGTCGAGTACGAGCCCTTGCCCGCCCTCGTGGGCCTGCCGGCGGCGCGGGCGGCGGGCAGCTACCACACCGAGCCGCACACGCTCGTGCGGGGCGACGCGGACGCGGCCCTGGCCGCCGCGCCGGCGACGCTGGAGGGGGAGTTCGAGTTCGGCGGGCAGGAGCATTTCTACCTCGAGACGCAGGCGGCCTGGGCCGAGGCCGGCGAGGACGGCACGGTGCTCGTGCATTCCTCCACCCAGCATCCGTCGGAGATCCAGGCGATCGTCGCCGAGGTGCTGCACCGGCCCCGGCACCGGGTCGTCGTGCAGTCGCCGCGACTGGGCGGCGGCTTCGGCGGCAAGGAGACGCAGGGCAACGCGTTCGCCGCGCTGGTGGCGCTGGCGGCGGTCCGGACCGGCCGGCCCGTGCGGGTGCAGCTCGACCGCGACCTCGACATGCGGTTGACGGGCAAGCGCCACCCGTTCCACGCGCGGTTTACGGTCGGCCACGACCGGGACGGCCGCCTGGCCGCGGCGCGGGTGCAGCTGGTGTCGGATGGCGGCTGGTCGCTCGACCTGTCGACCGCGATCAACGACCGGGCCCTCTTCCACCTCGACAACGCCTACTACATCCCCGCGGTGCACTTCAGCGGGCGCGTGGCGAAGACCAACGTCTGTTCGCACACCGCGTTCCGCGGCTTCGGCGGTCCGCAGGGCATGCTCGTCATCGAGGAGATCCTCGACCGCATCGCCCGCCGGCTCGGCCTGCCGCCGGAGGTGGTGCGGGAGCGCAACCTCTACCACGGCGCGGGCGAGACCAACCGCACGCACTACGGCGAGGACCTCGGCGACCACCGGCTGCAGGAAGTCTGGCGGCAGGTCCTCGACCGCTCCGGCTTCGCGGCCCGGCGGGCGGAGGTCGACGCCTGGAACCGGGCCAGCCCGCACGTCAAGCGGGGGCTGGCGGTCACGCCGGTGAAGTTCGGCATCAGCTTCACGCTCTCGCACTACAATCAGGCCGGCGCGCTGGTCCATGTCTATGCGGACGGATCCGTCCAGGTGAACCACGGCGGCACCGAGATGGGTCAGGGACTGCACACGAAGATCCTCGGGGTCGCGATGCGGGAGCTGGGCCTGCCCGCGGACGCCATCCGCGTGATGCCGACCAGCACCGACAAGGTGCCGAACACCTCGGCTACGGCCGCGTCGAGCGGCGCGGACCTGAACGGCGCCGCGGTCGCGGCCGCCTGCACGACGCTGCGCGAGCGCCTGCGTCCGGTCGCGGCCGGCCTGCTCGGGGCCGCCCCCGACGCGGTGGCGTTCACCGACGGCGTGGCGCGGGCCGCGGGCGGCGCGGCGTCGGTGCCGTTCGCCCGGGTCTGCGCCCAGGCCTACCGGGAGCGGATCAGCCTCTCCGCGACCGGGTACTACCGGACCCCGGGCATCCAGTGGGACTGGGAGAAGTCCGCCGGCCGGCCGTTCCATTATTTCGCCTGCGGCGCGGCGGTGGCGGAGGTGGAGGTCGACGGGTTCTCCGGGATGCACCGGGTGCGCCGGGTGGACATCGTGCACGACGTCGGCGACTCGCTGAATCCCGGCGTGGACCGCGGCCAGATCGAGGGCGGGTTCGTGCAGGGCCTGGGCTGGCTGACCCGCGAGGAGCTGCGCTGGGACCCGGAGGGCCGCCTGCTGACGCACAGCGCGAGCACCTACCAGATACCGGCGTTCAGCGACGCGCCTGCGGAGTTCCGCGTCACGCTCCTGCCGCGCGCCGCGCAGGCCAACACCATCCACGGCAGCAAGGCCGTCGGCGAGCCCCCGCTGATGCTGGCGTTCTCCGTGCGCGAGGCCATCCGCGATGCGGTCGCGGCGTTCGGCCCGCCGGGCGGCGAGGTCCGGCTGGCTTCGCCGGCGACGGCGGAGGCCATCTGCCGCTCCATCGCGCAGCGGCAGGGCTGACGTTCAGGCGACCGCCGGGCCGTCGCGTTCGGTCAGGAGCTGGGCGGCGATGCTGAGAGCGATCTCGCGGGGATCGTTGCCGCCGAAGGGCAGGCCGACGGGGCAGTGGAAGTCCCGGGCGCGGCGGGCGGGCAGGCCGGCGGCGACGAGCTCCCGGCGGAGCACCTTGGCCTTCGCTTCGCTGCCGATCACGCCGACGAAGGGAAATTTCCGCTCGGCCAGGGCGCGGAGGAGCACCGGGCGGTCGCTGGCGTGCCCGCGCGTCAGGCAGAGCAGGAAGGCGTGGTCGGGAATCTGCGGCACAAGTTCCGCCGGTTCGTCGGCCTGCAGGTAGCGCGCGTTGCGGGCGCGCGGCAGGCGGTCGAGCCATTCGCGCCGGGGATCGACGACCGTGAGCTGGCAGTCCAGGGGCGCGAGCACGGGCACCAGCGCCTGGACGACATGGCCGGCGCCGAAGATCCAGATCGGCCAACCCGCGCCGGGGCCGCCGGCCGGGTGGGGCTCGAAGTAGAGCTTCACCGAGCCGCCGCAGGTCATGCCGATGTCGGTCTTGAGGGCCCAGTTGACGAAGCGCGGCGCCGCCGATCCGGACGCCAGCAGCTCGCGGGCGAGGGCGATGGCCTGGGCCTCCACCTTGCCGCCGCCGATGGTGCCGACGTGGAGGCCGGCCGTCGTGACCAGCATCTTCGCCCCGGCGTCCTGCGGGGTGCTGCCCAGCGACTCGGCGAGGACGACCACGACGAACGCGTTGCCCTCGCGCTCGAGCGCGACGACCTCCTCGTAGAAGCTGGCGGGCGCGGGATGCATGCGGACGGGCGGCATTGTCCCGAAATTTCCCGAAAGAGAAATCCCTAATCGCGCGGGGGGCTCCGGGCGCACGGCGGGTCTGCCGGAGGAGCGCCCCCGCCGGGGGTTCAGCCCGCGGCCGCGGCGTTGAAGGACGTCCGGTGCCACTCCTGCCAGCGTTCGCGTCCGGCGAACAGGGGCAGCGAATCGTGCACGGGAACGTCGCGGCCGAGGAGGAAATAGCGTTCGAACAGCTCGTCGGCGGTGCCCCAGGCGAAGCCGAACGGCGGCCCGTTCACGATGATCGGCTTCTGGTAGTAGAAATAGCCGAGCAGGACGCCCCGGTACTTGAGCAGGCTGGCCACGCGGTCGCGGTAGGCCTCGCGCCGGTCGGGCATGAGGGAGCAGATGAAGGTGCGCTCATAGACGAAGTCGAAGGAGGCCAGCGGCAGGTCGGCCTTGAAGAAATCCGCGAGCAGGACCCGGTCGGCCAGTGCCGGGCCGAGCAGGATGCGGGCGCGTTCCACGGCCTCCGGGGCGAAGTCGAGGGCGGTGACGTCGAAGCCGGCCTCGGTGAACGCCTTGATCTCGTGGCCCAGGCCGCAGCCCGGGATCAGGACGCGACGACGGGCCGGCGGGGCCGTGCCGGGGGGTTTTTTCTTGAGGAATTCCTTGAGGTCGGCCGGCACCCCGTCGAAGTCCCAGGGCGTCTGGGCGCGCATATAGCGGGAGCTCCAGTATTCGGGATGGCTCGGATGAAATTCGTTCATGGGGAGGTGAGCGCGGCGCATGAACCTTGTGCGCCCGGGCAAATCGTCAAGCATGACGGAGCGCCCGGGCGGACGGGGGTGGCAGCGTGGCTCCTGCCTAGCAGATATAAGCGGCAGGTGGAGCGCTAATTGGCGCGCCGCCGCGGCGGCGCGCCGAGGCTAGACCCGGTTCAGGACCGGGCGACCGGACTCGACGACGAACGAGGCCCGGGTCTGGAGCGGCGCGTTGCGCCGCGAGACGTAGGGCACGGTCCGGTAGTCGCTGCGCCAGTCCTTCGGGGTGACCTCGCACCGCACGTAGCCGCGCTCGGTGTTGAAGAACTTGACGAAGGGATTCTCCGCGTAGAGGTCGTTGGTCCGGGCCGGGGTCGCCTCGCCGTCGCCGGAGGAGGAGATGGAGGTGCCGACGAACTCGGTGCCGACGCTGGGCGAGCCCGGCTTGTCGGGATCGAGCGGCAGCTCGTTGGCCCAGTTCTGGTGCACGTCGCCGGTGAGGACGACGGGATTGGCGACCTGGTGCTCCTGGAGATGGCGGAGCAGGCGGCGGCGTTCGAACTCGAAGCCCGGCCACTTGTCCATCATGTAGCGGGTGCCGTCGCCGGCCGCCAGGTCGGGGCGGGCGACCATGACCTGCTGCGCGAGGACGTTCCAGGCGCTGGCGGAGCGGTCGAGGCCGTCGAAGAGCCAGTCGCGCTGCCGGGCACCCATGATGGTGCGCGCGGGATCGAGCTGGCCGGGGTCGGCGGGGGCCGCCTTCTGGTCGTGGAAGAGGCCGTGGCTGCGGTACTGGCGCGTGTCGAGCACGTTGAACGAGGCCAGCCGGCCGAACGCCAGGCGGCGGTAGAGCAGCATGTCGGGGCCGGTGGGCAGCGCGGTGCGGCGCAGCGGCATGTGCTCGAAGTAGGCCTGGTAGCCGGCGGCGCGGCGGAGCAGGAACCGCTCGGTGGTCATCTTGGCCTTCGTCTCGGGAATGTTGCCGGCGTAGTCGTTGTTCACCTCGTGGTCGTCCCAGGTGACGATCCACGGCACGGCCGCGTGCATGGCCTGCAGGGCCGGGTCGGTCTTGTAGACCGCGTAGCGGGCGCGGTACTCGTCGAGGGTGAAGACCTGGGCCTGGCCGTGCGAGCGGGCGCCGCCCTCCTCGTTGCCCTTCTCGTAGATGTAGTCGCCGAGGTGGAACATGAGGTCGAGGTCCTCGCGGACCATGTGCTCGTAGGCGGTGTAGAAGCCGGTCTCGTATTTCTGGCAGGACGCGAATGCAAAGCGGAGGCGGTCCGGCATGCTGCCGGCCGGGGGCATGGTCCGGGTGCGGCCGCGGGGGCTGATCTCGCCGCCGGCCTTGAACTGGTACCAGTACCAGCGGTCGGGCTTGAGGCCCTCGACCTCGACGTGCACCGAGTGGGCCCAGGCCGGGTTGGCCGTGGCCTTGCCCGACTGCACGACGCGGGTCATGGCCTCGTCCTCCGCGATCTGCCAGGATACCTCGACGGGCTCGGGCGGCATGCCGCCGCCGACCTCGAGCGGCTTCGGCGCGAGGCGGGTCCAGAGCACGACGCCGTCGGGCAGCGGGTCGCCCGAGGCGATGCCCAGCGTGAAGGGATACCCCGAGAACTTCGGCCGGCCGTTGACGACCCCGTAGGCGCGGGTGGAGAGCAGGGCGACGGCGGCGAAGGTGGCTGAACCGGTCAGGAACGTTCGGCGCGAGAGGTGACGGGTGCCCGGGAGTGGAAACAGCGGCGGGGGTGTCATGGGGCGATTCTAGCGCACCCCGTCGACGCGGCGTCAAGGGACAAGCCGGGCATTACAGCTTTGTAACCCGCGGCGCCGGCGGGCGCTCAGATCAGCCCGAGCTTCATCTTCCCTTCCTCGGAGATCATCGACTGGTTCCAGGGCGGGTCCCACGTGATGCGGACGTCGGCGGCGGAGACGCCAGGGACGAGAAGGATCTTGCCCTTCGCGTCCTCGGCGATGACGGGGCCCATGCCGCAGCCGGGCGCGGTGAGCGTCATCTGCACGTCGACGCGGTGGCCGCCGTCGTCCTGCTTCGAGATGTCCATGGTGTAGACCAGGCCGAGGTCGACGATGTTGACGGGGATCTCCGGATCGAAGACCTGGCGGAGCTGGGCCCAGACCGCCTCGGGATCGGGGGAGCCGTCGGCGAGGGTGTCGGCCTTGACCTGCTGGTCGGCGACCTGCTCGCCGATGGCGTCGGCGTCCTTGCCGTCGAGCCGGTACAGGCCGGTGTCGGTCTGGACGGTGTAGCTGCCGCCCAGGACCTGGTGGATGAACACCTGGGTGCCGGCGGCGAGGGCGTGTTTCTCGCCGGACGGGATCTGGGAGGCGGTGACGTCGCGGGAGAGGAGGCGGTCGCGTTGGTCGGTGCTCATGGCGGCGTCAGGTGCGGAATTTCTCGCGGATGATCTCGGTCAGGCGGTCGTGCAGCTGCGGGTGCTCGATCTTGCCGATGACCTCCTCGAAGAAGCCGAAGACGAGGAGTTCCTGGGCCTGCGCGGCGCGGATGCCGCGGGATTCGAGGTAGAATTCCTGCTCGCGGTCGATGCGCGCGGACGTGGCGCCGTGGGTGCAGCGGACGTCGTTGGCCTGGATCTCGAGGCCGGGGAGCGAGTGGGCCTCGGCGTCGTCGCTCAGCATGAGGTTGCGGTTGCTCTGGTAGGCGTCGGTCTTCTGGGCATCGGGATCGACGACGATGAGCCCCGAGAAGATGGTCTTCGCCTGGTCGAGGAGCGCGTTCTTGTAGAGGAGGTTCGAGCTCGTGCTGGGCGCCTGGTGGATCTGGAGCGTGCGCTGGTCGAACTCCTGGGTGCCGTGGGCGACGGTGAGGGCGAGCATCTCCGAGTGGGCGCCGGGCGCCTGGAGCTGGGAGAAGCTTTCGTGGCGGGCCTGGCGGGCGCCGGCATGGAGGTTGAGGGACAGGACGCGGGCGTCGCGGCGGGCGACGGTGGCGTTGAATTGGAACGACAGGGTCGCGCGGTTCCAGTCCTGGATGGCGAGGTAGGTGATCTGGGCGCCGTGGCCGGCGTAGAGGTCGTTGCCGCCGCAGGCCAGCTGGGCGGAGGTCGGGTCCGCCGGCACGGAGCGGAAGAAGTCGGCCACCGTGACCTTGGCGCGCTCCTCGGCGATGACGAGCGTGTGGGGGAACACGGCGGCGCCGGCGCCGCGGGCGTAGTGGAAGACGCCGACGGGCAGCGCGGCCTCGACGCCGGCCGGGACGTACACGAAGGCGCCATCCTCGATGAACGCCTCGTGCAGGGCGGCGAACTTGGCGGAACCGAGCCGGTTCGGCTGCGCGAGCAGGTGGGTCCGGACCAGATCCTCGTGGTGGACCAGGGCGTTCTGCAGCGTGTCGAACACGATGCCGCTCCGCGCCGCGGCGCCCGACAGGGGCTCCTGCATGGCGAGGCGGTTGTTGGCGAAGAGCAGGGTGCCGGCGCCGGGGACGCCGAGCTCGGCGTGGCCGGACCGGTCGTAATCGGCGGCGGCGGGCAGGTGGTAGCCGTCGAGGCTGAGGCCGCCGAGCTGGGAGAAGCGCCAGCCCTCGTCGGTGCGGCGCGGCATCGGCAGGGAGGCGAAGCGCTCGTAGGCGGCGCGCTTGCGCTCCCGCCACCAGGCGGGCAGGTGCTTCACGCGGGCCAGGTGGGCCTCGAAGACCTCGCGGGTGAAGGCGCCGACGGCGGCGGTGGGTGTGGATACGGACATGGCGGGAAGGATTGCGGAGGGCGGGAGGCGGGAGGCGGGCCGGACCGGCGGCGCGGGAGGGGATCCGCCCTCCGCGAGCCGAAGTCGGCCGGCGCCCTCAGCCCACGCTGCCCTCCATCTCGAGGTCGATCAGGCGCTTCAGCTCGACGGAATACTCCATCGGGAACTGCCGGGCGAGGTCGTTGATGAAGCCGTTGACGGCCAGGCTCATGGCCTGGGCCTCGGTGAGGCCGCGGGACTGCATGTAGAAGATCATGTCCTCGCTGACCTTGGAGACGCTGGCCTCGTGCTGGGTGGCGTTGCGGTCGCCGCGCACCGAGATGGCCGGGTAGGTGTCGGTGCGGCTGTTGGCGTTGATCAGCAGCGCGTCGCACTCGGTGTTGTTCTTGCAGCCCCGGAGGTGCTTCGGGATGTGGACGACGCCGCGGTAGGTGGAGCGCCCCTGGCCGACCGAGATGGACTTGGCGATGACGTTCGAGGTCGTGTGGTTGGCGGCGTGGATCATCTTGGCGCCGGTGTCCTGGTGCTGGCCGTCGTTGGCCAGCGCGATCGAGAGGACCTCGCCGCGGGCGCGCTCGCCCTTCAGCACGACGCCCGGGTACTTCATGGTCAGGCGGCTGCCGATGTTGCAGTCGATCCACTTGATCTCGGCGTCCTCGTGGGCGACGCCGCGCTTGGTGACGAGGTTGAAGACGTTGTTGGCCCAGTTCTGGACGGTGATGTACTGGATCTTGGCGCCCTTGAGGGCCACGAGTTCGACGACCGCGCTGTGGAGGGTGGACGTCGAGAACTTCGGGGCCGTGCAGCCCTCCATGTACACGACCTCGGCGCCCTCGTCGGCGATGATCAGGGTGCGCTCGAACTGGCCGAAGTTCTCCGCGTTGATGCGGAAGTAGGCCTGGAGCGGGTGCGAGACCTTGACGCCGGGCGGCACGTAGATGAAGGAGCCGCCGGAGAACACGGCGCTGTTGAGCGCGGAGAACTTGTTGTCGCCGGTGGGGATGACCTTGCCGAAGAACTTGCGGAAGATCTCGGGGTGCTCGCGCAGGCCCTCGGTGGAGTTGACGAAGATGACGCCCTGCTTGGCGACGGCCTCCTTGATGTTGGAGTAGGCGGCCTCCGAATCGAACTGGGCCTCGACGCCGGCGAGGAACTTGCGCTCCTGCTCCGGGATGCCGAGGCGCTCGAAAGTCTGCTTGATGTCGTCGGGCACCTCGTCCCAGGTGCGCTTGGGCTTCTGGCCGCTGGCGAGGTAGTAGCGGATCTTGTCGAAATTGATGTTCTCGAGGTCCTTGGTCGCCCAGTGGGTCGGCAGCGGCTTCTCGAGGAAGGTCTGGAGGGCCTTCAGGCGGAACTCGAGCAGCCACGGCTCCTCCTTCTTCACCTGGCTGATGTAGCGGACGGTGTTTTCGTTGAGGCCGGTGCCGGCGTCGAACTCGTAGGTGACGTCGTACTTGAAGTCGCCGCGGGACTGGTCGATGCCGGCGACCGGGTTGTCGGCGACGGCGCTGTCGATTTCACTCGGGGGTTTCACGGAAGGAATCGGGAGTTGGCGGTTGGCGGCGGCTCAGGCCGAGGCGGCGGCGAGCTCCTGTTTCACCCAGTCGTAGCCCTTGGCCTCGAGCTCGAGCGCGAGGGACTTGTCGCCGCTCTTCACGAGGCGGCCGTCGTACATGACGTGCACGAAGTCCGGCACGATGTAGTCGAGCAGGCGCTGGTAGTGGGTGATGAGCATGATGCCCAGCTGGCCGCCGCGCAGGGCGTTGACTCCGTCGGCGACGATGCGCAGCGCGTCGATGTCGAGGCCGGAGTCGGTTTCGTCCATCAGCGCGAACTTGGGCTCGAGCATGGCCATCTGCAGGATCTCGCAGCGCTTCTTCTCGCCGCCGGAGAAACCCTCGTTGACCGAGCGGGAGGTGAACTTCCGGTCGATCTTCAGCAGGTCCATCTTGCTGTAGAGCCGCTTGTAGTAGCCGGTCGCGTCGAGCTCCTCGCCCTCGGCCATGCGCGCCTGGACGGCGGCGCGGAGGAAGTTGGCGATGGAGACCCCGGGGATCTCGCTCGGGTACTGGAAGGCCAGGAACAGCCCGGCGCGGGCGCGCTCGTCGGGCTCCATGGCCAGGACGGACTTGCCGTCGAGCAGGACGTCGCCGCCGGTCACGGCGTAATCGGGGTGCCCGGCGATCGCCTTGGCGAGCGTGCTCTTGCCGGTGCCGTTGGGGCCCATGATGGCGTGCACTTCGCCCGAGTTGATCGTCAGGTTGAAACCCTTGACGATGGGCTTGTCGCCGATGCTGACGCGGAAGTCTTTGATTTCGAGTTTGGACATGTCGGGAAGTCGGGGAGGCGGAGGAGGGGGCGGGCTCAGTTGGCGCTGGGCTGGGCGGAGCCGCGGAAGGTCAGCTCGACGCTCGACGCGCGAAAACCCGACGGCAGCACCTCGTGCAGGCGCGCCAGCAGCTCCGGCGGCAGGTCCACGTCGTGGATCCGGCCGGTCTGCTCATCATGGAAGTGCGCGTGCTCATGCAGATTCGGGCAGTAGCGCGTCGGCGCCCGCTCCAGGTTCACCTGCCGGATCAGTCCGCACTGCACCAGCGTTTCCAGGCAGTTGTAGACCGTGGCCAGCGAAATGGTCGGCAGCTGCGACTTCACCCGCGCGAAAATCTCGTCGGCGGTGGGGTGGTCGCGCTTTTCCAGGATGACCTTGAGCACGATCTCACGCTGCGGGGTCGGCCGCACGTCGCAGGATTTCAGACGCTCACAGAGGGCCGCGTGATTTTCGATTGGGGAAGCCATTTGAAATGGAGAGAGGACAAGCGAAGCCATAGGCGATTCGGTTTCAAGTGAGAATTAGAATAATTCTAATATATAAATTAAGATGTTAGTATGGAGCTATTTAACATTTTCATGAAACCGGGGACAGCACAGTCGTTTCCGTGCTCCCGGTTTCGCCTATATTCCGCAGGGGGTCATTCGGTCATTCAGCCCATCGACACCCCTGCGGGCAGTGGGCGGGGTTCTGGCGGATCGTGGCGGTCGCTGATCCGCTGAGCCGTGCCGCTCTTGATGATCCGCGTTCTGGAGTCCGGGTGAGCGGGCGGCTTCAGGCCGCGGGGAGGCGGGTGGCGACGGCGCGCAGCGACTGGCTGCAGGCGCGCCAGTCGGCGGAGCAGTCGCGGAGGGCGTGGCCGAGGCGGACCTGGCCGACGAGCATGGCCTCCTCGGACGCGAGGCGGGCCTTGAGCTCGATGTGCTGCGCGAGGAGGCGAAGATTCACGGCAAATTCACTGGCGGGCACGCCGGGCGCGACGGCGGTCGGCAGCCGGGCGAAGAGCCCGGTGATGAGGTTGCCGGCGCTGGCGTCGGCGGCGGGCGGAAGGATCGCTCCGGTCTCGACGACGGATTCGTGCAGGCGCGATTCGCCGAGCGCGCTCAGCGTCAGGATCGAGTCGAGCATCGCGGTGAGCTCGCGGGAAAAGAGGCACTCCGGCCGCAGGGCGCGGAGGGTGCGGGTGACGAGGCGGCTGGTGACGATCAGCGAGGCGACGTCGCGCAGGAGCAGGTCGCAGAGGTTGCGCGGAGGCGTCGGGAAGGTGCAGCGGGAAAGGTAGGACATGGCGGGGCGGGCCCGGGCGAGGCGGGTGCGGGAGGTGGGGCCGGGAGGCGGTCCCGCGGCGTGGACGCGGGACCGCGGATCCGGTCCTTGAGTCAGCGGAAGCGGCCGGGTGGTTCCACGCGGCCGCGGCCGGTGCGGCTCATTCGCTCAGCTGGTCCCGCTCCGCTTTCACGTCCGCGGCCAGGGCCTCGTAGCGGGCTTGGTCGAAGCGCTCGTCGAGCGCGGCCCGGCGTTCGCGGAACGCCAGGAGCCGCTTCGTCAGCTCCTCCTTGCGCACCGCGTCGGTGATCGTCTCGATTTTCGCGGCGAGGAGGTCGAGGTCGACGTCGAGGCGGGTGAGGGCGACCTTGACCTCGGCCTGGGGGTGATCCCCGGCCGGGGAGACGGGATCGCCGGCGGGGTTGGCCGGCGGCTCGGCGCGCAGCGCGGCCGCCGGGAACGCCGCGAGGGCGCAGGCCGCGAGGAGGGACCGGAGGCGGAGGTTGACGGTATTTTTTGGGTTCATGTCTAGGGTGGGTTGAGGTTGCGTTGACGGGCGGCCCGTGCGGGCCGCCCCGTGGCCTGACGCCCTCACCCTTGCCGGCGGCGTGCCGCCGGCGCCGCCGCGGCCCCAAATGATTGCCGGGAATGGGGATAGGTTCCGGCCGGCGGCGGACCCCGCGGGGCGGGGCTGGGCAAATTGCAAGTTTGCCCGCGGAACCCGCCGCAGGTTGCAAACGGCCCGCGAAAAATCAGAACCCCCGGCGTCCGGCCTTGTCTGGAGTGGGGCGCGCGGCATCGTAGCGTCGGGTTGACCATCCCACCTCCGGCCGCCCACTTTCCGTTTCCGCCAGACACCATGCGCATCCTCATCGTCGACGATCAGCGGAGCATCCGGCTCACGACCGCGCAGGCGGTGCGGGCGGAGGGGCACGAGGCCGACACCGCCGACAGCGGCCGCGTGGCGCTGCTGAAGCTGCAGGAGGAGCGCTTCGACCTGGTGCTGCTGGACCTGCGGCTCGAGGGGGAGGCGGACGGGCTCGATTACCTGGCGCGGCTGCAGAAGCTGTCGCCGCAGCTGCCCGTGGTGATCTGCACGGCGCACGCCAGCATCGAGACGGCGGTGGAGGCGATGCGGCGCGGGGCCCACGACTACCTGGAGAAGCCGTTCACGCCGGAGCAGCTCCGCCAGCTGCTGGCGCGGATCGAGAAGGCGCGGCGGCTGCGCCAGCGGGTCGACGAGCTGGAGGAGCGCGTGGCGCAGACGCTGCCCGCGCTGGACTTCGCCTCCGCCGACCCGGAGATGGCCGGGGTCATCTCGGTGCTCGAGCGCGCGGCGGCGGCCAAGGCCACGATCCTGATCCTGGGCGAGAACGGCACCGGCAAGAGCGCGCTGGCGCGGCACGTGCACCAGCACAGCCCGCTGGCCGCGGGGCCGTTCGTCACCGTGAGCTGCCCGAGCCTGTCCCGCGAGCTGCTCGAGAGCGAGCTGTTCGGCCACGCCAAGGGCGCGTTCACCGGCGCCGTGCGCGACACGTGGGGCAAGGTGGAGGCGGCGCGGGGCGGCACGCTGTTCCTCGACGAGATCGGCGAGCTGCCGGCCGAGCTGCAGCCCAAGCTGCTGCGGCTGCTGCAGGAGCGGACCTACGAGCGGGTCGGCGACCCGAAGACCCGGACCGCGGACGTGCGGCTGATCGCCGCCACGAACCGCGACTTGGCGGCGGCGGTGAAAGCGGGCTCGTTCCGCGAGGACCTCTTCTACCGGCTGAACGTGATCAGCGTGACCGTGCCGCCCCTGCGCGCGCGGCCGCGGGACCTGGAGCGCCACGCCCGCGAGTTCCTCCGGTTTTTCTCCGAGGAGTCCGGCTCGGCGCTGCAGGATTTCGCGCCCGAGGCCTGGACCGCGATCCGGCGGCACCCCTGGCCCGGCAACCTGCGCGAGCTGCGGAACTCGATCGAGCGCGCGGCGATCCTCGCGCACGGCGAGGTCGTGGAGCTCGACGACCTGCCCGCCGAGCTGGCGGCGCCCGGCGGCGGCCCGGAGGTGGCGCTCGGCGCGCTGGTGCCGCTGGAGGCGATCGAGCAGGCGCACGTGCGGCTCGTGACGGCGCGCACGCCGACGCTCGAGGAGGCCGCGCGCGTCCTCGGCATTGACGCCGCCACGATCTACCGGAAGCGCAAGCGCTGGGCCGGCAGCCAGGGCCAGGCCGGCGATCCCGCCGCATGAACCGCTGGTCCTTCGTCGGGGGGCTGACCGTCACGCTCCTGCTCCTGCTCATCCTGAGCGGCTTCTGCGTGTGGGCCACCCGCGGGCTCACGGACGAGATGAGTTCGCTCATCGACGAGAATTACGACAGCATCCGCGCGGTCCGGGAGCTGCGCTCGGCGCTCACCCGCATCAACGCCCAGTGCCTGGCGGTGAAGGACGTCTCCGGCCTGCCCGCCACGCAGGAGGTGTTCCGGCAGGAGCGCGACGTGGCGGAAGTGCGGCTGGACATCGTGATCCGCAGCACCCAGGCGGCCCAGGGCCGCGAGCTGGTGGCGCGGCTGACGGCGCTCTGCCAGACGTTCTTCGCCGCGTACGACGAGCTGTTCGCGCTGCGGCCGCCGCGGGGCAACGAGCGGCTGATCACGCTCAGCCAAGCGATCACGGGCGTGAGCGGCGACATCAGCAACGTGGCCGACCAGCTGGTCGACCTCAACGAGAACGCCATCATGGCGCGGCGCGACCGCGCCGTGCTCAAGGGCCAGCGGGTGACGGTCATCGCGATGGGCTTCGCCATCTTCTCGCTCGGCATCTACATCCTCACCTCGATGCGGCTGACCCGCGGCGTCTTCGACCCGCTGCGGCGGCTGCGCGACTCGATCCAGCTGGTGAGCGCGCGGCGCTTCGAGACGGTGGTGCCGATCGAGAGCGGCGGGGAGCTCGGGCAGATCGCGACCAGCTTCAACGAGATGGCGCGCGAGCTGCAGCGGTACATCGGCGAGACCGACGAGCGGGCGGTCGCGGCCAACCGCGTCTGCCGCGCGATCCTCGAGGCGCTGCCCTACCCGGTGTACATCGTCGACCGCGATTTCCAGGTGCGGCAGACGAACCCCCGCGCCGAGCAGCTCAGCCGGTCGCTGGGCATCCCCGGCGTCCTGCCCGGCGAGGTGCGGCGGCAGATCGACGCGGCCGCGGCGGAGGCGCGCGACCTGGTGGGCGACGACATCCGCCGGGCCGTCCACCTGCCGGTCCCGGGCGCCGTGGCGGGCGACGCGTATCTGCCGCAGATCTTTCGCATGGCGGGCGCGTTCGGCGCGGACGACGGCTGGGCCGTGCTGCTGGTCGACGTCACGCGGCTGCGGCGCAACGACGAGGCCAAGACCAAGGCGCTGGCGACGCTGGGCCACGAGGTGAAGACGCCCGTGGCGGGCATCCGGATGTCGCTGCACCTGCTGCTCGAGGAAAAGCTGGGGCGGCTCAATCCCGACCAGCGCGAGCTGCTGGAAGTGGGCCGGAACGATTGCGAGCGGCTGCTGGCCGTGCTGCAGGCGCTGCTCGAGCTGGCGCGGCTGGAGACGGGGCGCACGCCGCTGCGGCTGGATCCGCAGGCGCCGGCGGACCTGGTGGCGGAGGCGGTGTCGGCGCACGGCGACCGCGTGCGGCGCGCCGGCGGCGAGCTGGCGACGGAGGTGCCGGAGGCGGCGCCCGCGGTGCTCGCCGATCCGGCCCACGCCGGCCGGGTGCTGGGCAATTTTCTGT
>JAEUGX010000041.1 GCA_016795545.1 Opitutaceae bacterium
GGCGTGCATGGCCAGCTGGTCGTCGCCCCGGAGATCCTCAGTGCGGATTCGAGCAGCGACCTGGTGTACACGATCACCAGCGAGCCGTTGTTCGGCCGGGTGGGGCTGGCCGGGGGCGGGGAGGGGTCGGACTTTTTCCAGAACCGGACCGCGCGGCTGGGCTACTTCGCATATCAACCGCAGGAAGGTTACGTGGGCGAGGACTCGTTTTCCTACACGGTGCGCAACGAGACCAACGGGCTCGTTTTCCAGAACCGGGTCGTGATCGACGTGAAGCCCGCGGAGCCGGTGGTCCTGGAAAAATTTGTCGTCAAGGCGGACCGGGAGCGCGCGCTGCGCGTGGTGCCGGTCAACCTCGTCACGCGCCCCAACCAATCCGTCACGCAGGCCATTCCCAGCCACGAGGATTTTATGACCGAGGCGGACCGCGGCTCCATCACCGATCACAAGCTGGCGTTCGTCTTGGACGACAAGGCGGTGCCGCAAAACGGCACGGCCAGCCTGGATCGCCGCACCGGACAGCTCACCTATGCACCCAACCCCGGATTCATCGGCGAGGATCGTTTCGGGTATTACACGGTCGACGAGAACAATCCCGACCTGGGCGTGGAAAACGTCATCGTGGTCCAGGTGGAGCCGATCCGCGACGCGAAGCGCGTGGCGGTGGATCGCTCCCGCAGCCGGGAAGTCGACCTGGTGTTTGTCATCAACAACTCGCCGTCGATGGCCCCGCACCAGAGCCGCATTGCGGACAACCTGCAGCGGTTCCGCCGGCTGTTCGACGAGCGCCAGCTCGATTACCGCATCGGGGTCTTGACCACCGACTTCGTCAACGCCGATGCGGGCCGCGCCTCCCGGGACGATTCCTTCTACAAGGAGGTTCGCTCCGTGCAAATCGACCGCGCGGGCAATCCGGTGCTGGACCGCCGCAACCGTCCCAAGCAGGTCACCAAGCGGGTGGCGAGCAACGGCGCCCTGGTCACGCTGCCGGTGCTGGATCAGCCCTGGGTGACGCCGCAGACGCCCCACGGCGTCTTCGGCGAGCTGGTCAAGGTCGGCACCAACGGGGACAGCAACCGCACGGCCTTCACCGCGGTCTACAACTTCGTCGCCGCGTACTTCAACCGGCAGCACACACTGCTGCGGCCGGAGGCCACGACGATCGTCGTCTTCTTCATGGACGAGGAGGAGACCCGCATGGCGCTCTGGAAGGAACAGCCCAAGGGCGCGCCGCCCAAGGCGGAGTGGATCGAGAACGGCCGGCTGCCCGACCTGCTGAACGCCTACAACGCGCGCAACCCGCGCAAGCGCCAGACGCTCGACGGCTACATCAACTACTGGGTGCTGCGGCCCTTCATCATCGTGAAGGGCAACAAACGCGGAAAGATCGAGATGCATGCGGTGGTGTCGCCCAACAACATTTCCCACCGGCGCGCGGCCGAACTCACGGGCGGCACCGTGCTGAACATCGAGAGCGACTTCTCGGCCCCGCTCGCCGCTTTGGGCGACCGCATCGCCGACACGGTGGCGGTGGCGCTCGACCCGGTCGGGCCGGGTGCGACCTTCTACAAGCGCAGCCTGCGGGTGCTGGTCGACGGCGAAGAGGTGCGCGCCGATCCGGCGGACGGGTATGTCTACGATGAGCGGACGCACAGCATCCGCTTCCAGGGCGCCGCCAAGCGCAAGGCCTTCGCCGCCAAGATCGAGGTCACTTACGAGGAACACCGCTAGGGCGGTCAAAATCCCGGGCGCCCGGGTACCCGCGGCTGGCGGAGCCGGGAGGCCGGGCGCCGCCAAGTTCTGCGGAGGGGTTGGCAAGGTCTGCGGAGACCGGGACGGAGCCTTCGGGCATCCTGACCCCGACTCATGCAGACCTCTACCCAGCTCACTCCGTCCGGTGAACTCTTTCTCGTCGGGGCCACCCACCGCACGGCACCGCTGGGCCTGAGAGAGAGGCTCGCGCTGACGGCTGAATCCGAAGCCGTGCTGGCGGAGCAACTTGGGCGGATGCCCGCGCTCGGTGAATTCGTGATCCTCAACACCTGCAACCGCGTGGAAATCTACGGGGTGGCGGAGACTCCCGCGGTCCGGGGCCGCGTGGCGGCGGCGTTCTGCGATCTGCAGGGATTCGCCCGGGACGATTTTGCCCGGCTGCGGCTCGACCTGGCCGGTCCGGCGGCGGTGCAGCATCTGCTGGAGGTCGCGAGCGGGCTCGACTCGCAGATGCTGGGGGAGAACGAGATTTTCGGGCAGGTGAAGCGGGCCTACGCGACCGCGCAGGAACGCGGGGCGGCCGGGCCGGTGCTCAACCGGGTTTTCCAGAAAGCTTTTCAGGCGGCCAAGCATGTCCGGGCCAGCACCGCGATCACGGCCGGGCTGGTCAGCGTGGCGAACGTCGCGGTCGACCACGCCGTCCGGGTTTTCGGCGACCTGTCCTGTGCGCGGGTGCTCCTGCTCGGCGCGGGCGAGATCGGACTCAAGGGCGGGCGGGCCTTCCGCAGCCGCCACCCGGCGGCGCTGGCCGTCGCCAGTCGGCGGCTCGAGCGGGCCCAGGAGGTGGCGGCCGAGCTCGGCGCCACGGCGCTGGCCTTCGACCAGGCCCTGGCCGGGCTCGGCGAGTACGATGTCGTGGTCTGCTCGACCTCGGCCCCCGGCACGCTCATCTCCCCGCAGCTGGCCCGCGAAGCCATGGGCCGCCGCCGCGGCCGGCCGATGCTCTTCATCGACGTGGCCCTGCCGCGGGACGTCGAGCCCGGCGTCGCAGGGCTCGAGGCCGTGTTCGTCTGCAATCTCGACGACCTCGCCCGCATCGCCGCCGAGAACCGCCAGGCGCGGCAGGCCGAGATCGCCAAGTGCCGGCAGATGCTCGAGCACCGCACCCAGTCACTCTGGTCCCACATTGATCCGATGCTCCGCGCCGTCCGCCCGGCCGGGCTCCCCGAGGCTCCGCCCGCCTGGGCTCCCGCCCTTCCGGCCACGTGACGCTTCGTTCCGCCCGGAAAGAGGCGCCTCCGCTGGACTACTCCGCATCCCCCGTAGCCCTTCCCGGGAGGGAGTGGGAGCCGCAAGAACACGAAACGACACGAAGATCGGAGAGGGCCTTTGCCGGGGGAGGCGCGCTCAATTCTCCTCGAACGACCTCCCCCGCTACGCGCCGGCCCATGTCCGGGCCGCCGCCTCGGCCAGGCGCCGGCCGGACGTGATGCAATTCGACAGCGAGACCCCGTCGCGGGCGGTGCCGCCGATGTGGAGCCCGGGAGCGCCGGCTTCCGCGGCGGCGCACAGGTCCTTGAAGCGCTGGTAGCCGACGGTGTACTGGGGGATGGCCCGGGGCCAGCGCTGGATCCGGGCGATGACCGGGCAGCTGCGGATGCCGAGCAGGGCGTCGAGTTCCCGCAGGACGATGGCGTTGAGCGTCGCGTCGTCCTGCCGGGCGAGGTCCGGCTGCCGGGCGCCGCCGACAAAGGTCGTCAGCGCCACATGTCCCTCGGGCGCGCGGCCGGGGAAGAGCGTGCTGGAAAACAGGGTGCCGAGGATCTGCCGGCCGGCGACGGCCGGGGTTAGCATGCCGAACCCGTCGAGCGGGTGGGCGACGTCCTCGCGGCGGAAACCCAGGAACACCGAGGCGACCGGCGGCTGCGGGATCTCGCGCAGGCCGGCCAGACCGTCGGCCGCCGGCACGCCCTCGAACCGCACCCGCGCCAGGGCGTCCGGGGGCAGGGCGCAGATCACGGCGGAAAAATTCTCCTCCAGCGCGAGGCCGTGGATCTCGAATCCGACCCGCCACTCCGCGCCGGCCGGGCGCACCCGAGTCACGCGGTGGTGGAGCCGCAGGCTCTCGCCCAGGCCGCGGGCGAGGGCCGCCGGCAGTTCGGCGAGGCCGTCGGGAAACGAGATCAGCGCCCCGCTGGGTCCCGTCCGGCTGGATCGCCGCCGGAGCGCGCCGCGGATCAGCGAGCCGTGCTCGCGCTCCAGGGCGGCGAGCTTCGGAAACGCGTGGCGCACGGAGAGCTGCGCCGGGTCGCCGGCATAGACCCCGGCGACGAACGGGTTCACGATGTAGTCGAGGAACTCGGGCCCGAGGCGCCGCGTCACGAACTCCGCGACGGATTCCTCGCGGTCGGCCGGCGCCGGCGGGCGGAACGGCTCCCCGAGCAGGCCCAGCTTGGCGCGCCAGGACAGGAAGCGGCTGGCGAAGAAACGCGGGGGCGTGTCGGGCAGCGGCACCAGCCGCCCGGAGCGCACGATAAAACGGCGCCGGGCCGCGGGAGCGGCCTCCAGGCGGCGCGGGCCGAGGCCGAGCCCGGCGACAAACGCCGCGATCTCGGGCGAGTTCTCGAACAGGGTGTTGGGGCCCGTCTCCCGCAGCCACGGGCCCTCGCGGACGGAGGCCAGGACCCCGCCGGCGTGCGCCCCCGACTCGAAGACCACCACGGGCACCCCCCGCTGCCGCAGCTGCCAGGCGGCGCAGAGCCCCGTGATGCCGCCCCCCAGCACGGCCACCGCGCGGCGGGAGGTCGGAGCCGGGGCGCCGCCCGGAGGGGCGGCGACGGGCGAGGGCGGAGGGGGAAGCAGGAGCGTGTTCATGCGCTCCAGCCTAGCAGTTCCGCGGCCCGGGCGTCCGCGCGTCGCTTGTCGGGACATGCGCAGATCTTGCCGGCGCCGGGCCGCCCCCTGGCGGGCGGGGGGATGGCGCAAGATGTGCACAGTCTAACGCAACGACCGCGGAGAGCCGGCGGCGGAATCCTGCGATGCTGGCGTCCACCCATTCCACGACGATGAGCCTCCGGCAAGCGACCGCACCCACGACGGACCTCGACCTGGCCCTGATCCGGAAATATTCCGCGCCGGCGCCACGCTACACCTCGTACCCGCCCGCCACCAAGTTCACGGCGGAGGTGCCGGTGGCGCGGCTGGAGGAGGCGATCGCGGCCGACAACGGCCCGGGCGCCGGCCCGCTCTCGCTTTATTTTCACCTGCCGTTCTGCGAGTCGCTGTGCTGGTACTGCGGCTGCAACACGGTCATCACCACCCGGCGCGAGGCGGCCGGCGAGTACCTCGACGACCTCGAGCGGGAGATGGCCCTGGTGGCCTCGCGGCTCGACCGCGAGCGGCCCGTCGCGCAGGTCCATTTCGGCGGCGGCACGCCGACCTTCCTGCCGCCGGCCGTCCTGACGCGCCTCGGCCGGAGCATCCGCGAGCTTTTCACCCTGGCGCCCGGCGCCGAGTTCGGCGTCGAGATCGACCCGCGCCGCCTGACCCGCGACCACATCACCGCCCTCCGCGCCCTCGGCGCCAACCGGGCCTCGCTCGGCGTCCAGGACACCAATCCCGCCGTGCAGCTCGCGATCCACCGCTGGCAGCCTTCCTCGCTCACGGCGCAGGCGGTCGCGTGGCTCCGGGACGAGGGTTTTGCCTCGATCAACATCGACCTGATCTACGGCCTGCCCATGCAGACGCCGGACAGCTTTGGGGAGACGATCGACTCCGTCCTGGAGCTCGAACCCGACCGCCTCTCGGTGTTCAGCTACGCGCACGTGCCGTGGCTGCGCCCGGCCCAGCGGATCTTCGAGACCCGCGGGCAGCTGCCGTCGCCGGAGGAAAAGCTCGCGATGTTCGCCGTCGCCCACGCGCGGCTGACGGGCGCCGGCTACGTCGACATCGGGCTCGATCATTTCGCCCGGCCCGACGACGAGCTCGCGCTGGCCCAGCGCGAGGGCACGCTGCACCGCAACTTCCAGGGCTACAGCACCGCGGCGGGCGCGTCGCTCTACGGCTTCGGCGTCTCCTCCATCTCGTCGACGGCCGACACCTACCGGCAGAACCGCAAGGAGCTGTCGGAGTGGCAGGCGGACGTCCGGGCCGGCCGGCTGCCGGTGGAGCGGGCCCTGGTGCTCACGCCGGAGGACCGCCGCCGGCGCACGCTGATCATGCGGCTGATGTGCGACCGTCGGCTGGATTACTCGGCCCTGGGCGCGGAACTCGGCCTCGACGTGGCTTCCACCTACGCGGCGGAGATCGCCCGGCTCGACGCATTGGAGGCCGACGGGCTGGTCGAGCGGACCCCCGGCGGGATGCAGGTGACCCCCCGCGGGGTGCCGCTGCTGCGGGTGATCGCGGCCGTGTTCGACGCGACCCTGGCGCCGGCGGCCCACCGGCATGCCGCCGCGGTCTGAAGGCCCTCGGCCCCACCATGAGCGCCGCCGACGTCAACCGCCAGAAGCGCGCGCTGGTCGACCAGCTCCGGCGCTCGCAGATTTTCCGGGATTACGCCCAGGCGTTCCGGGAGACGACGGGGCTGCCGCTGAACCTGCGGGCGCAGGAGGCGTTCGAACTGCCGCATGGCGGCGACCCCAACGAGAACCCGCTGTGCGCGCTGCTGCGCAACACCAACCACAGCTGCGCCGCGTGCCTGCAGCACCAGAAGCGGCTGGAGGAGTCGGCGGGGCTCGCCCCGCAGTCGCTCAAGTGCTTCGCCGGCCTCTGCGACTCGGCCGTGCCCGTGCGCGTCGGGGAGAACCTGATCGCGTTCCTGCGCACGGGCCAGGTGCTGCTCCACCGGCCGACCAAGGCCGGGCTGCGCAAGCTCACGCGCGCCCTGCTGGAGTTCGGCGTGCAGACGGACATGAAGCGTTACGAGGAGGCGCTGCTGCAGAGCCGGGTCGTTTCGCCCGCGCAATACCGGTCGATCCTCCAGCTCCTGACGATCTTCGCGCAGCACCTCTCCGCGCTCAGCAACCAGCTGATCGTCCAGGAGGAGGCGCAGGAGGCGCCCGCGATCACGCGTGCGCGATCGTTCATCACGGACCATTTCGCCGAGGAGCTGTCGCTGACCCAGGTCGCCGGCGCGGTGAACATGAGCGCCTTCTACTTCTGCAAGAGCTTCCACAAGGCCACCGGCCTGACCTTCACCGAATACGTCGCCCGCGTGCGCGTGGAGAAGGTGAAGAGCCTGCTGCTCAACCCCAACAAGCGGGTCAGCGAGGCCGCGTACGAGGCGGGCTTCCAATCGCTGTCGCAGTTCAACCGCGTCTTCCGGCGCGTGGCCGGCGAGCCGCCCTCGGCCTACCGCGAACGCCTGCACCGCCGCCACCGGACCTGACCGGGCGCGTCAGTGGCCGTAGTCAGCCGGGTCGTGCGCGTGGGTCACCGGCGAGGGCCGGAACTGGCAGAGGGCGCAGAACGACTCGATCTCCCGCCGGGCGATCCGGCTGAAGACCTGGTCGAGGCAGGCCATGGCCTCGCTGCGCTGGTCGGGCGTGACTTCGGGCGCCGCCGCCTGGACGACCACGAGGGCCTCGTGCAGCGCCTGCCTGCCGGCCGCGAAGTAGGCCAGCAGCGGGTTGCGCCCACACGGGCACGCGGGCGCCGCCAGGTGCGAAGGCCGGCGCCGCGGCGACCAGAGCCGGAGGTCCAGGAAGATCTCGTTTAGCGTCGTGTCCAGCAGGTGCACCAGCGTGTCGGGGTTGGCCAGCGGCGAATTGGCCCGCTCCAGACGCAGCAGGTGCTCCCAGCCGGCCCGGATCTGCGGACGCTGGGCCTCCAGGGCGTGCAGGTAGGCGAGGTTCACGCCGCCAGCATCCCACAAAGCGGGCGGGCGGGCTGGTCACCCGTTGGCAGAAAGTGGGCTTCTTTTGGCGTCGCGCAGCAGGCCTCATGCGCTGGCGGTGAGGATCCCGTCGCACGGCTGATTCCCTTCTCTCCGCCCGACCCGCGCGGTGGAATCGGCCTGGGGCAGTCGGGCGCAAGCCGAGCAATCAGCTTTGGACCGAGGCTATCGTCGCTCGACTCTCACCTGCCGGCTTCCGGGTCGGTGCCGCGCCGCGTCCGGTATTCGCGTTCGAGCTCGGCGCGGAAATCGGGATGGGCGATCGAGATCAGCGCCGCCGCCCGCTCGCGCAGGGTCAGGCCGTGCAGGTTGACGGCTCCGTGCTCGGTCACGACCCAGTGAACGTGCCCGCGGGTAGTGACGACGCCCGCGCCCGGCGCCAGCTGGCTGGTGATGCGGGAGATCCGGCCGCCGGCGGCGGTGGAGGGCAGGGCGATGATCGGCCGGCCGCCGGGGGACAGGGCGGCGCCGCGGATGAAGTCCATCTGCCCGCCGATGCCGGAGTAGATGCGGTGCCCGATCGAGTCGGCGCAGACCTGGCCGGACAGGTCCAGCTGCAGGGCCGAGTTGATCGCCACCACGCGCGGGTTGCGGCGGATCACGGAGGTGTCGTTCGTCCAGTCGCACGGGTAGAAGGCCACCAGCGGGTTGTCGTCCACGAAGTCGAACAGCCGGCGGCTGCCGTTGACGAAGCTGGTGACGATGCGGCCGGGGCCCGTGACCTTGAGGCGGTTGGTGACGGCGCCGGACTCCACCAGGTCGACGACGCGGTCGGAGAACATCTCCGTGTGGATGCCGAGGTCGCGCTTTCCGTGCAGCCGGGCCAGGACCGCGTCCGGGATGCCGCCGATGCCCATCTGCAGCGTGGAGCCGTCCTCGACCAGGCCGGCGACCAGCTCGCCGATGCGCGCTTCCACCGGGGTCTCGGGCTCGGGGTGGTGCTCGACCAGCGGGCGGTCGGTGACGGTGAAGGCGTGCAGGCTCGAGAGCGGCACCACGTTGTTGCCGTGGGTGCGCGGCATGCGCGCGTTGATCTCGGCCACGACGATCCGGGCCGTCGCCGCGGCGGCCTTGGCCGCGTCGCAGGAAGTGCCCAGCGAGCACAGGCCGTGGCGGTCGGGCGGGGAAAGCTGGAGCAGGGCGACGTCGAGGCCGACCCGGCCGCTGAGGAAGAGCCCCGGGATGTCCGACAGGAAGATCGGCACGAAATCCGCCCGGTCCTCCGCGATGGCCTGCCGCAGGGGCGCGCCGGTGAAGAGCGACACCGAGCGGAACTCGTCCTCCCGCCCGCGCTCGGCGAACGGGGCGGGCCCGGCGGTGTGCAGGTGGTAGAGCCGGACTCCCTCCAGGTCGCGGCGCGCGCACAGCGCCTCGACCAGCGGCGCGGGCGTGGCGCAGGCGCCGTGGATGAACACCCGGTGGCCGCTGCGCACGGCGGCGACGGCGTCGGCGGCGGAGACGGCCCGGCGGTTCCAGTTGGCGGCGGAGTCGGTCATACTAGCGGCGCATTCTGCGCATCCCCGCGCCGGAGCGAAGCCCGGAATTTGTTCATCCCTTGCGAAG
>JAEUGX010000085.1 GCA_016795545.1 Opitutaceae bacterium
TCGCGGCGCAGCACCTGCGCGAGGTGCGCCATAAAGTGCTGGAGGGTCGGGTAGGCGTCGCGCGAGAAGTCCTCGTGCCAGTAGCGGATGGCGATCAGGAAGGGGCTGGGGATGGCGAACTTGGTGACCCGGCGCGTGTGCCGGGCGAGGAAGGCGGCGTCCTGGGCCCAGACCGGCCGGGTGGCGCTGATGCGGCGCACGACGACGTCGGTCTTCTTGATTTCGCCGGCGTGGTGGAACGGGCGCACCCGCTCGAACCCGCCGATGCGGCGGAGGAACTCGCCCACGTAATGCGTGCGGCGCCACTCGCCGTCGCTGACGACGTCGAGGCCGGCGATCTCCTGGAGGCGGATCGCGAAGCGCACGACGTCGTCGAGCGCCGCCTGGAACTCCCGGGGCGGCATGGTCTCGCGCCGGGCGAGCAGCTCGCGGACGGCGAGCGGGCGCGGCAGGGAGCCGATGACGTGGGTGTAGAACGGGGGAAGCTGGCGGGTGCGGGCGGTTCTCATGGCGGAATCCGTCGGGAATGCCGCCGCCGGCCTGACGGAGGCGCGGCAGCGGTTGGGGGGCGCGCTGACTGTACGTCCCGCGCCCGGGCGGGCAAGGCGCGACTGCGGAATTCGGCCGCTATTCCGAGCTGCGGATCACCAGCGGCGGCTCCGGGGGGCGCGCGTAGGCGACGCGCCGGGCCATCTCCGCCCAGTACAGGGCCTCCTGTTCGCGGCGCAGGGTCTGGCGGTATTCCGCGGTCCCGACGAAGGCGATGAAGACGAAGAGGGCGCAGAGGAGAAATTCATTGAAGACCAGCCCGGCGACGAGGGCCAGGAGGATGGCCAGCGCGCGCCCGACCGAGGCGGCCCACCAGGTGGCGCGCAGGTAGGGGAGCTTGAGCGCAAGCAGCGCCCGGAAGATCCGGCCGCCGTCCATGGGAAACACCGGCAGGAGGTTGAACGCGCCCATCAGGAGGTTCGCCCAGGCCAGTTCGGCGGCCACCGGCCCGGCCAAGGCGGCGGCGCTCGCCGGCAGCAGACCGGGCAGCAATCCGGCGAGCGGCCAAAGCAGCGCCGCGAGGACGAAGTTCACGGCCGGGCCCGCCAGCGTGATCAGCAGCTCCTCGGCGGGCCGGCGCGGGATCCGGTCGAACTCCGCCATGCCGCCGATGGGCAGGAGCAGGATGCGCGGCACGCGCACGCCGTAGCGCCGGGCCGTCAGGGAATGGCCCAGCTCGTGCAGCACGACGCAGCCGAAAAACAGCAGGATCAGGCCGACATGGACGCATGCCCCGATCACGCCCGCCTCGCGCCAACCCTCGTAGGCGTAGTAGGCGAGCAGCACCACAAAGCTCGCATGCACGGCGAGTTGGATGCCAAAGATCCGAAACAAGTTAATTGACCAGCCCAGCATGGCGGCTAAGTAGAACCAGCTTTGGTCAAAGCGCTAATTAATTTGGCAGCCCTCCATGCCTGAATCCGCCTCCGTTCCCCACATCCTGGTCGTAGACGACGATGCCGAGGTGCGCTACTCGCTGAACCGCGTGCTCAGCTCGCAGCACTACCGCGTCACGGAGGCGCCGAGCGGCGAGGAGGGGGTGGCGGCGGTGAAGAAGCAGCCGCCGGACGTGGTGCTGCTGGACAACCGCATGACGGGCATGACCGGGCTGGAGACGCTGCAGCACATCCGGGCGGCGAACCCCAGGCAGCTGGTGATCCTGATGACGGCCTTCGGCACCGCGCAGACCGCGATCGAGGCGATGAAGTTCGGCGCGTTCGACTACGTCGTTAAGCCGTTCGATCCCCCGAAGCTGCTCGCGCTGGTGGAGAGCGCCCTGCGCACGCAGGCGGACATCCGCTCGGCGGGCGGCGTGCAGCCGGTGATCAATTCCGAGGAGCACAAGGAGGGCATCGTCGGCACCTCCGGCGCCATGCAGCAGGTCTTCAAGGTCATCGGCCAGGTCGCGGCCAGCGACGTGACGGTCATGATCACCGGGGAGAGCGGCACGGGCAAGGAGCTCGTCGCCCGGAGCATCCACCGGCACAGCCACCGTTCCGGCAAGCCGTTCGTGGCGGTGAACTGCTCCGCCATCCCGGAAAACCTGATCGAGAGCGAGCTCTTCGGCCACGAGCGCGGTGCGTTCACCGGCGCCACGGCCCAGCGGCTGGGCAAGTTCGAGGTGTGCGACGGCGGCACGATCTTCCTCGACGAGATCGGCGACATGACGGCCGCCACCCAGACCAAGATCCTGCGGGTCCTGCAGGAGGGCGAGATCCAGCGGGTCGGCAGCTCGGAAACGCTGAAGGTCAACGTCCGCGTGATCGCGGCCACCAACAAAAACCTGGAGGCGCTGGTGAAGGAGAAGGAATTCCGCGAGGACCTCTACTACCGGCTGAACGTGGTCCGGCT
>JAEUGX010000087.1 GCA_016795545.1 Opitutaceae bacterium
CCGCCCAGGCGGCGCGGGCCCCCATGGGGGCCCCTCTGGACCCAACCAACCCTCCACTTGCAGTCGTAACCACAAACCCTAAACCATCCATCACCACCCCGGGACTCTCATTTTAACCCTCCAGTTCCGGGGGGCAGGTCAAGATCTGTCCGACCTTCAGACTCTCGGCTCCGGAGCTTCAGGTTTTCCGATTGGCGAAATTGGCGGATGTCAACGTCAGAGACCCATTCGCCAGAAATAGAGCACGTAGAACACCGTCCAGCCGCCGGCGTGGACGCGCCGCTTGCCGGCCGGGCTGAGGCCGCGGAGCACACGCTCGCCCAGGAACCAGGCGAAAGCCGTCACGGCCGCGAAACGCGCGAACCGGGCGGCGAGCGAGACGGCGATAAATCCCGCCCACCCGATCCCGGCCTCCGCCGCCTGCACGGCGTAGAGCTTGTAAGGTACTCCGGCCAGGACTCCCGTGAAGAGCGCGACCAGCCCGTGCTGCGCCAATCCGGACCGCGCCTGCTCGACCAAGGCCGGGCTGATCCCGGGCAGCCAGTCAGCCGCCGCCAGCAGCGCAGCGCGCGTCGGTCCGTCCTGTCCGAACGCAAAAAGCGTCACGCCGCCCAGCAGCGCGCCGGCGACCGCGGTGCCGCAGGCCGCGAAAGCCAGGCGGGGTCGCTGCAGCGCCAGCCGGCTCAGCAGCACGTCGGGCACGAGGAAAAAGAACGTCGCCTCCGCCAGCCCCCAGGCGCCGGCGAGCCCCAGGGCGCCGCGTCCGGAAGCGGCGCTCATGGCGTCTCTTCCAGGGCCCGGCGGGCACGCCGGACGATGGTCACGACCAGCAGCCCGCCGACGACCACCTGCGCCCAGTACAACCACGGCCCGGCCGGCACGCCCAGACCCAGCAACAGGGCGAGCAGGCCGAACACGAAAGCCCGGTCGCTCTTGCCCATCGGGCCGTCGTAGCGCCGCGCGGCCCCGATCTGCACCGCGACGACTCCGGTCATCTCGCTGATGATGGCCAGGATCGTGATGACCACGACCAGCGGCGGCGCAAAGCCGGGCACCAGCGCCAGCGGCAGGTAAAGCGCGGTGTCCGCGGCCACGTCGCCGACCTCGTTCAGCACGGCGCCCAGCCGGGATTTCATCCCGTGCTCCCGTGCCAGCATGCCGTCGATGGCGTTGAGCGCCATCCGCACGAACAGGAAACCGGGCAGCAGCAGCAGGGGCCAGCGCTCCAGGGGCCGGTGCCAGAGGCATGCCCCGACCGCGGCCGACAGCAGCGCGGCGATGACCGTGACCTGGTTGGCGGTGACCCCGGCCCGCGCCAGCCCGCGCGTGAGCGGACGCAGCAGGGCCTGGAAGGCGGGTTTGATGTCGTAGATCGAGGCCATGGGGAATCAGGTGAAGCAATAACGCACGAGGTGGAAAAACACCGGCGCCGCAAAGCACAGCGAGTCGATCCGGTCCATCACCCCGCCGTGACCCTCGATCAGCGTGCCGTAGTCCTTCACGCCGCGGTCGCGCTTGATCGCCGACATCACCAGCCCGCCGAAGAAGCCCATCAGGGTCAGCAGGAAAGAGAACAGCCCCGCCTGCCACCACGTGAACGGCGTCGCCCACCACAGCGCGGCGCCGATCGCCGAGGCTGACAGCACCCCGCCCCAGAAGCCTTCGACGGTCTTGTTCGGGCTGATGGTCGGGGCAATCTTGTGCTTGCCGAAAAGTTTTCCCCAGACGTACTGCAGCACGTCGCTGATCTGCACGACCAGGACGAAGAACAGCAGCAGCTTGCCGTTCTGCCCCTCGTAACCGGGGATCTGGAGCATGAGCAGCGCCGGCACGTGGCTGAGGCAGTAGACGCAGACCATCAGCGCCCACTGGATCTTGGCGGTGCGCTCGAGAAAATGCTCGCTGTCCCCCGCCAGCGCGCTGCGCGTCGGCACGAAGATGAACGCATAAACCGGGATCAGGACGGAAAAGAGCCCGTACCACTCCATCGCCACGAGGTAGTATTGCAGCGGGGTGATGATAAAAAACGCCCAGAACAGCGTGCGATGGTCGCCCGGCCGGGTCGGCGTCAGGGTGATGAACTCGCGCAGCGCGAAGAACGACATCAGGCCGAAAAGGATCACGGAACCCAGCCCGCCCGTGGCCAGGGCCACGCCGAAGACGGCGACCATCACCCACCAGGCTTTGACGCGGGCGTCGAGGTTGGCGACCACCGCGTTGGGCGTGCCGCCGGCCCGGCGCTTCAGCAGGAAAGTGACGACGGACGAGAGCGCCAGCAGGCCCACGATGCCGCCGACCATGCAGAGGAGTTCCCGGTCAGGTTTCATGATTTGATGAGGGAAAGGGCGGCGAGGGCGCGCGGTCGGACCGGACTCATCGCGCCAGGCTTTCCACCGCGGCGCGCGCGCGGGCGAGAAAAGCGGGTTTGGTTTCGTCCGCTTCCAGCCGCAGGGCCGGCCCCACGCGCAGGTTGCCGAGCAGGGGAACCGGGAGGAATTCGCCCTTGGGCAGGATGCGGCTCAGGTTCTGCAGATGAACCGGCACCAGCGGCCGGGCCGGACGGGAGCGGGCGAGGTGGTAGAGCCCCGCCTTGAATTCCTGGATGCGCCCGTCCGGGCTGCGCGTCCCTTCGGGAAACACGATCAGCGAATCGCCGGCGTCGAGCGCGGCCAGCATCGGCTCCAGCGGATTGGATTTCACGGTCACCTGCTGCCGCTCGATGAGCACCGCCCGGAAGAAACCGCCGGCAATCCACCGCCGCAGGGCGGTCCGCAGCCAGTAATCGCGTCCAGCCACCGGCCTGGTCCGAGCACGGAAGCCGGGAGGCAGCGCCGCCCAGATCGTGGCGAAATCGAGGTGACTCGAATGGTTGGCGAACAAGATCACCGGCCCCGGCGGCAATGCTTCCGCCGGCAGCAGCCGGACGCCGCAAACGACGCGGATGAGCCAGGCTACGAAGTCGGCGGTCATGAGTTAATCGCGCCACCTTGGTGCCGGACGCCTCCGCACCTGTCAACGGCCCGAACGCCGAGGCCTGTCCGTCCTGGCGCCTCCTCTCCTTCAGCCTGCGAACCAAGGAGTAACGTCAGGCGATATGCCGTCTTGGAGTCATTCGCGCGGAGTGCGGGCCTCGGCAGGTTCTTCTTGCCAAGCTGCGCGGCGGCTCGCACCGTGACCGTTTTCCCACTTTAAAACGTTCCCATCCGGCATGAACCAGAGCATCCGCAACATCGCGATTATCGCCCACGTCGACCACGGCAAGACCACCCTGGTCGACAAGCTGCTGAAGGAAGGCGGCGTCTACCGCGCCAACCAGCAGATCGAGGAGCGCGCCATGGACTCCATGGACCTCGAGAAGGAGAAGGGCATCACCATCAAGGCCAAGAACACCTCCGTCCACTGGAAGGACAAGATCATCAACATCGTCGACACCCCCGGACACGCGGACTTCGGCGGCGAGGTTGAGCGCGCGCTCCGCATGGTGGACGGCGTGCTGCTGGTGGTGGACGCCTATGACGGCCCGCAGGCCCAGACCCGCTTCGTGCTGCGCAAGGCCCTGGCCCACGGGCTCAAGGTCGTCATCGTCATCAACAAGATCGACCGCGACAACGCCGAGCCGGCCAAGATGTACGACAAGGTGCTCGAGCTCCTGATGGAGCTGAACGCCACCGAGGAGCAGTTCGACGCGCCGGTCGTGTACGGGTCCGGCCGCGACGGGTACATGATGAAGCACCTCGGCGACAAGCGCGAGAACATGACCCCGCTGTTCGAGACGATCCTCGAGCATATCCCGCCCCCGTTTGCCAAGCCCGACGAGCCCTTCCACATGCTGGTCTCGAACATCGACTGGAGCGACTACGTCGGCCGCATCGCGATCGGCAAGATCCTCGGCGGCAAGGTGACCGTCGGCGACGCCGTGTTCGCCATCCGCCACTCCGACGGCTCGCGCGTCCGCGCCAAAATCACCAAGGTCTTCGAATACTCGGGCCTGGGCACCAACGAGACCGGGGCCGCCGTCGCCGGCAACATCGTCGGGCTGTCCGGTTTCGAAGACATCGACATCGGCGACACCATCGCCGTGAGCGAGGACCAGCATGCGCTGCCTTTCACCCAGATCGACCCGCCGACGCTCGAGATGCAGTTCTGCGTCAACGACGGTCCGCTGGTCGGCAAGGAGGGCAAGCTCGTCACCTCGCGCCAGCTGCGCGAGCGGCTCTTCCGCGAGCTCAAGACCAACGTCTCCATCAACGTCGAGGACACCGACAAGGCCGGCGTCTTCAACGTCAAGGCCCGCGGCGCCATGCAGGTCGCCGTGCTCGTCGAGACCATGCGCCGCGAGGGCTTCGAGCTGCTGGTGTCGCGTCCGACCGTCATCGAGAAGGTCGTCAACGGCCAGCGGCAGGAGCCGTACGAGACCGTGTGGGTCGAGGTGCCCGACGAGTGCGTCGGCGCCATCATGCAGAACCTCGCCAACCGCAAGGGGCAGATGACCAACATGGAGAAGCTCCCCCACTCCACCATGATCGAGGCCACCATCACCACCCGCGGCCTGATCGGCATGGAGATCGACGTCGTCAACGCCACGAGCGGCCGCGGCGTCATGAGCCACCTCTTCAAGGAGTACGGCCCCTACGCCGGCGAGGTCCTGACGCGCCTCACCGGTACGCTCATCGCCACCGAGGCCGGCGAGACCACCGCCTACGCGCTCGTCATGTGCCAGGAGCGCGGCAAGCTCTTCGTCGGCCCGGGCGAGCAGGTGTACGAGGGCATGATCATCGGCGAGAACCCGCGCAACGAGGACATCGCCGTCAACGCCGTCCGCGAGAAGAAGCTCACCAACTTCCGCTCGCAGGGCGAGGGTGTCGCCGCCGGCCTCACCCCCGCCACCAAGCTTTCGCTCGAGCGCTCGATCGAGTACATCGCCGCCGACGAGTTCGTCGAGGTCACGCCCAAGAACCTGCGCCTCCGCAAGCGCGTCCTCCGCGAGACCGACCGCCGCAAGCTCGAGCGCGCCGCCAAGCGCACCGGGGATTGAACGACTCCCGCCTCCCGCGAAAACCGCGCGGGGGCCTCCGCATTCCATCCCGCGCCGCGAATCGCCGGGCTACGCGAGGAGGTGGGCAGCGGCGAAGGAAGACGTCGCCGGGGACTCGTCGTGGTTTTTCACCCGCTCCCACCTCTCCCGCCCGTGAACTTTTCCGCCTACTTCGCGTGCAGCGGGCCGGACTCGGCGGCGAGGGTTTCGCGGGCGATCGCGGCGGCCTGCTTGAGGCCCTGGGCGCTCGAATGACCGGTCACCCGGAGACAGAGGCTGTCCATGAGGATGTAGACGATGGGGATGACGAACAGGGTCAGGACGGTGGCGATGCTGAGGCCGCCGACGATAACGATGCCCATGGCGTTGCGGGTCTCGGCGCCGGCGCCGCTGGCGAAGGCGATCGGCACGGCGCCGAGGATGGTGGAGATCGCGGTCATGATGATCGGGCGGAAACGCAGGGTCGCCGCCGCGTAGGCCGCGTCGAAACACTTGCGCCCCTCCACCTGGAGCTGGTTCGCGAACTCCACGATCAGGATGCCGTTCTTGGCGACCATGCCGATGAGCATGATGAGGCCGAAGCGGGAGAACAGGTTGTCGGTCATCGGCGGGCCCCAGAACCGGGTGCAGTAGAGCACGAGCAGCCCGCCCGCCAGCGCCAGCGCCACCCCGGTGAAGATGGTGACCGGGTGGATCCAGGACTCGAACTGGGCCGCCAGGATCAGGAACATGAACAGCAGCGCCAGGCCGAAGAGCAGGTAGGTGTCGCTGCCGCTCTCGACGAACTGCCGGGTTTCGCCGTCCCAGGTGTAGGTGTAGCCGGCGGGCAGCAGCTTTTCCGCCTGCTTTTCCAGGAACGCGACCCCGTCCCCCTGCGTGGCGCCGGAGGCGAGCTGGGACGACACCGTGACGGAGCGCAGCCGGTTGAAGTGCGGATAATTCTCCGGCACCGCGCTCTCGCTGCTCTCCACCAGGTTGCTCAGCTGCACCAGGTGGCCGTCGGTGGACTTGACGTAGAGCCGCGCCAGGTCGTTCGGCGTCACGCGGTCGGCGTCCTCGACCTGCACGATGACGTCGTACTGCTGGTTGCCCCGCTGGAACTGGGTCACCCGCCGGCCGCCGAGCATGGACTCGAGCGTCGACGCGATGCCGGCGATGGGCACGCGCAGGTCCGCCGCCTTGGCGCGGTCGATGCGCACGTCGAGCTGGGGTTTCGTGGGCGACGGGTCGACGCGGGGCAGCAGGAACAGCGGGCTGTCGCGCATGGTGCCGATCATCAGCTGGGCCAGCCGCTGGAGTTCCTCGAAGCTGGACCCCTGCAGCACCATCTCGATGCTGCCGCCGCCGCCGCCGCTGCGCCGGCCGCCGCCGCCGAAGGGCCGCGCGGGCGAGGCCAGCGCCTGGCCGCCGGTGATGTTCGCCTGGAACTTGCGCCGCAGCTCCGCGACGACGTCCTGCGTCTTCCGCTCCCGGTCCTCCCAGAGCTTGAGCGTGGAAAAGATGAAGGGGTTGCCGCCGTCGCCGGTGCGGTGGAACGTCCGGTCCATCTCCGGCACGGCGAGGATCATCTGCTCCATCTGCCGCGAATAGACCGCCGCGTATTGCGGCGTCGATCCCACCGGCGGGATGAAGTTCGCCGTGAACACGCCGCGGTCCTCCGTCGGCGTGAGTTCGCGCTGCAGGCGCGTGTAGAGGAAGAACCCCGCCACGCAGAGCGCCAGCGAGCCGCCGAGCACCAGCGCGCGCTGGCCCAGCGCGAAGCGCAGGAAGCGCTCGTACCAGCGGTTCAGCCAGACAAAGCAGGGCTCCGTCTTCTCGTACAGCCAGCCGTGCCGGGCGTGCCCGTCGACGATCTTCGCCCGCAGCAGCCGCGAGCAGAGCATGGGGGTGAGCGTCAGGGCCACGAAGGCCGAGACCAGCACGGAGACCGAGAGCGTGATGCCGAACTCGAAGAACAGCCGGCCCGTCTGGCCCTTCTGGAAGGCCACGGGCACAAACACCGCCGCCAGGGTCAGCGTCGTGGCGATCACCGCGAACGCCACCTGCCGCGCCCCGTGCACCGCCGCATGCACCGGCGCCTCGCCGTCCTCGATGCGGCGGTAGATGTTCTCCAGCATCACGATCGCGTCGTCGACGACCAGCCCGACCGCCAGCACCAGCGCCAGGAGCGTGAGCACGTTGATGGTGAAGCCGAGCCAGGCCATGACCGCGAAGGTGCCGATCAGCGACACCGGGATGGCCAGCAGCGGGATCAGGGTCGCGCGCCAGTCGCGCAGGAAGAGGAAGATCATCAGGATGACCAGCGCCGCCGCCTCCCACAGGGTCTTGTACACCTCCTGCACCGAGCGCTCGACGAAGACGCTGGTGTCGTAGCCGATGTTGACCTTCACCTCCGGCGGCAGCTGCGACTGGATGACGGGCAGCAGCTCCTTCACGCCGCGGGCGATGTCGAGCAGGTTGGCCTGGGACTGGCGCTGGATCGCGACGCCGACGGTCGGCACGCCCTTGAAGTACGATTCGCTGCGGTAGTCGTTGGAGCCCAGCTCGACCCGCCCGATGTCGGAGAACTTGACCTGCGAGTCGCCGCGCGTCGCGAGGATGAGGTTCTCGTAGTCGGCGACCTCCGCCATGTTGCCCTGCACGCGCACGGGAAACTCGCGGGCCAGGGACTCGATGCGGCCGCCGGGGATCTCGACGTTCTGCTGGCGCAGGGCGGACTCGACGTCGGCGATGGTCAGGTTGTACGCCGCCAGCCGCGCGCTGTCGACCCACAGCCGCATCGCGTAGCGGGGGGCGCGCAGGGCCGCCGAGGCCACGCCCGGCACCGTCTGCAGGCGCTGGATGGCGATGCGCTCCACCATCTCCGACAGCTCGAGGCGGGTGTAGCGGTCGGAGTTGAACGAAAGCGACATGATCGGCCGGGCGTCGGCGTCGGCCTTCGACACCTCGACGTTCTCGATCTCGCGGGGCAGCCGGCCCCGGGCGCGGCTGACCTTGTCGCGCACGTCGTTGGCCGCCTCGTCGACGTTGCGGTCGAGGTTGAACTCGATCGTGATCCGCGAGCTCTCCTCCGCCGACGTGGAGCGGATCAGGCGGATGCCCTCGATCGAGGCGACCTCCTTCTCGATCACCTCCGTGACTTTCGTCTCGACGACCTCGGCGGAGGCGCCCTGGTACGAGGTGTCGACCGACACCGTCGGCGAGTCGATGTCCGGGTACTCGCGCACGGGCAGCCGCTCGAACGACAGCAGGCCCACCAGCACGATCAGGATCGACGCCACCAGGCAGATGACCGGGCGCCGGATGGAGACGTCGGACAGGATCATGGCCGCTGCGTCTCCGTCTGGAATTCCGGCCGCAGGGGCCGCGGCTCCAGCCGCGTGCCCGGGAAGATGTTCAGTCCGCCGACCCCGGAGGCGACGATCTGCCGGCCCTCCTCCAGCGGCGCCGAGGCCGACTGGACCTCCACCTGACCCAGCGCCCGGAGCCCGAGCTTGACCGGCACAAAAAGCGCCTCCGGCCCCTTGGCGCCCGCCTGGACCACGATCAGCGACGTGCCCGCCGCCGTCGTCAGCACCGCGCCCTCGGGCACCGCCAGCACCCCGCGCCGCACGTCCAGCACCAGCTCCACGTTGGCGAACATGCCCGGGCGCATCGTCGCGGGCGGCGATTCGACATAACCCTTCACCTGCGTGGACCGGGTGGCGCGGTCGATGATCGACGACACGAAGTACACCTTGCCGCGGGTCCGGCTCACTCCGGCAGCCGACTTCAGCACGATCTCGAACTCGGTGCCGACATCCACCTTCGCCACATAGCGCTCGGGCACCTGGAACTCGATCTTGAGCCGGCTCAGGTCGTCCAGCGTCGTGATCGCCGTCGCCGCCGTCACGAAATCCCCCGGCGAAATCGGCCGCGCGCCGACAATGCCGTCGAACGGCGCCTTGATCTCCATCTTGCCCAGCCGCACCTTCAGCAGCTGCACCTCCGCCTGCGCCGAGGCGTGCTCGGACCGGATCCGGTCGGCCTCGGCCTGCGACATCGAACGCGCCTCGGTCAGGTTCTCGCTCCGCTTCAGGTTCAGCTCGGCCAGGTTGAACTGCGCCTCCGCCCGCGCCAATTGCGCCCGCAACTCGGAGTCATCGAGCCGCAGCAACACCTGGTCCTTCACCACCTTCCCGCCTTCCTCGAACAAAACCTCCCGCACCTGCCCCGAAATCTCCGCCCGCAGCTGCGCCGTTTCGTTCGGCGCCAGCGAACCGACCAACGCCAGCGTCTCCACCAAATCCCGCCGCCCCAATTCCACCACTTCCACCGGTTGGACACTACCACCGGACGAACCCGGAATCGGCGCTTGGTTCGCTTTCTTGTCGGAGCAGCCGGTGCCGACCCAGAGAGCGGTCGTGGCGGCACCCAGCAAAATTCCGTGGCGGATGGCAGCGATCATCGCCCAACTGTGTTGCCAGGGTGCGGATTTCCGCAAGGCGGAATCTTCGCTCTATTACAGACTTGTAACGTTTCTGCCCCTACCCGATCGACTTGGTGTAATCGTCGGCGGACATCAGCCCGGACTCGCTTCCCGGGGCGGTCAACTTAAGTTTGAGCATCCAGCCGTCGGAGTAAGGCGATTGATTGACCTTCTCCGGGTTGGAATCGAGGGCTTTGTTGACTTCGAGGACAACGCCGCTCACCGGAGCATAGACATCGGAGGCCGCCTTGACGGACTCGACGACTCCAAAGGTCTCGCCGGCCTTGAGCGCGGTCCCGACCTTGGGCAGCTGGACGTACGTGATATCCCCCAGGCTGGTCTGGGCATAGTCGGTGATGCCGACCAGCGCGTGGCCGTCGGGGGAGGTTTTCACCCATTCATGCGACTTGGCATACTTGAGATCGGAAGGAACATTGCTCATGGAAATTACGGCGACGCGGTTCGGAAGGGCTGCGGGTGCGGTCAGGATTTCTTTAGCGGCACAAAGGGCGGCTTGACCAGTTGCAAATTCATGCGGCTGCCGCGGATGTCGACCGACAGCGGGGCCGCGGCCGCGCCGGTCTCGACCAAGGCCGATCCGATGGCTTCGTTGAGGATCGGCGAGAGCGTGCCGGACACCACCCTGCCGACCGACGCGCCCGCGGCGTTCAACACGGGAGTCTCCGCCCGCACGATCCGCCGGTCGCCGGTCTTGAAATAAACGATCTTCCGCGGCGACCCTCGCTCCTTTTCGGCCTTCAGGGCATCAGCGCCGATGAAAGCTCCCTTGTCCCACTTGACCACCCAGCCCAAGCCCGCCGCCAGCGGGCTGATCTGGTCGGTGATCTCATGACCGTAAAGCGGGAACCCCGCCTCCAACCGCAGGCTGTCCCGGGCTCCCAGCCCCGCCAGTTCGAGCCCGAAGGGAACTCCCGCCGCCAGCAGCGCCTCCGCCAGGCGCGGACCGGCGGCCGTCGGACAATACAGCTCCACTCCATCCTCGCCCGTGTACCCGGTGCGGCTGATCAGGCAGCGGACGCCGGCAACGTCGCCCTCGCCGAAATGGTAGTACTTGATCGCTCCGACATCGACCTGGCTGAGCGTCTTGACCAACGCCATCGCGTTCGGCCCCTGCACCGCCAGCTGGGCAAATTCCGGCGAACGGTCGATGACCGTGCAATCAAACCCCTTCACCTGCTCCTGCATCCAGGCCAGGTCCTTGTCGATGTTGCCGGCATTGATGCACAACAGGTAATCGCCGTCACCCCGCATGTAGACCAGCAAGTCGTCGACCACGCCGCCATGCGGGTAGCACATGACCGTGTACAGCACGCGCCCCGGAAAAAGCTTCGTGCAGTCGTTGGTGACCAGGTGCTGCAAAAACCGCAGCGCCTCCGGACCGCGCACCGCCGCTTCTCCCATGTGACTGACATCAAACAAACCCGCCCGCTGCCGGACCGCCTTGTGCTCCTCCAGAATGCTCCGGTACTGCACCGGCATGTCCCAACCCGCGAAATCCACCATGCGCCCCCCATGCTGACGGTGAAATGCATTCAATGGTGTGGTCTTGAGGACGCCCATTCCGCTACTAAGCAATTCCGCTTCCACCCCCGCAAGGAAACAGTGGCCGCCCCCAGCGCCATTAACGCCAAACACACGCTCCAAAAGAAATCATACTTCAACCCCCATACGGAGGATGCGACACCGGTTCACCTTCAATGGCTCGCCACCCAGCCCTATCTTTCGGTTTGGCACCGGCACCGCCCATAAGTCAGCGTGTCCCCACTCCTCCAGCCCTTTTCCGCCGTGCTCTTCGCTTATTGGGTGCATACGCCCCACCCGTTTCTTATCCGATTCAATGAAACCTTCGGGATTCGGTACTATGGGCTAGCCTATCTGGCTGGGTTCGTAGGCGCTGCCTGGTTGCTGCATCGGTATTTTCGGGCGGGGCGCAGTCCATTGGACACGAATGCGCTGCTAGACCTGATGACTGCCCTGCTAGCGGGCGTCATCGTGGGCGGGCGACTGGGCTATTTCCTGCTCTACCAGCCCTCGGTGCTTTTCCATGACCCGCTGGTCCTGGTGCGCTTGTGGGAAGGCGGCATGGCCAGTCATGGCGGTTTCCTCGGCGTGATGTTCGCCATGGCTTGGTTCACGCGCAAGCGGGAGGTGCGCTTTCTGCAGGTGTCCGACCTGATCACGAGCACGGCGCCGCTGGGTTTGATGCTGGGGCGGATCGCCAATTTCCTGAACGGCGAGCTGTGGGGCAAGCAGGGGGAGGTGCCCTGGGCCATGATCTTCGAGCAGACGGGAGGTGGTCCCTTTCCCCGGCACCCCTCCCAGCTTTACGAGGCGTTGCTCGAAGGCCTGGTGTTGTTCGCGTACATGCAGTGGCGCTTCTGGCGCACGCCCGTCGCCCAGCAGGCCCCGGGCCGGCTGTCGGGGGAATTTCTGGTCGCGTACGCGGCGGCGCGGGCGGTCTGCGAGGTGTTCCGCGAACCCGACGCCGGCCTGATCTTCGGACTGAGCCGGGGTTCGTTCTACTCGATCTTCGTCGCCATCGGCGGCATCGTCCTGATGGGAATGACCCGCCCCAAGCCCGCCCGCTGATCCGGCGTTTGCTGAAGGTGGAAAAGCATTTCCGCTCCCTTCGCCCATGGACGCGAACGCGGAAGCCCCGGTCCGCACGCCTGCAAGTCGAAAGCCGGGGGCGGGGCGCTCAACCCTCTTCTCTCAACTTATTCTCCCGTTTTTCCCGATTTGCGCCCATTCGCGTGATGCGCGGGCCCGCCGCGGGGTTTCCCCGCTTAATGTTTTCTTAACGGGTTCGCGCCCGGGCTTAACTAGGCGGGCGGCCGGAGCGGAGGTAAGTTTCGGGCTGCATGACAGCCGCCGATTTCCTTCACTTGGTGACGTTCGTAGCCGCCTTGCTGGCGGTCACGCCCCTGCTCGGACGCTGGCTCGCGGACGTGCTCGGCGGCGAGACGCCGGTCGGGCTCCGGGTCCTGGCGCCGGTCGAGAGACTTCTCTACCGCGCCGGCGGCGTGTCGCCGGACGAGGATATGTCCTGGCCGCAGTATGCCGGGGCCCTGGTGGCCTTCAACCTGCTCGGCGGTGCGGTCGTGCTGGCCCTGCAGCTGGCGCAGGGATACCTGCCCCTGAACCCCGAAGGCTTCGGCGCCGTGCCGCTCGGGGTCGCCGTCAACACGGCGGTTTCCTTCCTGACCAACACCAACTGGCAGGCCTACTCCGGCGAGGCGTCCCTGAGCTACCTCACGCAGATGTCGGGCCTGGGGGTCCAGAATTTCCTCAGCGCCGCCACGGGCCTCGCCGTCCTGGCCGCCCTGGCCCGCGGCTTCCGTCGCCAGTCCGCCGCCGGCCTGGGCTGCTTTTGGGCCGACCTGGTCCGTTCCACGCTCTACGTGCTGCTTCCCCTATCGTTTGCCCTGGCCCTCGTGCTCGTCGCCCAGGGAGTCGTGCAGTCCTTCGCCCCGTATGTCCGAGCCACGGGCCTCGAGGGTTCCGAGCAGGTCATCCCGCTGGGGCCCGCCGCGTCGCAGGTGGCCATCAAGCAGCTGGGCACCAACGGCGGCGGCTTCTTCGGCCTGAATTCCGCCCATCCGTTCGAGAACCCGACCCCGCTATCCAACTTCCTCCAGGCGCTGGCCATCCTGGCCCTGCCCGCCGGCTGCGTGCACGCCTTTGGGCTGCTGACCGGCGCGCGGCGGCATGCCTGGACCCTCTATGCGGTGATGCTCGTGTTCTTCCTTGGCGCGCTGGGGCTATCGCTCTGGAGCGAGTACGCCACACCCGGCGCGGCCACCCTCGCCCTCGAGGGCAAGGAGGTGCGCTTCGGCGTCACGCCGTCGGTGCTCTGGGCCACCAGCACGACCGTGGCCTCGAACGGCTCCGTCAACGCCATGCACTCGTCCCTGTCCCCGCTGGCCGGCGGCCTGGCCCTGGGCAACATCCTGCTCGGCGAAATCATCTTCGGCGGCATCGGCTCCGGCCTGTACGGCATGGTCATGATGGCCGTGCTGGCCGTGTTCCTCGCCGGACTCATGGTCGGCCGCACGCCCGAATACCTCGGCAAGAAGATCGAGTCCCAGGAGGTCCGCATGGCCGCGGTGGCCGTGCTGCTGCCGTGCGCGGTCGTGCTGATCGGCTGCGCCGTGTCGTGCCTGACCGCGGCCGGACGCGCCGCTCCCGGCAACCCAGGGCCGCATGCCCTGACCGAGCTTCTCTACGCGTGGGGCTCGATGGCCAACAACAACGGCTCCGCCTTCGGGAGCCTCGCGGCCACCGGCGGCCTCTACACCTGGGGCGGCGCGCTCGCGATGCTGGCCGGGCGCTTCGGCGTCATCCTGCCCGTGCTGGCCTTTGCCGGACGCATCGCCGCCCAGCGCACCGTGCCGGCTTCCGCCGGCTCCTTCCCGACCGACGGCCCTCTCTTCGCGGTTCTGCTGGCCAGCGTCATCCTGATCGTCGCCGGCCTCACCTATTTCCCCGCCCTCGCCCTCGGACCGGTCCTGGAGCACCTGCTGCTCATCGCCGGCCGCGCATGCTGAATCCCGCCGCCATGAAATCCGCCGCTTCCTCCGCCTGGCCTGCAGCCCTCTTCCGGCGCGCCGCGCTCGACGCCTGGCGCAAGCTGGACCCGCGCACGCTTCGCCGCAATCCGGTCATCGCCGCCACCGCGCTCGGGGCGGGGGCGGTGACCCTCACGGCCGCGCTGGACTTCGCCGCGGGGCGCCTCACCGGCTTCACCCTCCAGATCACCGCCTGGCTCTGGATCACCGTGCTCGGCGCCAACTTCGCGGAGGCCCTGGCCGAGGGCCGCGGCCAGGCGCAGGCGGAGGCCCTGCGCCGGACCCGCGCCCGCACCTTCGCCCGGCGCCGGCGCGACGGACGCGAGGAGCGGGTCGCCGCCCCCGACCTGCGTCCGGGCGACCTTTGCGTGTGCGAGACCGGCGACATCATCCCGGCCGACGGCGAGGTGGTCGAGGGCATCGCCAGCGTGGATGAGTCCGCCATCACCGGGGAGTCCGCCCCCGTCATCCGGGAGAGCGGCGGCGACCGCAGCGCCGTGACCGGGGGCACCCGCGTGCTCAGCGACCGGCTCCTCGTCCGCGTCACCGCCGAGCCGGGCGGCGGCTTCCTCGACCGCATGATCGCGCTCGTCGAGAGCGCCTCGCGGCAGCGCACCCCGAATGAAATCGCCCTCGGGATCCTGCTCGGCGCCCTGACCCTCGTGTTTCTCGGGGTGGTGCTGACCCTGCCCGCCCTCGCGCGGTACGCCGAAATCCTGGCGGGACAGCCGGGCGCCGTCGACACCTCGCTGCCCGTCCTCGTCTCCCTTTTCGTCTGCCTGATCCCGACCACGATCGGCGGACTGCTGAGCGCCATCGGCATCAGCGGCATCGACCGGCTCATCCGGCGCAACGTGGTCGCCACCTCCGGCCGGGCCGTCGAGGCCGCGGGAGACATCGACGTGCTCCTGCTCGACAAGACCGGCACCATCACGCTCGGCAACCGCCAGGCCACGGAATTCATCCCCGCTCCCGGCGTCGCCGCGGAGCGCCTCGCCTCCGCCGCCCAGCTGGCTTCGCTCGCCGACGAGACGCCGGAGGGCCGCAGCATCGCCGTCCTGGCGAAGGAGCGATTCAACCTGCGGCAGCGCGAGGTCGCGGAGCCGCCGGCGCAGTTCGTGCCGTTCACGGCCCAGACGCGCATGAGCGGGGTCAACCTCGGCGCCCGCCGCATCCGCAAAGGCGCGGCCGAGGCCGTCCGCGAGTGGATCGAAGCGCAGGACGGCCGCTGGCCGCCCGAGGTCGCGGCGGCGGTCGACACCGTGGCCCGGGCCGGCGGCACGCCGCTCGTCGTCGCCGAGGATGCCGCCGTGCTGGGCGTCGTCCGGCTGAAGGACGTCGTCAAGGGCGGCATCAAGGAGCGCTTCGCCGAGCTGCGGCGCATGGGCATTCGCACGGTCATGATCACCGGCGACAACGCCGTGACGGCCGCCGCCATCGCGGCCGAGGCGGGGGTGGACGATTTCCTCGCCCAGGCCACGCCGGAGATGAAGCTCCGGCGCATCCGCGCGGAACAGGCCCAGGGGCGGCTCGTGGCGATGACCGGCGACGGCACCAACGACGCCCCGGCGCTGGCGCAGGCCGACGTCGGCGTCGCCATGAACACCGGCACCCAGGCCGCGCGCGAGGCGGGCAACATGGTCGACCTCGACTCCAACCCGACCAAGCTCATCGAGATCGTCGCGATCGGGAAGCAGCTCCTGATGACCCGCGGCGCGCTGACCACTTTCTCCGTGGCCAACGACATCGCCAAGTACTTCGCCATCATCCCGGCCATGTTTGCGGGCCTCTACGCGGCGGCGCCCGGCGCCGCCGGGCCGCTGGCCGCGCTCGATGTCATGGGCCTGCACTCCCCCCGCAGCGCGATCCTGAGCGCCGTGATCTTCAACGCCTTGATCATCCTGGCCCTCGTCCCCCTCGCCCTGCGCGGCGTCCGCTACCGCCCCGGCGACGCCGCCGCGCTGCTCCGGCGCAACCTGCTGGTCTACGGCCTCGGCGGGCTCGCGGCCCCCTTCGCGGGCATCAAGGCCGTGGACCTGCTCCTGGTCGCCCTGCATCTCGCCTGAACGCCATGACCACCCTGAACCGCTCCCTTCGCCTCCTGGCCGGGCTCACCCTGCTCACCGGCTTCCTCTATCCGCTGAGCGTCTGGGTCGCCGGCCGCCGGCTCTGGCCCGAGGCGGCCGAAGGCCAGCTGGTGCGCCGCGCGGACCGGATCCTGGGATCGGCCTTGCTGGCCCAGCCGGCCCGCGACCCCCGCCACTTCTGGCCGCGGCCCTCCGCCGGCGCCTACGCCACGGTCGCATCGGGCGCGAGCCAGCAGGCCTGGACGAACGCCGTCCTGGCGCGCACGGTGGCCGAGCGGCGCGCCGCCCTGGGCGGCGCGCCGGACCTGCCCCCCGACCTGCTGACCGCCAGCGGCAGCGGCCTGGACCCCCACCTCAGCCCGGCGGCCGCCCGCGCCCAGCTCGCCCGCGTCGCCGCCGCCCGCCGCCTCGACGCCGCGCAGGCCGGGGCGCTGGCGGCGCTGCTCGAGCGCCGCGTTGAAGGTGGACAGTTCAGCCCCGCCCGGATTAACGTCCTGCTCTTGAACCTGGAGCTCGACGCGCGGTTTCCCGAGTGAGTCCCTCCGACATTGCCCGACCCGACCCGGACCTGCTGCTCGCCTCGCTCGCGGCCCGCGAGGCCCGGGCGCGCCGCGGCCGGCTCCGCGTCTTCCTCGGCATGTGCCCCGGGGTCGGCAAGACTTACGCCATGCTCCGGGCCGCCCAGCAGGCGCGCGCCGCCGGCACGGCCGTCCTGGTCGGAATCGTCGAGACCCACGGCCGCGCCGAGACGGCCGCGCTGCTCCAGGGCCTGGAGGTGCTGCCGCGGCTGGCCGTGGCCCACCGCGGGGCGACGCTGCCCGAACTCGACCTGGAGACCCTGCGCGGCCGGCGGCCGGCGCTGGCGGTCGTCGACGAGCTCGCCCACACCAACGCGCCGGGCTCGCGCCACGCCAAGCGCTGGCAGGACGTGCTCGAGCTGCTCGAGGCGGGCATCGACGTCTACACCACGCTGAACATCCAACACGTGGAGTCGCGCGCGGACACCGTGCGCCAGATCACCGGCGCCACCCAGCGCGAGACGGTGCCGGACACGCTGCTCGACCTCGCCGACGAGCTCGAGCTCGTCGACGTGACCCCCGAGACCCTCCGGGAGCGCCTGCGCGACGGCAAGGTGTACCTCGGCGAGCGGGCCGCGGCGGCGCAGGAGAATTTCTTCCAGGAGTCGCACCTCACCGCGCTGCGCGAGCTCGCGCTGCGCTACACCGCCGAGCGCGTCGAGCGGCAGCTGCGCGCCCTGCGCGCCCCCATGGCGAAGCAGACGGTTTGGCGCAGCGGCGAGCGGCTCCTCGTGGCCGTCGGCCCCAGCCCGTTTTCCACCCAGCTCGTGCGCTGGACCCGCCGGCTAGCCGCCGCCCAGGGGGCGCCCTGGCTGGCCGTGCACGTCGAGTCCGCCGCGCCCGCTCCGACGGAAACGCAGCGGCGGATCGACCAGAACCTCGCCCTCGCCCGCGAGCTCGGCGCCGAGGTCGTCATCACCCAGGACGAGGACCCGGCCGCCGCCCTCGTGCGCGTGGCCCTCCAGCACAATGCCACGCAGATCGTGCTCGGGCGCCCGCGCGAGTCCCCCTGGCGCCGCTGGCTGCCCGGCGGCACGCTGGTCGACCGCGTCCTCCGCCAGGGCGGCAACATCGACGTCTACGTCGTGCCCGCCGATCCGGCCGGCCCGCGCCCGCCGCTGGCCGGACTCGAGTTCGATCCCGGCCTGCGCAGCGGCGCCGGCGAATACGCCTGGGCCGCCGGCACCGTGGCCGGCCTCACCGCCGCCGGACTGCTGCTGCCCGCCCAGTACTACCTGGCCGCCGGCCTCGTCTACCTGCTCGCCGTCATCCTGCTGAGCCTGCGCCTCGGCCGCGGCCCCGTGCTGGCCGCGGGCGTGCTCAGCGCCCTCACCTGGAACTTCCTCTTCATCCCCCCGCGCTTCACGTTCCAGATCGGGAAGATCGAGGACGGCCTGCTGTTCGGCACCTACTTCGTCGTGGCGCTGGTGGCGGGGCAGCTGACCGCGCGCATCCGGGCCCAGGCCCTGGCCGAGCACCGGCGCGAGGGACGCGCCAGCGCGCTGTTCAACCTCACGCGCTCCCTGGCGGAGGCCCGCACGCTCGACGCGGCCGTGTTCGCCGCCCTGCGCCAGGCCGACCAGCTCTTCGGGGCCCAGACCTCGCTGCTGCTGGCTGGTCCCGCCGGCGGCTACGTGCCTCATTTCGCCGGCTCGTTCGTCCTCGACGAACGCGAGCGGGCGGTCGCGGAGTGGGCCTGGCGCCATCGCCGGCCGGCCGGCCGCTTCACCGACACGCTGCCGGCCAGCGCCGGCTTCTACCTGCCGCTGGTGCGCGCCGACGCCGCCGTCGGCGTGCTCGGCGTGGTCGTGCCGTCCGACTCCCGGCTGACCCTCGCGCAGCGGGATCTCCTGGAGGCCTTTGCCCGCCAACTCGCCCAGAGCGTGGAACGCGAGCACCTCCGCGAGGCGGGCGAACGGGAAAAGCTGCTGGCCGAATCGGACCGGCTGCACCGCACCCTGCTCGACAGCGTCTCCCACGAGCTCCGCACCCCGCTGGCGGTCATCACCTCGGCCGCCGAAAACCTGGACCCGGCCGACGCGCCGGCGCGCGTCGCCCTGGCGGGAGAGATCCGCACGGCCGCCCGCCGGCTCAATCGCCTGGTCGGCAACCTGCTGGACCAGACCCGCCTCGAGAGCGGCGTCCTGCGGCCGCGGCCCGACTGGTGCGACCCGCGCGACCTCGTGCAGGCGGCGGTCGAGGAGGCGGGTGACGCCCTCGCCGGCCACCCGCTCGAGGTGCAGGTGCCGCCCGACATGCCGCCTGTCCGCGCCGACTTCGCGCTGACGACCCAGGCCCTGGCCAACCTGCTGCTGAACGCCGCGCGCCACACGCCGGCCGCGACCCCCGTGTTCGTCACGGCCGGCATCGACCGGGACGGCACCCGCGTGTATTTCACGGTCGCCGACCGCGGGCCGGGATTCCCCCTGGCCATGCGGGAAAGGCTGTTCCAGAAGTTCGAGCGCGGCGACGTGGCCCGCGCCGGAGGCCTCGGCCTCGGACTGTCCATCGTCCGCGGCTTCGTGCTGGCCCAGCACGGGGAAGTCATCGTCGGCGAGAATCCAGGCGGCGGAGCCGTCTTCACCATTTACCTTCCGCACCCGCCGCCGCAGATTCCTCCGGCCGAGTGAGCCGTCCCGCATGCCCGCCCCCCTCTCCCCGCCTCCGCCCGCACTGCTCGTCATCGACGACGAGGTCCAGATCCGCCGCCTGCTGCGGGTCAGCCTCGAGGCCGCCGGCTACCGCGTGCGCGAGGCCGAGACCGGCCGCCTGGGCCTGCAGGAGGCGGCGACCGAGCCGCCGGACGGCATCATCCTCGACCTCGGCCTGCCCGACCTCGACGGCCAGGAGGTGCTGCGGCGTCTGCGGGAATGGACGCGGGTGCCGGTGCTGGTGCTCTCGGTGCGGGAGCGGGAAGAGGACAAGATCGCGGCCCTCGACGCCGGGGCCGACGACTACCTGACGAAGCCCTTCGGGGGGCGCGAGCTGCTGGCGCGGGTCCGCGCCGTCCTCCGCCGGGCTCAACCGGCCGACGAACCCGCCGTCGTGCGCGTCGGCGACCTGGAGATCGACCTGGCCGCCCGCACCGTGCGCCGCGCCGGCTCCGAAGTCCGGCTCACGGCCAAGGAATACGGACTGCTGCGCCTCCTCGTGCTGCACCGGGGCAAGGTCGTCACCCACCGCCAGCTCCTGCGCGAGCTCTGGGGCCCCCACGCCGGCGACCAGACCCACTACCTCCGCGTGCACATGGCGCATCTGCGCCAGAAACTCGAGGCGGCGCCGCACGCCCCGCGCCACCTGCGGACCGAAGCCGGCATCGGCTACCGGCTCGTCACCGAGGCGGACACCGGCAGCTGAACCAGCACTCCCCCGGTGACTCCACTCCCGCCCTTCCGGGCAGGCTACGGGGGATGAGCGGGAACCGTGAAGGACACGAAAGGACGCGAAGTCCGAATGTCCAGCCCTCAACTCTCATCGCTCAACCCATTCCTCCCCGCCTCCGTCGCTACATGCTGAAGCCGGAGGGGATCACCGCGCCCTTCGTCACGCAGAGGATGCCGTCGCGGATCACCACGTCGTGGGCGTAATTGCCGTCCGGCTTGCCCTCGGGAGAAAGCGTGACGCCGTCGCCGATGCGCGCGTTCTTGTCGATGATCGCCCGGCGGATCCGGCAGTTGCGGCCGACGCCGATCGGCGGCCGGCCCAACGCCCGGTCGGCCTGGACCTCCTTCTCCGTCTGGTAATAGTCGGCGCCCATCATGACCACGTCCTCCAGGTTGGAGTTCTCCCCCAGGATAGAGCGGATGCCGATGACGGAGTGTTTGAGCGAGGAGTCCGTGACGAGGCAGCCGTCGCCGATGACGACGTGGTCGATGTTGCAGCGGTTGATCTTCGACGCCGGCAGGTAGCGCGGGTGGGTGTAGATGGGCGCGCCGCGATCGAAGAAATTGAAGGGCGGCAGCGGCTGCGCCAGCGCGAGGTTGGCCTCGAAGAACGCGCGCACGGTCCCGATGTCCTCCCAGTAGCCCTCGAAGATGTAGCTGCAGAGCTTGGCGCGTCCGAGGAGGCCGGGAATGACCTCCTTGCCGAAATCCTTCATGGTGTTGTTGAGCGCCTGCTGGAGGACCTCGCGGCTGAAGACGTAGATGCCCATCGAGGCCAGGCAGCGCTTCTCGGCCGACGGCTCCAGCCGCTGCTCGAGGGCCGGGCTGATGGTCAGGCCCTCGATCACCGCCGGGTCCTTGGGCTTCTCGACGAATTCCGAGATGGTCAGGTCGTCCGCGACGCGCATGAGGCCGAGGCCCTCGACCTTCGAGACCGGGAACGGGATCGCCGCGATCGTCACGTCCGCCCCCGTCGCCTCGTGCTGGTCGATGATCTTGCTGAAATCCATCCGGTAGAGCTGGTCGCCCGAGAGAATCAGGATGTAGTCGTGCCGGTGATTGTCGAAATGCACCAGGTTGCGCCGCACCGCGTCCGCGGTGCCCTCGTACCAGGCGCTGCTCTTCTCGGTCTGCTCGGCCGACAGGATGTCGATGAACCCGGCGCCGAAGGGGTCGAACTGGTAGGCCTTCTGCACGTGCCGGTGCAGGGACGCCGTCAGGAATTGCGAGAGGAGGAAGATCCGGTTGAAGCCCGAGTTCAGGCAGTTGCTGATGGGGATGTCGACCAGCCGGTACTTGCCGGCCAGCGGCACGGCGGGCTTGCAGCGCTCCTGCGTCAGCGGGAACAGCCGTGTGCCGCGACCGCCGCCCATGATCACCGCCAGCACTCGTTTCGCATCGGCCATAGAAGACGCCGGTATATTCCTTGCGATATCGGGGGAGGCCAGTCAAAAATCTCCGTAACTTCAACCACACCAAGAATCCATGTGCGGCATCGTCGGCTATATCGGCAAACAAAAGGCTTCGGCCATCATTCTCGAGGGGCTCAAGCGCCTGGAATACCGCGGCTATGACTCCGCCGGCGTCAGCACCCAGCATGAAGGCCGCTTCGAGCTGGCGAAGAAGATCGGCCGCGTCGACGGCCTGATCAAGGGCACGCCCGCCCTGAAGCTGCCCGGGACGACCGGCATCGGCCACACCCGCTGGGCGACGCACGGCGGCGTGACCGACGCCAACGCCCACCCGCACATCAGCAGCGACCAGAAGTTCGCCCTGATCCACAACGGCGTCATCGAGAACTACTCCAGCATCAAAAAATTCCTGCTGACCAAGGGCTACACCTTCCAGTCGGAGACCGACACCGAGGTGCTCTGCAACCTGATCGCCTACCACTACCAGAAGGAGCCGGTGTCCGCGGAGGCCAGCCGCTTCCTCGAGGCCGTGCGCAAGACGCTCCGGCACGTCGAGGGCACCTACGGCATCGCCGTCATGTGCGCCGACTGTCCCGCCGAGATCGTCGCCGCCCGCAAGGGCTCGCCGCTCATCCTGGGCGTGGGCGACGGCGAGCTGATGCTGGCCAGCGACGTCTCCGCCCTCATCAGCCGCACGCAGAACGTCGTCTACCTCAAGGACGGCGAGATCGTGCACATGACCGGCCGCAATTTCACCATCACCACCCTCGAGGCCGAGGACGTCTCGCCCGTCATCGACAAGGTGACCTGGAGCGTGGCCGACGCCGAGCTCGGCTCGCACGCGCACTTCATGGAGAAGGAGATCTTCGAGCAGCCGGTCGCGCTCGAGAACACCATGCGCGGCCGGTTCTCCGAGGACGGCAGCACGGCCCAGTTCGGCGGGCTCAACATCTCCCCGGTCGACTTCCGGCAGATCGACCGGATCAACTTCCTCGCGTGCGGCAGCGCCTGGCACGCCTGCCTCGTCGCCGAGCAGCTGATCGAGCGCTTCGCCCGCGTCCCGGTCGAGGTCGACTACGCCTCCGAGTTCCGCTACCGCAACATCCCGCTGAGCCGCAACACGCTCTTCTTCGTCATCAGCCAGTCCGGCGAGACGATCGACACCCTCGCCGCCATGCGCGAGGCCAAGCGCAAGGGCTACAAGGTCCTCGCCCTCTGCAACGTGGTGGGTTCGACCATCGCGCGCGAGGCCGACGGCGGCGTCTACCAACACGTGGGCCCGGAGATCGGCGTGGCCTCGACCAAGGCCTTCACGTCCCAGCTCCTGATCGGCGCGATGCTGGCGCTGTACATCGGCCGCATGCGCGACATGAGCTTCAGCGGCGGCGTGGCCTACGTGAACGCGCTGAAGGGCGCGCCGGACCTGGTGCGCGAGACCCTCAAGCTCGCTCCGCAGCTCAAGGACATCGCCCAGCGCTACGCCAAGTACCACGACATGCTGTTCCTCGGCCGGCTCGCGCTCTTCCCCATCGCGCTCGAGGGCGCGCTCAAGCTGAAGGAGATCTCCTACATCCACGCCGAGGGCTATCCGGCCGCCGAGATGAAGCACGGCCCCATCGCCCTGATCAGCGAGCAGTGCCCGTCCGTCTTCTTCGTGCCGTCCGGCGAGATGTTCAACAAGGTCGTCTCCAGCATGCAGGAGATCAAGGCGCGCAAGGGCAAGATCATCGCCATCGTCACGGCCGGCTGCGAGCTCCCGCCGGACCTCGCCGACGACGTCGTCCGCATCCCGGAATGCCACGAGGCCGTGCAGCCCATCGTGGCCACGGTGCCGGTGCAGCTGCTCAGCTACTACATCGCCGTCGCCCTCGGACGCGACGTCGACAAGCCGCGCAACCTGGCGAAGTCCGTCACCGTGGAGTAGGCGCGGCCCCGCCCGCGTCTACCAGGCGATCCCGTAGTCCTCGCCGTAGTCGGACGCCGCTCCCTGGAAAGTGCCGTTCGCCTGGTCGACGAGGATCGCCGTCACCGGGCCGGAGGTCTTCGGCGCCGTTTTCACCTGGTAGCCCATGCGCCCCAGCTCGGCGACGATCCACGGCGGCAGGTCGCTGCGGACCGTCATCCGTCCGGGTTCGGAGTGGTGGTCCCGGAACGAGGAGTGCATCTGGAAGCTGATGATGCCCGGCGCCTCGGCGGCCTGCTGCACGTTCTGGCCGAACTCCACCACGTTGAGGAAGAACTGGAGCAGGCTCTGGTCCTGCATGTCGGCGCCCTGCACCGAGAACGCCAGGAACGGCCGGCCGTCCTTCAGCGCCAGCGAGGGCGTGAGCGTCACCCGGGGTCGCTTGCCCGGCGCGAGCACGTTGAACGGGTTCCGCCGGGGATCGAGGTCGAAGCTCTGCATGCGCTGCGACAGCCCGATGCCGGTCTCGCCCGCGACCACCGCCGGGATCCAGCCGCCGCTGGGCGTCACGGACACCAGCCAGCCGGCCGCGTCCGCGGCCTGGATCGACGTCGTCCCGGGCAGGAACGCCTCGTCGAGCGGGAGCGCCGAGAGCCGGAAGTCCGGGGCGTCGGCGCCGGCCGGACCGACCGGCCGCCACTGCTCCAGCAGCTGGCGGTAGGGATTTTCCTCGCCCTGGTACGGATACGGGTCGCCCGGAGCCACCGCCGGGTCGTTGCGCTCCCCGTTGATCGTGCCGAACCGTTTCCGGGCGTACTCCTTCGACAGCAGCCCGCGGACCGGCTCGGCGGGCGGGAAGTCGGGGTCGCCGTAGTAGAAGTCGCGGTCGGCGAAAGCCAGGTTCATCGCCTGGTAGAGGGTGTGGATGTACCGCGCGCTGTTGTAGCCCATCGCCCGCAGGTCGGCGTTCTCCAGGATGTTCAGCGCCTGCAGCAGCGCGGGGCCCTGTGTCCAGGTCGTGAGCTTGTAGACCTCGATGCCGCGGTAGCTCGTGACCACCGGCTCCTCGAGCTTCACCCGCCACCGCGCCAGGTCGTCGAGCGTGATGAGCGCCCCCTCCGCCTGCGCGCCCTGCACGAACTCGCGCGCCAGGTCGCCCCGGTAGAAAAGCTCGTACGCCGCCAGGATCGCGGCCTTCCGGTCCAGTCCGGCCGCCCGCGCCCGGCTCTCGGCCTCGACCAGCCGGCGCAGCGTGCGGCCGAGGTCCGGCTGCCGGAAGATCTCGCCGACCTGCGGCGCCGCCCGCCGTTCCGGGTGACGGGGGTCGAGGTGGGTGAGGAAGATCCTGCGCGACTGCGCCCAGGCCATGAACCGCTCCCGGTGCCGCTCGATGTCGTCCGCCGCCTGCTGCTCGATCGGATAACCGTCCGTCATCGCGATGGCCGGCGCCAGCACCTGCCCCAGCGTCAGCGTGCCGAACTCCGCCAGCATCACCAGCAGCCCGCCCGGCGTGCCGGGGGTCACGGCCGCCAGCGGCCCGTATTCGGGCGGGAAGGCCAGGTTGCGCTGCCGGTAGAACTCCGGGGTCGCGCCCGTCGGCGCCACGCCGAGGGCGTTCACGCCGATGACCTTGCCGGTGTGCGGATTGTAGATCAGCGCCTGCGTCTCCCCGCCCCAGCCCAGCGTGTCCCACATGGTGCAGGCGGCGGCCAGCATCGCGCACGTCGCGTCGACCGCGTTGCCGCCCTGCAGGAAGATCGTGGCGCCCGCCGTCGCGGCCAGGGGCTTGCCGGTGACGGCCACCCAGTGGCGGCCGTGCAGGATGGGCTTGTTCGTGCGCTGGGCCGCCGCCGGTCCGGCCGCGAGCCCGAGGCCCAGCAGCGCGACGCAAACGGCGCGTGTCAATCGGAGGTAGTGCATGGCCACAGCCTACGCCTTTTCCGGAAAAATCGGAGCCAAATCCGCCGCCGGCCTAGCCATCGCGGAAGGAATCCTGCGCCGACAGCCCGCCGAGCGTCGCGAGCCGCACGGAGCGAAACCAGGACGGTCCCTGCCGCGCGATCGGGTCGAGCCGGTCGAGGTGGCCCAGTTGCCGGAGCGCGGCCCATTCGCTGAGCCGCGCGTGGCGGCGCTCGCCGTCCCAGAGGCTGAACCCGTCCGCCCCCGCCTCGTGATAGCCGCGCGCCTGCCGGGCGAAGGCGGCCGGGGGCTGCGACCGCGGCATCAGGTCCGGCCAGATATGCGCGCGGTCGCCGGCCAGGCGCCGCCAGCGCCGCAGGACCTCGGGGTCGATCTGCTGCGAGGGAATGACGTAGTTCACCAGCCCCTCGCCCAGCCAGGCGTCCACGTCGCACACGTAGCTCTTCAGCTTGTAGCGCTCGTCGGTGGGCCGCTCCTTCGTGGGCCCGAAGACCGTGACCCCGAGCTGGCGTCCGGGTTTCCGGTCGACCAGCGCGCGCACCTCGCGCACGAACTGCGTCAGGTAGCCGGCGCCATGCGCCAGCCAGCGCGGATCGTGGTCCGGCAGCGTGCGGGGGTCCACCCCGTGCTGGGCGACGAACGCCCGCACCACCGGCTCCTCGTAGAGCACGAACGGCGTCGAGCGGTTGAGGTGCAGGTGGATGCCGTCCACGTCGTACTCCAGGATCTCCCGCAGCAGGCTGAGCCAGTACCGGCGCGTGCCCTCGTAGGCGAGGCTGAGGTTGCCGACCACGCGGCCCTCGCGGTCGCGCTTGCTCCACTCCTGGTGACGCCAGTAGTGGCGCGCCCGGCCGATCGGGGCGCGGATCATCGGGTACTGCGGTCCGATCATGCGCATGGCGGCGAGGTACTTCATGCCGCTGGCCCGGGCCTGCCGCGCGAACGCCGCCAGCGGGTCGACCCACTCGTCGCGCCACCGGTTGTCCTCGCTGCCGACGTCGCCGATCTGGGAGCGGTAGAGGCAGTAGTTGCCGCGGAGGGCCTCGAAGATGAACACGCCGATGTCCGTGTCGCGGTACGCCTCGAAGTCATCGGCGAACCACTGCTCGCTGGTGGGATGGAAGTTCTCCGTGCCGTCGGTGCTGCCGCTGAGCTGGGCCGAGCAGTAGATCAGCGCCAGCCGGCGGCTCGTAGGGGTGGGACGCGACGCCTCCCAGTCGCGCACCTCGTCCGGCGTCAGCGGCACGATCCGGACATAGGCGAGGTTGGCCAAGCTCGCCTCCCGCGGCCAGCGGTACGGCGCCTGCGGCTGCCGGAAGTGGAGCGACTGGCCGGTCAGGTCCGCGGTCTTCCAGTAGACCTCCTGGACGGACTTGAACAGGTCCTGCCCCTCGGCTCCGCCGGTCTCCTGGCAGACCCGGCGGAAGCCCGCGTCGCGCGTCAGCCGGACGTCCAGCTGCCCGTGCGCAGAGGGGCCGGGATAGTGGCTGTTGGTCACGTGGTAGCCCAGGTGGATGCGGTGCGGGCCCTGCGCGCCGAGCGGCAGCGTGAGCACGCCGCAGGTGTGTTCGGGCCGGGCGTAGACCATGGCGCCCTTCACGCCCTCGACCGTCTCGTACTCGACCAGCTGCCAGCGGTTGTCGGCGAACTCGCGGGTCAGCGCGGACGCCGGCTCGCAGCGCCCGAGGTCGGACAGGACGATCCCGCGGACGCCCTCCGCGGGCACGGGATTGGCGGTCGGGCCGCCGGGGGCGGCGGCCCCGGCGGCGGCGAGGCCGCGCAGCGCGCCCAGGGCGACGGCCCCGGTCAGGGCCGACTTGACGAAATCGCGGCGATTGCAGGGGGTGGGCAGGTGCATGGGGCGGGAGGAAGTCTCAGGCCTGCTCCGGCAGGACGTACGGCGGCCGCGGCGCGCCCCGGAGCAGGAAGCGGGCGTCGTCGAGCGTGGCGCCGGCGATGGCGGTCACGCCGCCGAGCCCGGCATCGGGCTCCAGCCACGGGCCGAGCGTGAGGCTCGGCCGCGCCAGGTCGACGCCGTGCGCCTCGAGGTGCCGGGCCAGGCCGTCCAGGGCGGCCGCGGCCGGGGGCAGCGCGGCCAGCTCCGCCCGCGCCTCGGCGAGCGTGGCGCCGCGGCCGAGGCGGTAGGAAATGTTGCCGTAGAGGCAGGTCGACGTGGAGACCCGGCCCGTCTCCAGCGGCGCGGCGAGCTCCGTCGTCCGCCGCGAGCGCACGGCGGCGAAGAAATTCGCGAGGTGGCCGGCGCCCCCGTCGCCGGGGATCGTCTTGATGCGCTTGCCCTCGCGGTCGTAGAGCCCGCCGCCGTAGCGGCCGGCGAAAAAGCCCCCCTCGCACTGCACGTAGACGCCCTGCCGGACGCCCTGGACGTGGTCCATGTACTTCACGCCCGGCTTGGCGCTCAGCACGCGGTTCTCGAGCAGGACCGGCACGTCCCCGTAGTCGAAGACGGTCAGCTGCGTGTTCGGCGTCTCGCCGGCGTCGTCGAACGCGAAGCGACCGCCCAGGCTGAGGATCCGCCGCGGCGCGCCCTCGTGCCCGGCGACCCAGCGGCCGACGTCGAACTCGTGGATGCCGATGTTCGCCAGGTCGCCGTTGCCCGTGTCCCAGTACCAGTGCCAGTCGTAATGCAGCTCGTCGCGCACCAGCGGCACCAGCGGGGCCGGGCCGCAGAACAGGTCGTAGTCGAGCCAGTCGGGGTACCAAGGCCGGCGCCGTCCGATCCCCTCGCGGCTCTTGTAGCAGAGCGAGTGGACCCACTGGATCCTGCCGAGGTGGCCCTCGCGCAGGTACTGGATGACCTGCGGCATCGCGACGTCCGAGCGCATCTGCGTGCCCGCCTGCACGACCCGGCCGTGCCGGGCCGCGGCGCGCGCCATCTGCACGCCCTCCCATACGCTGTGCGAGACCGGCTTCTCCACGTACACGTCCTTCCCCGCCTCGCAGGCCCAGACCGTCTGGAGCGCATGCCAGTGGTTCGGCGAGGCGATGATGACCGCGTCGACGTCGTCGCGCTCGAGCAGCAGGCGGGCGTCCGTGGTGGCGAAGACCTCGACCTGCTCCTGCCGCAGCGCCGCCACCTGGCGGCCGAGCACATGCGGGTCCACGTCGCAGACCGCCGCCAGGCGGACGCCGGGGACCTGGCGCGCGTTCGCGACCAGCTGCACGCCCTTGCGGCCGACGCCGATGACGCCGACGCGAATCGCGTCATTGGCCCCCACCGGCCGGGCGCGGGCCGGGGCCGCGCCGCGCGCCACCAGGGTGGCGCCCAGCGCCAGCGCGGTCGATTGCAGGAAGCGGCGGCGGTCGATGGGGTTCATGGATGAGTCGGTTGCGGGGTCAGGCGCCCGCGGCCCGGAGCAGGACGTCCTGCACGAGGGCGTCGTGGGCCGCGTCGAAGCGCGGCAGCCGCGACGGCTGGCCCTGCGCCATGGCGGCGAAATCCAGGAGCTGCTCGTCGTAGCGGCCGGCCACGGCGGGCAGCGGCACGTCCTGGTATCCGGCGCGGAAGCCGGCCGGCGGACGCTGGAAGGCCACGCGCAGCCGCGCCGGCTCCAGCGGCGTGACCTCGAGGGTGGCGTTCTCGCCGCAGACCACCAACTGCCGGCGGTCGTCGCCGCCGACCTCGGCCAGCAGGCTCCGGATCGTCGCCAGCCCCCGCGGGTACCCGAGGACGGCGACCTCGTGGTCCGAGAAGGCATCGCGCTCCGGAAAGCTCCGGCGGCGGTGCGTCGTGACGCTCGCCGGCGCGCCCATCAGCGCCACCGTGAGGTCGATCAGGTGGCAGCCGAGCAGCAGCATCGAGCCGCCGTAGTGCTCGGCCAGCCACGGGCGGCGGGCCGGCCCGATGACCTTGCCGATGTCGCCGTGGATCGCGAGGATCTCCCCCAGCCAGCCCCGCTCCTGCGCCTCGAGGCAGAACCGCAGCGCCGGGTGGTAACGGTACATGTAGCCAGGCTGCAGCACCCGCCGCGCGGCGGCGGCGGCGGCCTGCAGGCGGCGCCAGGCCGCCAGGTCGCGGCCGGGCGGCTTGTCGAGGTGCAGGTGCCAGCCCCGGGCGATTGCCCGCTCGCCGTAGCGCAGGAGGTCGGGCAGCTCCGTCTCGACCAGCACGGCATCCAGGTCGTCCCGGGAGAAAAGCTCCTCCTCCGCCAGCCAGGCGGCCCCGCGGTACTCCTCCTGCCCCGCGGCCTTCGCCCGCAGCGCCGGGTCCGGCTCGCACAGGCCGGCCACCGCGAAGTGCTCCGGGAACCGCTGCAGCGTGGCCCATTTCTCCGCGGCGTGCGCATGCGCGGTGCCGATCTGCGCCACCCGCAGCCGGCGCGGCCCAGCCGGCGCGGCCCAGCCCCGGAGGGCGAAAGCGGCCAGGGCCGCCGCGCTGCCGGCGGCCAGGAAATCTCGACGGTTCAGGTTCGGCGACACCTTCATCGGTCGTCAGGGGCGACGCGCGCAACGTGCGGAGCGCTTTTTCCCTAGGCAAGATTAGTTGGAATTTTCTTCGTGAAATAGGCGCCGCAGGTGAAATAGGGGTCGGCGTGCTCCGCGGGCCCCTTGCCCGCGGAATCATCCGTCAACCGCTCGGCCGGAGTGCAGAGGGAAAAGTCCGCTGCAACTTACGCCTTAACCCTCACACCTTGGCGCGGACAACTGTCCCCGGAACACACGGAGGACACGGAACGCGGAGGCATTCCACGACGGAGCCCTGGCCTAAGACTTGCGCGCGGAGGCCCGCGGAGGCGGGCGCGGCGGAGGGACCGCCGCACCGGAACTTGCAGCCTACCCCTTGAACCTTAAACCCCAGCCACGACGACGCCTCCCTGCACCGCTCCGTAATTCCCGCAACGGCGAAGGGCCATCCCAGCCGGCCGTCATTCGCCTTGCCGCGGGGCGCTGGCATGCGCATAAGCCGGGCCGCGACCATGAACATTCAGCCGACCAAGCAGGCCTTCCTCGAGCTCGCCCGCCAGGGCAACGTCGTCCCGGTGCGGGCCGACCTGCTGGCCGACCTGGAAACCCCGGTCTCGGCCTACGCGAAGCTGCGCGGCCGCGGGCCGGCCTTCCTGCTGGAATCGGTCGAGGGCGGCGAGCATGTCTCCCGGTACAGCTTCATCGGCTGCAATCCGCGCAAGATCCTCCGCGCCGCGCCGGGCGACCCGGATCCCTTGGCCGCGTTGCAGGCGGAGCTGGCCGGGTACCGGCCGGTTGCGGTGCCGGGCCTGCCCCCGTTCACCGGCGGAGCGGTCGGCTACCTCGGCTACGAGTTCATCCACAGCGTCGAGCCGACGGTGCCGCTGGCGGCGCGCGACGAGCTCGGGGTGCCCATGATGTGGTTCATGCTGTGCGACTCGATCCTGGCCTTCGACCGGGCGCACCAGACGATGCAGCTGATCGTCAACGCCCATGTCGGCGACAGCCCGGCGGCCGCCTACGACGCCGCCGTTGCCGAGCTGCAGCGCATGCGTGCGGCCCTCGCCGCGCCCTCCGCGCTGGTCTCCGCCGCGGTCGGCGAGCACCGGGCCGTGCAGGTGCCCCCGGGCAACTTCACCCAGGCCGGCTACGAGCGGATGGTCGAGGAGGCGAAGGAGTTCATCCGCGCCGGCGACATCTTCCAGATCGTGCTCTCCCAGCGTTTCACACGCGGCTTCTCCCGCCCGCCTCTCGACCTGTACCGCGCGCTGCGCACGGTGAACCCCTCGCCGTACATGTTCCTCCTCGAGACCGGCGACTTCGCGCTGGTCGGCGCGTCGCCCGAGGTCCACGTGCGCCTGACCGGGAGCAAGGTCGAGATCCGCCCGATCGCCGGCACCCGGCCCCGCGGCAAGACGCCCGCCGAGGACGCCGCGCTCGAGCAGGACCTGCTCGCCGACGAGAAGGAGCGGGCCGAGCACCTGATGCTGGTGGATCTCGCGCGCAACGACATCGGGCGCGTCTGCAGCTTCGGCTCGGTCAAGGTGCCCGAGTACATGATCATCGAGCGGTACTCGCACGTGATGCACATTGTGTCACAGGTAGAGGGACAACTTGCGCCAGAACGCACCGCGTTCGACCTCATGCGGGCCACCTTTCCCGCCGGCACCGTCAGTGGCGCGCCCAAAATCCGCGCCATGCAGCTCGTCGCGGGTTTCGAGGGCGCGCAGCGCGGCTCCTACGCCGGCGCCCTGGGCTACTTCAGCTACGACGGCAATTTGGACTCCTGCATAACCCTCCGCACCGCATTGCTTAAGGACGGGCTCGTGCACGTCCAGGCAGGCGCGGGGATCGTCGCCGATTCGGTCCCCGCCACCGAGTATCAGGAGACGATCAACAAGGCCTCCGCTCTCTTCAAGGCCATCGCCCTGGCGGACAAATTGTCGATTTGAGGCATCTGCGCGGCACAGAGCCGCGTATTAAGGGTCGGAACAGGTCGTTGGGAATTTCCCCCGGCCGCCCGGCATCGTATATGCAAGGGAGCGGGGGGGTAACATCACCCGCCTAATAAACGTCAGATCACTACCATCATGCCTCACCGCAAAAAGATTTTCCGTTCCACGTCGGAAGCGATGGCGATGCCCGCCGAGCGGGCGGTTTCCGGAGTTTCCATTCCCTCCGCCGACGAGGGTCTCACCGTCCGTCCCGAGATCCAGCCGGCCGCGCCCTCGCCGTTCGACCAGGCCTCGCCGGTCGACCGCCGCGACGAGCGTTCGAACCTCCAGCTCTACCTCAACGAGATCCGGCAGACCCCACTGCTGACGATCGAGGAGGAGATCAAGCTGGCAGCCCGCATCAAGCGCGGCGACAAGGCCGCGCGCGACCACATGATCAAGGCGAACCTCCGCCTGGTCGTGAAGATCGCCTACGATTACAACCAGATGGGCCTGCCGCTCATGGACCTGATCAGCGAGGGCAATCTCGGCCTGATCAAGGCCGTCGAGCGCTTCGACCCCGCCAAGGGCGGCAAGCTCTCCACGTATGCCGCGTGGTGGATCAAGCAGTCGATGAAACGCGCCCTGGCGAACCAGTCGAAGACAATCCGCCTGCCGGTGCACCTGGTCGACAAGATCTCCCGCATGCGCAAGGCCATCGCCAAGCTCACCGACGAGCTCGGGCGCGAGCCTGAGAACGAGGAGATCGCCGCCGAGCTGCAGATCCCGACGGCCAAGGTGGCGCTGCTCAAGACGGTCAGCGTGCGCCCGGCCTCGCTCGACGCTCCCGTCGGCGAGGACAACGACTCCGCGACGCTCGGCGACCTGGTCGGCGACGACTCGGCCGTCAGCCCCTACGAGGGCCTGGGCGACAAGAACCTCAAGGAGGACCTGGCCGCCATGGTCAACTCCCTCGACCCGCGCGAGGCCAGCATCATCAAGCTGCGCTTCGGACTCGAGGGCCAGAAGGAGCTCACCCTCGAGGAGGTCGGCCGCAAGTTCAAGGTGACCCGCGAGCGCATCCGCCAGCTCGAATACCTGGCCCTCGCCAAGATCCGCCGGCAGATGCAGCAGCACAACAAGATCCGCACCGCCGACGAGGTCGAGGAGGAGCGCAACGCCGAGGAACGCGCGGAGGTCATCCGCGAGTTCGTGGCAAGGCAGACCGCCACGGCCCGCTGACCGCCTTCATCCCGGCGCCCGCCTCACGGCGGGCGCTTTTTTTGCCTGCTCCCCCGCCAGCGAGGAGACCCCGCGAATCACGCACAGCGGACGGAGGGCGGAATCGCAGGATGCGGAATCAGGAATCCAGGAATGCCGGCAAAAAAGGCCCGACTGGGTAGTGCCTGAAGATCGAAAGCCGGTGTCGGAGCCCACGACTCCCCCATCTACCCCTCTACTCGTCGTCCTCACTCTCGTCGATTCGCGCCCATCCGCGCTATTCGCGGGCGTCTCTCTCCCTCCTGCTTGTCTGAGCAAACCCAGGCAAGTGACGCCGAAGGTTGAACGTCTGAACGTCCGGGCTCTCGCCCCACCTCTCTCAGCTGAATGACCCCAGCTCAGACCGCCCGTTGCTCGAGGAAGGCCTTGATCGCGGCAGCTTCTGCCGGAAGCCGGTGTTTGACGATGGGCCGGCCCTTCAGGGCCTCGAGGGTCGGGTGTGTCGGCTCCTCGCCGGTGGCGGCGCGGATGGCGTCGGGGAATTTCGCCGGGTGCGCGGTCGCGAGCACGATGCTGACCCGCCGCGGGTTGAGATCCTTGAAGGCGCAGGCCGTGTGCGGGTCGACCGTGTAGCGGTAGCGCTGGTGGACCCGCCGGATCAGGCCGGTGATCTCCTCGTCCGAGCAGCGCGACGAGCTGAAGGTCGACTGGTTGAGGACGTCGAAGCGGTACGACCCGGTCGCCTTGATCTGCGCCATGACGCCGCGGACGCGCGTCGGCTGCTCGTCCAGCGCGTAGTAGAGGAAGCGTTCGAAATTGGACGCCACCTGGATGTCCATCGACGGCGCCAGGCTGGGGTGCACCTCGCCGCTGCGGTATTCGGCCGTGGTGAACAGGCGGTGCAGGATGTCGTTGCGGTTGGTCGCCACCTTGAAGCCGCGGACCGCGACGCCCATGCGCGAGAGCAGCCAGCCGGCAAAGACATTGCCGAAATTGCCGGTCGGCACGACGAACTCGACCTCGGCGCGTTCCGCGGCCGGCAGGCGCAGCCAGGCGTGGAGGTAGTAGACGCACTGCGCGAGGATCCGGGCGAGGTTGATCGAGTTGACCGCCGAGAGCCGGTGCCGCGCCGCGAACGGCTGGTCGCCGAAGACCTCCTTCAGCACCCGCTGCGCGTCGTCGAAGCTGCCGTCGACCGCGAGCGCGTGCACGTTGTCCGCCCCGGTGCAGGTCATCTGCCGCTCCTGCAGCGGCGACACCCGGCCGTCGGGGTAGAGGATGAAGATGGCGGTGCGCGGCTTGCCCAGGAGTCCGTGAATGGCGGCGGCGCCGGTGTCGCCGGACGTGGCGCCCAGCACGTTGATCCCCTCGCCTCGCCGCTCGCACTGGTGCTGGTAGAGGTTGCCCAGGACCTGCAGGGCGAAGTCCTTGAACGCCAGCGTCGGCCCGTGGAACAGCTCGAGCACGTGCAGGCGCTCGTCCAGCTGGCGCAGCGGGGCGATCTCCGGATGCGAGAACCCGCGGTAGGCCCGGTGCACCAGCCCGCGCAGCACGTCCGGCGCGATGTCCGTGGCGAACACGCCGAGGAACTCCGCGCACAGGTCGGCATAGCCCAGGCCCTGCCACGCCGCCAGGCGGCCGGACAGGTCCGGCACCTTTTCCGGCAGGAACAGGCCGCCGTCCGGAGCCAGGCCGATCGCCACGGCCTCGCTGAAGCTCACCGGCTCCGTCTGGCCGCGGGTCGAGAGGTAGCGCATGGCGGTGAAGTGGCGCCGCGGCGGCGGGTGCGGGGTCCGGTCCGCTCAGGCCTTGCTCAGGCCGAACGCCTCGTGGGCGGCGCGGACGGCCTCGTCGGCCTTGGCGCGGTCCACCGCGACGGTGATCTTGATCTCCGAGGTGCCGATCAGCTGGATGTTGATCCCGGCGTCGCCCAGGGCCGTGAAGAGCGCGGCCGCCACGCCCGCGTGCGTGCGCATGCCGACGCCGACCACGGAGAGCTTGGCGATGTTGTCGAACGCCTTCACCTCGCCGCCGCCGAGCTTCTTCAGCACCGCCGGCAGCACCTTGACCGCGCTGCCCGCGTCGTCGCGCTGCACGGTGAAGGTCAGGTCCACCCCGCCCGTGTGCGCCACGTTCTGCACGATCATGTCGACGTTGATGTTCGCGTCGGCGAGCGCCTTGAAGATGGCCGCGGCCGAGGCCGGCTTGTCGGGCAGCTGGCTGATCACGACCTTGGCCTGGTCCTTGTCCACGGCGACGCCGCGGACGACGACTTTTTCCATGTAGGCGACTTCTTCTTTCACGATGGTTCCTGGGTTGTGGTTAAAGCTGCTGCGCACCTCGAACACGACGCCGTACTTCTTGGCGAACTCGACGGAGCGGGACTGCATGACCTTCGAGCCGAGGCTGGCCAGCTCGAGCATCTCGTCGTAGCTGATCTCGTCGATCTTGCGCGCGCTCTTCACGATGCGCGGATCGGCGGTGTAGACCCCGTCGACGTCGGTGTAGATCTCGCACTTGTCGGCCTTGCAGGCCGCCGCCAGGGCGATCGCCGTCAGGTCGGAGCCCCCGCGGCCGAGCGTCGTGATCTGGCCCTCGGCATTGATGCCCTGGAAGCCGGCCACGATCACCACCTTGCCCTCCTTCAGGTCCTTCAGGATCGGCTTCGGGTTGATGGTCTTGATCTTCGCCTTGGTGAAGACGTGATCGGTCAAAATGCCCGCCTGCGCCCCGGTATACGATACCGCCGGCACGCCGATCGCATGCAAGGCCATGGCCGTGAGCGCGATCGTCTCCTGCTCGCCGATGGCCAGCAGCATGTCCAGCTCCCGCGTGTCCGGACGCTCCGTGATGGCCTTGGCGCGGGCGATGAGCTCGTTGGTGACGCCGGAACGGGCCGACACCACCACCACCAGACCGTGCCCTTCCGCCCGCGTCTTCTGGATGCGCTGCGCCACGTTCTTGATGCGGTCGATGTCACCCACCGAAGTGCCACCGTATTTCTGGACGATAAGTGCCATGGTTGAAACCGCGTTAAATGGCCCGGCGACCCGCAACTTGGCAAGGCGCGAGTGCAAGGCATGCGTCATAATTGCAAATATCATGCAATTGATGTCTCGCCCGGATCCCTTCCGCCCGGAGGCGGGGTGGCGAGGAAAGCGTGCAGCCGCGAAGGGCGGAGCGCAGCTGAAAGTCAAAACCGGGGGGGCTTCACCGGGGCTCCCAACCCTCATCGCTCAACTCGTTCTCCTCATCCTTCTCGATTCGCGTCCATCCGCCCATTCGCGGGCGTCACTTTCCCCTCCTGCTTGCCTGAGTTCCTCATCCTCCCCGCCGGCCATTCCGGAAGGATTGGGGCCGGAACCGCCGGCTCAGCCAGCGGGAGGCTTGCGGGCGAACTTGTTCTCGGTGCCGTTGAGGAGCCGCCGGAGGTTCTCGCGGTGGCGGATGATGACGAACAGCCCGATGATGGTAACGACGATGTTAAGCGGCAGCGGATTGCGCAGGAGCCAGCTCGCGGCGGGAACGGCTACGGCGGCCAGGATGGAGCCGAGCGAGACGTAGCGGGTGGCAAAGAAGGTCACGACCCATACTCCCGCGCCGACCAGGCACGAGATCGGGATGAGGAAGACCAGGCCGCCCGCGGCGGTGGCGACGCCCTTGCCGCCCTTGAAGCGGGTGAAGACCGAGAAGGAGTGGCCGAGAATGGCGCCGATGACCCCGGTCAGTCCCAGCAGGCGGGCCGCCTCGGGATCGGAACCGGCCAGCGCGTTGGGCAGCGGGTAGACGGCGCAATAGCCCGCGGGCCAGCCCGCCGCGACCAGGCCCTTGAGGGCGTCGAGGGCGAACACCGTGTTGCCCGCGCGGGCGCCGAGCACTCGCTTGACGTTGGTCGCGCCGGGATTGCCGCTGCCCGCCTTGAAGATATCGACGCCGTGGGCCCGCGCCACCAGGTAGCCGAAGGGCAGCGCCCCCAGAATGTAACCGACGACCGCCGCGATGAGGAAGGGTCCGGAGGTGATCACAAGTTGACCACCACAGCCTGCTTGATGGCGCGATGACTGGTCAACTCCTTAAGGGCGGACGCCGAGGGCGCGCTGTCGAGGTTGAGCACGCACAGCGCCGTGCCGCCGGCATTGTTGCGGCTGAGGGACATCGCCGCGATGTTCACCCGCTCGCGGCCCATGAGGGTGCCGACCATGCCGATGATGCCCGGTTCGTCGTGGTTCTCGTAGATCAGCAGCACGCCGGCCGGGGCGGCCTCGACCTCGCGGCTGTTGAGGGCCACCAGGCGCGGGCTGTTGGCCTTGCCGATCAGCGTGCCGGTGGCGGAGCACACCCGCCCGTCGCCGGCGACCGCCTCGACCTGCATCAGCTCGGTGTAGTCGGTGTCGACCGTCGACTTGATCACTTCCGCCTTGATCCCCAGCCGCTCGAGCGTGAGCGGGGCGTTGACGTAGTTGATGACCTCGCCGGTGATCCGCCGCAGGTAGCCGCGGATGACCGCGCGGGTTACGGCGTTGGCGTCGAGCTCCACCATCTTGCCCCAGTAGGTGATGCGCAGCGTCGCGATCGACGAAGGGGAGATCTGCTGCACGAGGGTGCCGAGCTTGCCGCCCAGCTCCAGGTAGGGGGCCAGCACCTTCAGCGCCGCGGCGTCCAGGGCCGGCATGTTGACGGCGTTGCGGATGACCCCGCCGTTGAGCACGTCGGTGATCTGCTCGGCCACCTCGACGCCGACCGCGTCCTGCGCCTCGGCGGTCGAGGCGCCGAGGTGCGGCGTCAGCGTGACGTTCGGCAGGGAGCGCAGCTCGCTGTCCGCCGCGAGCGGCTCGTCCTCGAACACGTCGAGGCCCGCGGCCGCGACCTGGCCCGACTTCAGGGCGGCGAGCAGCGCGCTCTCCTTGATGATGCCGCCGCGCGCGCAGTTGAAGATGCGGAGGCCCCGCTTGGCCTTGGCGAAGGCGGCCTCGTCGATCATGTACTTCGTCGCGTCGGTCAGCGGCATGTGGACCGTGATATAGTCCGCCTGCGCCAGGAGCTCGTCCAGGGTGACGGATTCGACCTGGATGGCCTTCGCCCGGCTCGGGGCCAGGTAGGGGTCATAGGCCACGACCCGCATGCCGAAGGCCTGGGCCCGCTTCGCCACCTCGGCGCCGATGCGTCCCAGGCCGACGATGCCGAGGGTCTTGCGGAAAAGCTCGATGCCGGAGAAGCTCTTGCGGTCCCACTGTCCCGCGCGCATGGAGGCGGCCGCCTGCGGCACCGGGCGGGCGCCGCAGAGCAGGTGGGTGAACGTGAGCTCGGCCGTCGCCACCGTGTTGCCGGACGGCGTGTTCATCACGATCACGCCCCGCTCGGTCGCGGCCTCGACATCGACGTTGTCGACGCCCACGCCCGCGCGCCCGACGACCTTCAGCAGGGGCGCCGCGGCGAGCACCTCGGCGGTGATCTTCGTCTCGGAGCGCACCGCGATCGCGTGCACGTCGCGCACCAGCCCGAGCAGCTTGGCCGGCGGCGTGTTGTAGGCCTCGATGACCTCGAAGCCCGGCTGGGCCCGGAAATAGGCGACGCCCGAGGGGGAAATCTTGTCCGCAACCAGGATTTTCATGAGCCGTCCAACAAGCCCGGACGACGCGGAAAACGCAATCCCGCAGGCGCGGCCCGGCCTACTTCTTCAATCCGGCGCAGAAGGCCGCCAGGCGCTCCACGCCCTTGCGAATGATCTCGTCGCCGGTCGCGTAGCTGAGGCGCAGGTAGCCCTCGGCGCCGAAGGCCGAGCCGGGCACGGCCGCGACCTTGGCCTGGTCGAGCAGCCGGGCGCAGAATTCCGTGTCCTTCAGCCCGAAGCTGGAGATGTTCGGGAACAGGTAGAACGCCCCGCCCGCAAGCAGGCAGGAGACGCCGGGTATCTTGTTGAGCTCGGCGTGCAGGAACTTGCGGCGCCGGTCGAAGGCCGACTTCATCTCCGCCAGGGCCTGGGCGGCCTTGGCCTTCTCCTTGAGGGCGGCGAGCGCGCCGTATTGGGCGAAGGTGGTGGCGTTCGAGGCCATCTGGCTCTGCAGCTCCGCCACGGCCCGGGCGATCGGCGCCGGGGCGACCAGCGTGCCGAGCCGCCAGCCGGTCATGGAGTAGGTCTTGGAAAAGCCGGCGACGGTGATCGTGCGCTTCTCCACCTCGGCGCCCAGCATGGCGAAGTTCACGGGCTGGTTGCCGTCATAGATCAGGTGCTCGTACATCTCGTCGGAGAGGACGTACAGGTTGTGCTTCACGCACAGCTCGGCCAGCGCGGCCAGCTCGGCGCGGGTGTAGACGGCGCCGCTGGGGTTCGACGGGCTGCAGAGGACGAGCAGCTTCGTCTTCGGCGTGATCGCGGCCTCGAGCTGCGCGGGCGTGAGCTTGAAGCCGGCCCGGTCCGAGCAGAGCACGAACTTCGGCGTCGCGCCGGCCAGCTTCGCCATCTCGGGGTAGCTCACCCAGTACGGCGCCGGGATCAGCACCTCGTCGCCCGGGTCGCAGACGGCAAGGATGGCCAGGTAGCAGGAGAACTTTCCGCCGGGCGACACCACCACCTGCCCGGGCGTGAGCCGGTAGCCGTATTCGGCCCCGTACCGCTCGGCCACGGCCGCGCGCAGCGGCTCGATGCCGGGAGTCGGCGCATACTTGGTCTTGCCCGCCTTCAACGCCGCGACCGCGGCCTCCTTGATGAACTCCGGCGTGTCGAAATCGGGCTCGCCCGCGGCGAAGCTGCAGACGTCCTCGCCGGCGGCGATCATGGCCTTCGCCTTGGCATCGATGGCCAGGGTCGGCGAAGGCGAGACGTTACGGGCCCAGACGGACAGGGGAGGCGGATTGCTCATAAGCCGGGAGGACTAAAGGCTGGCGGAAAACGAAGGCAAGACAGCCGTTGGCCCGATTTTGTGTCATAGCTGCTTCCCTGCGGCGCGGCGGCGTGTCGCCGCCGGACGCGGTTTCTTTTTCCGCTTTGGCGAGGCCGGGGAAGCGGGCGCCTCCAGCGTGGGCAGGTAAGCCTCGACGGCGGCGCGGACGAGCTGGCCGACGCTGGTGTGCTTGCTCCGCGAAACCTTCTTGAGCTGCCGCCGGAGCTCGGTCGGCAGGCGCACGGAGATCTGCAGCTGCGCGGGATGCACGACCACCACGTTGGCGAAGTCGTAGCGCTCCAGCGCGTCGCGGATGAGCGCGCTCACGGACCGGGCCCTGCCCTCGCGCACCGGCTCGCTGAGCCGGTCGAGGAACTCGAGCTCCATGAGGATCGGAAAGGGCTTGGCGGACTTGGTCGGCATGCGTTCCGCCCGAGCATCCCCACCCCGCTCCTGAAGTTAAGCGAAATCCCGCCCTTCCCACTGCCGGGCTCAGACAGGGGAAGCGATAATCCACTCGAAAGTGCCACCGGCGGAAGTCCGGCTGTGCTCCGGAGAAAACCAGCCCTGGCTGATCCCTGCTCTCCCGGCAGGGCCACGAGAACGGGGACCGCAACCGCGTCCCGACGATTCCTTACCTGGTTTCCTGAGTTCCCCGTCCTCTCTCCTCTCCGCACTGTCCGGACTCTCGGCTCTCGTCCCGCAACTCGCTCTCCCCGGTCCCGCCCCTGGCGTAAGGAGCGGGCCCGCCTCGGCGTTTTGCCGGGATCATTCCGGATTTCAAGGGTTCCACACCCTTTCCGCGCGGACGTCCCGGCGGATTAAATTTGCGGCTCAGAAACGCTCGATTTGCTCCGCCGGAACGAGCGGCGGCGGGGACGTGAGCTGCTCCGGGGCAAAGGCCTCGGGAGGCAGGTCGAGGTTGAGGGCGGCGGCCGTCACCTGGAAGCGGGTCTTGTCGCGAGTGACGTGATTGCGCAGGTCGATCGACTTCACCAGCCACTGGTCGCCGGATTTTTTCAGGTCGAGCACCGTGATGGTCTTTTCCGGCTCGCCCTTGGGCCCGAGCAGGGCCGCCTGCACCATCGCCTGATACTGCGTGTCGATCAGGATGCGCACGCCCGTGAGCTCCGGACGGGCGGCGGCGAGATCCGCCGGCGGATAAAGCACGAAGCTGTGCGCCGGGCGGCCGCGGTTGCGCGCCAGGCCCTCGTAGACAAAATCGGACCACTGCAGGAAGGGCATCTGGAGGTCGAACACGGTGAGGTCGGTGCCGGCGATGGGCTCCAGGCCGGCCGCTGCCGACAGCGGTTGCGCGGCCGCTGCGCCGTCAGGCGCCGCCCAGGCGGCCGGAAACGGCACCCCCTGGATGAGCCGGCGCTCGCCGGCCACGGACAACCGGGTCAGCGGCCCAAGATCGCCGCGCCGGCCGAACATCTCGCCCTTCAACACCCGCTCCGGTCCGCGCCGGGGCATCACCCGCAGCTCGAATCCCAGCCAGTATGTTCCGGCAATCCCGGCATGGCGAAAATCGCCGAGGATCCGGGCACCTTCCGCCTGGTCGGCGGCACCCTCCGCCGGTTGGTTGGGCGGGGGCCGGTAACGGGACGGCTGGGCCGACAGTGCCGGCAGCAGGCACGCCGCCAGGACACAAAAGAAAGCCCGGCGGACGGCCGGGCTCGGGAGATCAGGGCTTCTTGGGCTCAACCGGCTGGGCAGTTGCGGGCTGCGGTTCCGGCTGAGGCGCCGGGGCCGGGTTGACCGCCGGGACACTGACGGTGGGCAGCTTGCTATCGACCGCACTCTGGTGCTTCGACTGGTAGATGTGGGCCAGATAAAGCGCGAAACTGATGACAAAGAAGACGATAGCCGCCTTGATCGTGGCTCCGGTCAGGACGTTGTTGGTCTCGGCGCCGAAGGCCGATTCCATACTCCCGCCCCCCATGGCGGCGCCCATTCCCCCGTCGGTCTTGGCGCGCTGCATGAGCACCACCAGCACCAGGAACACCGAGGTGAGGATCAGGATGAAAGTCAGAATGCCGATAAGCAGGCTCATAAAGGGTCAAAACCCAACGAACTCAGACCCCCCTTGTCAACCAAAGTTCTGTCCCGGCCGATCGGCGCCGGCGGGTGGAACATCCGCGATTTCCCCCTTGTCGGAGGCTGGGTCCCCCCCGATCCCATGAAAACATTCCCCGCCTGTCTCCGCCTGCTCGCATTCCTGTCCGCCTGCTGCGGACTGTTTTCGTACTCCCTGGCCGCCGAGGCCAAGAAGGAAACCCCGAAGCCCGTCGACCTCCAGGTGCTGGTCGACGTGCCGCCGACCTGGCGTCCGTTCCTGGACGACGACATCGCCGAGATCTTCACCAGCCGCCTGCAGGAAGTCTTCAAGCGCCGGGGCTACGCGGGCAACATCGTCCAAGTGACGAACCTCTATCCCGGAGCGAAGGAGATCCCCACGCTCGAGATCTTCCTCAGCGAGTGGCGGATCGATCGCAGCGGCAACGCCCAGTGCACGTTCACGGCCGCGCTCAAGACGGCGGCCGGCGAGAAGAACCTGGGCATCAAGTCCGGCACCGCGATGTACTGGGCCCAGTCCCGCGGACGCTGGAGCATGCAGCGCGCGTTCGAGACCTCCGATGCGCTCGAGGACGCCGCCCGCGACGCCCTGCGCGACCTCTACGTCGCCGTGGCGAAAACGGGAATCGTCCCGGGCCTGGACGCCGCCGCCAAGTAAGGCGCTTCCCGCTCCGGCCCTGCGGGGCCGGAGCCGGTTCAGAGCGTAACGCCCATCTTCTCGATCACCCGCTGGAGATCCTCGTTGCCGGCGTACTCGATGATGATCCGGCCGCGCTTGGGCGAATGCCGGAGGGTGGTCCGGGCGCCGAGATGCGAAGTGAGCTTCTTCTCGATGTCGCTGAGCGCGGTGGCCGTGGCGGCGGGCAGGCGCCGCTTCTTGCCGGCGCCGCCGCCGGAGTGCTTGAGCAGGTCCTCCAGCGCCCGGACGCTCAGCCCCTGTTCCAGGGTGCGGCGGGCGAGCACCATGCGCTCGGCGGAATTCTCGACGCCCAGCAGCACCTTGGCGTGCCCGACGCTGAGCATGCCCTTGCCGACATAACCCTGGATCTCCGCCTCGAGGGCGAGCAGGCGGAGGGAATTGGCGACGGTGGCCCGCCCCTTCCCCACCCGCTGGGCCGCGGCGTCCTGCGTCAGGTCGAAATCGCGGATGAGGCTGGCGTAGCCGTGGGCCTCGTCGATCGGGTTCAGGCCCTCGCGCTGGAGGTTTTCGATCAGGGCCAGCGACGCGGAGGACGCGTCGCTCGAGGTCATGACCCGCGCCGGGATGCTCTTCAGCTTGAGCTGCTGGAACGCCCGCCAGCGCCGCTCGCCGGCGATCAGCTGGAAGCGGTCGCCGACCGGGCGGACCACGATCGGCTGCAGCAGGCCCTCGGCCCGGATGCTCTCGACCAGGTCGGACAGCTGCTCGGCGTCGATGTCGCGCCGCGGCTGGTAGGGATTCGGCTCGATGACGTGCACCGGGATCTCGCGGTAGCCGGCCAGCATGTCGGCCGGCGGGACCGCCGGAGCGGCGGCCGCGGCCGGTTTCGGCGCGGGCGCGCCGCTGGTGATGAGGGCGCCGAGGCCGCGGCCCAGGCGTGATTTGCTCGGTGTCGCCATGTGCTACTTGCCCTGCGGGATGAACAGCGTCTGCCCGACCTGGATCCGGCCCGGGTCGGAGATCTTGTTCGCGTTGATGATGTCCTGGACCTTCGCGTTGTTCTTGCGCGCGATGACGGCCAGGGTGTCGCCGGCCTGGACGGTGTAATTGATGCCCTCCTTCGGGAAATTGTCGCTGAAGCTGGTCTGGACCGCGGGCCGGGTCGCCTGGTTCTTCGCCACGGCGTCGATCGCCGCCTGCGTCTGCCGCGCCAGGCGCTCCAGCTGCGTACCCACCTGGTTGAGGGTCTCGCGCTTCTGGTCGGCCAGCGCGCCCTGCATGGTGCGGTTGATGTCTCCGATCGCCCGGTTGAACTGCTCGAGCGTCACGTAGGTCTCGCCCGTCTTGGCCTGCAGCGCCTGGTTGTCGCGCGTCAGCTGCTCGACGGTCATCGACAGTTCGCCGACGCGCTGCGTCAGCAGCATGACGTCCTGGCGGAGATTCGCCAGCTCCAGTCTCATGTTGTCGGGCTGCCCCTGCGCCGCGAGCGCGCCCGCCAGGGCCGCCCACGCCACACCGATTCGGCGAATGTTGCTACGCATGCGCGGAGCGTTGGGAAGTTCGCCGGCAAAAACAAGCCTTTGCCGGGAGCGCGCGGCCGCTCAGCCCGGGCCCGCCCCCGCGGGAGGCGGCGTCCCGGGCGGCCTCCGGGCAAAGGGTTGGCTCGCCACGAGGGGCGGCATCGGCCGTGACGGCAGCGGCGTGCCGGCCGGCACGGGGAAACCGCGCAGGAACTCGGCCGCCGGCAGCATCCGGCCGCCGGGCCGCTGCAGCCGCCGCAGGCGCAGGATTCCCCCGCCCGTGCCCACCTGCAGGCCCTCGGGGTCGGCGCCCCGCACGAGGCCAGGCGCGCCCTGGCCGGGGATCGCGTCGGCCAGGCCGAGCTTCACGACCTGCCCCAGGATCGGCACGGTGCAACCGGGCCAGGGCATCAGCCCGTTCACCCGGGCCGCCAGCACGGCGGCGGGCTGGTGAAAGTCGAGCCCGCCGTCCTCCTTCCGCAACAGCCGGCAGAAACTCACGGCGGCGGGGTCCTGCTCGACGAACTCCTGCGTCCCGGCCGCGATCCGCGGCAGGCACCGGGCCAGCAGCGGCACGCAGGCCTGGCCCAGCCGCGACTCCACCTCGGCCGCCGTGTCGAGCGGCCCGATCGGGACGCGCTCGGCGCCCGCCACGGGCCCGGCGTCCATGCGCCGGACCAGGCGCATCAGCGAGACGCCCGTCTCGCGGTCGCCGGCGGCGACCGCGGTCTGGATCGGCGAGGCGCCGCGGTAGCGCGGCAGCAGCGAGGTGTGGAGGTTGAGGGTGCCGAGCCGCGGCGTGTCGAGGAACTCCTGCGGCAGCAGGTGGCCGTAGGCCATCACGAGGCAGAGGTCCGGTCGCCGGGCCGCCAGCTCGGCCTGCTCGGCGGGGCCGATCTTCTCCGGCTGCAGCACCGGCAGGCCCCGGGCGAGCGCCCACAGCTTGACCGCGTTGGCGCGCACCTGCTGCCCGCGGCCGGCCGCGCGGTCGGGCGGCGTGTAGACGGCCGTCACCCGCGCGACGGCCCGGCCCGCGCCCGCCAGCCAGTCGAGCGCCGGGAGCGCGATGGCGTCGGATCCCATGAACACGAGCTGCAGCATGCGGAAGGGCGCGGGGCCGGGCGCGGTCAGTCGTCGAGGATGCCGGGCGGCAGGTCGTCCTCCGCGGCGTCCCCGCCGCCAGCCGCGTTCCGCCGGGTGGAGCGCGCGGCGATGCGGTCGGCGGCCGAGCGCTTCTGCTTGCCGACCAGGTCGAAGTGGATCGGGCAGCCCGCGAGGTCGAACTCCTTGACCAGGCCGGCCTCGAGGTAGCGCCGGTAGGATTCCGTCAGGCTGCGCTCCTGGTTGCAAAAGACCTTGATGCGGAAGGGCCGCGTGCTGGTCTGCGTTGCATAGTAGATCTTGAACCGCTGGCCGCCGATGGCCGGGGGCGGCGTGCGCTCGGCCAGGGCGATGATCGCGGCGTTGAGCTTCGCCGTCGGGATCTTCGTGTCGAGCCGGCGGTCCAGCGCCCGCGCCGCGCGCAGCATGCGCTCGATCTCGTGGCCGGTCAGCGCCGACACGAACATGACCGGCGCGCCCGGGGTGAAGAAGAGCTCGGTGAACAGCGCGTGCTCGAATTTCTCCCGGAAGTCGCGCTCCCCCTTGAACTGCTTCAGCGCCCCGCGGCGGAGGGCGGCGTGGACGAGGTCCCACTTGTTGACGACGATGACGATGGGCTTCGCCGCCTTCACGATCGCGCCCGCGATGGCCTTGTCCTGCTGCGTCACGCCGTCGATGGCGTCCAGCACCATGAACACCACGTCGGCGCCGTGGATCGCCTCGAGCGAGCGCAGGCGGGAGAAATACTCCACAGACGACCCCAGTTTCGTCGCCGCTCGGATGCCGGCGGTGTCGATCAGCCGGAACGGCCACTGCTTCCCGTCACGGCTGGTGTAGGTGAAATCCAGCTCGACGGCGTCACGGGTGGTCCCCGGCACGTCGCTCACGATCAGGCGGTCGTCCTTGAGCAGCCGGTTGCTGAGCGAGGACTTGCCCACGTTGGGCCGGCCGACGAAGCAGATGTGCAGGCGTTCCCGGTCGGCCGCGTCCTCCGCGGGCACCGGGCCGAGCTTCTCCAGCACGGCCGTGCGCAGCTCGGCCTCGCCGTTGCCGTGCTCGGCGGAGATGTAGAACGGCTCGCCGAAGCCCAGCCGGTAGAAGTCGCCGATCTCCGCGACCTTCTCCGCGCCGCGGTCGGCCTTGTTGGCGACCAGCAGCACGGGCTTGCGGCTCTGGCGCAGCCGCTGCGCGATCCGCTCGTCCAGGGCCGTGACGCCCTCGCGGGCGTCGACCGTGAAGAGGATGACCGCGGCCGCCTCGATGGCGAACCGCACCTGCTCCTCCGAGGCCTTGGTGATGTGCGCCGGCGTGTCGCTGCCCGTCAGCCCGAGCCCGCCGGTGTCGAGCAGCGTGTAGGCGCCCTCCCGCACCTCGGCGGAGACGACGTCGCGGGTGACCCCCGGCATGTCGTGCACGATGGAGATGCGCTTCTGCGCCAGCCGGTTGAAGAGGCGGCTCTTGCCCACGTTCGGGCGACCCACGATGGCGACGGTGCGTGACATGACGGATGACGGGGGCCTAGGCGACAGGCTTTGCGCCGGGCTAGCCAGCAAAAACCGCCGGGGGCGGGCCGCGCCGCGCAGAATAGTGTTTATTCGTGTCCATTAGTGGTTTCAGTTCCCGCCCTGCCCATGTTCGCAAGCCTAACCGAGAAACTTTCCGGCGCCCTCCGCAACCTCCGCGGCGTCGGCTCCCTGTCCGAGACCAACATGGCGGACGCGCTCAAGGAAGTGCGGGCCGCCCTGCTCGCGGCCGACGTGCATTTCAAGGTTGCCCGGGATTTCATCGACCGCGTCCAAGCCGCCTGCGTCGGCCAGCAGGTCATCAAGTCCGTCACGCCCGGCCAGCAGGTCATCAAGATCATCCACGACGAGCTCGTCCGGCTGCTCGGCGAGGGCACGACCGAACTGGCGGCGAAGCGGCCGCTGCGCGTGCTGATGGTCGGCCTCCACGGCTCCGGCAAGACCACCTCGACCGCCAAGCTGGGCCGGCTGCTGCTCAAGCGCGGCGCGCGTCCGTTCGTGGTGGCGTGCGACGTCTACCGGCCCGCGGCCATCGACCAGCTGGAGATCCTGGCGCGGCAGGAAAACCTGGGGTTCTACAGCGACCGGCAGTCGACGGACGTGCCCGCCATCGGCGCCCGCGGCCTCGAGGCCGCGCTCCAGCAGAACGCCGACGTCATCCTCTTCGACACCGCCGGCCGCCTGCAGATCGACCAGGAGCTGATCGCGGAGGTCAAGCGGCTGCACGCGCGGGTCCAGCCCGACGAGGTCCTGCTCGTGGCGGACGGCGCGCTGGGCCAGGAGGCCGTCAACGTGGCCAAGTCCTTCCACGACGCCCTCGGGATCACGGGGCTGGTGCTGACCAAGCTCGATGGCGACGCGCGCGGCGGCGCGGCCCTCTCGATCAAGGCGGTCACCGGCGTCCCCATCAAGTTTGTCGGCACCGGCGAGAAAGCCGGCGACTTCGAGGTCTTCCATCCCGACCGGCTCGCCTCGCGCATCCTGGGCATGGGCGACGTGGTCTCGCTCGTCGAGAAGGCGCAGGAGAACCTCGACCAGCAGGAGGCCGAGCGCATGGCGGAAAAGATGCGCAAGGCGGACTTCAACCTCGAGGACTTCCTGGCGCAGATGCAGCAGGTGAAGAAGATGGGCTCGATGCAGTCGATCATGGGCATGCTGCCGGGCATGAACGGCGTGCAGCTGCCCGACGACGCCGAGCGGCAGATGAAGCGCACGGAGGCCATCATCCGGTCGATGACCGTGCAGGAGCGCCGCAAGCCCTCCCTGCTCAACGGCAGCCGCCGCATGCGCATCGCCGCCGGCGCCGGCGTGAAGGTGCTCGAGGTCAACCAGCTCATCAAGCAGTTCGAGCAGATGCAGAAGTTCATGAAGCTGATGAAGGGCGGCAACCAGAAGAAGCTGATGCGGCAGATGGAGCAGATGAAGGGCCGCGGCGGCATGCCCGGGTTCTGAGCCAGGAACGTACCGCTTGCCCCTTCATCAGGCCCACGGAACACCCCGAAGACACGGGGTGAGGCGAAACTGGAGCACGGTGCCCCGGGTCTCGACTGGAGCGCGGCCGGCCTGGCGCGCGCAAACGCGCCGGCCCGGGGCTAGGCCGGCTTGGTCGCGAGGTTGAGCGCCATCGCGAAGGCCTTGAGCTTGGCGGGGCTCTTGATGCCGGGCGACTGCTCGACGCCGCTGTTGACGTCGATGAAGGTCGCCCCGGTGGCCTTCACGGCCCGGGCGATGTTCTCGGGATTCAGCCCGCCGGAGAGGATCCATCGCTTGCCGGGGTGTGCCGTCCGGTAGCGCCTGAATTCCTCCCAGTCGCCGGTCTTGCCGGTGCCGCCGGGCTTGTCGGGATGGAAGGTGTCGAGGAGGAAAGTGTCCGCGTACGGCAGCACCGTGTCATCGATCACCTTGCCAGGCGGAACCCGCGGAGCCAGCCAGAGGCGGCCGGGCCCGACCGCGTCGGCCCAGGCCGCGATCGCCGCGGTCTCCACATTCAGGCCGAAGTGGATCTGATAATAGTCGAAGCCCAGCGCGACGATGTCGCGTAGGTCGGCCTTAGTGGGCTCGACCGTGACGGCCACCTTCTTGCGCGGCGGCAGCCGTTCCCGCATGGCCTCGTACTGGGTCAGGGGCGCGTGCCGCGGGGATTTCGGGTAGAAGATGAAGCCCAGGTAGTCGGCGCCAACCGCATCGGCGGCCTCGGCGTCGACCAGCGAAGTGAGCCCGCAGACTTTCAATCGGATGCCGTTGATCATGGGTCAGCGTCTGAGACACCCGGCGCGGGCTCCGGTTCGGGCGGAGTCCGGGACGCCGGGGGGGCGGGGACGGATTAAAACGAATTTAGCGATTGGATGACGTGGTCCACCTGCTCGTCGGACAGCTCGGGGAAGATGGGCAGGCTCACGCAGCGCGCGCTCGCCGCCTCCGCGACCGGCAGGCTGCCCCGGCGGTAGCCCAGCGACGCGTAGCAGGCCTGCAGGTGCATCGGGCCCGGGTAGATGATCTCCGTGCCGACGCCGGACTTTTCCAGGTGGGCGCGCAGCGCGTCGCGCCGCGGGTGCAGCAGCGTGAACTGGTGCCACACGGACTCGCCGTCGGCCGGCACGACCGGCAGCTGCGCATCGGCAAGGCGGATGCCGGCGCGGTAGCGCGCCGCGATCGCCCGGCGGCGGGCGGTCCAGGCGGCCAGCCGCCGGAGCTTGATGTTGAGGACGGCGCCCTGGAAACCGTCCATGCGGAAGTTGAAGCCCACCTCGGCGTGCTCGTAACGGCGCGGGGAGCCGTGGACGCGCAGCCGCTGCGCCCGGTCCATGACCGCCGCATGCCGCGACACGAACGCCCCGCCTTCCCCGCAGCCGCCGAGGTTCTTGGTCGGGTAGAAGCTGAAGGTGCCGCAGTCGCCGATGAGCCCCACCGGCTGGCCCCGGTACGCGGCGCCAACGGCCTGGGCGCAATCCTCGACGACGAAGAGCCGGTGGGCGCGCGCGACGGCCATGATCTCGTCCATCCGCGCGGGCTGGCCGAAGATGTGCACCACCACGATGCCCTTGGTCCGCGGCGTGACGGCCCGGGCCACGGCCTCCGGGCTCAGGCACCAGGTGTCCGGGTCGATGTCGGCGAACACCGGCGTGGCGCCGACGTAGCTGATGCCCCAGCAGCTGGAGGCGAAGGTGAAGGGCGTCGTGATCACCTCGTCGCCCGGGCCGAACCCGCCGCAGACCGAGGCCACGTGCAGCGGCGACGTGCCGCTGTTCATGCCCAGCGTCCGGGGATAGCCGAGCGTCGCGCTGAACGCCTGCTCGAAGTCCTCCACGTCCTTGCCCAGGCAGAAGCGGGTGGCGTCGTAGGTGGCGGCGAGCGCGGCCAGCACCTCGGCGCGGATCGCGCGGTGCTGCGGCTGGAGGTCGAGAAAGGGTACTTTCATGCGGATGGCTCCCCGCGCATTAGGCCGAGGAAGGCGGCCAGCGCAAAACTTATCGCTGCGCCCCTCCGGCCGCGCCGGTTCAGCGCGCCAGCTTCCCGAGCAGCCCCTGCACCAGCGACTCCAGCGTGGCCTCCCCGGCCTCGAAGTCGACGGGCAGGCCGAGCTGCTTCATCGTCGCCGTCGTGGTCGGCCCGATGCTGCCGGCCACCGGCCGGCGCGCCTTGGGCTCGAGCTTGAGCGCCGCCGCCTGGTCGAAGAAGGACTGCACCGCGGAAGGGCTCGCGAAGAGGATGGCGTCGGCCCCGTGACGCCGGAAACCCGCGGCGACCGGGTCGGCCGCCAGGTCCGTCTCCTCCGTACGGTAGACCGGCAGCTGGTCCACGATGGCCCGCTCGGCCTCGAGCTTCTCCACCAGCGCCTCGCGGTTCCGGTTGCCCGTGACCACGAGTATCTTCGCGCTGTCCAGCGCCTCGCGCTCGGCCAGCCGGGCCGCCAGTTCCTCCCCGCTCGCCTTCCGGGGCTGGAGTTCAACCCGCAGGTGCTGCTCCCGAACCGCCGCGGCCGTCGCCTCGCCCACGACCGCGATACGCACCAGGCCGAGCGAGCGGATGTCGTCGAACACCCGGTGAAACTCCTCGAAGAAGTACTTCACCCCGTTGACGCTGGTGAACACGAGCCACTCGTAGGAGCCGAGCTCCTGGAAGACCTCGGCCAGCGTGTCCAGGTCGACATCCTTCCGCACGCGGATCAGCGGCAGCTCGATCACGTCGGCGCCCAGCTCCTCGAGGCGGGAGCGCCAGGGCGCGGCCTGGCTGGAGGGGCGGGTGATCACCACACGGCGGCCGGCGAGCGGCAGGGACGATTTCATGTTGGAAGAGGCGGGCGCAAGGGTGCGGGGCCGGGAGCGGCGGCGCGGGACGCCCTCAGGCCGGGAAACCCAGCTCCCGCAGGATCCGGGCGGCGGTGGCGGCGGGCTGCGCAAAATCCGCGTCGGCGAGCGGCAGCGCGCGGATGCCGGTCTTTTCGTGGTAGATATGAAGCTTGCCCGGCGTCGCATGCGCCGCGAACGCGATCTGGCAGCCGCCGCCCATCATCGCCTGGAACGCCCGCTCCAGCGTCACGGCGCGAGCGGTGGCCGCATCCAGCGCCGCCCCGAAGCGCGCCGCGTCGGCCGTCCGGCATTGCAGCGCGATCGCCCCCTGCCCCACCGCCGGCACGCTCTGGTCGTGGGCCAGAGGCCGGAACTCGAGTCCCGGCCAGCCCGCGATGCCCAGCCGGGCCAGCCCGGCTGCGGCAAGAATGGAGGCGTCGGCCTCGCCCGCGGCGATTTTCTTCAGCCGGGTGTCCACGTTGCCCCGGATCTCGGTGAAGGTCGCCGCCGGGAACAGGCGGGCCACCTGCTGCTGCCGGCGCGGACTGCTGGTCGCGATCCGGGACGGCACGGAGACCCCGGCCCGCACCACCAGGACGTCGCGCGTGTCCGCCCGCGGCAGGTAGCCCGCGACGGCCAGCCCCGGCGTGTCGGCGCCCGGCAGGTCCTTGCAGCTGTGCACCGCCGCATCCGCCTCACCACGCAGCAGCGACTGCTCGATCTCCGCGGTGAAGAGCCCCTTGCCCCCCTGGCGGGCCAGCGACCATTCCGCCTGGCGATCGCCCGTGGTCACCACCCGGAGCAGTTCCACCTGAGCGCCCGCAAAGTGCTCCCGCAGCCGCGCCGCCATCGCCTCGGCCTGCACCAGGGCGAGCGGACTCTTGCGGGTCGCGAGGACGATTTTCATGGAAAACGGACAATGCCGACGACCACCCGCACGGCAAGCCGGGCTTTTGGCCGCGAAGCGACATGCCCCGGCAAAACCGCACGATCGGAGCCCTCACGGGGTTTTCGCTCTTGCGGCAGCCACCCGGCTGCGATTTTTTCCGGCCTCACGGACGATTAGCTCAGTTGGTTAGAGCATCTCGTTTACACCGAGGGGGTCGGGGGTTCGAGTCCCTCATCGTCCACCAGCCTACGGCCCGGCGCGCTCCGGATGGCGCGCCCCAGGTTGGACGGCGAGCGCGGCTCTCGCCGTATGTATTCCTCGCTTTCCCTGTCCTTGCTCAAGCCCGCAGCGGCAGGCCCAGCTCGATCATCTTTTCGGCGGTCTGGATAGCGTTCAAGGCGGCACCCTTCCAGAGGTTGTCACCGCTGACCCAGAGGGCGAGGCCGTTGTCGAGGGCGGTATCGAGCCGGAGCCGGCCGACGCCGCACTTCTCCTTGCGGCTATACGCGAGGGGCGTCGGGTAGGCGTTGGCTGACGGGTCGTCGACGAGTTCCGCCCCGGAGAATCCGCGGATGGCCTCGCGGGCGGCGGCCACGCTGACCGGGCGGGTGAACTCGGCGTTGATTGACACCGAGTGGGCGCGGACGACGGGGACGCGGATGCAGGTGGCGGACACCTTGAGGTCGGGCAGGTCGAGGATCTTCCGGCTCTCGGCGCGCATCTTGGCCTCCTCGCCGGTGTAGCCGTCGCCGCCGAAGGAATCAATGTGTGGGATGAGGTTCTGGAAGATCTGGTAAGGGTAGACCTTGCGCGGCAGGGGCTGCCCGGCGACGTAAGCCTTGGTCTGGGCATCGAGTTCGACGACCGCGTCGGCGCCCGTGCCAGAGACGGACTGGTAGGTGGAAAACACGACCCGCCTGAGTCCGAACTCGCGGTGGAGCGGATAGAGGGCCATGAGGGCGACCGAGGTGGAGCAGTTCGGGCTGGCGATGATGCCCTGGTGCGTGCGCAGGGCCTGGGCGTTGATCTCCGGAACGACCAGCGGGACCTTCGGGTCCATGCGGAACGCCGAGCTCTTGTCGATGACCAGGCAGCCGCGCTTGACGGCTTCCGGCGCCAGCGCCTTCGACACCGAGCCGCCGGCCGCGAAGAACGCCAGGTCCAGACCGGCAAACGCCTCGGGCTTGGCCTCCTGCACGGCAAGCTTCTTTCCGCCGAAATCCAGGCTGCGGCCCGCGGAACGCGCCGAAGCCAGCGGCCTCAGCTCCGCCAGCGGGAATGCGTGCGCCTGCAGCAGGGCAATCAGCTCTTGACCGACTGCTCCGGTGGCCCCGACGATGCCGACTCGATAGGAATTAGTGCTCACGGTGAATGATGCGTTGAAACGGTTGAAAGAAAAGTGCGACACGCTCGGAATCAAGCCCGCAGCGCGTGTCATGTCCGTTTCTCTCGCACAGCAGGTGCTCATGTTTTTCGAAGACTGTGCTTTGCGCAAGAGCTACATCGTCTCGACGTCGCTCCGCCCGCCCTCGAACGTGCAGGATTCGCTCGGCACCCCGCGCGGGCTGCATGTGGTCGCCGAGAAGCATGGTGCCGGCGCCCCGCCCGGCATCGTGTTCAAGGGAAGGGTCTCGACGGGGCGCCATTTCTCCGAGTTCGATCCTGCCGAACAGGAGCGCAACCTCATCACTAGCCGCATCCTCTGGCTTCGCGGCCTCGAGCCGGGCGTCAACGTCGGCGGCGCAGTCGACACCTATTGCCGCTACATCTACATTCACGGCACCAACCACGAGGACCGGCTCGGCCGGCCGGCGAGCGCCGGCTGCGTGCAGATGAGCAACCTCGACGTCATCGAACTCTTCGATCACGCGCGCGTGGGGGATCACGTGTGGATCGAGGATTGAGCGGGGCCGCAAGCGGGCGGAGGTCGGGGGGCCTCGACTTCCTTTTTCGAAGGGCTGATCCCGGCTGCCGGCCGACGCTGGCCTACTCGTTTCGTCCGAAGAGCAGCCGCAGCGAATTGATGCAGACGACGAGGGTGCTGCCTTCGTGGGCGCCGACGCCGACGGCCAAGGGGACGGCGCCGACCGCGGTGGCGAGCACCATCACGACCACGACGCCGAGCGAGAGGGTCAGGTTCTGCCGGATGATGACCTTGGCGCGGCGGCTGAGGCGTTCGGCGGCGAGGAAGCTCTCGATGCGATCGTGCATCAGGATAACCTCAGCCTGCTCCAGCGCGGCGTCGCTGCCGCGGGCGCCCATGGCGACGCTGACATCCGCCGCCGCGAGGCTCGGGGCGTCGTTGACGCCGTCGCCGACCATCGCCACGCGCGCCGCCGGGCGGGAGCGGCGCAGTTCCTGGATGGCCTCGACCTTCTGCTCCGGCGTGAGGTGGGCGCGCACCTCGTCGAGTCCGAGTTCGCGCGCCACCGCCTCCGCGGCCTGGCGGCGGTCGCCGGTCAGCATCACGGTGCGCAGGCCCATCCGCTTCAGTTCGGCGAGCACCTTCTTGGATTCGGCCCGGATCTGGTCGCGCAGCAGCACGCGGCCGAGAATGTCGCGGCCGACCACCCACACCTCGGCCAGCTCGGCCGGCGCCGGAGGCAGCTTGGCGGCCCAGCCGGCGAGCGGTCCCGCCTCCAGCAACTCGCGCCGGCCGAGCAGCGCCTGCGCGCCGCCGTAGCTGCCGCGCACCCCCTGCCCCACGATATTCCTGAAGTCCTCCAGCGGGATCAGCCGCACGCCCCGGGCCCGCGCGTCGCGCACGATCGCGCGGGCGAGCGGGTGCTCGGAGCGCGACTCCAGCGCGTAGGCCAGTTCCATGACCTCCGTCTCGCGCCCCGGCGGGAAGCTCTCATAGCCCGCCACGCTCAGTTCGCCGGTCGTAAGCGTGCCGGTCTTGTCCATGGCCACGATGTTGACATCGGCCAGCTTCTCGATCGCCGCGCCGCCGCGGAACAGCACGCCATGCCGCGCCCCCCAGGCGATGGCCGCGAGCACGGCGGACGGGATCGACAGCACGAGCGCGCAGGGGCTGGCGACCACCATCAGGGTCATGGCGCGGTAGAACGCGGACCGGGTCTCGGGTGTGTTGGCGAATGCCGGCAACCCGAATCCCAGCCACCAGACCAGGAACATGGCGAATGATCCGCCGATCACAAGGTAGGTGTAGCGGGTGCCGAACTTGTCGGTGAACCGCTCGCTCGGCGCCTTCAGCTTCTGCGCGGTCTGGATCAGTCGGATGATCTTCTGCAGCGTGCTTTCCGACGGCAGCCGCGCGACGTCGAAGTCGATCGCACCCCACAGGTTGAGCGTGCCGCTAAACACCGGGTCGCCGATCCCCTTCTCCACCGGGTTGGCCTCGCCGGTCAGCGCCGATTCGTCGCTGGCGCTCTTGCCGTCCGCGACGGTGCCGTCGGCGGCGAAGGCCTCGCCGGGCTTCACCCGCACGCGCTGTCCCACCTGCAGCTGCTCGACCGCCACCGCCTGCTCCGTCCCATCCGCCCGCACGAGGGTGGCCTGCTTGGGCGCAGTCTTGAGGAGCGCGCTCACCTCGCGCTGGGTCCGGTCCAGGGCAAACTCTTCCATGGCCCCGGACGCGGAGAACAGGAACAGCAGCAGGACGGCCTCACCCCAGGCGCCGATCGCGACCGCGCCCGCGGCGACCGCCAGCATCAGGAAATGGATGTCGATCTCGCGCTTGCGCAGGTTCTCCCAGGTGTCGACCGCCGCGTCCCAGCCGCCCGCGATCAGGCCGATTACATAGATGCTCAAGGCAATCCAGCCGCGCTCGGGTGCGACCAGTTCGGCCGTCATGCCTCCGATGCCGGCCAGCCCGCAGGTGCCCGCCAGGATCGCCAGCTTGCGCCATTCCTGCTGGTCGGCGGGGACCGCGGGCTTCACCTCGGGCCACTTCATCTCCCGCCAGTTCCAGAACTTTTCGGCCGTCACACACGTGTCGCGACCCACCACCATCGCGCCCCCCTCCTTGCGCAACGAATAGCCGCTCGGGGTCACCGCCGTCCGGCCGGGCCCAAGCCGGACCTCGACCGCGGCGATTGTCGCCGCCAACCTCTCCTGCAGATCAGCCAGGTTGATGTCATCCAGCGTCGCCACCGCAACCCGGTGCGCCTCCGGATCTATCCGCACTGCCCGCACACCCGGCTGTTCGCGGAGGAAGTTCACCAACTCCCTCACCCAGTCACTGCCTGCCTCGAGCCGGTGCGTCATCCCCTCACAGTCTGTCCCGATGCCGAGGGGGTGCAAATTGAATCGCGGACGCCGCGGCCGCGCCAAAAAAAGGCGACGCCCCGAGGAGGCGTCGCCGTGAAAAAAGCAGACCGGGGTGCGGCGCTCAGTCCTCGTCGGATTTCAGGGCCGTGATGACCGAGAAATCCTCGAGCGTGGTGGTGTCGCCTTTGATCTCGCCGGAAGTGGCCAGCTCCTTGAGGAGACGGCGCATGATTTTTCCGGAGCGGGTTTTCGGCAGGCCCGCCGCGAAGCGGACGGAATCGGGCTTGGCCAGCGAGCCGATTTCGCGGCCGACGTGGTTGCGCAGCTGCTCCTTGAGCTCCTCGCTGGGGGTCTGGCCGGCCTTGAGGGTGACGAATACGACAAGCGCCTGGCCCTTGAGGTCGTCGGGGCGTCCCACCGCCGCGGCCTCGGCGACCGCGGGGTTGGACACCAGCGCACTCTCGACCTCGGCGGTGCCGATGCGATGACCGGAGACATTGAGCACGTCGTCGATGCGGCCGACCACCCAGAGGTAGCCATCCTTGTCCTTCCGGGCGCCGTCGCCGCAGAAGTAGACGCCCGGGAGCTCGCTCCAATACTGCTTCTTGAAGCGCTCGTCGTCGCCCCAGAGGGTGCGCAGCATGGAAGGCCAAGGCTGCGTGAGGAACAGCTTGCCGCCCGAGTTTTTCGGCACCTCGTTGCCCTGGTCATCGAGCACCTTCGGCACCACTCCGAAGAAGGGCAGCGTGCACGAGCCGGGTTTGGTCGGGGTGACGCCCGGAATCGGCGAGACCATGATGCCACCGGTCTCGGTCTGCCACCACGTGTCGACGATCGGGCAACGCTTTTTGCCGATCAGGGTGTGATACCACATCCAGGCTTCGGGATTGATCGGTTCGCCGACGGAGCCCAGCAGCCGCAGGGAGGCGAGGCTGTGCTTCTTCACGTAGTCGTCGCCCCAGCGCATGAAGGCGCGGATGGCGGTCGGCGCGGTGTAGAAGATTGTGACCCCATGCTTGTCGATGATGCGCCAGAAGCGGTCCGGTTCGGGCTGGTTCGGGGCGCCCTCGTACATCAGCACGGTCGCGCCATTGGCGAGCGGGCCGTAGACCACATAGCTGTGTCCCGTGATCCAGCCGATGTCGGCGGTGCACCAGTAGACATCTGTCTCCTTGAGATCGAAGACGTAGTGCGAGGTGATGGTCGTGCCCAGCAGGTAGCCCGCCGAGGTATGCAGCACGCCCTTGGGTTTGCCGGTGGATCCGCTCGTGTAGAGGATGAAGAGGGGGGTTTCGCTCTCGAACGCCTTCGCCTTGTGCGCGGGGGAGGCTCCGGCCATCTCGTCGTGCCACCAGCGGTCGCGGCCCGCGACCATAGGCACCTCGTTGCCCGTGCGCTTCAGGACGATGACGTGCTGCACGCTGGGCGTTCCCGCCAGGGCGCGGTCGACGTTGGCCTTGAGCTCAATCACCTTACCCCGGCGCCAGCCGCCGTCGGCGGTAATAATAACCTTGGCCTGGCAGTCATTGACCCGATCCTTGATCGCCTCGGAGCTGAAGCCGCCGAAGATAACCGTGTGGATGACGCCGAGCCGGGCGCAGGCCAGCATGGCCACGGCCGCCTCCGGCACCATCGGCATATAAATGGCAACACGGTCGCCTTTCTTGAGGCCCATCGTCTCAAGTACATTGGCGAACTGGCACACCTCACGATGGAGCTGCGCGTAAGTAATCGTGCGAGTATCACCGGGCTCGCCTTCAAAAATAATTGCGGCCTTGTTGGCGCGCGCGGTCTTCAGGTGCCGGTCGAGGCAGTTCTCGGAAACGTTTAACTGTCCTCCGGAGAACCACTTGGCATGTGGGGCCTTCCATTTCAGCACGCTGCTGAAAGGTTTGCGCCAAGTTAGGAATTCCTTCGCCTGCCGGCTCCAAAACTTGTCTGGAGCGTTGACAGACTCGGCATAGAGCCTACGGTAAGTCGCGTAGCTGCCAAGGTTTGCTTGGCTCTTGAACTCGGCCGAGGGTTTAAAAACCCGACTCTCCCGAGACACTGAGGTAATCGTTTGGTCCGTCACTAGTTTCTCCTGTTTGGGGTTGAAGCTAAAAGAGGTCGGTAGCAATGCCCCCGACGGATTGCACGGTCAAGCCTAGGCAGCTTCGTATTATACCCGCTTTTGTATGGATAAAGAAAATCAGCCAGCGCCGCCAGCGGCGCAGGCTACTCCCCCTCCTCCGGCCGCACCGGAAAACACGATCCGCGTCGAAGGCATCCTCGACCTTGATAACAGCCGCAACGGGCAGCTGCTCGACCTGGCCCGTCACGGCAAGCGCCGGCCGACGGACCCGTTCGTGCCGCGCGAGCTCGTGCGCCGGTTCAAGCTGCAGCAGGGCAGCATCGTCACCGCCACGGCCACGCCGGACGAGCGGTTCCCGAACCCGAAGGTGCGTTTTATCGAGAAAGTGGACGGCATGGACCTCGAGGCCCGTCGCCGCGCCATCGATTTCGCCAATCTTATCACCGTCACTCCGAACAAGCAGCTGCGCCTCGAGATGAAGGACGGCCGGATGACCACCCGGGTCATCGACCTTTTCTGCCCTATCGGCAAGGGCACCCGCGGGCTGATCGTCGCCCCGCCCCGCACGGGCAAGACCACTTTCCTCCGCGACATCGCGCTCGGCGTCCTCGAGAACCATCCCGAGTGCCACGTGATGATCCTCCTCGTCGACGAGCGGCCGGAAGAGGTCACCGACTTCAAACGCAGCGTCCCGGCCGAGGTCTGGGCGTCGTCGAACGACGAGTCGGTGGAGAACCACGTCCGCATCGCCGACCTGTGCATCGAGCGCGCCAAGCGCCTGGTCGAGGCCGGCAAGGACGTGGTGCTGCTGCTCGACTCGCTGACCCGCCTGGCCCGCGCGCACAACACGCAGAAGAACTCCGGCCGCACCGGCTCCGGCGGCCTCGACGTCCGCGCCCTCGAGAAGCCCCGCCAGCTCTTCGCTGCGGCGCGCAACACCGAGGACGGCGGCAGCCTCACCATCGTGGCCTCCATCCTCGTCGAGACCGGCAGCCGGATGGACGACATCATCTTTCAGGAATTCAAGGGCACCGGCAACATGGAGCTGGTCCTCGACCGCAAGTGCGCCGAGATGCGCATCTGGCCGGCCGTCAACATCGCCTCTTCCGGCACCCGCCGCGAGGAGCTGCTGATCGACGCCAAGAAACTCGAGGGCATCCATTTCTTCCGCCGCGCGCTCGTGCAGCAGAAGATCGAGGAGGCGACCGACACCATGGTCACCCGCCTCGGCAAGACGAAGACCAACGACGAGTTCCTCAAGCTGATCGCCCGCTGAAAATTTCCCCTTGCCCCGGCTTTTCATTCCGGGACAGATTAACCCTTCCGCTCCCACCCTCTGACACGAAATCTTCCTGAATGAACAGCTTCTCCGAGCAATGTCTCGATATGGCCCGGTCGATGTTGAGCCACAACCTCGACGCCATCAATGCCGACGGCACCGTCACTCCCATTCCCGGCGAAAGCCCCCGTTCCGACGAGCCCGGCCACGTGGCTTTCGCGCTCGGCGAGTACTATCGGGCCACGGGCGAGACCACGCTCAAGGGCTATGACCTGATCGATCTCACGGCCCGCTGCATCACGGCCCAGGCCTTCACCGAGCCCGCCGTCGAGAACGGCCTGGCCTACGCCTCGCTCGGCCTGCTGTCGTTCGGCCCCTCCAAGGAACGCAACCCGGTCTGGGAGCGCCTGGTCGAGGAGACCCGCACCCGGCTCGACAAGCTCCTGCTGACCCGCAGCGACTACGACAATTACTGGCAGGCCTTCAACATCGCGAAGGCGGTCTGCCGCTACAGCCTCGGGCTGTCCAAGAAAGACGAGACCTCTCGCCTCATCGAGCGGATGGCCGAGCGCATCGAGCAGACCAGCTCCACCGGCTTCTTCGACGACGCCGAGAAGGGCTTCGGCGGACACTTCAACCTCTATGGCGTCATGACGCTGGTGTTCGTCCGCTCGGCGCTCCAGCTGCACGCCAACTCCGCCCTCCGTGAGCGCAAGCTGCCGACCCTGCGCACCTACGCCGAGAAATACATCAAGATGATGCCCGATCTCGTCCGCTCCGACGGGCTCGGCTGGGCCTACGGACGCGCGGCGGGCGCCTACGGCCAGATGCACTGCATCACCATCATCCTGCAGGGCCTGCGCGACGGCTGGATTCCGGAGGACCAGAAAAACCGGTACTTCGACATCCTGCGCCGGCTGTTCTATTTCTTCTTCCACACCTACCTGGACCAGGAGCACGGGTTCCTCGATGTCCGCGACGAGGAGCGCACCGCCTACGCCACGCACACCACGCGCATGGCGAACTTCGACGCCGCGCGCTACCTCTGCCAGTGGTCGCGCCTGGCCAAGGCCGTCCAGATGCCGGACAACGTCAAGGCCGACTCGGCCCGCACCAGCGGCCGCTTCGTGATCTTCGACAAGAGCAACCGCAAGGAACAGGGTCTTTTCCTGTACCGCGACGCCGACTCGGGGCTGCACGTGCAGCTGCCGCTGGTCAGCTCCGGCGGCACGACGACCGCCGACAACCTGCCCTTCCCGCATTGCCCGGGCGTCTTCGACTGGCCGAACAACGTCTACCTGCCCGTCATGACCCCCGAACTCACCTTCGGCGAGCAGGTCACCCTCCCGGCCTTCTACGGCCAGAAGTGCGTGACGGGCCTCGGGCTCAAGAACGCCTTCTATTTCCGCTACGAGCAGCCGGAACTGATCAACGTGAAGGAGGAGCTCGTGCGCGGGCTCGGCAGCGTGAAGGTCCAGTGGTCCTTCAGCGGCAGCAAGATCACCGCCGACTTCGCCTACACCGTCAAAAACCAGATCCAGCTCGACAAGTTCCGCTTCGCGCTGGTCATCGGCGCGCCGCACTCCCGCTACCGGATGGGCACCTCGCCCGCTCTCGGGCAGCACGGCCATCGCTGCTCGGTGCTCAAGGACGACTTCCAGGCCAACTGGGCCGAGACCGAGATCGTCACCGCCGACGCGTCTTATCGGACCAATTACGGCAAGCTGCATTACGTGCAGATGTTCGTCCGGGATCATCCGCTGATCATGCGCCCGGGCCAGATCTACCGCCTGACCGTCAGCTTCGAGCCCGATCTCACCGTCGCGGAAGCCTGAGCCCGGCCGCCCCGCCCGGCACCGTCCCCGGCACGACGCCTGGGGGACGGTCCGCGGATGCCACGGCAAACCGGAAGGCCGCTGCCCGCGGATGACGAAGCGGAGAGGGGAAACCCGTAGGACTGCGGCACCCGCGAAGGCTGGGAAAGCGGAGACGCCGCTCGCTTGCGCTGACTACTAAAGCTCACCGTTGACGCCCGTCCGGACCGTCGCGGGCATGCTTCCGGGCGAGTGCCAGGATTTTCTTAAGACTTTGTCAGGCAAAAGTTTTGGATAGAAGTGTTAAATCCGTGTGACGGCGCCGCTTCGCGCTGGTTGCGATCTGCGGCTCCCGCTATCAGCTTCGTTCACAGCCGCCATGCCTCCCACGCCCAAAGTCAAACAACGGTCCACCAAGATCACGGCCAAGGCCGGCAAATCGATCGCGCAAAGCGAGGTCGGCGGGGGCAAGATCGTCTATGCCAACCGCGAGCTGAGCTGGCTGGCCTTCAACCGCCGGGTCCTGGAGCAGGCCCAGAGCGAGGCGAACCCGCTTCTGGAGCGCGTCAAGTTCCTGGCCATCGTCAGCTCGAATCTCGATGAATTCTTCGAGATCCGCATCGCCGGCCTGCTGCAGCAGAAGGACTCGGCCGGCAGCGAGGCGAGCTTCGACGGGCTGTCGCCGCGCGAGCAGCTGAAGCGCGCCCACGTGGAGATCAAGCGTCTGGTCGACGACCAGTACCGCTGCTGGCACGAGCTGCTGGTGCCGGCGCTGGCCCGGGAGCAGGTGAGCTTCAAGACGGCGCTCCAGCTTACGCCCGCGGAGCGCGCCTGGGTGCTGGACTATTTCACGAAGCGGGTGCACCCGGTGCTCACCCCGCTGGCCATCGACCAGTCGCATCCCTTTCCCCAGATCGCGAACAAGGTCCTGAATGTCATCGTCTCGCTCGACAATCCCGACACCCCCGAGCAGGAGACGCTGACGGCCATCCTGCCCGTGCCGCGGATCCTGCCGCGGCTGGTCCAGGTCGCGCCCGAGCGCGCGGGCCCGGCGACGTTCATCTTTCTCAGCGAGATCGTGAAGCTCGGTGCCGGCGCCCTCTTTCCCGGCTACCAGATCACCAGCGCCCACGCCTTCCGCGCCACGCGCAACAGCGACCTCTACATCGACGACGAGGAGGCCGAGAACCTGCTCAAGAAGATCGAGGAGGAGCTACGCAACCTCCGCCGCGGCGCCGCGGTGCGGCTCGAGATCGAGGACGGCGTTCCGGAGTCGGTGTTCACCCTGCTCCTCGAGCAGCTGCAGGTGCCCGCCGAGTACGTCTTCAAGCTCGCGGGTCCGCTCAACCTGCTTCGCCTCATGGGTCTGCCCGACCTGGTCGACCGCCCCGACCTCAAGTACCCGTCCTTCACCCCGGTGGAGATCCCCAGCCTGCGCGTGGCCAGCAGCCTGTTCACGGCCATCCAGGAACGCGACATCCTGCTGCACCACCCCTACGAGTCGTTCAACCCGGTCGTGGACTTTGTGGCGCAGGCCGCGCGCGACCCGGCCGTGCTGGCCATCAAGCAGACCCTCTACCGCACGAGCGGCGACTCCCCCATCATCGGCGCCCTCATCGAGGCCTCGCAGAACGGCAAGCAGGTGACGGCCCTCATCGAGCTGAAGGCGCGCTTCGACGAGGCCAACAACATCAAGTGGGCCAAGGAGCTCGAGGAGGCCGGCGTGCACGTCGTGTTCGGCCTGGTCGGGCACAAGACCCACTGCAAGTGCAGCATGGTCGTGCGGCAGGAGGCGGACGGGATCCGCCGCTACGCGCACCTGGGGACGGGCAACTACAACCCGAAGACGGCCCGCCTGTACACCGACCTGAGCCTGCTCACCTGCAATCCCGAGATCACCGGCGAGGTGGCCCAGCTGTTCAACGCCCTGACCGGCTTCGCGCGCTCCCCGGAGTTCAAGCACCTGCTGGTCGCACCGTTCAACCTGCACGCCCGCATCCAGGAATTCATCGCCGTCGAGGCGGCCAATGCCGCGGCCGGCAAGCCGGCGCGCATCATCGCCAAGATGAACAAGCTCGTCGACAAGGTCACCATCGACAACCTCTACGCCGCCTCGCAGGCCGGGGTGCAGATCGACCTCATCGTCCGCGCCACCTGCTGCCTGGTGCCCGGCGTCAAGGGACTCAGCGAGACCATCCGCGTCCGCAACCTCGTCGGCCGCTTCCTCGAGCACGCCCGCATCTACTATTTCGAGAACGGCGGCTCCCCCCTGCTCTACTGCGGCAGCTCCGATTGGATGACCCGCAATTTCTTCCGCCGCGTCGAGGCGCTCTTCCCCATCCAGGCTCCCGACCTGCGCGACCGCATCCTCCAAGAAATCTTCCCCGCCGAGCTCCGCGACAACGAGGATGCCCGCGAGCTCCAGCCCAGCGGCGCCTACACCCCGCCCGCCCGCAAGGAGGGCGAGCCGTTGTTCTCCGCCCAGCGCTTCTTCATGACCGCCGCCCAGAAGCGCGCCGCCGAGCAGATCGAGGTCGTGAGCTGACCGGCCGGACCGGGCCCTGCCCGGGCAGGCGCGGATCAGCCGTCCGACTCAGCCCGCAGCCGGCACCGGGGCGGGCTCGGCCTTCGGCTTCGGTGTGCCGACCAAAACCCCGAGGTGCTCCTGGATCCGCTGGAAAAACTCCACGTTCAGGTCGCCGACGGGCACCTCGTAAAGCTGATGGGTCGCCATGTGCTCGAAAAGCTGCCGGGAACCGTCCTCCGTGAGGCCGCGCGGCTTGAGGACCTTCTTGCGCTCCAGCATCAGCGCCAGGAACTGCAGCAGCGGCGTGTTGGCTTCGCTCCGCTCGGCTTCCGGCGCTGCCAGCGTGAGGAAAAGATTCTCCGCGGTCAGCTTGAGCGTCAGAGCCGGATTCTCCCCCGCTTTCCTCTGCTTGAACCCGACCACCCACCGGCAATACACGAACGCCGGCGGCATGAACCGGCCGTCCTCCGAGGCCAGCAGGTCCCGCCGGGCCACCTCCCCGTTGGCCTCGCGCACCAGGTAGCTGACCACGCGCTCGCCCTCCTGGAAGTCGCGGCCGGACACGAAACACTTTGTGGCGATAGGGTGAAGATTCAGCTCCATGGGCGTTTTCTTGTTTACCCCCGGTCCCGGCGAACGCTAGCAAATTTCCCTCGTCCGTCGTGGCCACTGCACCACGCCGTCCCCATCACCCGCCACCACCGCATGAACGGCCGCCTGATCGCCGTCGGCGACATCCACGGCTGCCACCGTGAATTCGCCGATCTCCTCGACAAACTCGACCTGCAGCCGGACGACCGGCTCGTCCTGCTCGGCGACCTGATCAGCCGCGGGCCCGACAGCGGCCGGGTCGTGGAACTGGCCCGCGAGCACGCCACCGCCGCCCTGCTCGGCAACCACGAGCTGCGCCATCTCAACTACCGCCGCACCGACGACCCGACGCACCTGAAGAAGTACGACTACGACACGATGAAGCAGCTGCGCGGCAAGGACTGGGATTACCTCGAATCCATGAAGCTGACCTACGAGGATCCGGAGCTCGGCGTCGTGCTCGTCCACGGCGGCTTCCTGCCCGACCGTCCCTGGCAGCGCCAGCCCGCCCGGGTCGTGACCCGCATCCAGGTCGTCGACCGGGACGGCGAGCCGCGCAAGCGGTCGGAGGCTCCCGACTGCCCGCACTGGTCCGGGCTGTGGTCGGGGCCCCCCTTCGTGGTTTACGGGCACACGCCCCGCGAGGAGGTTTCCCGCACCCGCTGGACGCTCGGCATCGACACCGCCTGCGTGATGGGCGGCAGCCTGACCGCCTGCATCCTGCCGGAAAAACGGATTGTGCAGGTGCGCGCCCGCGAGCGATACTACACGGCATGAGCCCCGTCCCCGCCCCGCTGCTGCTGTGCGTCGACCTGCAGCCGGCGTTCCTGGCGGCGATCAGCGACAGCCAGCGGGTCCACTGGCGCTGCTCCTTCGCCCTCGAGTCCGCCCGCGGCCTCGCCGTGCCCGTGCTCTTCACCGAGCAGGTCCCCGCCAAGCTCGGCCACACCGCGACCGACCTGCTGGCCCTCGCGGAATCGCCGGTCGTCCTCGCCAAGGACACTTTTTCGGCCTTGGCCGATCCCGCCACGGCCGCCCATCTCGCGGGCTCCGGCGCCCGCCACCTGCTGATCACCGGCATCGAGACGCCCATCTGCGTCTACCAGACCGCCGCCGGCGCCCGGCAGGCCGGGTACGAGGTGACGGTGCTCGCCGACTGTGTCGGCGCCCGCCGCGCCGCGGACGCCGCCGCCGCCCTGGCCCACCTGGCCAAACTGGGCTGCGCCGTGCTGCCCGCCGAGTCCGTGTTCTACTCCCTCCTCCACGACGCCAGCCACCCCTTCTTCCGCGCCTACACCGCCCTGGTGAAGAAGTACGGCTAGGACCTGTGGCGGGGCGCGCGGCTCGCGATCGTCCTTGTCGTGCGTCCGCCGGGGCGCCACGTTTGCGGCAAGACCATGGCCGAAATCTCCACCCCGCTCACCGTGCAGGCCGCCAAAGCGCTCGACCGGGCCGGCGGCGACATCTTTAGCAGCATCCTGCTCATCAAGCGCATCGCGGAGCGACCCACCAAGACCGGCAATCCGTTCCTGGCCGTGGAGCTGGCCGACAAGACCGGCTCCTTCACCTGCAATTGTTTCAGCGACAATCCGGCGTTCGAGTTCTTCAAAGGCCTGAAGGAGGGCGCCGTGATCCGGCTCGAGGCCAAGGTCGACTATTACCAGAGCCGCTTCTCTCCCCGGCTCCTCCGGGCCGAGGAGATCTCCGCCGAGCAGCTGGCCGGCTCGGCCTTGCTGGCGAACCTGATCGAGACCTCGCCGGAGGATCCGGGCGCGCTGTGGACCGAGTTTCTGGACCATGTCGCGGCCATCCGGCACGCCGAGCTGCGGGCGACGGTGCAGGCGGTGTTCGAGGAGATCGGCGACACGTTCCGCACGACGCCCGCGGCCGTCGCCATGCACCATGCCTACCGGCACGGCCTGCTCGAGCACACCTGTCACATGGCCCGCGCCGCCCGCGCGCTGCTGCCCATCTACCCCGAGGTCAACGCGGACCTCGCCCTTGCCGGCGTCCTGGTGCACGACACCGGCAAGGTGATCGAGTACCAGGGCTCGCTGAGCACCTCCCGCAGCCGCAAGGGCATCCTGCAGGGCCACGTCGTGCTCGGCTACCAGCTGGTACGCAAGGCCGGACTCAAGGCCAAGCTGAACGCCGACCTGCTCGAGCGCCTCGAGCACATCGTGCTCAGTCACCAGGGCGAACTCGAATGGGGCGCCGCGGTCATCGCCGCGACACCCGAAGCCGTCTTCGTGGCCAAGATCGACGACCTCGATGCGAAGATGGGCATGGTGCAGCGCCTCCTCCGGCAGTCCACCGGCAACGAGGAATTCTCCGACAAGCACCCCGGCCTGAACGCCCAGCTGCTGCTCCGGCCCCCCGCGCTCTAGCATAGCGGGATGAGGTCCAAGGTTTAGGTTTTGCGGTTTAAGTTCGGCAACCGCGGCTGGCCCCGGGAGCTGCCGGTTCAGGTCATCAGCTGCACGATCCGCACGATCGGCAGGAACAGCGCCACCACCAGCGTCCCGACGACGACCGCCAGGAACACGATCAGCGCCGGTTCGAGGAGCGAGCTCAATCCGGCCACGGCGGCGTCGAGTTCCTCCTCATAGATGTCCGCAAGCTTCGCCAGCATCTCGGGCAGCGCCCCGGTCTGCTCGCCGACCTCCACCATGCTCACGAACAGCGGCGGAAACACCCCGCGGCGGTCGAGCGCCGCCGCCAGCGCGGACCCGAGCACGACCTCCTCGCGCACGGCCGCCACCGCGGCGGCGATCCGGCGATTGCCGCAGACCCCTTCGGCGATCTCCAGCGCCGACAGCAGCGGAACACCGCCCGCCAGCAGGGTCCCCAACGTCCGGCCCGCCCGCGTCAGGACCGCCTTCAGCCACCATTCCCCGGTCACCGGCATCCGGATCAGCCCCGCGTCGAGCCAGGCCGCGCCCCGCCGGCTGCGCGCCCCGCCCGTGAGCAACGCCAGCCCACCGACGGTGGCCGCGGCCAGCGCCGCCAGATGATCCCGCACCAGGCTCCCCAGGCCCAGGACGGCCTGCGTGAGCGGCGGCAGCGGCGCACCCTTGAGCAGGTCGGCGAAGATCTGCTCGAACTTCGGCACGACGAAGCCCAGCAGGCCGGCCACGATGACCCCCGCGACCAGCAGGACCGCCAGCGGGTACACCGCCGCCGCGCGCAGCCGGCCCCGCAGCTGCAGCGCCTTCTCCTGCAGGCGCGCCGCCCGGTCGAGCACGAGCTCGAGCGCCCCGCCCGCCTCGCCCGCCTTCACCAGGCTCACCAGCAGGGACCCGAAGACACGCGGCCGGCGCGCCATCGCCTCGGACAGCGAACTTCCCGCCCGGATCGCCTCCGCGAGCTCGCCGAGCAGGGCCCGCATGCGCGGATTCCGTTCCTGCCGGGCCAGCACCTCCAGCCCCCGCACCAGCGGCATGCCCGCGCGCAGCAGCGTGGCCAGCTGCCGGGTGAACACCGCGACCTCACGTCCCGCGACCGGTCGGCCGGGACGCCAGCGAACGGCCGCGCGCTCCTGCCGAGCCGCGGGTTTCACCGCGGTGGCATACAGGCCCGCCCGGCGCAATTCCGCCACCACCCGCCGCTCGTCGGCGGCCTCCATCGTTCCCCGCCGGCTGGTCCCGCCGGCCGCTATCGCCTCATAGGCATAGGTAGGCATAAGTCTTCGCGGGGCGCCGGTCAGGTATGGCGCAGGACCTCGTCCGCCGAGGTCTCACCCGCCCGCCACGCGGCGTTCGCCGCCGCCCGCAGCGGGACCAGGCCTTCCGCCCCCGCCTGCGTCCGCAGTTCGCTCTCGGACGCACCCCGGACCACAAGCTCCCGCAGGGCATCCGAAACCGGCAGGAGCTCGAACAGGCCCAGCCGGCCGCGATATCCCGTTTGCCCGCATTCGGCGCAGCCGCAGGCCGCAAAGACCTCCGCGCCCGGGGCCGAGTCCGCCGGCAAGCCAAGCAGCGCCCACCGCTCCGGCACAGGCGCTTCCGGGACCCGGCAGACCGGGCACAGCCGCCGCACCAGCCGCTGCGCCAGCACGGTGTCGAGCGTCGAGGCCACCAGGAAAGGTTCCACCCCGAGGTCGAGCAGCCGGGCGACGGCGCCGACCGCGTCGTTGGTGTGCAGCGTGCTCAGCACCAGATGCCCGGTGAGCGCCGCCTGCGTCGCGATCTCCGCGGTCTCCCGGTCGCGGATCTCCCCGACCATCACGCCATCCGGATCCTGCCGGAGGAAGCTGCGCAGCGCCCGGGCGAAAGTCAGGCCGGCGGGCAGGTTCACGGACACCTGCATGATGCCCTCGACCTCGTATTCCACGGGATCCTCGACGGTCAGGAGCTTGGTGTCCGCGCGATTCAGCAGGCCGAGGCAGCCGTAAAGGGTCGTGGTCTTGCCGGACCCGGTCGGTCCGGTCACGACGAACAAGCCCGCCGGCCGCCGCACGGCCGCCTCCACGCCCGCCAGCACCGATGCCGGCATGCCCAGCGCGGCCAGGTCCGGCGCGGCGCCGCGCCGGTCCAGCACCCGGAGCACCACGCTCTCGCCGTGCTGCGTCGGGAGCGTGGAAACGCGCAGATCCACGGACCTTCCTCCCTGCTGCCACCGGATCCGCCCGTCCTGCGGACGCCGGCGTTCCGCGATGTTGAGCCCCGCCATCACCTTCAGGCGCGACGTCAGCGGCACCGCCAGGCCGAGGGGCGCCGTCCGGATCTCGCGGAGCGTGCCGTCGATCCGCCCGCGAATCCTCAGCCCGTCGTCGAAAGCTTCGAAATGCAGGTCCGACGTCTGCCCCTGCAGGGCCTCCCCCAGCACGGCGTCGACGAACGCCACCACCGGAGCCTCCGCCGCCTGCCGCGCCAGCGCGTCCGGATCCGCCGGCACCCCGGAGTCGGGCCTGACGCCGGCCTCCGCGGCGGCGGCGTCCGCCTCGAGGCGGCGCCGGACCTCCGCCGGGTCGGCCAGCACAAGCGCCACGGCGCGGCCGAGCGCGAAGGCCAGGTCGTCCGCCGCCCCCGGCCTGAGGGGATCCTCCACCGCCACCAGCAGCGTGCCGTCCGCCGCGACGGCGACCGGCACCACGCCGTGGCGCCGCGCGGTCTCCCGCGGCAGCAGCGCCCCGATGTCGGCCGGCAGCTCGGGTTGCCAAGGCAGCCCGAGCTCCGCGGCCACCGCCCGCAGGAGTCGGGCGCGGTCCACGATGCCCGCGGCCAGCCAGGCGTCGACGGACGTTTCCGCCGCATCGTCGGCCCGCAGCCGGTCCGGATCCGCGAGCCGGTGCCGGCGGATGCATTCCCTCAGGACGTGATCGTGCCCTGCGAACAAAGGATGTCCGGCCGGGCCCGCGGCCTGAAGAAGTGGGGGCCTAGACGTCGCGCAACTTGAAGCCCATGCTCGTCAGCTTCTCGCGCATGGTCACCGGATCCTGCGACTTCTCGAGCGCCTCGTCGGGCTCGATCATCTCGCGGTTCACCAGGCTCATGAGGTGGGTGTCGAGCGTGATCATGCCGAGATTCGCTCCGGTCTGGATGTCCGAGGGGATACGGAAGGTCTTGTTGTCGCGGATCAGGGAGGCGATCGACGACGTGTTCACCATGATCTCGTAAGCCGCGATGCGCCCGCCGCTCCGCTTCTTGCAGAGGGTCTGGGAAATGACCGCGATGATCGAGGTGGAGAGCTGCATGCGGATCATCTCCTTCATGTTCGCCGGGAACGCGTCGACGATGCGGTCCACGGTCTTGGCGGCGCTGTTCGTGTGCAGCGTGCCGAACACGAGGTGGCCCGTCTCGGCGGCGCTGATCGCGGCCTCGATCGTCTCCAGGTCGCGCAACTCACCGACGAGGATCACGTCCGGATCCTGGCGCAGCGCGCGGCGGATCGCCTCGGAGAAGCTCGGGACGTCCGAGCCGATCTCGCGCTGCGTGACCACGCACTTCTTGTGCGGATGGTAATACTCGATCGGATCCTCGATCGTGATGATGTGGCCGTCGCGATTCTCGTTGATGTAATTCATCATCGAGGCGAGCGTGGTCGACTTGCCGGAGCCGGTCGGGCCCGTGACCAGGAAAAGGCCGCGCGGGCGGTACAGCAGCTCCTTGATCTTGTCGGGCATGCCGATCGTGCGCAGGTCGAAGAGCTGGTTGGGGATCTGCCGGAGCACCAGGCCGTAGTTGCCCTTGGCCTTCAGCACGCTGACGCGGAACCGCGCCTTGTCGCCGAAGGCGAAGCCGAAATCCGTGCCGCCGTTGAGCTTCACGTTCTGGATGTGGTTGTCCGGCGTGATCGACAGCATGAGCTTCTCCGTGTCCTCGGCCTTCAGCTCGGGTCCGTCAATGGGCGTCATGCTGCCGCGCAGGCGCAGGCAAGGGGGCACGCCGACCTGCAAGTGGAGATCGGAGCTTTTCTGGTCCACGACCAGCTCCAGGAGGTCATTCATTTCATAGCTCATGCGATGGTTGGGTTGAAGCGATGCGCGGGAGACTGGCCGGCAACGGTCGCGGACACAATCTCTTCAATTGTGGTCCGCCCGGCGAGAACTTTGCAAAGGCCGTCTTCCCTCATGGTACGCATGCCACCGTGCCGTGCGCGCTGGCGCAAGCGGGTGGCGGTAACATTGTCGTAAATCATGCGCCGAATCTCGTCGTCGACGAGAAAGATTTCAAAGATTCCCATCCGCCCCCGGTAACCCGTGCCCTGACACGCCTCGCACCCCGCCCCCCGGCTTAGCTCGGCGCCGCGCAAGACCTCCGCATCCGGACCCAGCGCATGTAATTCCCGCTCGGTCGCCCGTGAAGGACGACCACAATCGCGACAAACCTGCCGGACCAGACGCTGGGCCAGAGTTGCCCGGAGCGCGGCACTCACCAGCACGGGCCGGACACCCAGTTCCACCAGCCGGGTAACTGCCGATGGGGCATCGTTGGTGTGCAGCGTGCTGAATAGCTGGTGGCCGGTCAGGGCCGCATTGACCGCGATCTCGGCCGTCTCTCGATCGCGAATTTCTCCCACCATCACGGTGTTCGGCGACTGCCGGAGCATGGCGCGCAGCGCCGCGGCATAGGTCATACCGATGTCCGCCCGCACCGGCACCTGATTGACTCCCGACAACTGATATTCGACCGGATCCTCCACAGTGATGATCTTCCGGTCCGGCCGATTCAACCCCTGCAGGCAGGAATACAGTGTGGTGGTTTTTCCCGAACCGGTTGGGCCGCTGACCAGCACAATCCCGTCGGGCAGTCCGACAAGACGTTCCAATTTCCGGACGTCCTCGGGCTCAAGACCTAGTTGATCCAATCCGACGGCCAGGGTTTCCCGGTCGAGCAGGCGCATGACGATGCTTTCGCCGTGCGTGGTTGGCAGGGACGACACGCGCAGGTCGAGGCATTGCCCCAGGAGGGTGCGCCGAATGCGTCCGTCCTGGGGCACGCGTCTTTCCGCGATGCTGATATCCGCCAGCAGTTTCAAGCGGGAGATCACGGCCGGAGCCAGGTCGGCCGGTGGCGATGCGTCCTCGGTCAGGGAGCCGTCGACGCGGAAACGCACGCGCAGCCGGCGTTCCAGGGGTTCCAGGTGTATGTCGGAGGCCCGGCGCCGCACGGCGGCCGCCAGCAGATCGTCGACAAACCGAACCGCCGGCGCATCCGCATCCGCGCGTGGCGCCCCCGGTGGCGCGCCGAGGGCGGCCGCGGCCGGGGATTCCCGGATGTCGGAGGATTCGCCTCCCTCGCGCGCGATGGCTTGGCGCAGGTCGTCGGCCGAGACCAGCACGGGGCGCACCAGCCGTCCGGTCAAGAAGCCGGCGGCATCGCAGGCATCGGCGTCGTCCGGCGAGGAGACGGCGAGCTGGATTTCCCGGCCGTCGTCGGTGAGCGGCAGCACGCCGTGCTGGCGGACGAACGACCGGGGCAGGAGCGCGCGCACGGCGTCCGGGAGCGGATCCGGGCCGATGACGGCCATCGGCATGCCGTGCACCTCCGCGACGGCGGCCGCGAGGGCGGCCCGGTCGAATCCCGGCGCGGTCAGCAGCGCGCCGACGCTCCCGGGGCCGCCGCGAGCGGCCGCCTCGACCCGGGCAGGCGCGATCAGTCCGCGCGCCAGGGCGAGGCGTACGACATGGTCTTCAGCTGCGATCAAGCAAGGGAGTCAGCGCTGGCCCGCCGCGACGGGTTGTCAGCGGTTGAGGCTCAGCAGGAACTCCGCGTTCGTCTTGGTCTTCTTCAAGCGCTGGATGAGCATGTCCATCGAGTCCGCCGCCGGCACCCCCTGCATGGCGCGGCGCAGCGAGTAGACGCGGGCGAGCTCGTCGGGATGGTAGATCAGCTCCTCCTTGCGGGTGCCGCTCTTGTCGATGTTGATCGCGGGGAAGATGCGCTTGTTGACGAGGTCGCGGTCGAGGTGGAGCTCCATGTTGCCGGTGCCCTTGAATTCCTCGAAGATGATCTCGTCCATGCGGCTGCCGGTGTCGACCAGCGCCGTGCCGAGGATCGTGAGGCTGCCCGCGCCCTCGATGTTGCGCGCCGAGCCGAAGAAGCGCTTCGGCTTCTGCAGCGCCGTGGCCTCGAGTCCGCCCGACATGATCTTGCCGCTGTTGGAGGCCAGCGCGTTGTAGGCACGCGCGAGGCGCGTGATGGAATCGAGCAGGATGACCACGTGCTCCCCCTGCTCCACGAGGCGCCGCGCCTTCTCGATCACCATCTCGGCGCAGTGCACGTGGCTCTCCGGCGTCTCGTCGAAGGTCGAGCTGACGACCTCGCCTTTGCAGTGGCGCTTGAAGTCGGTGACCTCCTCCGGACGCTCGTCGACCAGCAGGATGATGAGCCGGGCCTCCGGCGAATTGGCCGCGATCGAGTTGGCCATGTTCTGCATCAGGATCGTCTTGCCCGTGCGCGGCGGCGCCACGATCAGTCCGCGCTGGCCGAAGCCGACGGGCGTGATGATGTCGACCATGCGCATGGAAACGTCCTTTTGCCCCGGCATCTCGAGCAGGATGCGCTTGAGCGGATAATAGGGCGTCAGCTCCTCGAACGGCTTGACCTTCGAGATTTCCGCCGGCTTTCCGCCCATGACCTGGCGAACGGCGACCACGGCGGGGCAGCGGTCGTTGCCCTGGGGCGGCTGCACCTGCACCTCGACGAGGTGGCCGCGCTTCAGGCCAAGCTGGCGCACGAAGATCTCCGGGAGGAAGGCGTCCTCGGGATAGAGCCGGTAATTCACGTCCGCATGCACCACGAAGCCGTGCCCGCGGTCCGTCAGGTCGAGGTAACCCTCGTCGTAGATCGGCCGCTTCTGTTCGGTGCAGGCCTGGAAGACCTGCGTGATGAGCTGGCGGCGGTTGGGCGCGCCCTCGAACTTCGCGCCCAGCTTGCGGGCGAAGGCGGTGAGGTCGCCGAGATTGAGCGCGTACAGCTCGTTGAGCCAGACCGGGTCCTCCTTGCTGTCGGCGATGTCGCGGGCCAGCTGGTCGACGGCCTCGAGATTCTGGAATCGGGCCGGATCGGGCAGATCGCCGTAGTGCACGGCCTCCTTCGGCGGCGGCGGCTGCGGCGGATGCTTGTTGCCCTGGAAATTGGGATTCACCCATTTTCCGCCGCCCCCGCCGCGAAAATTCTTGCCGCGGTGGCGCCGGCCGAACTTGCCGCCGCCATGCTGCTGATAGTGGCCGCCGCCGTTGCCGCCGTCATCGTAGCCCGGACCGTCGCCGCCAGACGATCCCCCCCCCGCCGGCGGAGGCGATGCCTCCCTCTGGGCAGACTCCGGCTCCGGCCCGGAAACCGGAGGAGGAACGGCGGCCGGCGGCGGGGCCGGCGGCGGCGGAGGAGGTTCGGCCGGTACGGGAGCCAGGGTCAGTTCCGGTTCATTCGAGGCCGGCTCCTTGGCGGCGGATTTCGGGGCCTTCTTGCTGCGAAAAAGTCGCGAGCGCGCCGGGCGCTTGGTGGTTCGGGACGACTCGCTGCTGGCGTCGTCGGGCTTGCTTGATTCCTCGTCGGATTTAGGGGGGACTTCCATGAATGCGGCCTGCGGGCCGGTCGGGTTGAAATGAGCTCAGGAGGCGGTCGGCCAAAGCATCTACCTGTTCGCGAAGAAAGCCGGGAGTGCCGTCATTCAGGAGAACAAAGTCCGCCAACTCGCATTTTCGGGCCAGTGGCAGTTGCTTCGCAAGACGCTGGCGGGCTAGTTCCGGGGGGATGCCGCGAAGCTCCAGCCGCCTCAATTGCTGGGCGGAGTCTGTGGTCACGCAAACTGTAAAATCAAACCAATTTTCGAGCTCCTTCTCAAAGAGCAGGGGAACCTCCGCGATGAACGCCGTGCCGCGCGCCGTGGCAAACAGCACGCGCCAGCGCTCCAACAGGAGGGGATGCAGCAGACCTTCCAGCCAAGCCAAAGCCTCAGGATCCTGGAATACCCGCTCCCCCACCCGATCCCTACGTACACTGCCTTCGGCCGAGATCATGCTGTCGCCCAATCTTTCACGTATGGCCTGTATGACCGCCGGACTTGTCAGAAGTTCATCCCGCACCACCTGGTCGGCATCGAGCCGGCGGAAGCCGCGTTCGGCGAACATCGCGGCCGCAGTCGACTTGCCGCAGCCCATTCCACCGGTCAGCCCCACGATCAAGTTGGAAGAGCTAACCATTGTTGTTTCGAGCGCAGACAATGGGCTTGATGGCCCTAGGGGCAACCCCTATCTCCTTTCTGCTAGATGGTTCCGCCACATGCGATCGATACCAAAAACCCCTCTGCGGTGGCGGAAGCCGCCAAGGCTGCCTTTGGTTCGATCGGAGCCCAGGCCAGCTTTCCTTTCATCGCCCAGCTGTTCAGTGATGTGACCGACATGTTCGAGGGCCGCTACCCCGGCTATCAGGCGATCGACATGTTTTACCACGACTACGAGCACACGCTGCAGGCTACGGTCTGCCTGATCCACATCCTGGAAGGGCATCACCGCAGCGGGGACGCCCCCAAGCTGCGCGTGCGGGACTGGGAGCTGGCGCTCATGTCGGTGCTGCTGCACGACTGCGGCTACCTGAAGCGCTCGGACGACATCACCGGCACCGGAGCCAAGTACACCCTCATCCACGAGCGCCGCAGCTGCGAGTTCGCGCGCATGTTCCTGCCTCGCCGCAACGTGCTGCCGCACGAGGTCGAGGATGTCTGCTCAGCCATCATCTGCACCGGTCCGCACAGCAAGATCAGCCAGGTTTCGTTCCGGCGCGAGGAGGCGCGGCTCATGGCCTTCATCCTCGTGACCGCGGATTACCTGGCGCAGATGAGCGACGCCAACTACGTCAAGAAGCTGCCCATCCTGATCCGGGAGTTCAACGAGGCCTACGAGTTCGAGCAGGTGCCGCCGGAAAAACGCCCCTATCACGAGCTGCGGGAACTCATGCAGAAGACCCCCGGTTTCTGGACCAATTTTGTGCGCCCCATGCTCGACTTTGAGGCGGGTGGCGTGCACCGGTATTTGACCACAGCGGGCCGACCCAACCCCTACCTGGACGCCGTCGAGGCGAACATCGCCGAAATCCGTCGACTGGTCCAGGAGGGCGCGGAGAAAAACTAACCTCCCGTCAGTCCACTGTCTGATGCTCGCGACGATTTGTTCGGCCGCGCTGCTGGGCATTGATGCCGTACCCGTCCAGGTCGAAGTCAATACCGGCGAGACCGGCGTGCCCACGCTCATCCTGGTCGGCCTGCCCGATGCCGCCGTCAAGGAATCCGAAGACCGCGTCTTCTCCGCCCTCAGCAACTCCGGCCTGCGCATGCCCCGCACGCGCACGACCATCAACCTCGCGCCCGGCGACCTCAAGAAGGAGGGCGCGATCTACGATCTGCCCATCGCCCTCGGCATCCTGGTCGCCACCGGCCAGCTGGTCTGCCCGAACCTGGGCGACTACCTGATCGCCGGCGAGCTCAGCCTGTCCGGCGCCACGCGGCCCGTCCGCGGTGGCCTCGCCATGGCGGTGCTGGCCCGCGATGCCGGACGCAAGGCGGTGCTGTTGCCGCCGGCCGCGGCCCGCGAGGCCGCGCTGGTCGCGGACATCCGGGTCTACGCGGTGGAGTCCCTCGACCAGACGGTGCGCTTTCTCGGCGGCGAACTCGACCTGCGGCCGGCGGTCCCGCCCGCCGCGCCGGCCGTCGCCAGCGGCGCCGAGCCGGATTTTGCGGAGATCAAGGGGCAGGCGGCGGTGCGGCGCGCCGCCGAGATCGCCGTGGCCGGGGGGCACAACCTGCTGATGATCGGACCGCCCGGCTCCGGGAAGTCGATGATCGCCAAACGCGTTCCCGGCATCATGCCCGCGCCGACGCTGGAGGAATACCTCGACATCCTCCGCGTGCACTCCGCCGCCGGCCAGACGCTGGCGGACGACGGTCGGCACCTGCAGCGGCCGGCCCGCTCGCCGCACCACACGATCTCCGACGTCGGGCTGCTGGGCGGCGGCGTCGTCCCGGGGCCAGGCGAGATCTCGCTCGCCCACCACGGCGTGCTCTTCCTCGACGAACTGCCTGAGTTCCGGCGCTCGGTGCTGGAGGTCCTGCGCCAGCCGCTGGAGGACGGCCACGTGACGATCTCCCGCAGCGCCGGCCGCGTCACGCTCCCCTGCAGCTTCATGCTGGTCGCGGCCATGAATCCCTGCCCCTGCGGCTTCCTCGGCGACCCGAAGCGCGAGTGCCGCTGCACCCCCGCGCAGGTCCAGCGTTACCGCTCCCGGGTCAGCGGGCCGCTCCTGGACCGCATCGACATCCACATCGAGGCGCCGGCCCTGTCCATCGCCGAGCTGCGGAGCGACCGGCCCGGCGAGCCGTCGCGCGACATCCGCGCCCGCGTCGAGGGCGCGCGCGAGCGGCAGCGCCTCCGCTTCCGCGACTGCCGGACGCCCGCCAACGCCCGCATGACGGTGGCGCAGATCCGGCGACACTGCGCCCTGTCCGCGGCGCTGGGCGATCTGCTCCAGCAGGCCATGGAACAGCTCCACCTGTCCGCCCGCGCCCATGACCGGATCCTGATGGTCGCCCGCACCATCGCCGACCTCGCCGGCACCGACGGCATCGCACCCGCTCATCTGCTCGAAGCCATCCAGTACCGCTCGCTGGATCGGACCCTATTCTATTGAAACGGCCCGGCGCGGGAATGCCGGGCCCCGGGCAAAAAGAAGCGGTGGGCGCCCTTGCGGGACCGCCCACCGCTGAATTATCGCCCCAGCGGAAGCCGCTGGCTACGGATCGTGCCCTGATCAGTAGGACCAGGTCACGTCCGCGATGTAGGTGACGCCGAAGCGGTTAACGGAGCTGCTCCAATTCGGGGGAATCGTCTGTTTTACAACGTCTCCGAACGCTGAAACTGGGCATAAGCCGTTACCAGGTTCAGCCTCTTGTAGGCCCATGAGGGTTACCCTAGAGAGAGAGGTGATGCCTAAAATTCCGCACGCGGAGGGAAGTGGGGCGCCTGCCGGCGTCGGCTTGGAATTTTTCATCGTCGGATGACACATCCCCCTACTCCGCTGTCGAGCACGCCCGACGAGGACCGGCTCGCACGCCGCAATGGACGACTTTACATCGCCCAGGTGGCGCTGATCTACCTGTCGGCGCCGGTGCTCTACGTGAGTTTCGTGCACACCGCATTGATCGCGCGGCTGGGAGGATCCGACACCGTCGCGAATCTGCCCGGTGCCATCTTTTATTCGATGGCCTGGGTGCCTATGCTGGCAGCCTGGCTGGTGCCCGAGGTGCGTCGGCTCAAGGCGACGTTGGCCACGTCCTACCTCGCGGTGGCTGCCGCCAGCGCCGTGGTCGCGGTCCTGTTGCTGGCGGAACTGCCGGCGTCGGTCATGATTTTTGTCCTGGCCGCCCATGGCGCGATGCTGGGTGCGGCGGTCAATCTGGTAAGTCCGCTCGGCTGGGAAATCCTCGACCGTGGTATGCCAATCCGCCATCGGGGCCGAACGCTGGGCCTTGCATTTGGCTGGGGTCCGCTGTTTGCCGTTGTCGGGTCGCTGGCCGCCCAGTTGCTGCTGCGCGGTAATGTATTCGGCTGGGAGCCCGCCCGCTGGCCGGCCCCGACCTATCCCTACAATTACGCGCTCCTCTTCGGCGGCTGCGCCCTCACTGCGGCGGCGGGCGCCGCATTGACCCGCTATTATCAATTCAGTACGACGGGCGCCGAGAACGTCCGAGAGAACTTCCGGACCGCCGTCGTCAACCCCGCCAGAGAATTCTGGGCCGACCGCGAGCTGCGCGCTGTCGCCCTCGCCTACCTCCTGGTTTTTTCCGGGCTGATGGCGCAAAACAACCTGAGCATGTTTTCACGCGAGACCGTGGGACGCCCGTCCGAGGAACTCGCCGGATACCAGCTCACGCTGCAGTTTTCATTCAAGGTCGCGGCAGGATTTGCGCTCGGCTGGCTGCTCATGCGCACCAATCCGAAAGCGCCGATGCTGGTGACCATCAGTCTGCTTCTGCTCGCCTTGCTTTGGGCCCTGAATGTCCCCGGTCAATGGTACCTACTGGCCTTCGGACTCAACGGCGCCGGCGAACTGTTCGGTGTTTACTCGATGAACTACGCCGCCAGCAGTTCGGATCGCCGACGGCTGCGCTTCAATATGGCCTTCTTGATGCTGGTGGCTTCGGCCGCCGGCATCGCCCCGCTGCTCTATGGCCGCATCTCCGATGCCTGGGGCCTGCGCGCCAGCTTCTATATGGCACTGGCCATCCTCGCCAGCGGGTGGCTAATCGCTTACCGCCAGCTCCCCACCTGGCCGCGGCGACAGGGGCCGGCGGCCCGAGCCGAATCCGAACGTGCCGTGGCATGACCTGACGTCTGTTCGGCAGCCTATCCAGCCCTACGACTAAACTGATCGGCAAATCGCTCGTTGACGGTGGGGCCGTCGGAGGTTTGTTTTTCCGCTCGGTCGTCGCCAAGACCGCAACCCCGCCCTCCCGGCTGGCTCCTTGCGTCGACACGAGAGCTGATCCCTATTCCGTCCTTCGAACCCACCGCCCGACTTGAGCACATCGATCAACTTCAATCCGTCGCTTGCCAAGCTGCCTTTTTCGCCGATTCGGCTGATGTTTAATGCCGCGTCGCAAATGAGCGGCGTGCAGCACCTTTCGATCGGTCAGCCCGACTTCGGCGCCCCGCCGCATGTCATTGAAGCGCATATCAAGGCGCTGCGCGACGGCAAGACCCGTTACGAGCTTGACGCCGGCCTGCCCGCGTTGCGCGAGGCGGTGGCCGACCGTTACAATCAGCTTTACGGCATCGCCCTCAAGCCGACCAATGTGTTGATCACCACCGGCTGCTGCCAGGCGATGTACATGGCGATTCACGCCCTGGTGCGGCCCGGAATGGAGGTGATCGTGATCGAGCCGGTCTTCGTCTTTTCGCACGTGATCGAGCAGGCCGGCGGCGTGCTGCGGCGGATCGTCACCACCGCCGAGCAGGGCTACCAGGTGGATCCCGAGGAGGTCATCGCCGCGATGAATGAACGCACCTGTGCGATCATGATCAACAGTCCCGGCAATCCGACGGGCGCCGTCTACCCGAAGGAGACGATCCAGAAGATCCTGCGTGCCGCCGAACAACGGGGCATCGCGGTCATCAGCGACGAAGTCTATGACCGCCTGGTGCTCGACAATGTCGAGTACGCCTCGGCGCTGCGCCACGCCCCGTCGCTGGACCAGGTGGTCGTCACCTCCAGCGCGTCGAAGACCTACGCCGTGCCCGGCTTCCGGATCGGCTGGCTCATTTCCAGCGAGGCGAACATCACCGCGTTCCAACGGATGCACATGTTCATCAGCACCACCGAGAACACGGCCACGCAGTACGCGACCGTGGCGGCACTGGCGGGCGACCAGGCCTGCGTGACGGAGATGGTCAATGCCTACCGCGCGCGGCGCGACTGGATCACGGGTTACCTCAAGGACTCCCCCCATTTCAAGGCCTACTCGCCGGGCGGCGCGTTCTTCGTCATGCCTTCGCTGCCCGCCTGCCGCGACAGCTTCGATTTCGCCATGCGGATGCTGAAGGAGACGAAGGTCTGCACCATTCCTGGAGGCGCTTTCGGCCAATCCTGCAACAACGCGCTGCGGATCAGCTTCGCCACCGACATGGCCACCATCCAAAGCGCGTTCCAGAAAATGACCCTATGGCTAGAGAAACAATCCTCCTGAGCCGCCAGGAGATCGGCCGGCAGATCGACGTGGTCGACACCATCGACGCGATCGAACGAGCGATGGGCGTTTACGAGAAGGGCGAGGACTACCTCCCGCCCAAGGCCATTTTTGAGATCCCGGTCGGCGAGCCCGCCATGGCCGCCTGCATCACCGGCATGACCAAGGCCGCCAACCTGCTGTCGATGAAGGTCGGCCACGAGCGAACGAACAACCCGCAACGCCAGCTGCCCACGACGAACAGCTGGATCTCGTGCTTCGATCCCCTCACGGGCGAACTCCTGATGATCTGCGACGGCACCCTGCCCACGATGTACCGCACGGCCGCCGCCGCCGCGGTCGGCGCCCGGCAGCTGGCGCGTCCGGATAGCAGGACCCTCGCCGTCATCGGCGCCGGCCAGCTTGGCCGGGAGTGCCTGCGCGCCGTCGCCGCCGTGCGGCTTTTCGCGAAGATCTACGTGCACGACCGCTTCGAAAACGCCGCCCGGGCCCTGGCGCAGGAGTTGCATGGCCGGGTCAAGGCCCCGATCGAAGTCGCTTCCGCCGAGGCCGCCTGCCGCGCCGCCGACGTGATTGTGACCGCGACCAACAGCCGCGAGCCGATCGTGATGAGCGACTGGATCCGCCCCGGCACGCACCTGTCCTGCATGGGCGCCGACCTGCACGAGAAAATCGAATGCGAGATGAAGCTCCTGCCCCGCTGCCGGCTGTTCGCCGACAAGATCGAGCACGCGCTGCTGCGCGGCGAGGTCAGCCAGGCCGTGCAGCATGGCCTGCTCGGCAAGGACTGCTACGCCGGCAGCCTCGGCCAGGTCATCAACGGCGCCCCCGGCCGCCGGGCCGCCGACGAGATCACGATGTTCGACGGGGTCGGCATCGGCATCCAGGACACCACCATCGTCCGCACCATCTACGACCAAGCCGTCAAAAAGAACCTCGGCCAGCGCATGGCGTTTTCCTGAGCCACGCAACGGGACGGCCCGGGCCCCTGCCGTCCGCGCCCAATCACCCGGCTCCCCGTCACCGGCGCGGCCACATGAGGCAAGCCCGGCCACGGCGACGCTGCCCAGGCCGCTCCGCCCGCTCAACGAGCCGGCGGGGCGGCGATCACCTGGTGGATCACAAACAGCGTCTGATCCAGTTGATTGATGAGCGGAGTGCCGCGTTCGGCAGCCGGCAGGTCCGGGAACAGCTGCGCCAAGGCCGGATGCCCGAGCAAGCGGCCAAGAATCGGCCTGGCCTCCTGGATCCTCGCTTCGGCGGTGCGTGGATCTTCCTTCGCGGCCGCGATCACCGCTTGATTGAGCCGCAGGCAAAATTCCCCGAGATCAATCCGGAAGGTCGCTTCCGCCAGCTCCTCGGGAGTCACCTTGGGCCGCTTTTTCAAGGACTCGAGCATCCGGCGGGCGGCGTCTATTTGCTCGTTCTGCGCGAGATCGCCGGCGCGAAACAGCAGTTGGGTGGCATACGCGCTATCGTAGATCTGCCATAGATCCGGCACGCCGGGGATCAGGGCGCCGACCTGGAGCGCCTTGACCTCCCTGTCCGCCGCCGCGAAATTCCCGGCCGCCACGAAATCCATGGCGCGCTCAAAGACGCCGCGGACCTGCGCCTGCGTCTCCTCCGCATTGCGGTCGATGAAACGCTGGTGGGCGGAGGCATAGGGCTCGGCCAGGCATTTGCGCTGGGCCGGCATCGGATAGCTGTCGAACAGCGCGAAGCGCTGGGCCGGAGTCATGTCGGCGATCTGCTGATCAATGGATTCGAGCCACTTCACCTGCGCTTCCTGATACAGGCGGGCGATCGCGGCATCGTCGGGACGAAGTTCCGCGGCCCGGTGAAGCGAAACCAGGGCCGCGCCCGGGTCGTTACGCAGCAAAGCCGCGGCCGCCGTTTCCACTTCCAGGCGCGCCTCCCTCCCGTCCATGAAATGACCCAGCGCCACCAATCCCCCGATCAGAGCCACGGCGACGAGAGCCAAGATGCTGAATACTTTCAGGAAGGTTTTCACGGCGTCAGTTTCTCCACTTGTTGTCCTGTTCCCGCGCCCACCAGCGGATATCGACCACCTCTGCGGTCCAAGGAAGCTTCTTGGACCAGGCGTAGCCTAGCGTCGCGAGCGGCCGCGTCTCCTGATAGCCGGGCGGCAGGATCGTCCAGTCCTGCGAGGGGATCGCCGGTTTGCCTGCCACCGTGCCGGTGTAATCGAATTCGACGTATAGGTTCACGCTCGTGTGATTGGTCAGGGTAATTGACGGAGTGCCATCGACGTCCCGGATGACGTAGGTGATGGCGTCCGACCGGCTGCCCTCCGCGTGCAGCTTTTCGCGCATCTTTTCATCCAAGGCGGCGAGCTTGGCCTGCTTGTCCTGGATCCAGGCCTGCAGGACCTTGAGGTTCGTTTCCCAGCGCGCCGCGTCCTCCTTCGCCTTCTGCTTCTTCAGCTCGGCGATCTTCGCCGCCTTGGTCTGCATGCGCTGCCTGAATTCCGACTGATCGCGGGCGTTCTTCGCTTTTTCCTCGGCGCTCAGGCCGGTCCAACCCTGGCCGAGGCTGTCAATGCAAGTCAGGCCCTTGACCCCCTGCCCGGTGCGGTCTGGCTTTGGCAGGGGATACTGCTTCGGACCTTCCGAGGAGGAACGCGGAGGCGGCGGGGCGAGCGGCGGACCGTGGGCTTCCGCCACCGCCGGATTCGCCGCGGCCTTCACCGGCGGCGGCGCCGCGGCCGGCGCCGGCGAGGCCACGCGCGCGGACGCAACGGGCATACGCTCCTCGGAGGCCGCCACGAGCTGCCGAAGGTCGTCGGCCCCGCCGAACTCGGTCACACTCCAGAGTGACGCGTGCTCGCGAAGCCCCTCGTCCGCCACCACCGACTCAAGCACCTTCTGCAACTGGCTCACATCGGCCGGCGCCAAGTCAGGCGGAGCCCAGATCCCCCAGGCTCCGATCCGGGCAAGCGGCGAGAATCCCTCCAGGGCGCTCTTGGGGCTGTCGGCCGGCGCAAAGAGCAACGGCAGCCGGCCCTTGGCCACACGCTCCCGGGCGTTTTTCCTCATGTCGGCGAACTCGTTTTCCGGCCCGCGGTAGCGACTTGGATAGCAGGTGCTCAGCTCGACGAGGCGGCCGCCCAGCAGCTCCTTGAACGCCCCCCACGAGAAGCCTTCGAAGACCTTTCCGTGCCGCTCGTCCGACGAGAACTTGGCCTTGTTCTCCTCGCGAATGAGCGCGGCCGCCTGCTCGCGCTCACGGTCCTTGGCCTCGAGCCGGCGGATCAGGTCCTCGCGTCCGCCCAGCACGACCGGCACTCCGTTCATCTTGAACGTGCCGCCGGGCATCCGGGCCGCCTTGGCCCGGATCAGTTGCTCCAGCGGGTGATGCAGCGCCACCGGCACTTGCCGGTCCGTGAAAAGCCCCAGGTCGCCCACCAGCATCACCGGCACGAGGCCGCGCCGGAGGTGCGGACGGATATTGGCCTCGAGGAAAAGGAATGGAATCCGACCGTTGCTCCGCATCCGCTGCAAGATTTGCGGCGCGCTTCGCGCGTGAGTGTCGGGGGAGTCGAAAGGCAGCGCGTGGCTGATGTGCACCGGCTGCAGGGGATCGCCAGCCGAGTTCGGTGTGACCATGAAAGAGGCGTCCCAGGCCAGACGCTCCAGCGGCGACATGCCGGCTGTCGGATCGAAGGGCTGCGGAGCCTGTGTCCAGCCGATTGCCGGCCAGCCAGCCGCAAGCACCAGCAGTCCCAGCAAGCGCATGCGCGCCCAAAGGCTCGCCGAAAGTAAACGTATCATGGAGAGGTGTGCCGCCGATTGTGCCGGCCCATGCCTCACATCCGAACGCGAACCCAGCGACACCAGAAACTCATTTGATGGCAATAGAATAGTCGCTCACAGCATACGGCTTCTTCCATCGATAATGCTTCTGCTCGGTGATCCCGAGTCGGGCGGTTTTGGCATCAGCAAGTTGAACGAACTCGCAACCACCTTTTCAGAAAGAGCAAAGCCGCCAGCGATACGGCGATAAACGTTGCGGCAGAGCCGCCATCCGGGACAGGAGTAAACAAGAACGCATGCTGTGGCGGCCCCTCCTGGTTGGGGTCCCATAACGATTCGTCATAGCGGCCCCAGCCCGTAACTTGTCCTGCATCGTTGATTCCGATCGCCACCTGAAGCACGAAGTTCTGCGAGGGATCTAGAACCGCATTGAGGCTCACGAACTGTCCTCCGGAATAGACGACCACTCCTCCGTCTTTATATCCAACAATATCGCCACGGTTATTCAGCGTTTGCACCACCCAGTCACCCAAGTCTATCAGTGTACCGTTCGACAGAAGGAAAGATCGATTAAGCTCACCGGAGCGCAGAAGCACTTCACCGAGGTCATTGAGCCCCAGGGCTTGATATTTGCCAAGATCGGTCATGGTCCCCTCCTTGTACAGGAACGCGTGGCTTTCGCCACTGGCCGTCTCATATTGCCCCACTAGTTCACCGGCTTGGTTGATGAATCGGCCCGTGGACCAATTTCCGCCAAAGGCTCCTAAGTCAGTAAAGGTCGTGCCATCGAATAGGTACGCGGTGCCGTGCGTCGTCGTTCCGGTAACCTGACCAGCATTGTTGATAGAAAGGGCTTCCCGCGATCCTTCGATAAACTGAGTGCTGCCGTTCGAATAGATGTAGCCTTGAAGCTTCGTGAAGTTCGTTCCGACCACCGCTCCGTGATCGTTGATTCCCCAGGCGTCACCGCCCGGGGCAGTCGGACTGGAAATATTTGTTAGGACGCCCCCGGAGTAGATGGCTGGAGCCCACCCGGCATAGCCGGTCAAGTATGCCTGCGCTGCGAGCTCTCCCTTTTCATTAATGTCTAAAGCGTAGCTGGTGTTGCCACCGAATGTGCCGATTTCGGTAAAGGTGTATGAACCCGCTTGGACAAGAACGGCGAAGGCTACGGACAGAATCGCAGCTGCTAGGGATTTCCTAAGGCAATGTGGAGTACGCATGGTTAATGCGTCAGCATGGTCTGAGCCAGCTTGCAACTTGGCATAGCAATATGCTCATTCGCATCGGGATAAAGGTTGCGATCTGGTCCCTCCGCCGCTCGATCTATCCCAAAGCGTAAGATTTACTGACAGGTGGGCCTCTTATTTTCCACTATTCTTCCAATTTTCAGAGGAAGACGGGATTTAGCTCTTGAGTTGGTGCCCCCACGGGGAATCGAACCCCGGTTTGAAGAATGAGAATCTCCTGTCCTAGCCGCTAGACGATAGGGGCAAAAAACTGAAAGAACAAAAAAGCGCACCGGACGGCGGGCCGTCAAGCGCGCAGTCGCGATCAGATCTTGAACAGCTCGTCAGGCTTGAAAAAACGGGCGAGCTCGATCTTGGCGTTCTCGTCGCTGTCCGAGGCGTGCACGACGTTTTTCATCATTTCCGTGCCGAAATCCCCGCGGATCGTGCCTTTCGCGGCCTTGCGGGAGTCCGTGGGCCCCAGCAGGTCGCGCACTTTCTGGACGATGTTCTCGCCTTCCAGCGCCATCATGATGACCGGGCGGGAGCTCATGAACTCCTCGATCTCGGGGTAAAACGGCTTGCTGGCGACGTGGGCGTAGTGCTCGCGCAGCAGAGCGGGCGTCAGGCGGGCCATCTTGCAGCCCACGATCGTGAACCCGGCCGCCTCAAAGCGGTTCAGCACGTTGCCGACATGCCGCTGGGCCATGCAATCAGGCTTAAAAATGACGAATGTTCTCTGCATATAAGCGGGCCACCATACTTTCCGGGTCCGGTTTGAAAAGCCCGGATTTCAAGAATCTTAGGGGCGGTTGACGCGGATCGTTTGCAATGCCGCCAACGCCGCCGCCCGGGCTTCGCCGTGTTGGACAACCGGCGGCGGATAGTTGCCGCCCAGCCGCACGCCGGCGGCCGCCAGGTCCAGCGGCCCGGCTTCCCAGGGCCGGTGCACCCACTCCGCAGGCACCCGCGCGAGTTCCGGAACCCAGCGTCGCACATAAGCGCCCTCGGGGTCGAACTTCATCCCCTGCAGCACGGGATTGAAGATCCGGAAATACGGCGCCGCATCGGCGCCGCACCCCGCGCTCCACTGCCAGCCCAGGGTGTTGGCGGCCAGGTCCGCGTCCACCAGGGTGTCCCAGAACCAGGCGGCGCCTTCCCGCCAGGAAATCCGCAGGTGTTTCACCAGAAACGAGGCCACGATCATGCGCACCCGGTTGTGCATCCAGCCGGTCCGCCACAGCTGCCGCATGCCGGCGTCGACGATCGGGTAGCCGGTCAGGCCACGCTGCCAGGCGCGCAGCTGCGCCGGGTCGCGCCGCCAGGGAAACGCCGCGAATTCACGCCGCAGCGGCTCGGCCGGCGTCGTGGGAAAATGGAACAGCAGGTGGTAGGCGAACTCCCGCCAGCCGATCTCGCTGAGAAAAACCTGCCCGCCCCGGCTGGACGGGAACACCCCGGTCTCCCGCGACAACGCCTTCACCGCCGCCCAGACCTGCCGCGGCCCGACCTCGCCGAAATGCAGGTGGGGCGACAGCGCCGACGTGCCGTCGCACTCGGGCAGGTTCCGCCGCTCCGCGTAGGCTTCGATCGACCGGGCCGTGAACTGCTTCAGCCGCCGAAGCGCCGCCGCCTCGCCGGGCGACCAGGCCTCCCCCAGCCCGGCATCCCAGCGGATCCGGGGCCGCAGGCCAAGATCCGCCAGCGCCGGGCCCTGCGGCCAGCGGCGGGGGGCCGGGTAAGGCCCCGCCGGCAGGCGCCCGGGCTCCTCGACCGCCAGGGTCTGGCAATGCCGCCAGTAGGGCGTAAAAACCTGGAACGGTCCGCCGGCCTTGTTCCGCACCGTGTGCGGCTCGAACAGCAGCGACGCGTTGAAGCTGCGGGCTTCGATCCCGGCGGCGGCCAGCTCCGCCTTCAGCGCCCGGTCGCGCGCGATGGCCGCCGGCTCGTAGCGGCGGTTCCAGTACACGGCGTCCGCGCCGACCGCCGCGAGCAGCGCGCGCAGCGCCGGGCCGCCTTCACCCTGCGCGAGGACCAGCCGCGAGCCGTGCTCGCGCAGCGATTCGTCGAGCCGCTCCAGCGAATGGTGCAGCCACCAGCGCGAAGCTCCGCCGGGCGCTCCCTCGCCCTCGCCGGCTTGGTCGAGGACGTAGACCGGCACGACGGGACCGCCGCGGGACAGCGCCGCCGACAGCGCCGGGTTGTCCCGCAAGCGCAGGTCGTGCCGGAACCAGACGATGGTCCCGCCCTGGCCTCCCGGGCTCACAGCGCTTCGGTGTAAAGCCGCTCGTACGCCGCGACCGCGGTTGTCCACGAGAAGTCCCGGCGCATCGCCCGGGCCTGGACCGCCGCATAGCGGTCCTTGTCCTCGTACAACGCCAAGGCCCGCCTCAGCCCGGCATCGAACTCCTCCTGCTTGGGCGCGAACACGATGCCGGTGCCCGCGTCGGGCCGGGCGTCCAGGTCGATCACCGTGTCGACCAGGCCGCCGACGTTGCTGACCAGCGGCACGGTGCCGTAGGCTTGGCTGTACATCTGGTTGAGCCCGCACGGCTCGAACAGCGACGGCATCAGGAAGAAATCCGCCCCCGCCTCGATCAGGTGGCTCATCGCCTCGTCCTGCCGCACGCAGACCTTGACCTTGCCGGGATGCGCCTTGGCGAACTCCTCGAACGCCTCCTCGTACTTCTTCTCGCCGCCGCCGAGCACCACCAGCCGGCAGTTCTCCTGCGCAAAAAACTCCTTCGCGCCGAAGACGAAGTCGATGCCCTTCGCCGCCGTGAACCGGCACACCATGCCGAACACCGGGCCCTTGAACTTCGGATTCCACCCGCACTCCTTGAGCAGCGCGGCCCGGCAGACCTGCTTCCCCTTCAGGTCGTCCACGCTGAACCTCGCCGGCAGGCTGGCATCCTTGGCCGGATTCCAGACGGCGGTGTCGATCCCGTTGAGCAGCCCGTGCAGGTCGTCCAGCCGCGTCCCGATCACGCCGTCCATGCCGTTGCCGAATTCCGGGGTCTGGATCTCCTTCGCGTACTGCGGGCTCACCGTGGTGACCTTGTCGGCGAAGACGATGCCGGCCTTGAGCATGCACATCTGGTCATAGTATTCGAGCCCGTCGATCGTCATCAGCTCCTCGGGCAGGTTGGCCAGCGCGAAGGATTTTCGCGGAAACACACCCTGGTAGGCGATGTTGTGGATGGTGAAGACCGTCTTGAGCGCGAGCGTCACGCCATAGCGCCGCTCCGCCTCGCGCAGGAACAGCGGCAGCATGCCGGTCTGCCAGTCATGGCAGTGCACGATGTCCGCCTTGAAATCCGTCAGCCGCAGCAGCTCCACCACCGCCTTCTGGAAGAAGATGAACCGCGCGTCGTTGTCGTCGTAGTCCCGCTCGCCCGTCCAGTACGGACGCTGCCGGTCGAAGAACTCCTCGCGGCAGATGAGGTAGAGCGTGACCCCGGGCCGCGGCGCCAGCACCTGGACGTCGCCGGCCAGGAAGGCGTCGCCCATCTCGATCTTGAGCCGGTGGCTCAGCTTCATGCCGGCCACGTGCGGGCCGTCGAGCACCCGCCGGTACCCGGGCATGAACACCGCGATCTCATGCCCGCGGTCCGCCAGCGCCCCGGTCAGGGCGGCGACCATGTCCGCCAGGCCGCCGGTCTTCAGGTACGGGAACAATTCGCTGGCTGCGTGCACAATTCGCATGTTGCAACAGTACACCCGCGCGCGCACGGTTCCACCAGAAAATCCCGCCAAACCTTTGGCGCCGAACCGGCGTGTGCCGGTCCCTCCGTTTCCATGAGTTTCACCGAACGCCTCCTCGCCCACCTGAATCGCCGCGGCTATGTCCCGGCGCCGGCCGACGCCCTCGCCCGCGAGTGGCGCCTCAGCCCGAAGGACCGCCGCCGCTTCGCCCGCGAGGTCGACGAGCTGCTCCGGGCCGGGCGCATCGTCGCCATCAAGGGCGACCGCCTCTGCGTGCCGCGCGAGGCCGACCTCGTGACCGGGCGCATCACCTTTCGCCAGAAGGGCTCGGCCGTGGTCCATCCCGAGACGAAAGCCAACGCGCCGCGCGGGGAGGCGATCTACATCGCGGCCGAGGACACGGATGTCGCGCTCCAGGGCGACACCGTCGTGGTGCGCCTGCGCTCGCCGCGGGACCGGGATTTCCCCGTCTTCCTGAAGCCGGGCGAGCAGGCGGGCCGCGTGATCAAGATCATCGCACGCGGCAGCGCCACCCTGACCGGCACGCTGCACCGCGGCCGGACCTATTTCTACGTCGCGCCCGACGATCCCCGCATCCCCCACGACATCATCGTCCCGGACCCCTCCGGGGCGGGCCTGCGGCCGCCGGCGCTCGTCGGCGACAAGGTCGTCGTGCGGCTCAACGACTGGAAGGAGCGCCACCGGAACCCCGACGGGCAGGTCATCCAGCGGCTCGGCCGCGCCTTCGAGCCGCGCGCCGAGCTGGCCGCGGTCTTCCACAAGTACAACCTCGCCCCGGCCTTCCCGGAACCGGTGATCCGCGAGGCGGCAGAGCTGCCGTCGGCGGTCGGCGCCGCCGACCTGGCCGGCCGGCAGGATTACCGCGCCATCCCGACTTTCACCATCGATCCGGACGACGCCAAGGACTTCGACGACGCCCTCTCGATCGAGCACCTGCCGCACGGCGAGGTCCGCGTGGGGGTGCACATCGCGGATGTCAGCCACTACGTGAAGCCCGGGACCGCGCTCGACCGCGAGGCGCAGCAGCGGGGCAATTCCACCTACCTGGTCGGCACCGTGGTCCCGATGCTGCCGGAAAAGCTTTCCAACGGCCTGTGCTCGCTCGTCGAGGCGCAGGACCGCCTGACCAAGGCGGCGCTCTTCACGTTCGACGCCAAGGGCCGCCTGAAGGCAACCGCCTTCGCCAACACCGTCATCCGCAGCCGCAAGCGCCTGACCTACAAGCAGGCGTTCGCCCTCCTCTTCGAGGACGACCTCGAGCGCATCCGCCGGCTGCCGCTGCCGGCGGCCCACCAGACCGGCTCGACCGGCCGCGCCCTGAGCGAGCTGGACGAGGCCGAGCTGTCCGCACTGCAGGGCTGGGTCCGCCAGCTCTGGACACTGGGCGGCCGCATCCGCCGCGAACGCATGCGCGCGGGCAGCCTCGACCTCGACATGCCCGAGACCAAGATCTTCGTCGACGCCGAGGGTTACGCCGACCGCATCGAGCTGATCCACAACGACGAGAGCCACCAGCTCATCGAGGAGTTCATGCTGCTGGCCAACGAGGCGGTCGCGCGGCTGACCCGCGGCCAGCACCTGCCCTCGCTCTACCGCGTGCATGACGATCCCGACGAGGAGAAGCTCGCCGATTTCCGGCAGTACCTCGGCACCTTCAACCTCAAGGTCGGCGACCTCACCAACCGCGACGAGGTCGTCCGGCTGCTCGTCCAGCTCAAGGACCACCCGCAGGGGTACCTGCTCCGCACCCAGCTGCTGCGCAGCATGCGCAAGGCGTGTTACCGGGCGTCACCCGACGGGCATTACGGCCTCAATAAGAAAGATTACACCCACTTCACCTCTCCGATCCGGCGTTACGCCGACCTGGTCGTGCACCGGGTTTTCGCCACCTACCTCACGCGGCAGGCGGGGCACGCCGGCGGACCGGGCTACCGCGCCGCACATGTCGACCAGCTGGCGGAACACCTCAGCCTGACCGAAATCAACAGCACGGAGGCCGAGCGCGACTCGGTCAAGGTGAAGCTGATGGAGTACTTCGACCGCGAGGCGGAGCGCAAGAAGAAGACCGTGTTCAACGCGGTCATCACCGACGTCCGCAATCACGGCTTCTTCATCGAGGTCGCCGAGGCCGGCGCGTTCGGCCTCGTGCCGGTCTCGTCGCTGCGGGACGATTTCTACGTGCTCAACGGCGCCGGCACGGCGTTCATCGGACGGAAGCACAAGCGGCGCTTCGAGCTGGGACACAAGGTTCAGGTGGTCGTCGACAAGGTCGACCGCATCCGCCGGCTGATCGATTTCACCGTCCCTTAGCCAACCCACGCGGTGGAATGCCCGCCGGCAGTCTGGCTCCCCGCGCGCAGCGGAATGATCCCGGATCGTTTCAGCCGAAATCCAGCGGGAGCTCCTCGGGGAGCGGTTCGGCGGGGGCGTGGCACGGCGGCCCTTCGTGCCGCGCCTGGTTGACGTAGCTGCTGACCGGCCGCACGCGCAGGCGGTCGGCCGGCAGCGGGCGGGTCAAGCGCAGATACTCCGCCTCGGCCAGCGGCTCCGTCCCGAGCCAGCGCGGCATGGCCTCCCGCGCGAGAATGACCGGCATCCGGTGATGGATGGGCGCCATCAGCGCGTTCGGGCCCGTGGTCAGCACCGCGAAGGTCGGCGGCCGCCCGTCTTCCGCCGGCGGATCCCAGATGCCCGCCAGCGCGAACGGTTCCTCCTCCGGCAGCGTGAACAGGTGCGGCAGCCGGGCCTGGCCGGCCGCCCGCCACTCATAAAACCCGTTCGCCGGGATCAGGCACCGCCGCCGCGCCACGGCCTGGCGGAAGACGGGCGAGGTTGCCGCCTTCTCCGCCTTGGCGTTGGGCAGCGGCCGGGGCGGAAGCTTGAACTCGGGACCCGGCCTCAGGCCCCACGCCATGGCCCGGACCCGGGGCTGCCCGCCGTCGACCGTCACCGCGGGCACGACGTCGCTGACCGTGAGATTGTAGCGCGGACGCAGCCCCGCGGGCGCCGCCAGCAGGCGCGCCAGCGCCCGCGCGACGGCGGCGAGCGCGGCGTCGGGCTGGTGCAGCGTGTAGCGGACGCACATGGGCGACACAACCAAGCGCGATCCGGGCGCCGCGCCCAGCCAATTCCGGCGGACGGGCCGCCGCCGCGTTTTTCCGGTTGCAGCCCCGGCCGGCCGCCCCTCGACTCGCCCCGTGGTCGCCGAAGCCGATTATCGCATCAAACTGCCCGTGTTCGAGGGGCCCCTGGACCTCCTGCTCTTCCTCATCCGGAAAAACGAGCTGGATATCTATGACATCCCGATCTCGACCGTGACCAAGCAGTACCTGGACGTCATCTACGCGATGAAGGAGCTGCAGATCGAGGTGGCCGGGGAGTTTTTCGTGATGGCGGCCACGCTGATGGAGATCAAGAGCCGCCTGCTCCTGCCGAAGCACCAGCAGGCGATCGATCCGAACGCCGAGGAGGAGGATCTCGACCCGCGTTGGGAGCTCGTGCACCAGCTTCTCCAGTACAAGAAGTTCAAGGAAGCCGCCGGCAACCTGGGCCGGATGTCGCTCGACGCCCAGAACATGCTGGGCCGCCCGGCCTCGGCCTTCTCGCCCGCCTCGGAGCGCCCCCTCAAGCACGTCGACCGGATCGATCTCTGGAATTCCTTCAACCTGGTGCTGCGGCGGCTCGCCGAAAAGCTGGTCGTCGGCGAGATCCACGCCGAGCAGGTGACGGTCGCCGACCAGATGGAATACGTGCTCGGACACATCAAGGCCCGGAAGTCCTTCACCTTCTCCGAGCTTTTCCCCGAGAAGACCACGCTGCGCCGGCTGGTCGCGACTTTTCTCGCCGTGCTCGAGCTCACCCGGCTCAAGAAACTGCAGCTCCAGCAGCATGAGGCGTTCAGCGACATCCTGTGCACCGCGGTCGAGGAAAACGCACTTGAAATGCCCGCCGACCCGAGCACGGTGATCCCGCAAGATGAAGAAAGCCAACCGCCGCAAAACTAGGCAGAGCCACTTGCTCGGAATCGGTCTCGACAACCAGGACGGGCACAAGCGCCTGACCTCGGCCGAGGAATTCACGATCGTCGGCGGCTCCGACGAAACGCACGGCCGCATGACGGAGACGGTGATCAAGACCTTCGAGGCGCTCAAGGAACGCGGCAAGACCATCCATGCCGTCGAGCCGCAGGAGCTGGCCGAGATCATCCACAAGTCCACGCCCCGCTGAGCCGGGTTTGCCTTTCCCCACCGCCTGAATTTCCTTCACACCATGTCCGATAAAATCGCCCATCTCGACACCGACACCTTCAAGTCCGCCGTCGCCGGCGCCACGCCCGTCCTCGTGGACTTCTGGGCTCCCTGGTGCGGCCCCTGCAAGGCCATCGCCCCCGTCCTCGACGAGCTCGCCACCGAACTCGAGGGCAAGCTCAAGATCGCCAAGGTGAACGTCGACGACAACGGCGACCTCGCCGCCCAGTACGGGGTCCGCGCGATTCCGACCATGCTGCTGTTCAAGGGCGGCCAGCTCGCCGACCAATACGTGGGCATGATGGACAAGAACTCCCTCAAGGCGAAGCTCGCCGCCAAGCTCTGAGCGCGTCTCCGTGCGCGTTCCGGGCGGGGCTCAGGCCCCGCCTTTTTTGCGCCGGGCCGTCGCCTACCGGCCCAGGACCGCGCCGACGCTGAGCAGGATGCCGTAGAGCGCGAGATGCCGGGCGGTCGCGACCAGCAGGGCGATCTGCTCGCCGGGTTCGCGCGACGCGGCCAGCCGGCGGGTCAGCCCCGCCGCCGCCGGCGCCAGCAGGAGCGGCAGGAGGACGGGCCAACGGTATCCGTGCAGCAGCAGCGCCGGCGGACAAAGCAGCGCCACCAGGTTGGAAAGTCCGTACTGCCAGACGGCGAAACGGCGCCCGAACCGCACGACCAGCGTCCGTTTGCCGGCCCGGGCATCCGTCTCGGCATCCCGATAATTGTTCGGCACGAGGATGTTCGCCGCCAGCAGGCCGATGGCCGCGGCGCACGCGGTCACGTCCGGAGTCACGTAGCCGGCCTGCACGTAGAAAGTGACGTCCACCGCCACAAGCCCGAAAAAGAGGAACACGAACAGATCCCCGAGACCATGGTAGCCGAGCGGAAACGGGCCGCCCGTGTACGCGATGGCGCACCCGATGCTGACGATCCCCACGGGCAGCAGGATCCAGCCACCCTCGCGGACGAGCAGGAGGCCGACGCCGAAGGCGATTGCCAGCACCAGGCACGTCGCGGCCAGCATCGTGCGCGGCGCGACCAGGCCGGCCGCCACCAGGCGGCGGGGACCGACCCGGTCCGCGGTGTCGGCGCCCTTCACGAAGTCGAAATAGTCGTTCGCAAGGTTCGTGCCGATCTGCACGAGCAGCGCGAAGGCGAGGCAGATCGCCGCCTTGCCGTAGTCCGCCGTGCCGTGGGCCGCCGCCAGCGATGTGCCGACCATGACGGGAATCATCGAGGCGGGCAGCGTCTTGGGCCGCACCGCCTCCAGCCAGACGCGCGCTGCCGAGGGAGCGTTCATCGCGGTCGCTTGGGTTCGGGGTTCATGGCGGAGGGTCGCCAGTCCTAGGGTTTCCCGCCGCCAAGTCAAAGTCATCGCGGTCGGCCGGCGTCCCCCGCCCCGCCAGCCGCCGCTGCAGCCGGGCGTGGATGCGCCCCACGTGCTCCGGCGCCCCGGGCAGAGCCGCCGCGCGGGCGAAGCAGCGGCCCGCGCCGGCCAGGTCCCGGCCCCGGTGCAGGAGGATCAAGCCCCGCTCCACCTCGAGCGCCCCCGCGGGTCCGCCCCACCGGAGTCCCCGCTCGAGGAACGCGCAGGCCGCGCGGGCCTGCGCGAGCTCGATCCGGCGCCTGACCGCCGCCGGCGCGCGGGCCGGGGTGCGCCAGGCCGTGACGTCATGCGCGAGCATGCGCGCGCCATTGAGCCAGAATTCCGCCGGACGCTCGTCGGCCGCCACCGTCAGGTCGAGCCACACCGCCAGCGCCGCCGCGTCGCGGCGCTCCCAAGCCAGGTGGGCCTTGAGCCAGCAGGCGCTCGCCA
>JAEUGX010000103.1 GCA_016795545.1 Opitutaceae bacterium
CCCCCCCCCCCCCCCCCCCCCCCCCCCCCCCCCCCCCCCCCCCCCCCCCCCCCCCCCCCCCCGGGGGGGGGCCCGGGCCCCCTGGCGCGGGGGGGGGGGGGGGCCCCCCCGAGGGAGAGGGTCTCGTCGAGGTAGCAGCCCGTCTGCGGCGAAGGGGGAGTCTGGTGGGTGTTCTCGAGCCACTCGAGCACGCGGTAGCCGAAGATGTCGTGCCAGGCGCCGTCCCCCAGCTGGACCACGGTGCCGGTGGGATGATCGGCGGCCCAGAGGGTGCCGCCCGGCGGGATGCCGAAATCCACGAGCGGATCGCGGACGATCAGCGGCGTGACGAAGTCGTCGCGGGCGTCGTTCAGCGCCCACAGGCAGACGGTGGACCGCTCGCCCCGCGAGCCCTTGGGCTCCAGGCGCGAGATGCCGCCGTCCGCAGGCACGTTCGCCGGCAGCCGGAACTCCGGCTGGTAGAGGTTGGTGAGCATGTAGGGCGTGCCGTCGACGGCCGTGTTGAGCGTGACGGGCGTGCTGTTGACGAGGCGCGTGCGGTGGATGATCAGCTGCCAATCCGTGCGCCCTTTCGCCTGGCGCCAGATCCGCAGCGGCGGACCGGACTCGCGTCGTCCGCGCGCCATGAACAGCAGGCTGCCGTCGAGGTCGCGCACGAGGGACGGCTCGATCGAGTTGTCCTCGGGCGTGATGGGCTCGTAGGCCACCGGCCGCCAGTCGCCGTCCAGCCGCCGCCAGCGGGAGACGCCGGACGAGTGTTTCGGGCGGTCCGGCCGGCCGGCGACGAGGGGGATGAGGAGGTCGTCGCCGTCGGGAATGCCCGCGCTCATGCCCACGTTGACGACGCCATAACCGCCGATCAGGTCGGTGTCGCCCCAGCGTCGCGGGGTTGACCAGGACAAGTTGCGGCCGTCGCAGCGCAGCTGGGCCGATTCAATGACCCGGTAAGCGCGCGGGCCGCGGAAGGCGCCGCGTCCGATGCGGTCCGGAAAATTGTCGACGCCTTCGCTGTCGTCGAGGGGCCGGGCTCCGCGGCAGAAGGGCGCCACGCCCGTGCCGGCGTGCGGGTGGGGGCTGCCGTCTGCACGCTTGGCGCCCCAGGGAATGAAGCCCACCTGCGGCGGATAGGCGGCCATGATGGCGGACTTGCCGTCGGCATTGGGGTTGGGCTCGACGGTGTTGCGGACAAACGGCAGGGCGTTTTCCGCGCGGATGTCTTCCCAGGTGCTGAAGAGCAGGAAGTCCACGCCGACCGGAAAATCCTGCCCGGGTCCCGGGGTGACCTTGATGTTCAGGGCGAGCGCGGCCAACCGGGGCGCCACCTGGAAGGGGTAGGCGAGCATGTAGCGCCAGGTTTCGCCGGGCGGGACCTGGACGGGCGAGGCGAGGGCGCGCGGGCGGTGCGTCGTCTGCCAGACGCCGCGCCGAACGGGCGGGTCGGGTACGGGTGCGGCGGCCGCGCGTCCGGTGGTGGCGAGCGAGCAGGCGCCGGCGGCCAGCGCCAGGCGGCGGCCGAATTCACGGCGGCTTACGGGATGTTGGGAGGGCATGGGGGGTGGGCAGGTGAGGAAGCGGAAGGCCGGCGCGGCTGCCGGCGATTCAGAAGTTCCAGAGCGGGCGCGGGGGGCCGAAGGAGACGACCTCGTCCAGGTAACAGCCGGTCTGCGGGCTGGGCGGGATGAAGTGGGTGTTTTCCTTCCACTCCAGCATGCGGTAGCTCATGAGGGTGTGCCATTGGCCGTCCGCGAGCCGGACCTGATTGGACACGGGGTGGTCCGCGGCCCAGAGGGTGCCGTGCGGCGGCAGGCCGAACTCCGTGCGGGGGTCGCGGGCGATCAAGGGGGCCTCGAAGCCGTCGCGCGCCTCGTTCAGCGGCCAGACGCAGAGCGTGGAGCGTTCGCCGCGCCAGCCGACCGGCTCCAGGCGCGACACCCCGGCGTCGGCGTAGAGTCCGGCGGGCAGCCGGTATTCCGGCTGCCAGAGGTTGCCGGCGAGGTAGGGCGTGCCGTCCACGGCCTGGCCCAGCACGGCGGGCGTGCTGGGCAGCATACGGGGAAGGTCGCAGCGCAGCTCCCATTCGCCGCCGGGCCGCGCCTGCCGCCAGAGGCGCGCCGGGGGCCCCAGGTGGCGGCGGCCGCGGGCGAAATAGATCAGGCTGCCGTCGAGGTCGCGGACGAGGGATGCCTCGATCGAGTTATCGGCCGGCGTGATGGGGGTGAACTCCACGGCCCGCCACGCGCCTTCCGTGCGGCGCCAGCGGGCGATGCCGGAGCGGGCCGCGGGGTCGCCGGGGCGCGACGCCTGCATTCCGATGAGCAGGTCCTCGCCGTCGGCAATCGCGCAGCCGAGGCCGGTCCAACTGGAATGGTAGCCCGGCAGGATCTCCGGCTCCTCGAGCGGTTGGCGGCTGATGATCGCCAGGCGCGTCCCGTCGTAGCCGATCTGAATGAGTTCGCTCGGATGGTAGCGCCGGTGATCCCGGTACCAGGTGCGGCCGATGCGGTCGGGGTAGGTCTCGAAGTTGCCCCCGCCGTCGACCGGCCAGGCGCTGAGATTGATGAGGATGAAGCCGGTGCCCGCGTGCGGGTGAGGGCGGCCGTCGGCCAGCCGGGCGCCGAACGGGACAAATCCGAGCGAACCCGGGTAAGGGGCCAGGATGGCGGGCCGGCCGCCGTCGTGGGGATTGGGGGCCAGGCGCAGGCGCGAGATCGGCAGCCCGCGCGCGGGATCGATCTTTGCGGAATCGTCAAACAGGATGATGTCGTTGCCCCCGCCGAAATCCGTGCCCTGGAAATCGCAGTTCTTCCGGTTGACGTAGAGCCCGGCCACATGGGGGCCCACCTGGAACGGAAAGCCCAGGTAGTGCCGCCACGTTTCGCCCGGCGGGACGTCGAGCGGGGCGCGGAGCGCCCTCGGATTGCGCTGGACCCGCCAGATGCCGCGAGGCGGGGCGGCCGGGGTGGAGGGGGCGGAGGAGACGGCGCTGAGCGAGGCCGCGCCCAGGACGGCGGACTGGGCGGCGAGGCTGACGAAACGCCGGCGGGAGACGGAAGGCGGCACGGAGCGAAGGTTGTCTGCGGAGATGTCCGGGATCAAGGGAGAGCAGCGGCGTGCGTTTGCGGGGGGCGGCGGCTTCCTGCGCGGCCTGCCAGGCCGGAAGTCCGGGCGGCACCGCCGGCCGTGAAGGCTGGAACGGTGCCGCCCGGGTGCGCCCTCCAAGGCGTCGCGACGCTCAGAAACGGTAGAGCGTCGAGAAGGTGAACGTGCGCGGGGGGCTCGGGTCGGTGGTGACGAGGCCCTGGGTGCCCATCACGAGATTCTCATCGAGCACGTTCGCGATGTTCAGGCGGAAGGTCCAATGCTTGCCGTGCCGGTAGGTGACGAACATCGTGGCATTGACGTCGGGCTTGATGTAGACGGCACCCTGCGTGACGCCGGCCGGCAGGGTGTAGCCGGTGGCCGGGACGAGGAGGATGTTGCCGTCGGTCTTGCTGGCGCCGCCGCCCACGCTCAGCCCCTTCAGCACGCCGTGGGTGAAGTCGTAGCGCGTGAAGAAGCTGTACATGCTGGTGTACGTGCCGTTGGGCACGCTGCCGGACTGGTTGGTGACCGTGCCCTTGTAGCCGGTGACCAGGATCTGCCAATCGGGGTTGATGGCCCAGGACAGGGTGCCGTCGACGCCCTTCTGGCGCTGGAGCCCCTCCGCGGTCGAGTAGCTCGCGTTGGTGATCGGGCTGATGCCGATGCCCGCGACCGGCACGTTGGTGAGGTCCATGTCGAAGAAGGAGAGCGTGGAGGACAGCTTGCCGTCGAGCAGCGCGGTCTTGACGCCGACCTCCTTGCCGCTGCCCTGCTGGGCCGGCAGCAGGATGCCGTAGTAGTCGCGCGTGTTGCTGTTGCCCTGCGGCGCGAACGTGGTCGATTTCAGGGCGTAGAGTGCGATGTCCTTGGTCACGTTGAACACCAGGCCGTAGCGGTGCAGGAGCTCGTCGTAGTGCACGATGCGGATCGTGGATTTCGCCGCGTAGCTGGGAATGTCGTTCACCTGCAGCCCGGCCTGGGTCAATCCGCCGACCAGGATGAGCCGATCCGGGATGACCGTGGCCTGGTGGCTGTAGTAGTAGGTGGAGCGGCGGTTGTTGGTCCAGCTGCCATTGACGCCCAGCGGGTAGGTTTCGGCGTAGGAGCTGTAGGTGCGGAGCACGATGCTATCGAGGTCGGGATTGCTGAGGGAGAGCGTCTTGGTCCCGAACACGCTGTCGGCCGTGTTGGCGGCGCGGTTGATCTCATCGGTCAGCGTGAAGCCCATGGCGCTCTGGTTTTCCATCCATCCGATGTGGTACTTGCCGAGGAAATCCTGGTTGATGATCCAGTTGTTGAAGTGGACGAAGTTCCGCCGGGCGGTCACGCGGAGGGTGTTGTCGGCGAAGTTCACGGCGTTGTTGAGCAGCACGGAGCCCTGGCGCTGGTAGTCGAGGTGGGTGATGAACAGCTTGGCCTCCCAGTTGTCGGAGAAGCGGTGCAGGAGGGTGATCCGCTCCTGGCTGCGGACGTGGTCCTCCATCGCGTTCTTGGGGTAGCCGCCCTGTTTCCGGCCGCCGGCGCCGACATAGAGCGTGCCGTCGGGCGCGATGATGCTCATGCCGTGGGAGATCTGGGTGATATCCTGGTAGTCGAGGGCGAAGCGGGCGGTCGTGTTGCCCAGTTCCACCTGCAGCGTGGGGTGGACCGCCAGGCGCTGGTCCTCGGTGTTCTTGAAGTAGGCGTCGCCGTCCTGGTAGGCGCCGGTCAGGCGGTAGGACAGCTTGGCGTCGCCGATCGAGCCGGCGGGTCCGGTGAAGTCGTATTCGCCGCGGTACTGGCCCCAGTCGTTGACGGAGAAGGAAAGCGTGCGCCGGTTGAACGGCAGCGGCTTCTTGGTGGCCTTCAGCACGACGCCGCCGACCGAGGAGTTGGCGTAGAGCACGCCGGCGGGCCCCCGGATCACCTCGTACGAATCGATGTAGATGTTGTCCATGTACGGGGTGTTGTCGATCGTGTCGTCGATGTACGGGTTCAGCGCGCGGGCGCCGCGCAGCCGGATGGACTCGCCGCGGTAGAACTGGGAGGCGCCGGCGAATTGCAGGACGTCCGAGGTCCGCACGGCGCCGATGTCCTCGATGAGGTCGCGCGTCACGACCGTGACCGACTGGGGAATCCGCATCAGCGACTCCTTGGTCTTGAATCCGGTGGCCGTGTTGTTGGCGATGTAGCCCTTGTCCTGGGTGGATAGGACCTCGAATTTCGACAGTTCCAGGATGTCCTTGCCGGCGCCGGGTTCGTCGGCCAGGGCAACGACTCCGGTGAGGCTGGTGGTGCAGGCAATCAGGCAGCGGGCGAGCAGCCCGCGACAGAGGTGGGTTACGGTTAGGTGCATGGAGGTTCGCGAGTAAGTGAGCCCATGCGCAGGCGGGTGCCCGGACGGACTCCCTTGTTCAGATGCACGGGGCCGCGATTCTGACTACGGGCGGACGCAATTACTTCCCCGCGCCGCGCGGGCCCGTCCGGAGCGGGTGGCTCCTCCCGCAGCCCGCCGGACGCGGGGCCGAGGTGTATGGCAAGACCCTGGCCCCGTTCTGGTTAGCGCCGAATCAGCCGGGGAGTGCCGGGCGAGGCGCCGCAGAGACCGATGCGGGGACAGGGCAAATCCGCGCGCGGCCCCGGGTTTTATGACAGATAATGTGGGGCGAAGTCAGAACGTGCAGGTGGTCGACAGCTGGAAGGTCCGGGGCGGGCTCGGATCGCCACCGAGCAGGCCCTGGCTGCCGAGGAGGTAAGCCTGGTTGAGGACGTTGGTGACGGACAGGCGGACCGACCAGCGCGCAGGGAAGCGGTAGGAGGCGAAGGCGACGGTGTTCCAGACCGGCTTGATCTCGACGAAGCGCTGGGTCGATCCCGCCGGCAGTCCGTAGGATTCCGTGACCAGGATCACGTTGCCTCCGGTGCGGCTGGCCCCGCCGCCGAGGCTCAGGCCGTTCCAGGCCCCGGCGGAGAAATCGTAGCGCGTGAAGAAGCTGAAGTGACGCGAGTAGGTCCCGTTGGGGGTCTCTCCGAATTGGTCGCGGACGCGGCCCTGGAAGCCGGTGACAAGTAGCTGCCAGGCGGGAAGCAGGTGCAGGGACAGGGTGCCGTCCACGCCTCGCTGGCGCTGCACGCCGTCGGGAGTGGCGTAGGACAGGCCGGTGAGGGGGCTCAGCCCGGCTCCGCCCACGGGCACGTGGGTCAGCTCCATGTCGAACCAGGAGACGGTGGCGGACAGCCGGCCGTCGGCGAAAGCCGTCTTGAGGCCCCATTCCCGTCCGCGGCCCTGCTGGGCGGGCAGGAGGTTGCCGTAGTAGTCGCGCGTGTTGTTGTTGCCCTGCGGGGAGAAGGTCGTGGAGCTGAGGGTGTAAAGCGCGACCGAGTCGGTGAGGTTAAAAACCGCGCCGATGCGATGCAGCCAATCCCGGTAGCGGACGACCCGGACGGTCGAGCGGTCGGCGAAGTTCGGGATGTCGTTCACGTGCAGCGCCGCGCGCGTGACGCCGCCGACCAGCAGGAGGCGTTCGGGAATCACGGTCGCCTGGTGCGCGTAATAGAAGGTCGAGCGGCGGTTGTTGGTCCGGCTGCCATGGCGGTCGAGCGGGTAGGCGGAGAGGTAGGACTCGTAGCGGCGAAGCTCCAGACTGTCGAAGTCGGGTTGGAAGAGCGATAGGGTCCGGTAGCCGAACTCGCTGTCGGGCGTGTTGGCGAACCGGCTGACCTCGTCGGTCAGCGTGCAGCCGAACGCGCTCTGGTGCTCCAGGCCGGCGAGGCGGTACGTGCCCAGGACGTCCTGGTTGAGGATCCAGTGGTCGAATTGCACGTGATTGCGCCGGGCGGTGACGGTGAGGGTGGAATTCGCGAAATCGACGCTGTTGTTCAAGAGGACGGACGCGCGTCGGCGGTAGTCGAGGTGGGTGGCGAAGAGCCGCGCTTCCCAATGGGGGGAAAACCGGTGGAGGAGGGTGAACCTGGCCTGGCGGCGCACCTGCCGCTCCATGGCGTTGCGGGGGTAGTTGCCCTCGTCCCGGCCGGCGCCGGTGAAGAGGCGGCCGTCGGGCTGGATGATGCTCATGCCGTGGGAGACCTGGTGCAGGTCCTGGTAATCGAACGCGGCGCGGACGGTCGTTTTCCCGAGGTCGAGTTGCAGGGTCGGATGGATCGCCGTGTGGCGGTCCGTGACGTTCCGGAAGAAGACATCGCCGTCCTGGCGGGCGCCGACCAGGCGGTACGAGAGCCGGGCCTGGCCGATTTCGGCCAGCGGCCCGGTGAAGTCGAATTCGCCGCGGTAAAGGCCCCAGCGATCGACCGCGAACGACAGCGTCCGCCGCGCGTAGGGCAGGGGTTTCTTGGTGGCCTTCAGCACGACCCCGCCGACGGAGGAGTTGGCGTAGAGGACGCCGGCCGGGCCGCGGATGATCTCGTAGGAGTCGATGTGCACGTTGTCCATGTACGGCGTGTTGTCGATGGCGTCGTCGATGTAGGGATTGAGGATGCGGGCGCCGCGCAGGCGCACCGACTCGCCCCGGTAGAACTGCGAGGCGCCGGCGAACTGCAGGATGTCGGAGGTGTTGGCCGAGCCGATGTCGTCGATCAGGTCCCGGGTCACGACGGTGACCGACTGGGGAATCCGCATCAGCTCCTGCCGGGTCTTCAAGCCGGTGGCGGTGTTGGCGGCGACGTAGCCCTTGTCCTGCGTCGTGTTCACCTCGAACTTCGAGAGCTCGAGGATCTCGTCCGCGGCCGCCGCCGGGCGGGTCGCGCGGGCGACCGGCGCCCGGACCGGCGTCCGGGTGATCCGCGGCTCGCGGATCCGCCGGATCGCGAAGGCGCCGGTCTGGGGCTCGATGGCGGAAACCAGCGGGGTTTGGGCCAGCAGGCGATCGAGGGCCTCGCCGACGGTGAGCTCGCCGGTCACCGCGTTCGTCATGATGTGGCGGACGCCGTCGGTGGGGAAGATCACGCCGCGTCCGGATTGCCGCGAGAAGGTCTTGAGCGTCTCGCTCGCGTCGCCGGGCGGGATGTTGAACGGGCGGCGGGTCTCGCCGCCGGCCGCCAGCGGGGGCGCGAGCGCGGCCAGCGCCAGGAGCAGGCGGCCGCCGCGCCCGATCCGGCGGAGGACCCGGGACAGTCCGGAACGCCGGGCGGGCGGCGCGGGAGCCGCGGCCACCCGGGACCGCGATCCGCCGGCGGCATCGGGGCAAGTGGTCCGCAAGGGTTCGCGGTGGCTCCGGTTCAAGGATTCCGGCGAAGCACGATCCGTTCCGGTGACGGGTGTTCGGCGGTGATGCCGAGGCTCATTTCCAGCAGGCGCGCGAAACTCTCCGGGCTGTTCTTCCAAAATATCCCGCTGATCTGCACCGAGCTCATGGCGGGGTCGGCCAGGATGAATTGGATGTGATTCACCCGATTGAACTGGGCGATGGCCTCCGCGAGCGGCGTGGCCGAGAACTCGATGCGCTGGTTCCGCCAGGCCAGCGCGCGGTCGATCTCCCCGGGGGAGACCGGGACGGCCGGGGTGATCCTCTCCGCGCCGGCGGCCAGCGGGACCGACACGCGGCCGCCGGCGGCCACGAGGATCGGCTCCGGTGCGGGCGTCGTCCCGTCCGGCGGCGCGCCGGAAGGATCGGCCCGGGCCACGGCCACCTGTCCCGCGGTGACGAGCACGTCGATCCCGGCCTGGCCATGGCGCACGGAGAATTCCGTGCCGATGGCCCGCACCTCGACGCCCGCCGCCCGGACGACGAAGGGGCGGGAGGGGTCCTTGGTCACGGTGAACAGCGCTTCGCCCCGGGCCAGCTCCACGCGGCGGAGGGCGGGGGTGAACCGGACCTCATACTCCGCGCCCGCGTTCAACTGCACGACGGAGCCGTCGGGCAGGACCTGGAGGTCCGGGCGCGGGAGCACGGTGGCCGGACCGTCCGCGGCGACGGTGGGCGGGGCCGCGGGGGCGGACCGGAAATGCGGGAGGGCGACGACCAGGGCGGCCGCGACGGCCAGGGTGGCGGCGCCCGCGGCGAAATTGCGCCGGCGGACGGCCTGGCGGCGGCGCAGCTCGTCGAGCAGGGCTCCGGCCACCCCGAGCTCCTTGGGCCGCCGGAGCCGGGCCAGCGTGGCCTCGGCGTCGGCGAGCCGGTCCGCATGCCGCGGATCAGCCGCCAGCCAGCGCCGGAACGCCTCCGCCTCGCCGGCGTCCAGGCCGGCCTGCCGGCGGATCGCCCAGTCGGCGGCCGCCTCGGCGGGGGTTCGGGGCGGGTCGGCAGGCGGCGGGGAGAAAAGGCGTCTCATGACGAGGGGGCGGTCACGCCCCGTTCCTTCATGAACTCGGTGCAGCGTTTCAGGCCCTTGGCGAGCTGCGCGCGCACCGTATGCGGCGAGATCGCCAGCTCGGCGGCGATCTCGTCGGGAGACAGGCCCTGGAGCGACCAGAGGATGAGGACCTGGCGGCAGCGGGCCGGGAGGCGGTCGATCGCGTCGAGGGCCAGCGCCAGCTCCTGGTGGGTGTTAACGGCGGTGGTGATGTCGACCAGCGGCTCCGGGAGGCGCAGCGGGTCGAAGTCCGCCACGATCAGCTCCGGCTTCGTCCTGGCGCGGCGGAAGATGGTCAGCGCCGCGTTGCGCGCGATGCCGAACAGGTAGGCCTTGGCGCAGGCGATGCGGCCCGCGGCCCGGGCCCGGAAGAGCCGCAGGTAGGATTCCTGCACGAGATCGTCGGTGTCGCGCAGCGACGGGAACCGCCGGCGCAGGTAGGCGCGGAGCGCGGGCTCGTGCGGACGAACCTCCTCGGCGAACCACCGAGCCTGTTCGGCTCCGGCGGCTTTGTCCGGAATTGACGACGGGTTGCTCACGTTTTGACGGCGCCGCGCCGCGGCGGATCCGGCACCGGGCGCGGGGCGCGGATCGGTGACCGGGCAGCGTGGAGCGGCGTAGGGCCCAGGCTCCTGCACGCAAGGTGGCGCGCCGGAGGGTGTCAAACGGGATGTGCTGGTTGTCTAGGCTTACCAAGCGGGGCCGGGACGGGCGCGCGGGCGCGGGGGCTCAAGCCGACTGCCGGTCGTAGAGCGACTTGTACAGGGCGTTGCCGGCGTAGAGGGTGTCGTGGTCGCCCTGGGCGACGATTTCCCCGCGGTCGAACACCAGGATCTGGGTGGCGTCGCGGATGGTGCTGAACCGGTGGGCGATGATCAGCACGGTCTTGCCCACGACGAGCCGGCGCAGGGCGTCCTGCACGGCCGCCTCGCTGTCGGAGTCGAGCGCGCTGGTCGCCTCGTCGAGGATGAGGATGGGCGCGTGGCGCAGGAAGGCGCGGGCGATGGCGAGGCGCTGCTTCTGGCCGCCCGAGAGCAGGACGCCGCGCTCGCCGACGACGGTGTCGTAGCCCTGCGGCAGGGCCGCGATGAACTCGTGGGCGTGGGCGCTGCGGGCGGCGGCGAGGATCTCCTCGCGCGAGGCGGCGCCCTTGCCCAGGGCGAGGTTCTGGTAGATGGTGTCGTTGAAGAGGACGGGCTCCTGCGAGACGAGGGCGATGTTGCGCCGCAGGTCGGCCAGGCGCATGGCGCGGACGTCGGTGCCGTCGATGGTCACGGCGCCCTGCCCGACCTCGAAGAAGCGCGGCACCAGGTTGGCGAAGGTGCTCTTGCCGGCGCCGCTGGGGCCGACCAGGGCGCAGACGGTGCCGGCGCGGATCGTGGCGCTGACCTGCCGGAGCGCGGGGGTGTCCCCGTAGGCGAAGGTCACGTCGTGGAAGACGATCTGCCCGCGCAGCCGGTCGACGGGCACCGGCGTGGCGGGGTCGGCGATGGCCACCGGCTCGTGCAGCACCGCCTCCAGCCGCTCGAGCGACGCCAGGCCCCGGTGCAGCTCGCTGTTGAGGTAGCCGACCTTCTTGATCGGCTCGTAGCAGAGGTAGAGCGCCGTGATGACGGCCAGGAACGTGTCCCAGCTGACGCCGCCCCGGTAGGCGACGACGAGGGTGGCGGCGATGCCGAGGGCGGAGAGGAACTCGATGGTGGGCGTGAGGGCCTGGGCGTACTTGACCACCTTCATCTGCGCGGTGATGAGCAGGCGGGTGGAGCGGCCGAAGCGCTCGATCTCGCGCCGCTCGAGCCCGAAGGCCCGCACCTCGCGCGCGGCGGAGAGGTTCTCGATGAAGTGGGAGGAGACGTCGCCCAGCTGCTGCTGCACCTGCTGGGCGCGCCGGAGGATCTTCTTGCCGACGTAGTGGACCGGGAGGACGGTGAGGGGGACGACGGCCAGGCACACGAGGACCAGGAGGGTGCCGTCGGTGACGAACGCCTGGTAGACGAGGAACGCGACCGCCCCGAGCAGCTGCATGGGCTGCTTGACGCCGTCGCTGGCCAACAGCGAGAGCGTGAACTGCAGCTGCGCGGTGTCGGCCAGGCCGCGCGAGACGAGGTCGCCGCTGGCCCGCCGCTGCAGGTAGGAGAGCGGGAGGAGCTGGAGCCGGCTGAAGAAGTCGAGGCGCACCGACTCGAGCACGCGCACCCCGGTCAGCTGCACGTAGTAGCTGCTGAGGTAGCCCGCGACGGCGCGGAGGAGGAAGAGCAGGGGGACGCAGCCCGCGACCAGCCAGATCGTGGCCGACGGGAGCGGCGGGGCCTCGCGGTCGAAGATGGGCGGGAACACGTACTTCACGAGCGAGGGCAGGCCCATGCCGCTGGTGACGCCGTAGAGCAGCCCGTAGAGGATGGCGGCGGCCAGGGTGCCCCGCGTGGCCAGCAGGTAGCGGAGGTAGGGTTGGAAGCGGCGCAGCATCGGCAGGGCGCGTGACTAGTCCTTCGACGCCCGGACATCAAGGGCGTCCCGCAGCCCGTCCCCGAGGAAGTTGAGCGAGAAGAGGGTGAGCGAGAACACCACGCCCGGGAACTGGAGCAGCCAGGGGAACTCCTCCATCTTCTCGGCGCCGTCCTTGATCAGCGTGCCCCAGGAGCTCATGGGCGGCTGCACGCCGAGGCCGAGGAAGCTGAGGAAGGCCTCGAGCAGCATGACGGCCGGGATGGTCAGCGTGGTGTAGACGATGATGGGGCCGAGGGCGTTGGGGAGCAGGTGGCGGAAGATGATGCGGCGGTTGCCGAGGCCGAGGGACCGCGCCGCCTCGATGAACTCCATCTTCTTCAGGGTCATGATCTGGCCGCGGACGATGCGCGCCATGGTCAGCCACTCGACCGCGCCGATGGCGACGAAGAGCAGGACGATGTTCCGGCCGAGGAAGACCATGAGCAGGATGACGAAGATGGTGAAGGGGAGCGCGTACATGATGTCGACGATGCGCATCATGACCGCGTCGGTCTTGCCGCCGACGTACCCGGCGATGGCGCCGTAGACGACGCCGATGGTCAGGGCGACGATCGTGGCGCAGAGGCCGACGCCGAGGGAGATGCGCCCGCCGTAGAGCAGGCGCACGAGCAGGTCGCGGCCGAGGGTGTCGGTCCCGAGCCAGTGCGCCGCGCTCGGGGGCGTGGCGCCGAGGTCGAGGTTCTGCTCCTGGTAGGAGTACGAGAGGAAGAACGGCCCGAAGACGCAGAGCAGGCCGAGGACGGCGAGGACCGCGCCGCCCGCCACGGCGAGGCGGTTCTGGCGCAGGCGGTGCCAGGCGTCGCGCCAGAGCGAGGACGGCGGCTCGGCCGCGACGGGCGCCGGGAGCGGGACGGAGGGGGCGGGCGCGGGGTTCACTCGAACTTCAGCTTCGGGTTGAGCCAGACCTGGACGACGTCGACGACCAGGTTGAGGCCGATGATGAGGCCGGCGTAGAGGATGACGGTGCCGAGCACGAGGGTGTAGTCGCGGTTGAACGCGCTGTTCACGAACTCGCGGCCCAGCCCGGGGATCTGGAAGATGGTCTCGATCACGAACGAGCCGGTCAGGATGCCCGCGATGCCCGGCCCGAGGAAGGCGACCACCGGCAGGAGCCCGCCGCGCAGGGCGTGGCGGAGGACGATGCGGACTTCGGACGCGCCCTTGGCGCGCGCGGTGCGGATGTAGTCCTGGTTGAGCACCTCCAGCATGCCGCCGCGCGTGAGGCGCATAATGTAGGCGGCGTACACGAACCCGAGCGTGAGCGCCGGGAGGATCCGGTCGGGCAGGGTGTACCAGCCCGAGGCGTTGAGCCAGCCGAGGCGGATGGCGAAGAACAGGACGAGCAGGGGGCCCATGACGAAGGTGGGCACGCAGATGCCGAGCATGCCGACCGAGCTGGCGAGGTAGTCGGGCCACCGGTTGCGGCGGACCGCGGCGAGCACGCCGAGCCCGAGGCCGAGGACCAGCGCGACCGCCAGCGCCGTGGCGCCGAGCTCGAGGGAGACGGGGAGCTTGTCGGCGATGATCTCGTTGACCGAGCGGTTGGAATACTTGAACGACGGCCCGAGGTCGCCCCGGACGACGCGCCCGAGGTAGTTCAGGTACTGCCGCCACAGCGGCTGGTCGAGGCCGTAGTGGGCCTCGAGGTTCCGCAGGATCTCGGGGGGGACGGCCTTCTCCGCCGTGAACGGGCCGCCGGGCACGAACCGGACCATGAAGAACGTCGCCGTGATGATGACGAAGAGGACCGGGATGACCTGCAGCAGGCGGCGGGCGATGAAGCGGAGCATGGGGGGCGGAACGCAGCAGGAATGACAGAGGACGGCGCGCGGAGGCCAGACGGAAAAGGCCCGCGGCCGCCGGCGGCGCTACTCGGCCAGGTCGAGGAATTTGTACGGGTGGTTGTCCAGCAGCGTGGGATGCCAGCCGAGCACCTTGGGACTGAGCGCGTAGACCCGCGTGTAATAGTAGATGGGCACGAGCGGGCATTCCTCCACCAGGATGGCGTCCATCTGCTGGTAGATCTCGTAGCGCTCCTCCGTGGTGCGGGCCACGAGGGCCTGCTGGAAGAGGCGGTCGTACTCGGGGTGCGAGAACTGGCCGTCGTTGTTGCCGTTGTTGGTGACCCAGATCTCCAGGAAGACGTGGGGGTCCACGTAGTCCGCGATCCAGCCGGCGCGGCCGAGGGTGAAATTGTGCGTGCGGAGGGAGTCGCGGTACACCTTCCATTCCTGGTTCACCAGGCGGATCTCGATTCCGAGGTGGGTGCGCCACATCTGCTGCATGGCCTCGGCGAGGATGCGGACGTTGTCCGACGAGTTGTAGAGCAGTTCGACCTCGGGGAAGCCCCGGCCGCCGGGATAGCCGGCCTCGGCCAGCAGCCGGCGCGCCTCCTCGACGCCGCCCTCGAGCCGGGCGCGGGCCTGGTAGCCGGCGATGCCGGGGTAGGTGACCGCGTAGGCCGGCTGCTGGCCGCCGCGGAGGACGTTCTTGACCAGGCTCTCGCGGTCGATGGCCAGCGCCAGGGCCCGGCGCACGCGCTTGTCGGTGAACGGCGGACGCTGGACGTTGAAGTAGTAGTAGCTGACGCCGAGGTAGGGCTCGATCCGCAGGACCTCGGGATGCTCGCGCCGGTAGGTGTCGATCTTGGCCAGCGGCAGCTCGTTGGTCTTGTGGATCTGCCCGGTGCGGAACATGCGCTCCTCCGCCGCAATGTCGTCGATGGCGAGGAACTCGATCCGGTCGAGCTTGACGGCGGCGGCGTCCCAGTAGTGCGGGTTGCGCTCGACGACGATCTTCTGGTTGGGCGTCCATTCCTTCAGCCGGAACGGGCCGTTGCCCACGTTGTTCCCCGGGCGGGTCCAGGGATTCCGCCGCTGGTCGACCGGGCCGTGGCGGGCGATGACCTTCACGGGCACCGGGGTCCAGGCGTAGTGGCTGGCGATGATCTGCAGGAGGAAGGGCGTCGGCGACTTCAGCTCGACGACGAGCGTGCGGGCGTCGGGGGCCTTGAAGCCGACCTGGCGGAAATCGGTCAGTTTGCCCTGGTTGTATTCCTCGGCGCCCTTCACGAACCAGAGCAGGTAGGAATACTCCGAGCCGAGGCTCGGCGTCAGCATGCGGCGGTACGACTGCACGAAGTCGTCGGCCGTCAGCGGTTCGCCGTCGGACCATTGGAGGTTCGGCCGCAGGTGGAAGGTGTACGTCAGCCCGTCCGGCGAGATCTCCCAGCGTTCCGCCTGCCCGGGGATGGGGTGCAGGTCCCGGGGGTCCTCCATGACCAGGCCCTCGAGGAGCGCCGAGATGATGCGGTGTTCGGGCACGCCGGCGACCGTCTGCGGGTCGAGTTCCTGCGGCTCGGTGCCGTTGCCCAGCCGGAGGACCTTGGGCGCCGAAGCGGCGGACGAGGCGGCGCCGGCGGCGGGATCCTGCTTGGTGCAGCCGGAGGCCAGCAGCGCGAGGGAGGCGAGGGTGAGGACGAGGTGACGCATGCGGAACGGGAAAGGATGAGTAAGGAGGGCGGGCGGGAAGTTCCGGCCGGGGTGGCGGGCCCGGCGCCCGGTCCAGCTTGGGTCGATCCCGGCCGGAGGGAAGCCACGAATGTTTGGTCTGATGGGGGATGCCGGGTGGCGGAGCCGCGGGCCGGTCCGTTCACTCCAGGGTGACATCCTTGTAGAACCGGGTCCAGAGGCGGTCGGTCTGCCAGACCTTGACGCGCGGCTGCACGAGGAAGTTCTGGGTGTTGAAATAGAGCGGGATGACGGGGGAGTCCGCCAGCAGCAGGCGCTCGGCCGCCTGGTAGGCGGCCAGCCGGTTGCTCGCGGAGTTGAGGCGCGAGCCCTCGGTGACCAGCCGGTCGTAGTCGGGGTTGCTCCAGCGCGGGTAGTTGCCCGGGTTACCACTGGTCAGGTCGGTGAGCAGGTCGGTGACGCTGTTGCAGTCGGGGATCGCGGTGACGAAGGCGATGGCGTAGTCGCCGGCGGCCATCGCGGCGAGGTGGGCGCGGGCCTCGCGCTGGGCGAGGGTGACCTCGATGCCCAGTTCGCGCCGCCACATCTGCTGGATGGCCTCGAGCACGGCGGAGCTGGCCCACCAGCTGGTGACCTCGAGGACGGGGAAGCCGGCGCCGCCGGGGAATCCCGCCTCGGCCAGCAGCCGCCGGGCCTCCGCGGCGTCCTCCGTGATCCGGTCGGCGTCCTGGTAGCCGCCGAGCCCGGGCGGCAGGAAGGAGTAGGCCGGGTGCTGGCCGCCCTGCAGGACCTTCTCGACGAGGGCGGAGCGGTCGAGCGCGAGGCTGAGCGCGCGGCGGACGGCGGGGAGGTCGAGGGGCGCCCGCTCGGTGTTCAGCGCCAGGTAGCGCGTCTCGTGCAGCGGGGCCGTGCGCAGCGGGGAAGGCTGGGCGGCGCGGTAGCCGGCGAGCTTGCTGAAGGGCACGGCCATGGTGACGTCGACCTGGCCCGCGCGGAAGGCGCGTTCCTCGGTGTCGCCGTTGTCGAAGACGAGGAAGCGGATGCCGTCGAGCTTCACGCGCGCCGAGTCCCAGTAGCCCGCGTGCCGCCGCACGGCGATCTCCTGCGCCGGCAGCCAGCCGGAGAGGGTGAACGGGCCGTTGCCGACGTGGTGGCCCGGCTTCGTCCAGGGATTGTCGCGCTGGTCCATGGCGCCGAAGCGCTCCACGGTGGCGCGATGCACCGGGATCCAGGGCCCGCTGGCGACAGTGACGGGGAAATCGGCGGCGGGGTGCTCGAGCTCGAGCTGGAGGGTGCGGGGATTGATGACGCGGACGCCGACGGCGGAGAAATCCGTCACGCGGCCCGCGTGGTAGGCGGCGGCGTGCTTCAGCCCGAAGAAGAGCGCGGCCTTGGGCGCGCCGAGGGCGGGGGTCAGCGCGCGTTGGACCGAGTAGGCGAAGTCGACGGCGGTGACCGGGTCGCCGTTCGACCAGCGGGCGCCGGCGCGGAGGTGGAAAGTGTAGGTGCAGCCGTCGTCGGACACGGTCCAGCTCTCGGCGACGCCCGGCAGCGGCGGGGTGTCGCCGCTGCCGGGCGCCGGCACGAGCAGGCCCTCGCCCACGGCGCGGATGATGAAGAACTCGTCGGGCAGCGTCGCCAGCTGCGGGTCCAGCGTGGCCGGCTCGTTGCGCTGGCTCACCCGCAGCACACGCTCGGTCGCGGGGGGCGGGCTCGGGCGCGAGCAGGCGGCGAGCCCGAGCAGGGTGGCGCCGAGCAGGCAGCCGAGGGGGAGGGACCGGAGGGGGCCGACGGGGATCATGCGAAGGACCGGGACTAGGGCACGGGCTCGAGCCAGACGTGCTTGTAGGGATGGCGGTCGAGCAGCGTGTGGTGCCAGCCGCGGACCGAGGGGTGGACGAGCCGGACGGTGGTGAAGTGGTAGATCGGGATGATCGGGACCTCGTGCAGCAGGAGGGCCTCGGCGCGCTGGAGCAGCGCCAGGCGGGCGGCGGGATCGGCGGTGCGGTCGGCCGCGTACAGGAGGCGGTCGTATTCGCCGTTTTTCCAGCCGGTGTGGTTGTTGCTCGAGTCGGACGTGAAGACCTTGAGGAAGGTGGTGGGGTCGAGATAGTCCCCGGCCCAGTCGGCGCGCATGATCTGGTAGTCGAGGGTGCGGCGGCTGGCGAGCAGCGAGGCCTGCTCCATGTTGTTCACGCGCACGTCGACGCCGAGCTCGCGGCGCCACATCTCCTGGATGGCCTCGGCGATCACGCGGTGGTTGCCGGAGCTGTTGATGGTGATCTCGAGCGGCGGCAGGCCGCGGCCCCCGGGGTAGCCGGCGGCGGCGAGCAGCGCGCGGGCGCGCGTGTAGTCGCGGTCGAGGCTGGCCGGCGGCGCGTAGCCCGCGAGGCCCGGCGGCGTGAAGGAGCGGGCCGGCTGCTGGCCGCCGCGGGTGACCTTCTCCACGAGCGCGGCGCGGTCAATGGCCAGCGCCAGGGCCTGGCGCACCTGCACGTTGCCGAGGCCGGGCCGGGTGGTGTTTAGCCGGTAGAAATAGGTGTCGAGGAACGGGCTGATCTGGAGCGGGCCCGCCGCGTCGCGCCGGTAGGTGTCGACCTTGCCCACGGGCAGGGACTCGGTGAGGTGCAGCTGGCCCGCGCGGTAGGCGCGCTCCTCGCTGTCCACGTCGGCCGCCGGGTGAAAATGGATCGCCGCGAGCCGGACGGCGGCGGCGTCCCAGTAGGTCGGGGACTTCACCGCCGCGAGCAGCTCGCCGGGCCGCCAGTCGGTGAGCACGAACGGGCCGTTGCCGACGAAGGTGGCCGGCCGGGTCCAGGGGTTGCCGCGCTGCTCGGGCGGTCCGGCGCGTTCCAGGGTCGGCAGGTGGACGGGGAACCAAGCGGGGTGGGTCAGGAGCGAGAGGAAATAGGGGGCCGGATGCTCGAGGGTGAAGCGCAGGGTGCGGGGATCGAGGGCCTGGACGCCCACGTGCGCGAAGTCCGCCTGGATGCCCTTGTGGTAGGCCTCCGCGTTGAGCAGCACGTAGAGCATGGTGGCGTAGTCGGCGCCCAGCGTCGGGCTGAGCACCCGCCGGATCGAGCGGACAAAGTCGGCTGCGGTCACCGGCTCGCCGTTGGACCAGCGCGCGTCGGCGCGGAGGTGGAAGGTGTAGGTCAGGCCGTCGGCCGAGGCGTCCCAGCGCTCCGCCACGCCCGGGACCGGGTGCAGGTCGGCGGGGTCCTCGGCGACGAGCCCCTCGAAGAGGGCGGTGGCGACGTTGATCTCGGGGAGGCCGGAGATGACGTGCGGGTCGATCTCGGCCGGGTCGGCCGCGAGCCCGCGGTGGAGGATGCGCTCGCGGACGCCCTGGTCGACCGGCGATTCGCGGCGCAGGCAGCCGGCCGCGAGGCCGAGGAGGAGGCACAGGAGCCAGGGCAGGAAGGGACGACGCATGGGCGCGCGGCGGGTTGCGCTAGGCCGGGCGCACGAGGGCCACGGCGTGGGCGGCGATGGCGAGGCCGCGGCCGATGTCGCCGACGCCCTCGTTGGTCGTGGCCTTGAGCCCGACGGCGTCGACGGGCAGCCCGGTGGAGCGGGCGAGGGCGGCCTTCATCTCGTCCAGTCGCGGGGCGATGCGGGGCCGTTCGGCGATGAGGGTGGCGTCGACGTTCGCTGGCGCCCACCCGCGCGCGCGCAGCAGCTCGACGACGCGGCGCAGCAGCGCCTGCGAGTCGGCGCCGCGGTAGGCCGGGTCGGTGTCGGGGAATTGGTGGCCGATGTCGGGCAGGCCGGCGGCGCCGAGCAGGGCGTCGCAGATGGCGTGCGTCAGGGCGTCGGCGTCCGAGTGTCCCTCGAGGCCGAAATCCGCCTCGAAGCGGACCCCGCCCAGCACCAGCTTCCGGCCCGGCGCGGTGCGGTGGATGTCGTAGCCGTGTCCGATCCGGAGATTCATGGCGCGGGGCCGCGCGGGGAGCGGTCGCGGATCTGCTGCGAGGCGGCCGGGCTGAGCGTGAACGGCGGCAGCGACGAGCGTGCGGCCGACTGCTGCAGGAGGAATTCCAGGTAGGGCAGGTCGGCGGGGGTGGTCAGCTTGGGGTTGGGGTGGGGGTTCTCCAGCAGGGCGATCGGGTGGCGGAGGAGCTCGACGGCCGCGGCATCGTCGGTGACCTTGACGCCGAGCTTCGCGACGCGCGCGTAGGCGCGGCGGATCAGGTCGCTCGCGAACACCTGGGGGGTTTCCATCGCCCAGAGCAGGCTGCGGTCCAGGGTCCGGAGGCGGCCCTCGCCGCGGTGCTCCTTGATGGTGTCGGTCACCCGGTGGGCCAGCACGACGGCGTCCTCGCGGCGCACGATCTTGTGCAGGGCCACCAGCTGCGTCGCGTGCACGAGCGGCCGGGCGCAGTCGTGGATGAACACGTAGCCGACGTCGTCCGGCAGCTCCGCCAGCGCGGCGGCCACCGAATCCTGGCGTTCGCCGCCGCCCGGCACGAAGAGCGTGGGGGTCGGCGCGTAGGCGGACAATTCGACCATCTGCCGCTGGTCGCGGTAGGTGACGATGAAGGTGTCGACCACGCCGCTGCGGTAGAACGTGGCGGCGGAGTGGGCGAACACCGGCTTGCCGCCGAGCGGGGCGAGGATCTTGTCGGACACGGCGCCGTCCATGCGGCGGCCGTGCCCGGCGGCGAGGAGGATGGCGGCGGTGCGGCTCAGGGGCGGGGGGGGAGGGTCAGGCGTTCAGCTCGGCGAGGATGGCCTGGGCGGCGGCGGCCGGATCGGGCGCCTGGAGGATCGGGCGGCCGACCACGATGAAGCTCGCGCCGGCGCGGGCGGCCTCGGCGGGGGTCATGATCCGCTTCTGGTCGCCGGCGGCCTCGTGGGCGGGGCGGATGCCCGGGGTGACCAGCTGGACGTCCGCGGGCAGCTCGCGCCGCAGCAGGGCGACCTCGAGCGGGGAGCAGACCAGCCCGCGGAGCCCGGCGGCGGCCGCGAGGCGGCCCAGGCGGGCGACCTGGGCCTCGGGCGTGGCGGCGACGCCGATGCCCTGGAGCCCGGCGGCGTCCATCGAGGTCAGCACGGTGACGCCGAGCAGGAGCAGCTCCGCGCGGCGGCGCTGCTGGGCCTCGCGGGCGGCGCGCAGCATCTCGTCGCCGCCGGAGCAGTGCAGCGTCAGCATCCGGATCGGCAGGGCGGAGAGGGACTCGACGGACTTGGCGACGGTGTTGGGGATGTCGTGCAGCTTGAGGTCGAGGAAGACGTCGAAGCCGAGCCCGGCGACCTCGCGGACGTATTCCGGGCCGTAGGCGGTGAACATCTGCAGCCCGATCTTCACCCAGCGGACGCGGCCGCGCAGCTGGCGGAGCAGGGGGGCGGCGGCTTCGCGGGTCGGGACGTCGAGGGCCAGGATCAGGTCGCAGGGCATGTGGAGGAGATGACTAATGGAGACTAACGGGCCTTAATCAAAGAGAGAAATGGGACCGGGGCGGGAGGGTTTTTTCTAGGATCGGCGGGCGAATGCGTCCATTAAGGGGGACGAACGCGATGGCTGTCTCCCTCTTTAGTCCGGCGAAGCTCAATCTTTACCTGGCCGTCACCGGCCGGCGGGCGGACGGGTTCCACGACCTGGTGTCGGTGGCCGCGCCGCTGGACTTTGGCGACACGCTGGAGGCGCGGCCGGGGCGCGACGGATTCCGGCTGGAGTGCGACGATCCGGGGATCCCCGCCGACGGCACGAACCTGGTGCTGCGGGCGGCGGCGGCGTTCGCCGCGGCCACCGGCTGGCGGCAGCCGGTGGATTTCCGGCTGACGAAGCGCGTGCCCGCGGGGGCCGGGCTGGGCGGGGGCAGCAGCAACGCGGTCGCGGCGCTGCGTGCGCTGAACGAGCTGGCCGGCGGGCCGCTCGACGCGGCGGGGCTGGCGGCGGTGGCCGCGGACCTCGGCTCGGACTGCACGCTGTTCCTGGCCGGCGGCCCCGTCGTGCTGCGCGGCCGCGGCGAGCGGGTGACGCCGCTGCCGGCCGCGGCGGCCGCGCGGCTGCGCGGGCAGCGGGTGCTGGTGTTCAAACCCAGCTTCGCCATCGCGACCGCCTGGGCCTACGGCCGGCTCGCGAAGCGGGGCGCGGATTACCTGGCGGCGCCGGCGGCCGAGGCCCGGCTGGCGGCGTGGGTCGGCTCCGCGGCCCCGGCGGGCGCGCTCCTGTTCAACAACCTCCAGCCGGCGGCGTTCGAGAAATACCTCGCGCTGCCCGTGCTGCTGGCGCGGCTGCGCGCGGAATGCGGCGTGCCGCTGCAAATGAGTGGCAGCGGCAGCGCCTGCTTCGCGCTGACGGGCGACGGGGGCGCGGTGCCGGCGCTGGCCGCGCGCATCCGCGAGTGCTGGGGCGGGGCGGCGTTCGTGCAGGCGGCGCGGCTGGCGTAGGCGCGGCCCCGGCCCGACGCCGGAGCCGGGTGCGCGCGACCCAGTTCCGCATTGACCGGTCCGCATCCCGCTTCGTTAATGGCGCCGCCTTCCGCCCATGGAGCCGCCCGCCGCCAGCGAAACCGTCATCCAGGGCATAGCTGCGTCGCGCGGCATCGCCTACGGGCAGGTTTTCCTCTACCTCCAGAGCGAGCTGGAGATCCCGCGCTACACGGTCGATCCCGACAAGCGGGCGGCGGAGGTCGCGCGCTTCGAGCAGGCGCTGGTCGTCACCCGGCAGCAGATCACGCAGATCCAGGCGCAGGTGACGAAGAACCTCGGGGAGGAGGAGGCGCTGATCTTCGATGCGCACCAGATGGTGCTCGAGGACCAGGCCCTGATCGGCGAGACCATCCGCGATTTCCAGAAGACGGGGCTGAACATCGAGACCTGCTTCAACGCGGTCGCGCAGCGGTACATCCAGGCGTTCGCCGAGATCGACGACGAGTACCTGCGCGAGCGGGCGGCGGACATCAAGGACGTGGCCAAGCGGGTGCTGCACGCGCTGCTGGGGCAGTCCGCGCAGACGCTGATGGCCCTCGTCGACCAGCGGGTGATCGTGGCGGCGGACATCTCGCCGTCCGAGGCCGCCGGCATCGACCGCAGCGCGGCGCTGGCGATCGTGACCGACGCCGGCAGCCGCACCAGCCACGCGGTGATCGTGGCGCGGTCGATGAAGATCCCGGCGGTAGTCGGGGCGGACCGGCTGACGACGCTGGTCAGGAACGGCGACTGGGTGATCGTCGACGGCTACGACGGCGTGGTCATCGTCAACCCGACCGAACAGACGCTCTTCCGCTACGGCAAGATCCAGCAGGACAAGCAGTCGTTCGAGACCCGGCTGATGTCGGTCAACGAGCTGCCGGCCGAGACGCTGGACGGGGTGGCGGTGACGCTGCGCGCGAACATCGAGAAGCCCGACGAGGTGGCGCTGGTGAAGCAGTACCGGGCGGCGGGCATCGGGCTGTACCGGACGGAGTTCCTTTTCCTCAGCTCCGAGAAGACGCCGACGGAGGAGGAGCAGTACGCCGCCTACCGGGAGATCGTGGCGGGGCTGGCGCCGGCGCCCGTCACCATCCGCACGCTCGACGTCGGCGGCGACAAGCCGTTCCCGGGCGACCCGCATCTGATCGGGCCGGAGGCCAACCCGTTCCTCGGGTTCCGCGCCATCCGGATGTGCCTCGAATACCCGGACCTCTTCAAGTGCCAGCTGCGGGCCATCCTGCGGGCCAGCGCGCACGGCACGGTCGAGCTGATGTACCCGATGATCAGCGGGGTCGAGGAGCTGGACCGCGCCAACGCGGTGCTGGAAGAGGCGAAGGCCGAGCTGCGGGCGCGCGGCCAGGCCTTCGACCCGAAGCTGCGGGTCGGGACGATGATCGAGATCCCGAGCGCGGCGTTGGCGGGCGACCTGCTCGCGGAGAAGTCGGATTTCTTCAGCATCGGCACGAACGACCTCATCCAGTACCTGCTGGCGATCGACCGCGGCAACAACCGGATCGCGCACCTGTACGACCCGTCGCACCCGGCGGTGCTGCGGGTGCTGCGCCTGATCGTGGAGACCGGCCACGCCCGGCAGCGGAAGGTCAGCGTCTGCGGCGAGATGGCCGGCGACTCGTTCTACGTGCCGCTGCTGCTGGGGCTCGGCGTGGACGAGCTCAGCATGACCCCGACGCTCCTGCCGTCGGTCAAGTTCCTGGTCCGCGCCATGAAGATGAGCGACGCCCGGAAGCTGGCGGAAGAGGCCCTTCGGCAGACGGACCCGCGCCGGACCACCGCCCTCATCGAGGCGTTCTACAACGAGCGCGTGAAGATGGGGTGAGGCCGGGCCCGCGGGGCTAGCGGACGAAGGTCCGCTGCACGCGTTGCGAGAGCACGAGGTAGGGTATCCAGATCGCGGCGCCGAGCAGGGTCCCGAGCAGGCGCCCCGCCTGCTTGCCCGTTTCCTCCGGGAGGGCGCCGGGGTACTGGCCCGCTATCCAGAGCTCGAAGCCGCCCAGCAGGACCGCGAAGACCAGGTAGATGATCAGGCTGCGCGGAAACGCGCGCAGGCGGCGGAAAAACATGACGACGAGCACGAGGCCGTAGAAGAGCATGCCGACGTTGCTCATCAGCTCGGCCATGAGCAGGTCGGCGTACTGGTCGCCGCCGGCGGATTCGTTCACGGCGGCCCAGGCCGCCGTGCTGAAATACATCTGGCGTCCCTCGTGGAGGGCCAGCAGATGGCCGATGGGCCGGAGGCACACGCCGGCGCCGAGCAGCGCCAGCCAGCCGCCGAGGCCCTCGGCGGCCCGGCGCGCCGGGCGGCTGTAAGGGTCGGCCGCGAGCAGCGGCGGCGCGGCGGGCGCCGCGGGCCGCAGAAGGACGACCAGGAGGCAGGCGAGGCCGCCCAGCGCCAGCAGCCCGGCGAGGAGGATCGCGGGCCAGCTGAGTCGCGCCGCCGCGCCCGGGTCCGAGGGCGCGTCGTGGGTCAGGCGGTAGCCCAGGGCCTCCATCGCCGCGCGCTGCTTCGTCTGGAAAGCCGGGAGGCGGGCGACGGCGACGTGGTCCTGCTTGGTGAGCCAGTGGTAGTCGAGCCGGATGCTCTTGCCGCGAAGCGAGGACTCGTGGGTGAAGGTGAAGGCCTCGTCGTCGATGGTCTGGGACTCGGGGGTGATCGACCAGGTTTCGGGCAGCTGGATCGTCGTGCGCTGGCGCACGTCCACGGGGTGGTTGAGCCCGAGCGGGGACCGGCGCCCCAGGATGTCCTGGTACCGCATGTAATCTGCGATCACGCCGGCATACAGCTCGACCTGGGCGGCGGAGCCGCCGGCGGGCCGGGTGAAGAACCGGGCCAGCTGGTAGCGCTCCGTCACCCGCACGCTATTGCCCTGGTCGAAATCGAGGTACTCGACCGGCGCCTGGAGCGAGATCTCGGGGTAGGTGCGGGCGTAGTAGTTCAGGTAGTTCTTGGCGATCTGCTCGCGCGGGGTGTTCTCGAAGTAGCTGCGGGTCTGGTCGGCCATGCGCCCGTGGAAGCTGGTCACCACCACCAGGGTCGCGGGCTGGTCGATGCCCGGGACCGAGAACGTCTCCTCGACGGCGAGCTGGCCGCGGTCGTATTCGCCGGGGGAGAAATCGACCAGGGCGGTTCCGGCGACCGGCAGGCCGGTGGCGTACGCGCCGGTGTGGGCCTGGCGCAGGAGGGTGGCCCGCTGGTAATTGAGGGTCGGGTCGACCAGGTGGCTGCGCCCCGCGAGGGTCACGAGGGCCACGACGTGGTCGAAGGCCCCCGGTGACGGCAGCCAGTCGTGCAGGGTGTGGCCGCGCCAGCTGCTCACGAATACCGGACCGGCCTCCACGCCGAGCTCCCGCAGCAGCGCGCAGAAGAGGAGGCTCTTGTCCTTGCAGTCCCCGAACCGGCGCTCATGGACCACGGCCGGTTCCGAGGGGCGGTGCGATCCCGGGCCCAGCTCGATGCCGAGGTAGCGCACCTCGCTCTGCACGAAGCGCAGGGCCGCGATGATCCGGGCTTCCGGGGTGGCGCCGGCGGCCCGCAGCCGTTCCACGGTGGCGTGCATCGCCGCGGGCAGCGGCGCGCCGGTCGCATAGAGCGGCTGCGCCCAGGCGGTCACTTCCGCCCAGCTCGCGTAGTCGGTCAGCTGCAGGTACGAGAAGGGGGTATGCCACTTGGGCGAGTTGGTGTCGAACTCCACCGCGGGCACGTCGCGCATCGTCCAGGTCAGCTCCGTGCCGCCGTCGAGTGGCCGGGCGGCGAATTCCGGCGCGGCCGCCCCGTGGACCTTATGCCGGAGGGACCGGTCCGGCGGCAGCAGCATGCGGTACGACTGGTCGGCCACGGGAAAGGTCCAGGTGAGGGGCAGGGTGCCGCTGAAGTGGTCGCCGAAGACGGGATTCCAGCCCCGGAGGGTGAAGGCGAGGTCGATGACGTCGCCGACCCGGACGTCCTCCAGGATGCGCAGGGCGGACAACTCGCCGTTGTAGAGCTGCCGGTCGAGGTCGCGCTCCTGGCGGAGGAGCTGGAACTTCCCGGGATCGAGGTGGTCCGTCGCGCGGCCCTCGCGCACGACCCGCAGGTGGTGGACCACGAGGGTCTCGTAGCTCGGGTCGTAGTCGATGGCGACCTGCGAGCCGCTGCGCAGCCCTTCTTCGCTCACGACCTGGAAGGCGTGGTGGCAGTAGGTCTCGCGGGTGGACAGGTTGCTCTGCCGGTCGACGAGCAGGTACCGGCGGCCGGAGGCATGGGCGCGCCAGGCCGCCGGCGCGGCGAGCGTGCGCGGCCGGACCCAGGCCGGCGGTTCACCGGTGGCGACGGGGGCCGCTGGCTGCGCCTGGAGCAGGGTCGCGCCGCTCAGGGCCAAGGCGACGCCAAGCAGGAGGTGCAGCAGCAGGCCGGGCATGTGCCGGGCAGGTTGGGCGGCCGGCCGGCCGACGTCCAGCCTGCGCTCAGGCCGCGGGCTTCACGCCGCTGGCGAGGAGCGTCTCGAAATGCGGCTCCGAGACCTCGCGGGAGACGGCGGTGACCTCCACCTGCTGCAGGCCGGCCTTCTTCAGGAAGGCGTGGAGGGCGTTCTCCTTGAATCCCAACCAGAGGTCGCCGAACTGCTCGCGCGCCTTCTCGTAGGCGTGTTCCTTCAGGTCGAGCACCAGCAGCTGGCCGCCCGGCTTGAGGATGCGGGCGGCCTCGTTGACCGCGGTCTGCGGGTGGGTGGCGTGGTGCAGGGCCTGGGACAGGATGGCGAGGTCGACGGAGCGGTCGGGCAGCGGCACCTGCTCGATGTCGCCCAGCTTGTAGGTGAGGTTGGCCAGCCCGTTCTTGCGCGCGAGCTCGGTGCCGACCTCGACCATGCGCGGCGAATTGTCGATGCACCAGACGCGCTCGGCGCGGCGGGCAAGGAGCTGGGAGACGAGGCCCTCGCCGGCGCCGAGGTCGGCGACGGTGATCGGCGGGACGAGCCGCAGCGCGAGGTGGCCGATGGCCTCCCAGGAGCGGCCGGGGCAGTAGTGTTTACCCAGCTTGCCGGCGATCAGCTCGAAGTACTGTTCCGAGACCTGGCGGCGCTTCTGCAGCACGCGCTCCAGGCTCTCGCGGTCCTCGGCGGACTCCGGCAGGTCGGCAACCGATTCGCAGGCGGCCCGCAGCAGCGCCAGCTGCCGGGGGGTCAGCGCGGCGCGGAGGGAGTAGAACGCCTTCTTGCCCTCGCGCCGGTCGGAGACCAGCTCGGCCTGGCGCAGCAGCGCGAGCTGCGACGAGATGCGCGACTGGGCCATGCCCAGGATCTCCTGCAGCTCGGCGACGGCGAGCTCCTCCCGGAGCAGGAGCGCGAGCAGGCGCAGCCGGGTGGGGTCGGAGAGGATCTTCAGCGTTTCCCAGGAGGAGTTCACGGCGCGACGGCCCGATAGATTCCCGGGCGCGGCGGGAATGACAAGAAGGGAAAATCCGCCGCCGGCGGCCGCGACCGGGCAAAAAAAGCCCGCGGACCGGGGGGATCCGCGGGCGGTAGAGGGGGCGGCCGGCGCCTCAGCCCTTCTGGGCGTCGACGAAGCGGGTGATGCCCGCGATCTGGAATTCCTGGTGGGCGCCGCCGATCTTCAGCCGGACGTGCTCGCCGATCTTCTTGCCGAGCAGCGCCTGGCCGAGCGGGGTCTTGTAGGCGATGCGGTGGTTGTCCGGATCGCTGTCCCACGCGCCGAGCAGCGAGTAGCGGACGGCCTTGCCGTTGGCGACATCGCGCAGGTCGACGACGGTGCCGACGCTGACCTGGTCGGTGGTGGCGTCGGTGAAGTCGGTGATGCGGGCCCGCGCCAGGTCGCGTTCGAGCTGCGCCTTCTGCGCCATGAGGACCGACTGGTCCTGCTTGGCCATCTTGAATTCCGAGTTCTCGCGCAGGTCGCCGTGCTCGCGCGCGGCGGCAATGGCCTTGGAGTTGTCGGGGATGCGGCGGGAGACGATGTCCTCGTACTCGACGCGCTTGCGCTCGTAGCTCTCGCGGGACACCAGGAACTGCTCGTCCTTGGCCTCGGCCTCGCCGGAGACGAGGGTCTGGAGGGAGGGGAACAGCTTGATGAAGCGGGCGAGCAGGGACTTCTTCGTGAGCTCCTCGAAGCCCTGGTTGAGGAGGAGGCTGTTGCCGAGGTCGCGGGCCGTCTCCGTGTCGGCCGTGGCCAGCAGGTCGGAGATGAGGTCGGCATCGTCGCTCAGGGCCTCGGCGAGCGGGATGCGGCGGGTGCCGGCGGACTGGAGCGCCTCGTAGTCGATGGCGAAGAAGATGGCGCCGAGCAGGCGGGGGGTGATGAGCTCGTTGAGGAGCTTGGCGAACTTCTTCGAGTGGCGGTTCTTGATGACCCAGAGGAGGACGGGGGCCCGGAGGTTCTGCTCGGTCTTCCAGCGCTTGAGCGCGGCGGCGAGCTCGTCGGCCTGGCCGTTCTCCATGAGGAAATTGATGCACTCGGTGGTGAACTTGCCCTGCGAGGTCTTCAGGAGGGCGAAGACGATCTCGCGCCATTCGAGCGGGTGGGTCTCCTTGACGAGGTCGAGGAAGCGGGACTGGAAGTGGACGGGGATCTTCTCGGCGATGGCCGAGAGGCCGCGGACCTCCTTGATGAGCTCGGACTGGTTCGGGTTGACCGAGGAGATGTCGTGGCCGAGGATTTTCGCGAGCTCGTCGCGCACGAAGGCGCCGTAGAGGCGCTCCGCCGGATCGAGCTGGTTGCTGTCGCGGACCGCCTCGGTGATGCCGCCGAGGACCTGGGCGAGGGACTGCTTGGCCTCCTCCTTGATCGAGGCGGCGAGGAGGTCCTCCGCCAGCGAGATGCGGCGGCGGGCCGAGCGCGTGTTGGCGAACTCCTCCATGATCTCCGACTCGGCCGAAACCGGCTCGTCGCGGACGACGTAGCAGTCGGTCTTCTTGACCGGCACGCCGACGCGGGGGTCCTTGATGAGCTGCTTTTTGACGTTGGAAAACCAGCGCTTGAACTTCTCCTCGCCCACGACCTGGCTCAGCACGATCTCCAGCTCGATGGCGCTGGCGGCCTTGTTGGGGTAGGCGGAAAGGGTATCGATGACCAGCTGAACCGGATCGTCCTCAATGAGTTCCTTGATCTTGGCCGGCTCGGTCTCCTTGCGGGCGAGGATGTGGCGGGCGGGCAGCACGTCGAGGCTGGTCACGCAGAAGACCGGGTCCATGCGGTGCGACTTCTTGCCCTTGAAGTCGATGACCAGCTTCTGGTCCGACTCGTCGTATTCCTTGATCTGCCCGAAACCCCAGCTGCGATGCACCACGTACGATCCCGGCTCCATGGCCTCGAGTTTGGCTTTGGACGCCTTGAGGGCGGAGTGTTTGGCAATGATCGCGTTGATGGCTTCGGAATTCATAATTGCGTATCGAGTCGGTGAACCGATTAGTTGAGGCGACAATGATGCGTGATGTCAAACAGGGTTTGGCGAGCGGCGGGCCGACCCTGCCGAGCGGCTCCGACGGCTGGGAGGCGGCGGTCGCCCTGACCACGCGGTGGCTGGCCCGGGGCGAGCGCGTGGATGCGTTGCTGGAAGGACTTGCGGCGGGGTTCGCCGGCCAGGAGCGGGCGCGCGCGCAGCAGCTTTTCTACGGCGTGGTGCGCTGGGCGGGCCGGCTGGAGTCGGCCCTGACGGGCCTGATGGTCCACGCGCCGCGGACCAAGGTGCGGGCGATCCTGATGGTGACGGGTTTCGAGCTGTGGGAGCAGGGCGAGGCGGCGCCGGCGGTGCGGGACGGCATGGCGGCCAAGATCATCCACCACGCCGTGGGCCGGGCGAAGACGATCGCCAGCGCGCCGGAGGCCCGGCTGGTGAACGCGGTGGCCCGGAAGCTGGCTGCGCGGCTGTTCGCGGCCGATGCCGCCGCCGCGGGGAGCGCCGACCCGGCCGTGCTGGCCGCGCAGGGGTCGCACCCCGCCTGGCTGGTCGCGCGCTGGGTCGCGCAGTTCGGCGCGGAGGCCGCCCGCCAGCTGCTGGAGTGGAACCAGCGGCCGGCGCCGGTCTACGCACGCTGGCGGGTGGCGGAGCCGGTGCCGGACTTCCTGGCGCCGACCCGCTGGCCGGGGTTTTTCGAGGTCGGGGCCGGCCGCTGGGACGACGTGCGCCGGCTCGCGGCCGAGGGCAAACTCTACGTGCAGGATCCCTCGACGCGCCTTGGCGTCGACCTGGTCGACCCGCAGCCCGGGGAAACCCTGCTGGACGCGTGCGCCGCGCCCGGCGGCAAGAGCCTGTTCCTGGCGGACCGCATGGGCCGGGGGCGGGTGGTGGCGCTGGACGCGGCGGCGCCGGCCGGGCGCCGCGACGTCCGGCACGCGCGCCTCAAGGAAAACCTCGCCCGCGCGCCCGCCGACGTGCAGGTGGCGCAGGTCGAGGCGGACCTGCGCAAGGTGAACCCCGCCTTCTACCGCGACCTCCGCCTGCCGGAGAGCTACGATGCCGTGCTGCTCGACGCGCCGTGCTCCAACACCGGGGTGATGCGCCACCGCGTCGACGTGAAGTGGCGGCTCCAGGAGGGGGATTTCGCGCGGCACGCCGGCCAGCAGCTCGAGCTGCTGCAGGCCGCCGCCCGCCTGGTCCGGCCCGGCGGCCGGCTGGTGTACAGCACGTGCAGCCTCGACGCGGCCGAGAACGAGGAGGTCGTCGCGGCGTTCGCCCGCAGCCGGGAAGGCGGGGCTTTCCGCCGGGAGCGGAACGTGCTGGCGTATCCGTGGCGCGACGGGCACGACGGCGCCGGGGCGTTCCTGCTCCGCCGCGCCTAGCGCGGGAGGCGGCGATGGAGTTCCGGGCAGTCACGGCGGAAGATGTGCCGGCGCTCTTTGTCGTCCGCGTCGCGACGCGCGAGAACGCCCTGTCCCGCGAGGCGCTGGCGCGGCAGGGGGTCACCGAGGAATCCCTGCGGGCCATGCTCGGCTCCTCCCACCGGGGCTGGCTCTGCCAGGCGGACGGGCGCGTGGTGGGATTCGCGATGGGCAACGGCACGACGGGGGAGCTCTGGGTGCTCGCCGTGCTGCCCGAATACGAGGGCCGGGGCATTGGCTCCCGCCTGCTCCGGCTGGCGGAGGATTGGCTCTGGTCGCTCGGCTGGGCGGAGCTGTGGCTGTGGACCTCGCCGCAGCCCGGCCGGCGGGCGCGTCAGCTCTACGGCCGCCGCGGCTGGACGGAAGCGTCGGTCCGCGACGGGCGGCTGCTCATGAAAAAAACCCGTCCCGGCTGAGCCGGAAACCTCACGGCACCAGCTCGAACACGGGAATCTCCAGGTCGACCTCGCGGGAGCCCGACAGGAAAGTGTAGGTGATCCTCGCGGCCGACTTCAGCAGGGCCTCGTAGCGGTCGAAGGTCCATTTCTCGACCAGCTCGCCGTTGATGCGGACGCAGACATCGCCGGCCTGCACGGGCAGCCCCGCGGTCGGGGTGTCGGGGATGACGGTGAGCACGCGCCAGTACACGGCGGAGCGGGCGAAGGACAGTCCCGTGCTGCGCCGCGGGGCCATGGTGACGGCGCCGTCGGCCTGACGGGAGAACGTCACCTGGTTGCGGCGCTGGTCGAACGTGAGGGTGAAGTGCCGGAGGAACTCGCCGCCGATGGACGACAGCTGGTCGGTCAGGTCGACGATCGGCCGCTCGATGGCGTGCCCGCCGATGAGGACCAGCTGGTCGAGGCGGCCGGTGAGCTGGCGGCGGTCGCCCTGGAGCGAGGAGACGAGGGTGCCGATCCGCGGTCCGTGGGCGAAGCGCGGGTGGAGCCCGACCGGGTTGAGGCTGAGGCTGCCGTCGGAGCCGGAGTCGATGAGCACGATGAACGACTCGCTGCCCATCTGGATCGGAATGAGCGGCGTGCCCTGGAGGTTGTTGAAGGCGATGGTCGAGACGCGCGCGCTCTGCCGGGGCGGCGGCGCGAAGGTGGGCGGGTAGGGAGCGATGACGAGGCGGGCGCCGGGGTAGTCGAGGGTCAGCAGGGTGTTGCGGAAGACGGGGAAGCCGATGATGCCGTCGATGCGGAGCCCGAGGTGCCCCGACAACTCGGCGAAGTCGAAGACGAGGGCCGGGACCCGCTCGAAGGTGGCGTCGCCGAGGGCGATCCGGCGGAGGGTGACGGCCTCGAGCTCGATCCGGCCGCCGTTGGCCGAGCGCACCTCCACGGTCCGCGGCGGCGTGCCCCGCGGCTGCCGCAGCGCGAACCGCCGGGCCAGGTCGGGCGTGACGAGGGTGGAGGTCGAGCCCGTGTCGATGAGGAAGCGGTAGGTCTGGCCGTCGTCCCAGCGCGTCTCGATCAGGAAGAAGTTCGAGACGATGCGGGCCGGGAGGGTGGTGGGGGCGACCTCCACGATGGTCCGGCCCGGCGCCCGGCGCGGGGCCGTGGCGCAGCCGGAGAGCAGCAGCAGCCCGGCCAGCGCGGCGAGCAGCGCGGCGCGCGGCGCGCGGGCGGCGAGCCGGCGCAGGAGCAGGAGTCCGGGTCCGGGGTTCATTTCTGGGGCTGGGGCAGGGGCAGGCCGAGCACGAAGGGGACGAACAGGCAGGCGCCGGCGACGGCGAAGGTGACGGTGCCGCCGACCTGGAAGAAGAGCACGCCGGCGACCGCCGGGCTGGCGGCGCGCGCCAGGAAGCCGAGCGAGCGGAAGATGCCGGTGACCTTGCCCTGCTCCTCGGGCGGGGCGTAGAGCGAGACCAGCGAGGACAGGCCGACGTTGGCGAAGCCGGAGCCGACGGCGCAGACGGTGAGCGCCGCGAACATCAGCGGCGCCGAGCGGGCCACGCCGATGCCGAGGCCCAGGCCGACGAAACCGGCGGCGATGAGCGCGATGCCGCACAGCGCCGCGCGCTTCTCGCCCAGGGCCGGCACGGCGCGCCGCACGAGCACGCCCTGCGTGAGGATCGACACGACGCCGAGGTGGACGAAGACGAGCGTGAGCTGGCGCGGCGTGTACGCGAGCTGGTCGGCGGTGAAGAAGCTGATGGTCGTCTCGAAGAAGCTGAAGCAGAAGGTCACGAGGAAACCCACGAGGTTCACGCGCCGCAGCGACACGTCCGGGAGGGTGAACAGCGCCCGCAGGGGGTTGCGCTCGCGCAGGGTCAGGGCCGTCCCGCGGCGCTCCGGCGGCAGCGTCTCGCGGAAGCGCGCCCCGATCCACAGCAGGTTGACCAGGCAGAGGCCGCCGCCGATGGCCGCGGGCACGCTGAATGGGTGCACGCCCCAGCGCGCGAGCCCGGGGTAGGCGTCGAGCAGGCTGACGTGCGCGGTCAGGCCGCCGATGGCCGGGCCGGTGAGGAACCCGAGCCCGAAGGCGGCGCCGACGACCCCCATGCCCTTGGCGCGGTTCTCGCGGGTCGTGACGTCCGAGACCGCGGCCACCGCCACCGCGAGGTTGCCGCCCATGATTCCGCTGAAGACGCGGCCGAGCAGGAAGACGACGAACGAGCCGCTGAAGAACAGGAGCAGGAAGCTCAGCGCGTTGCCGGCGATGGTGACCAGCAGCACGGGCCGCCGGCCCACCCGGTCGGAGCGCGCGCCCCACACGGGGGAGAACACGAACTGCATGAAGGCGTAGATGGAGCCCATCAGGCCGGCGAAGAGCGCGCCCGTGGCCAGGTCCGGGGCGTGGGTGGCGTGCGCCAGCGTCTCGAGCCGGTGGAAGAGGGCGCCGAAAAGGCTGTCCGTCTCCTCGTGGACGATGTAGTACTTCAGCAGCTCCGGCCCGAGCGGGAAGAACAGCGAGAAGCCGATGAGGTCGATGTAGAGCGTGAGGAAGATCACGCCGAGCGACAGCGGCGGCCCGCCGGACGGCGGCGGAGGGGAGGCGGGGACGGGGCTGGCGGCGGAGGAACTCAAGCGGCAGGGATGAAGGCCGCGAAGGTTGAGCAAAACCCGGCGGCGCGCAAAGCCTGATTCGCCCGCGCCGCGGGATTAGCGGAAGTTGCCCCGGGCGGGAGCCGGCCTTATTGTCGGCGGCGTTCAGCCGCGCCCCAGGAAGGGGCGGACCTTGGCGATCAGGGCCTCCATCTCGAACGGCTTCTGCAGGAAACCCGCGACGCCCAGGTCGGCGCTGCGCCTCATCGCCTCGGACTCGCTGTAGCCGCTCATGAGGATGACCGCGGGCCGGGCCCCGCCCTGGCGGAGCTGCCGCAGCGTGTCCTCGCCGGACATCCCGGGCATGGTCATGTCCAGCAAGACGAGCGCGATGTCGCGGCCGTGCTGGCGGCAGAGGCGGAGGGCTTCCTCGCCGCCGGCGGCGGCGAGGACGGTGGCGCCGTGCAGGTCGAGGGCCTCGGCCGCGATCAGCCGGATGGTTTCCTCGTCGTCGACGACGAGCACGGTGCCGTGGAGGCGGCCCCCGCCGACCGCGGCGACGGGCGCGGGCGGCGGGGCCTCGGCCGCGGCCGGCAGGAGCAGGCGGAACGTCGAGCCGCGGCCGGGCTCCGAGCGGACGTAGAGCGCGCCGCGGTGGCTCTGGACGATGCCCATCACGGCCGACAGGCCCAGGCCGCGCCCGGAGAACTTCGTGGTGAAGAACGGCTCGAAGATGCGGGCGATGGTCTCGGGCGTCATGCCGCAGCCGGTGTCGGTCACCTCGAGGCCGACGTAGTCGCCGGCCGGCAGGTCGGGGGCGCCGAGCGCGCCGTGGAGCAGGTCGGCGTCGGCCCGGACCGGCGCGGTGGCGACGGTGATGCGTCCGGCCGCGCCGCCGATCGCGTCGGCGGCGTTGAGGACGAGGTTCATGACGATCTGGCGCAGCTGCGTGGCGTCGGCGACCACGGCCGGCAGGTCGGGATCGAGCCGCAGCTCGAGCGTGATGTTCTTGCTGATGGAGACCTCGAGCAGGGTGGCGGTGCCGCGGACGACCTCGTTGCAGTCGACGAGGCCGGTGACAAAGTTGCCCTTGCCGGCGTAGGCGAGCATCTGCTGGCACAGGTCGGCGGCGCGGCGGGCGGCGGATTCGATCTGCGCGAGGCCGCGGACGGCGGGGCTGTCCGGGCCGACCGCGTGGCGGGCGAGCGAGGCGTTGCCCAGCACGGAGGTCAGGATGTTGTTGAAATCATGCGCGATCCCGCCGGCGAGGACGCCGAGGCTCTCGAGCTTCTGGGCCTCGAGCAGCTTGCGTTCGATCTCGCGCCGCTCGCGCTCGGCCTGCATGCGGTCGGTGATGTCGGTGTCGATGCCGCACAGGGCGTGGATGCCGCCCCCGGCGTCGCGCAGCGGGAACTTGTGCACGATGCTGGTGCGCAGGGCGCCGTCGCGGAAGTTCGTCTCCTCGAATTCCAGGGCGCGGCCGGCGGCGAGCGCGGCGAGGTCGTGCTCGCGGAAGGCGGCGGCGGACTCCGCCGGGAAGAGCTCGGCGTCCGTGCGGCCGGCGATCGCGGCGGCGGGCCGGCCGCAGACGACCTCGAACCGCCGGTTCCAGAGCAGGTAGCGGCCGGCCAGGTCCTTCACGAAGATCGAGTTCGGGCTGTGGTCGAGCACGGCCTGGAGCCGGGCCTCGCTGGCCTGGAGCGCGCGCTCCACCTCGATGCGGCGGGCGATGTCCTCCTCGAGCCGCCGCTGCGTCTGCCGCAGCTCCGCGGTGCGGTCGGCGACCTCGCGCTCGACGCGCCGCGCGCGCTGGAGCAGGGTGCGGACGAAGAGGCTGGCGAAGGTGGTGGTGGCGAGCCCGCCGGCGAGGACCAGCCAGGGGAGGAGGGTGTACTGCTCCCGGGCCCATGCCGGCGCCAGGCGGATCTCGACCCGCCAGGTGCGCCCGCCGACGTCGACGGCGTCGCGGAAGACCAGCTCCTCCGGGTCGGCCGCGGGTGGCTCGCGCTGGGCGCGGCCGGCGCGGTTCCGGTAGAGGAAGGCCGGTTCGGCGCCGCGGGCGGAGGCGTCGAAGTAGGTCGTGTCGAGCGCCTCGTCGAACCCGAGCTGGTGCGCCTCGCCGAGCATGTGGTCGACGAGGAAGACGCCCTGGACCAGCCCGCGCAGCCGGGGCGGGCCGGCGCCGTCGGGGACGAAGACCGGGAGCATGAGCTTCACGCCGAGCGGCCCCTCCCAGTCCTGGATGAGGCGGAACTGCGGGGAGCAGACCAGCTGGTCGCGCTCCCGGGCCCGCGCGACAAAGTCGCCCGACGGCGCGCTGAGGATGTCGTAGCCCAGCGTCGCCTCATTGCCGGCGAGCGGGAAGCTGTAGAGGACGGGCAGGTAGTCGGCGCGGTCGCCCGCGGGGCGGAGCCCGCCCCGGCCGTCGGGCTCGCGGATCGCGTAGGGGCGCTCGAGCCGCCGGCCGGCCTCGGCCTCGAACGCGGCGCGCTCGCCGGCGGCGACCAGCGGGACCCATTGGAGGGCCTGGACGCCGGAGCGCCGGCCGAGCAGGTCGGCCGCGGCGCGGGCAAACTGGTCGGGGCCGACCTCGTCGGCCGCGAGGAAGGCCACGCGCAGCCCGTAGACCGAGTCCGCGTAGGTGGAGAGGAGCTCGCGGGTGAACTGGGCCTGCGTGCCGGCGCGCCGCTGGAACTCGGCGAGCAGGCGCTCGCGCTCCTCGTTGGCGACGAACAGCGCGGCGGCGAGGGAAAGCAGTCCGCCGAAGACGGTGATGCCGCCGACGATGGTGCGCAGCCGGGCCTGGGAGGTGGCTGGGCTCATGGGCGGCGCCCCGGCGATCGGCACCAGGCTCGGTTCACGCGCCGGATCCTAGCGGCGGGGCGGGCAGTGGCAACCTGGATCGGGCGGGGCGGCGCGCAGGCTCAGCGCCGGTAGGGCAGCGGGAAGCGGTCCGTCAGCTGGATCACCCGTTCCTTGGTGGCGGCCAGCGTGGCGGCCTCCCGGTCGGTGCCGATGCTGACGAGCACGCCGTCGATGAGGCCGGCGATCTCCTCCATCTCGGCCTCCCGGAGGCCGCGGGTGGTCATGGCGGGGGAGCCGAGGCGGATGCCGGAGGCCTGGAAGGGGGAGCGGGTCTCGAACGGCACGGTGTTCTTGTTGCAGGTGATGTTGGCCTTATCGAGCGTCTCCTGCGCGACCTTGCCGGTGAGGTGCGGCAGCTTGTCGCGGAGGTCGACGAGCATGAGGTGGTTGTCCGTGCCGCCGGAGACGATCTTGTAGCCGCGGCGGGTCATGCCGGCGGCGAGCGCGCGGGCGTTGGCGATGACCTGGGCGCTGTAGTGCTTGAACTCCGGCTTGAGGCACTCGCCGAAGCACACGGCCTTGGCGGCGATGACGTGCATGAGGGGGCCGCCCTGGCCGCCGGGGAAGACGGCGGAGTCGATGGCCTTCGCATGGGGGGCCTTGCACAGGGTGAGGCCGCCACGCGGGCCGCGGAGCGTCTTGTGCGTGGTGGTGGTGACGAAGTCGGCGTGCGGGAAGGGGGAGGGGTGGTGCCCGGAGGCGACGAGGCCGGCGATGTGCGCGATGTCGGCGAAGAGCAGGGCGCCGACGCCGCGGGCGATCTCGCCCATGCGCGCGAAGTCGATGACGCGCGAGTAGGCGGAGGCGCCGACGGTGATCATCTTCGGCTGCTCGCGGGCGGCGACGGCGGCCAGCTCGTCGTAGTCGATCAGGCCGTTGTCCTCGCGGACGCCGTACTGGCAGAACCGGTAGAGCTTGCCCGAGAAGTTCGCGGGGTTGCCGTGGGTGAGGTGGCCGCCGTGGCTGAGGTTCATGCCCAGGATCTTGTCCCCGGGCTGGAGCATGGCGGTGTAGACCGCGAAGTTGGCCTGGGAGCCCGAGTGCGGCTGCACATTGGCGTGCTCGGCGCCGAAGAGCCGGCGGGCGCGCTCGAGGGCGAGGTTCTCGACCTGGTCGACGTACTCGCAGCCGCCGTACCAGCGCTTGCCCGGGTAGCCTTCCGCGTACTTGTTGGTGAGGACGCTGCCCTGGGCCTCCAGGACGGCGGGATACGTGAAGTTTTCCGAGGCGATCAGCTCGACGTGGTGGGACTGGCGGTCGAATTCACCGGCGATGGCCGCGTACACGGCGGGATCGAGCTGCGAGAGCGGGGAGGCGTTGAGAGACATGCGAAGCAGGGAGGCGGGAGGTCGCGGGCAGGGGAAGATTATTTTTGCGAGGCGAGTGTCTTAAGGTAGCCGACGACGCTCGGGATGGCCTCGACCATCTCGTCGCGCACGGACTCGTAGAGCTTGAGCGGACCGCCGTAGGGGTCGCCGATCTCCCGGGCCGCGGGGGGCGGCAGGAACTCGCGGAACAGGTGGAGGTTGGCCGGCACCGGCTGGGCGCGCATCCGGATGATCGAGCGGTGGGACTCGGTCATGCCGAAGACCGCCAGCGCCTGGTCGAGCAGCTCCTGGGTGAGGGCTCGGCTCCGGAGGCCGCTGATGTCGATGCCGACCTTGCGCAGGGCCACCACGGAATTCTCCGACACGGGCTCGCCCGGGCGGGCGGCGACGCCGGCCGAGAGCACCCGGAGCGACCTGAGCGCGTCGCTGCGGCCGGCGAGCGCGTGCCGCAGCAGGCCCTCGGCCATCGGGCTGCGGCAGATGTTGCCGGTGCAGACGATGAGGACGTGGCCGGGTTCGGGCATGGTGCGGGTGCGGGAGAGGGAGAGGGAAGCGGAAAAGACTGTGGGTGCAACTCCGCCGGCGTCAATCCGGCCATGGCCGGCCGCGGGCGTGTTCAGCGCCGCAGGGCAAGCAGGGCGCGGTGCAGGTGCAGGGCGCGCTGGAGGACGCGGTCCGTGAGCGGCGCGGCCTTGGCCGGCGCGCCGGCCAAGGGCGGCGCGGTGGGGTCGGGTGCCGGGGGCGGTTCGGGCGCGGGGTTGCCGCTGCGGAATTCCTGCACGAGCGTGGCCTCGTCGAAGCGTTCCTTCTCGACCCGGCCGGACAGGAGCTCGGCCAGCGGAGTGCCGCGGTCGTAGGCGTCGTAGGCCCGCCGGTCGGCGTCCGGATCGGACTGCACGATGACGCGCGGCTCCGGCCGGGCGCCGGCGGGGCCGAGCGTCAGGACCTGCGTGGGCGGCGCGGCGAGCACGGCGGCCAGGGATTGCGGGGTCTCCGGACCGACGAGCACGAAGAGCGGGGCGCCCGCGGCGGACCGCGCGGCGAGGACCGCCGCGAGGTCGGCGGGGGCGTCCGCCGCGGCCGTGGCCTGGCGCAGGTCGAGCACCAGGGCGGCGGCGCCGTCGGCGGCGGGGCGGAGCGCGGCGGCGTCGACCGCGCGGACGCGGAGGTAGCCGAGCCCCTGGCCGAGGTCGGCGGTCCCGGTGGCGCCGGCGTGGCCGGCGAGGACCAGGAGGGCGAGCAGGGCGGCGGCCGGTCTCATGGGCGGGACAGCTGGCGGGCGCCGATGTCGCGGCGGAAGTACTTGGAGGCGCAACCGATGGCCGCGCACGCGGCGTAGGCGCGGTCGGCGGCCTCGCGGAGGGTGGGCGCCAGCGCGGTGACGCCGAGGACGCGGCCGCCGTGGGTGACGAGGCGGCCGGCGGAATCGCGGGCGGTGCCGGCGTGGATGATGGACGTCTGGGGCGGGAGCGCGGCCGGCAGCGTGATCTCGTCGCCCTTCGGGTACGCGTCGGGGTAGCCGCGGGCGGCCACGACGACGCACACGGCGTAGTCGGGCTTTACCGCCAGCGGAAAGCCGCGCAGGCGGCCGTGGGCGGCGGCCCAGAGCAGCGCCAGCAGGTCGGAGGCGAGCCGGGGCAGGACGACCTGGGTCTCGGGGTCGCCGAAGCGGGTGTTGAACTCGAGCACGCTCGGGCCGGCGGGCGTGAGCATGACGCCGATGAAGAGCGTGCCGCGGAAGTCGATGCCCTCGGCGGCGATGGCGTCGACGGAGGGGCGGACGATCTCGCGGTCGATGCGAGCGAGGAGCGCGGGGGTCACGACCTCCGCGGGCGAGTAGGTGCCCATGCCGCCGGTGTTGGGCCCGGTGTCGCCGTCGCCGACCCGCTTGTGGTCCTGGGAGGTCGGCAGGATGATGTAGTCGCGTCCGGACACGACGACCAGCAGGGAGGTTTCCTCGCCCGTGAGGCAATCCTCGACGAGGATCTGCCGGCTGCTGGCGCCGAAGCGGCCGCCGAGCATGGCGCGGACGGCCTCCTCGGCCTCGGCGACCGACGAGGCGACGACGACGCCCTTGCCGGCGGCGAGGCCGTCGGCCTTGACGACGATCGGGGCGCCGCGGGCGCGAACGTAGGCGAGGGCCGGCTCGACCCGGTCGAAGATCCCGGCGGCGGCGGTGGGAATGCGGTATTTGAGCAGGAGCTCCTTGGTGAAGATCTTCGAGGCCTCGAGCCGCGCCCCGTCGGCTTTCGGGCCGTAGGCGGGAATGCCGGCGCGCTGCAGGGCGTCGACCAGCCCGAGCGACAGCGGCACCTCGGGCCCGACGACGACGAACTCCGCGCGCTCGCGCTGGGCGAGCGCGATGAGGCCGGCGACGTCGTCGACGGGCACGGGGAAGCAGGCGGCCTCGGCGGCGATGCCGGCGTTGCCCGGGGCGCAGAGCACGCGCGGGCGGGCCGGCGAGGCGGCGAGGGACTTGACGAGCGCGTGCTCGCGTCCGCCGGAGCCGACGACGAGCACGGAGGAGGGAAGGAGGTTAGGCACGGAGGGCAGAGCTAGACACGGAGGCCCGCGGCAGGGCAAGCGCGCGCCGCGTCACGCGCGGGGTCTACAGCACCTGCAGGGTCTTGCGGTAGAAGCGGACGACCTCGTCGGGGTCGTCGGTGAAGAGGATGTAGTCCGAGATCCAGGCCGGAGCGCGCTTGGTGGCGATCATGGCCTGGACCTGGCGGCGGAGGTCGGCCCAGTAGGCGGAGTTGAAGAACACGTACGGCACGCGCGGGCGGATGCCGAGCTTGAGGTTGCACATCTCGATGCCGATCTCCTCGAGGGTGCCGACGCCGCCGACGTTGAAGACGCAGAAATCCGCCGCCTCGAACCATTTCTGGCGGAAGTGACGCGACGATTCCTGGAAGGTGTTGAAGAAGTCGACGCCGAGCTCCGGCGGCTGGGCCTCCAGCTCGAGGAAGCACGCGCCGGTGAGCGCGCCCTTGTGCCGCGCCTGGTCGGTGGCGAGGCGCATGACGCCGCCGCCGCCGCCGGTGAGGACGCCGACGTTGGGGCCGATGAAGCCGGTCAGCTGCTCGACCAGCCGGGTGATGCGGTCGGTGTCGGACTGCTCGATGCCGATGGCGGAGCCGTAGAAGGCGAGGATGGTCGTCTCCTGGAACTTGCGGGCCATCTCCTCGCGCACGAAGAACCCGTGCTCCTTCTTGTAGGTGTGGATGTAGATGTCCTTGGTGACCTCGTCGTACCAATACACCTTGATCCCGATGGCATTGAACGTGTCGAGGCGGGCGTGCGCGTTGCTCGACAGGAAGTAGCCGTGGGTGCGGGAGGCCTGGCGGAAGACGATGCGCTTGAGCTTCACGTCGCCGAGGCGCGTGATCAGCTCCATGTGCTCGAGCAGGTCGGGGAAGTAGTCGATGACGAGCGTGTCGGCGTCGGCCGGCGCGTTGTCGAGCGCCTGGATCATGGTGCGGCAGCCGACCGGGCAGGCCTCGCCCTCGAGGAAGCGGCGGAGGTCCTCGTTGGCGCGGACGAGCACGGCCCGGTTTTCCATCGTGGCGCTCTGGCCGCGGACGGTGATCTTGGTCTTCGGGCTGGCCTCGGCGGTGACGAGCGGCGGGTTGTGGTCCAGGCACTTGAAGAGCTGGGTGGCCGTGGAGAGGAGGCGCTGGCGCTTGCGCGTGAGGGTCTTGACCTCGGGATCGGCGAAGGGCGGGGCCCGGAAGATGTCGACCGACACCATGGGGTTCACCACCGGCTGGTCGCCCGTGTTGTAGATCTCCAGCATGACGTTCGTCCCGAAGGTCTTGATCGGGTCGAGGAGCACGGCGCTCGTGTGCAGGCCGAAGTTGCCCTCGCCCTGGTTGAGCACCACGAAGTGCTCCTTGAGGTACATCGAGCAGCTGGTGAGGATGCCGGAGCGCGGCGGGATGGTGAGCGGCGAGGCGTCGTGGCGGACCTGGACCTTGTCGAGGAAGGAGCGTCCGGCGTTGCCGCTGACGATGTGCTCGAAGTTGAGGCGCTGGAGCTTGGGGGAGAGGGTGTAGCTGACCTGGTGGGGCGTGAGGAACACCCGGCCGTGCGAGTCGATGGAGATGGTGTTGGGCAGCTTGAGGTCGTTGCGCTTGATCGCGTCCCAGATCTCTCCCGTGGAGAGCTTCGCGGCGGCGGGCGCGTAGAAGAGGCGGCCGACGGGGATGCCCGGCCGCAGCAGCTTCTTCCAGTAGGGGGCGTTCGGGAAGTTGGCGTCGTAGATGAAGGCCTCGGCGGCCAGCTCGACGCGGTTGCCCTCGATCGCCGGCGGGCCCGGCAGGTGCATCTCGATGCCGATGCGGGCGAGGGAGCTGCGTTCGGTGAACTTGATCTCGGCCAGGTGGGTGCGGAGAAAATCCAGCTCGGCGGGATTCCGGGGCCAAAACGCGAGGGTGAGAGCCACGCTGTTGGCGCCCTTGTTCTTGACCGTCAAAATCTGGCCGTCGGAGCTGTGCCAGAATTGGTTTTCGCTCATTGGATTGCCCAGCCTTGGCGAGCTTCCCTGGCCTGACAAGCCCCGGGTTCCGGGCCGGCGGGACGGGTTTTTGCCGCCTAAGGGATTGATTTTTCGGGTTCGCCTCCGCAACGTGCCCCTTTTTACGGCACAAACCCACCCGGGCCGTTTCCCAACCGGGCTCACCTCGTTGCAATGAAAGTCATGACCAAACTCAGCGCAGGCCTTGTCGGCGTCGGCCTGCTGGTTGCCGTGTCCGCCCAGGACGCGGTCAAGTTCAACGTCCCGGGTGTCACGCCCGAGTCGAAGCCCGCCCAGCCGGCTCCGGCCGGCGTCCCGGCCCCGGCGGCCCCCGCCGCTCCGGCCGCCGCCAAGGCCAAGTTCACCGAGGCGCAGGTCGCCGAGGCCTACGGCTGGTACCTGGGGGCGCAGCTCGGGCTGCAGCAGCTCGAGTTCACCCGCGAGCAGGTCGAGGCCGTCGCGCGTGGCATGGTCGGTTCCGCCGCCGGCGGCCGGCCGCCGTTCGACGCCCGCGAGATCGGGCCCGAGGTCGAGGCTTTCCTGGGCAAGAAGAACAACGCCTTCATGGGCCGGCTGCGGCAGGCGCAGCTGGCGGAGGGCCAGGCGTTCTTCACCAAGCTGAAGGAGAACAAGAGCGTCGTGGAGCTGCCGAGCGGCCTGCGTTACGAGGTCCTGAAGGCCGGCACCGGCGCGACGCCCAAGCCGGGCCAGGTGGTGACGATGCACTACACGGGCACGCTGGCCACCGGCCAGACCTTCGACAGCTCGGTCGAGCGCGGCCAGCCCGCGGAGATCGCGCTCAAGGACGGCCAGATCATCCCCGGCATGTTCGAGGGCCTGCAGAAGACGTCCGTCGGCGGCAAGATCAAGCTCTACGTCCCGCCGTCGCTGGCGTACGGCGACGAGGGCAGCCAGGCGATCCCGCCCGGCGCCACGCTGGTGTTCGAGGTCGAGCTGCTCGGCGTCAAGGACGCCCCCAAGGAAGCCGCTCCGGCCGCCAAGTAAGCGGTCCCCGGCCGACCTGCGCCCGCGCCCTCCGACTGCGGAGGGCGTTTTTTTTTGGGGGGGAGGGGCGACGGGGCCGGCCGCTCCCGGGCGGGGGCGAGGAGCGCGAATTGTGCAGGCGGCGCTTGCGCCGGCCGGGGCGGGTGTTTTCGCTACGGGGCGGGAATGAAAGCGGCCGACGTCAATCTGTACCTGGTGGGCTTCATGGGCACGGGCAAGAGCACCGTGGGCCGGCAGGTCGCCAAGCAGCTGGGCCACCAGTTCCTCGACAGCGACCAGGAGATCGAGCGGCTCCAGGGCCGGCCGGTGTCGCGCATTTTCGCGGAGGACGGCGAGGCGCGGTTCCGGCAGATGGAGCGCGAGTTCGTCGAGCGCGGCCATCCCGCGCGCGGCTGCGTCGTGGCGTGCGGCGGCGGGCTGGTGGTGCCGGCCGGCATGCTGGAGCTGCTGCGGCAGCGCGGCGTGGTGGTGTGCCTGCACGCCCCCATCGAGACGATCATGCAGCGCACGCAGCATGCGAACCACCGGCCGCTGCTGCAGGTGGAGAACCCCGAGCGACGGCTGCGCGAGCTCTACGCCGCGCGCGAGGAGATCTACCGGCGCGCGGGCACGATGATCCTCACCGACAGCCGGCCGCTGCGGGAGATCGTGGCGCACGTGCTGCGGGTCTACCGGTACGAGGCGGCGCAGTTCGGCCGATGACCCCGGAGGCAGGGCGCGTGGTGGCGGGCGGCCGGCGCGAGGAGCTGCGGCGGCGGCTGCAGGACCTGGGTTTCGACGAGGTGCGGTTCGCGGCCGCCGAGCCGGCGGCCGGCGGCTCGCTGGCGGCCTGGCTGGAGGCGGGGCACCACGCGGACATGGGATGGCTGGAGCGCTCGGCGGGGAAGCGGGCGGATGCCGGCCGGGTGCTGCCGGGCGTGCGGTCGGTGATCATCCTGGGCGTGAACTACTGGACGCGCGCGGCGCCGGGCGAGCCGCGCTGGGCGCGGTACGCGCTGTACGAGGACTATCACGACACGGTGAAGGCGGGGCTCGAGGCGGCCGGCCGCCTGCTCGAGGCGGAGCACGGCGCGGCGCCGGTCGACCACCGCTACTACGTCGACACCGGGCCGGTGCTGGAGCGCGGCTGGGCCGCGCGCAGCGGGCTGGGGTTCCGCGGGAAGAACGCGATGCTCATCTCGCGCCGGCACGGCAACTGGCTGTTCCTGGCGGCGATCCTGACGCGGCTGGCGATCGAGCCCGACGCGCCGCTGCGCCGGACGGCGGCGCCCGGGGGCGAGGAGCCGGCGGGGCTCCTGTGCGGCAAGTGCACCCGCTGCCTCGACGCCTGTCCGACCGCGGCGTTCCCGCGGCCGGGGGTGGTGGACGCCCGGCGCTGCATTTCCTACCAAACGATCGAAAATCGCGGCGTCATCCCGGCGGAGCTGCGTCCCGGCATCGGGTCGCGCATCTACGGCTGCGATGCCTGCCTCGAGGTGTGTCCGTGGAACCGGTTCGCGCAGGAAGGTCGCCGGCTGCTGCTGGCGGCGCGTCCGGAGCTGGCGGCGCTGACGACGGCCGAACTGCTCGCCCTGACGCCGGCCCGTTTCGCGGAACGGTTCCGGCGCACGGCGATCAAGCGGCTCAAGCTGGCCGGGCTGCTGCGCAACGCCTGTGTCGTGGCCGGCAATTCCGGCGACCGGAGCCTGCTGCCGGCGCTGGCGGCGCTGGCCCGGCACGAGTCGCCCGTGGTCCGGGCGCATGCGGTCTGGGCGGTGCGCCGGCTGGAAGGCGACACGGCCGCGGGGGAGCGGCTGGCGGAAGCCCGGACGGCGGAAACCGACCCGCGGGTGCTGGCGGAATACGGACAACGCCGATCGCCAGCCGGGGGTTGAACGCGGAGAGCCGATGCCCGTGTCGTGCGGGCTTCGGGGGGGCGGCGTCCGAGTCCGGATAAGGACTCCCCGGTGGCGCAGCCTAGGGGAAGGCCGCGCGCATCTTCTCGACGAAGCGCGCGGGCGGGCGGACGGGCTCGCCCTGCGGGTTGATGAACGCGTGCGTCGTGAATCCGGTGACGAGGAGCTCCTCGCCGCGGCGCACCTCGTAGTCGAGGTGGATCCGGAGCATCGGGCGCTCCTTGAGCCGGGTGACGATGGTCACGGAGTCGTCGTAGAGCGCCGGGCGGAAGAATTTCACGCCCAGCTCGATGACCGGGAGCCGGTAGCCCTGCTGCTCCAGCTCGCGGTAGGGCAGGCCGCATTCCTTGAGCAGGGTGGTGCGGCCGACCTCGAACCAGGGGAGGTAATTCCCGTGGTAGACGATGCCCATCATGTCGGTTTCCGCGTAGCGGACGGTGATCTGGGTGCGGGATTCGATCATCGGAAAGCGCGGAGGAAAGCACGCCGCGGCCGCGGAGTCGAGTGTCCGGCGCGGCGGCGGCTTCAGGAGCCGGGCGGAGGCCCGAACAAGGCCGCGGCGGAATCGCTCCAGGTGTGGGCCTGGGCGCGGCGGCGTCCGGCCGCCCCCAGGCGCTGCCGGAGCGCGGGGTCGCGGAGCAGGCGGACGAACGCGGCGACCAGTCCTGCCTGATCGCCGGGGGGGACCAGCAGCCCGGTTTCCTCGTGCAGGACGGCCTCGGGCACCCCGCCGACGGCATGGGCGACGACCGGCAGGCCGTGGGCGCCGGCCTCGAGGTAGACCAGGCCGAAGCCCTCGACGCTGTGGCGGTGGGGGATGCTCGTCATCGCAAAGACGTCGGCGTCGGCGTAGAGGGCGTCCAGCTTCTCGTCGGGAATGTCGCCGAGGAAGCGGACCGGGAAGTCGGCCGCCGCCGCGGCCGCCTTCAGCGTGGCGGCATAGTTCTCCTTGCTGTGCGATCCGACCAGCCAGTACTCCACCCGGTCGCGCAGGTCGTCGGGCAGCGCGCGCAGCGCGGCCAGCACGTGCAGCTGGCCCTTGCGGGGGCTGAGGCGGGCGACGGTGAGTATGATGATCTTGCGCCGCGGCGGGGAAACCGGGGCGGTCAGCCGCAGGTCGGTGCGGAGCGCACCCGGGGTCAGCACGACCTTGGCGGAGGCCTGCGGGAAGTGCCGGCGGAGGAGGTCGCGGGCGAAGGCGCTGACCACACTCACGCGCTCCGCCTTGTCGAGCAGGTGGCTGGTACTCCAGCGCAGGAGCCGGCGGGAAGCCAGACGCTGGATCTCGGAACCATGAAAGGTCAGCAGGAGCCGGGCCGGACGGAGCGTGTCGAAGTACTGGAGCAGGAGCATCGACAGCAGCGGACCCGGTTCCGGGATGTAGAGGGTGGCCGCCCGCAGCCGGTCGCGCTGGGCCATCAGGGCCCGTGCCATGCGCCATTGGCTCAATAGGCTGTGGTTCCCCGCCAGCGGCAGGCGCTGGACCGGAAACGACCAGCCCGGTTCCGCAATCCCCGGCTCCAGGGCCGGTGCCCAGACCTCGACGGCGTATCCCAAGGACTGGGCGGCTCGAGCCATTTCGGCCGCATAGACCGCGATGCCCCCACGGTGGGGAAAGAACTCGTGCGTCACCAGCACGAGCTGCCGCGAAGGGGCGAGGGGTGAGCGGGAACGAGCGGAAGACACCGGCTATGAAAGGAGTGTTTATTTTCCCGCCGTCTCCGGCTGCGGAACTGGCTGGCGGGCATGTGGTCTTTCAAAGGGTGGCAAGTCAACAGGCTAAATCGCGGGCTTCCCTGGCATGTGCCGCGCCGGTCGTGGCATTTTTGAGGTTTACATGAATGTCACCCTCAACTTACTTATAACCAATGGCACAGTCCGTGAATAACTCTTCAGGCATTCCGCTGAAACCGTTTACGCCCGAAGATGATGCAAATTTGCGTGAAGCCCTGAAGCGCTGTTCCGCTGCTACTTACGAAGCGGCTGCCCAGTTCCGCAAGACGGGTAATACCGAACATTTGCCTGCTATTGTGCTGGGAATCATCGAGCGGTACGTTGAGCCCGATTTGCGGGGCAAGCTGAAGGAGACGGAGGATGATTTACGGATCATCGAGGATCTGGGCATCGATTCCCTGACGATGATGGAGATCGTCATCCTGGTGGAGGACGTGCTCCAGATGACGATCAACAACGAGGAGCTGCGCCATCTTCGCACGGTGGGGGATGTGAAGACTTTCATCGAATGCAAGGTGCGCGGGTTGCCGCTGCCCAAGCCGACGAAGTTCATCCCGATCGAGCAGATTGTATCGGTCATGCCGATCCAGCCGCCCTTCCTGTTCCTCAGCGAGGCCTCGGTCAGCGCGCACGGGGCGAACGCCAAGTACAAGATCAGCGGCCAGGAATTTTTTCTGCAGGGGCACTTCAAGGACAACCCCGTGCTGCCCGCTTCGATCATGCTCGAGGCGCTGGGGCAGCTGGCCGTGCTGTTCCTGCTCGAGGGCCAGGTTGGCGAAGCCGGCAAGGTGGTCGACCACCGGACGATCTTCTTCACTTCCTGCGAAGGCGTGCGCTGTCACCGGGTCTGCAAGCCCGGCGACGTCCTGAACCTCTCCATCAAGCCCAAGCGCCTGAAGTCGCCCCTTGCGACCTTCGAGGGCCAGATCCGGGTGGGGCAGGAGAAGGCGGCCATCGCCGAGGAGATCACGCTGACCTTCGCTTTTGCGGAGGAGGTGGCGCAGCCGGTGACGGAGGCGCAGCCGACGGCCGCGATGTCCGGCCCGGCGCAGGCGGCGGTGAACGCCTGACGGACGCGCGGCGTCCGGCGGCGGAGGCGGCCGGCCCCCTGGGTGTGGCGGCTGCGGCAGTTGACCGGCCCGGGAAAAGCCCTTTGATGCGCTTCGGCGCCCGTCGTCCCCCCAATCCACATGCGGAAAGTCTACATCACCGGCCTCGGGTTCATCACGAGCATCGGGAACGATGCGGTCTCGGTTTCCGAAAGCCTGCGTGAGCTGCGCCACGGCATGGTGCCCTATCCGCCCTTCCAGAAGGCGGACGTGCCGGTGAAGGTCGCGGCGCCGATCCGCGATTTCCAGACGGACTCGACCGATGCCGAGGACTGGATCTTTCCCGCGCGGTACAGCATCCGGCGCGAAACGCTGCGGGGGATGGCGCCGCACGGCGTCTACGCGTACTGCGCGATGCAGCAGGCGGTCGAGGACGCGAAGCTGGGGGAGAGCGACTACTCGAACCCGCTGACGGGCCTGTACGCCGCGTCGGCGGGCTCGCCCTTCCTGCTGGGGCATCACCTGGAGCGCATGCGCAAGCACGGGGTGATGCGCTGCCCGCCGCTCGGGGTGGTGGCCTCGATTTCCGGCACGGTGAACTTCAACCTGGTGTCGCAGTTCAAGATCAAGGGCGCGTCCACGGGCTTCTCGTCGGCCTGCGCGTCGTCGGCGCACGCGCTCGGGTTCGCCTACGACGAGATCGCGACCGGCCGGCAGCAGCGGATGTTCGTGGTCGGCGCCGAGGACGGCAACGTGGAGAGCATCCTGCCTTTCGCGGGCATGCGGGCGCTGTCGCTGCAGACGGACCCGTCGCTCGCGTCGCGTCCGTTCGACGTCGCGCGGGACGGTTTTGTGGGCACGGGCGGCGCCACGGTGCTGGTGCTGGAGAGCGAGGAGGAGGTCGAGCGCCGCCATCCCAAGGTGTACGGCGAGGTGGCGGGCTGGGGCCAGGCGTCCGACGGCCACAACGTGGCCATCTCGCATCCCGAGGGCACGGGCCTGCGCATGGCGATGGAGAACGCCCTGCGGTATGCGGACGTGGCGTCCGAGGCGGTCGACTACGTCAATGCCCACGCCACCTCGACCCCGATCGGCGACATCTCCGAGGCGAAGGCGCTGAAGGCGATCTTCCGCAATTCGCCGACGCGGCCGGCCATCAGCAGCACCAAGGCGCTGACCGGCCACGGGCTGTCGCTGGCGGGCGCCATGGAGGCGGGCTTCTGCGCCCTGGCGATGCGGGAGGGCTTCATGCCCGGCTCGGCGCACATCACGCGGCTGGACCCGGCGTGCGAGGGTTTGAACATCATCCGGGCCACGCTGCCGCACCGGCCGAACGTGGTGCTGAGCAACAGCAGCGGCTTCGGCGGGGCCAACGTGTGCCTGGTCTTCCGGGCGGCCTGAAGGGCATGAGTTCCCCGGCATCCGGAGTCCCCTTTCGCACCGCGTTCGTCACGGGGGCCAGCACGGGCCTGGGGCGCGCCTTCTGTGACCGCCTGCTGGCGGAGGGGGTCGAGGTGTGGGGGACGGCGCGGGACCGGGCGCGGCTGCCCGCGCGGGCGGGCTTCCATCCGGTGGTGCTGGACCTGGCCGACGGTGCGGCGGCCGAGGCGGCGTTCGCCGCCGCGGAGCGCGAGGCGGGCGGGTTCGACCTGGTCATCAACAACGCCGGCTACGGCGTGTTCGGGGGCTTTGCCGACACCGATTTCGCGGTCTGGCAGCGCCAGATGGAGGTCATGCTGGTGCACACGGCGCGGCTGGCCCATGCGGCGCTCCGCGGGCTGGTGGCCCGGCGGCGCGGCGCGCTGGTGAACGTGTCGTCGCTCGCGGCCGAGTTTCCGCTGCCCTTCCAGCCTGCGTACAACGTCGTCAAGGCGGGCCTGTCCGCCCTGAGCGAGAGCCTGATGTTCGAGACCCAGGGCAGCGGCGTGTGCGTGATCGACTTCCGTCCGGGCGATTACCGGACCGACTTCGAGGGTTCGGTGCAGCGGCCGCCGCAGCCGGCGGACCCGCGCCGCGACCGGGTCTGGGCCGCGTTCGCCCGGATGATGGCCGGCGGGCCGGCGCCCGAGCGGGCGGCGGACGACCTCTGGCGGGCCCTGCGGCGCGGTCGCAGCGGCACGGTACGGACGGGCCGCGCCTTCCAGGCGGTCGTGGGGCCCTTCCTGGCGCGGCTCGGCCCGCTGGCGCTCCGCCGGCGGGTCCTGGCCTGGTATCACGGGCTCTGAGCATGGCGCGCGTCCGCATCCTCGTCCTCACCTCCAGCACCGGCGCCGGCCACGACGCCCGGGCGCAGGCGTTCGCGGAGTGGTGCTTCGAGCTGTACCGCCACGAGGTCGACGTGCGCATCGAGCAGATGCTCGAGCGCTCGTCGGGCGTGTTCAGCGCCGGGGTGCGCTTCTACAACTGGATCCAGAAGCGGTCGCCGTGGCTGCACAAGGCGTTCTACGTCTTCGTCGAGCTGCTGAGCCTGCTCAACCGGCGCTCGGTGAGCTTCGGGCGCGGCTATTACGAGCAGGTGCTGCGCGAGTATCGGCCGCATCTTGTGTTCAGCGTGCACGACTGCCTCAACCGCGGTTATTTTCAGTTCGCCCGGCGGCTGCTCGGCGCGGAGCGGGTCCGCTGCGCGACGTATTGCGGGGAGTTTTCGGGCGGGTTCGGGTACAGCCGCAACTGGGTCGAGCCCAGCGCCGACCTCTACGTCTCCCGCACCCCGACGGCGCGCGACTACGCCGTCAAGCTCGGGATGCCGCCGGCGCGCACGCGGGTGCGCGGCCACCTGATGCGGCCGCGGCAGCACCTGGAGGTGCTGACCGAGGCCGGGCGCCGCGAATACCTGGAGGAGAAGCTCGAGCTGCAGCCCGGGCGCTTCACGGTCTTCCTGGCCACCGGCGGCAACGGGGCCAACAACCACCTCGAGCTCCTGCCGCGGCTGCTGCCGCACGCCGACCGGGTGCAGGCGGTGGTGATCTGCGGGCGGAACCGCGACGCCTACAACCAGCTCATGCACTGGCGCATCGAGCACCCGGAGCTGAACTGCTTCGTCGACGGTTTTTCCGAGGACGTGCACCTGCTGATGCAGGTGAGCCAGGCCATCGTCACCCGCGGCGGCACGACGACCTGCGCCAAGGCCCTGCATTTCGGCTGCCCGATCATCTTCAACGCCATCGGCGGCGTGATGCCCCAGGAGAAGCTGACCGTGAAGTTTTTCCGCAACGGCGCGGGGATGGACCTGATTGCCAGCGCCGCCGACTTCGGCCGGATCATCGACGGCTGGATGGCCGACCGCGCTACCTATGAGCGCCGGCGGCAGAGCTTCCTGAATCTCCGTTACGAGGAGGACCCGACCCTGGTCATCCGCGAGTTGGTGGACCTCGCGCAGGAGGCGGCCGGCACGGCGCTGCCGGCCGGCCCGTTCCCGCCGCGGCCGCGGAAGCCCTAGGTGCGGCGCCCGAGTGCGGCATTGATTTGTGCCCGCGGAATCCCGTTAATCCCGGCCACCACCTTGGCCGAAGCCCCGCCGCACATCGCCCTGCTTTTCACGACGTTCCCGAAGACCTCGGAAACCTTCCTCCAGCGCGACGTGGCGGCGCTGCAGGCGAAGGGGCTGAGGCTGAAGCTCTACTCGCTCTGGGGCGGCGGCGGCGAGTTCCGCGGGCTGCCGGTCCGGACGTTCGCCAAGTGGCGGCTGGTGCCGCTGTTCCTGTTCATCATCCCCTGGCAATGCGTGCGGCGGCCGCGGCTGATGCGCGATCTCTTCGAGGGGGTGGTCACGCGCGGCGCGCCGTCGTGGCTGAACTTCTGGGAGAACATGCTGGGGGCGGGTTTCGCGGGCTGCTTCTACCGCGAGCTGCGCCGCGACCCCCCGGCGCTGGTGCACGGCGCGTGGGCCGGGGCCCCGGCGACGGCGGGCTGGGTGCTCTGGCGGATGTTCGGCTGGCCCTACAGCGCCGGGGCGCACGCCTACGATCTCTACGAGCACGGCGGCGACTGGTGGCTGCGGGAGAAGCTCCAGCACGCGCGCTTCGTCCACACGTCGACCGAGATGGGCCGCCGCGAGCTGATCGCCCGCGGCGTGGCGCCGGAGAAGATCCACTGCATCCGCCGCGGGTTGGAGGCTTTCCCGCCGTTCCGGCCGCTGCGGCCGGAACGGCGGCCGCTGCGGCTGCTGTGCATCGCACGCCTCGTGCCGAAGAAGGGACTCGACCACCAGCTGCGCATCTACGCGGCCCTGCAGGCGGCCGGCCTGCCCTTCGAGGCCAGGATCGCGGGCGACGGCCCGCAGCGCGCGGAACTGGAAGCGCGGGCGGCGGCGCTGGGCTTGGCCGGGGTGGTCCGCTTCCTCGGGCAGCTGCCGCATGCGGAGGTGTGGACCCAGCTGGCCTGGGCCGACGTCCTGCTGCACACCGGCGTGGTGGCCCCGAGCGGCGACCGCGACGGGCTGCCGAACGTGATCCCCGAGGCGATGGCGGCGGGCGTGATCGTGGTCACGTCGCCGGTCTCGGCCACCACGGAGGCCATCAGCCAGGAGCGCACCGGGCTGGTCGCCGACGCGGACCT
>JAEUGX010000043.1 GCA_016795545.1 Opitutaceae bacterium
CCCGCGGTCAGGGTGCGAACGTGACGTCGCTCACGAACGGCCCGATCAGGACCTTCGCGTCCTCGGCGTTGAGCCGCTTGCGGCCGGCGATCACGTAGTTCTCGAACCGGATCCCGCTCAGCCCGCTTTCCGCCGAGAACCCGGTCAGCCGGCTGGGCTTGGCGTGCTCCTGCTCGATGACCACATCCTTGAACAGCACGTTGCGGATGTTCGCCACCACGCAGCCCGGCAGCCGCGGCCGGACCTGCACCTCGATCGGGTACTGCCGGCCGTGCGGGAACAGCGTCTCGATGCGGATGTTGATGAACCGGATGTTCTCGTAGTAGTTACCGTCCAACGTCGACACCGTGATCGCACGGTTGCCCTCCAGGAAATCCACATCCTCGAACAGGATGTCCCGGTACGCCCCGCCGAAGGTCTCATTGCCCACCTTCGTGCCGGACGTCCCGGAGATCAGCACGCAATCGCGGACCGTCAGCCGCTCGAGGTCGCGCATCACCCCGCCGTAGGCCGTCGTCTTCGGCGACACGCTGTCATCCGCCGTGAAAAAGAAGCAGCCCTCGATCAGCACGTCGCGCGACGAATCCGGGTCGATGCCGTCGGTGTTGGCCAGCTTCAGGTCGCTGACGATCTTCACGTTCCGGAAGGTGACGCGGTCGGAGTTGAGCACGTGCACGTTGTACAGCGGGGAGTCGAGCAGCAGGACGTCCTCCACCACCACATCGGCGGAGTCCCGGATGAAGAGAAAATGAATGGGCCGTTTCGACCGCAGCAGCCCGCCCTGCCCGTCGATCGTGCCGCGGCCCGCGATGCGGACATGCTGCGCCCCGTCGACCAGCAGCACCCGGCGGTAGGCCACCTCGACCCGGCTCGTGTCCACCCACAGCTTGTTGTCGTAGCGGGTGTGCGACTCGTCCGTGCCGGGATCGCGCGGGAAATCCTCGGGATCGCCCGAAGCGATCAGCCGCGCGCCCCGGGCGAGGTAAAGGGTCAGGTTGCTCTTCAGCCGCAGCGCGCCGGTCAGGTAGATGCCGGGCGGGAAATACAGCGTGCCTTTCGCCGCCGCCACCTGGTTGATCGCGTGCTGCAGCCGGGCCGTGTCCACGGTCCGGCCCGTGGGATCGAGGCCGTAGTCCCGGACGCTGAC
>JAEUGX010000056.1 GCA_016795545.1 Opitutaceae bacterium
GCGATTCCCCTGCTCAACTCGACCGCGCAGCTGGCGGGCTACCCGGTCGACGTCATCACCCGCGCCGGCTGGGCCGTCATCCTGCACCAGGCCGCCGGCATCCTCGTCTACACCCAGACCCGCGGTTTTCCCGGCCGCACGCAGTTCTGGCGCGACGCCCTGGTCACCAACCAGGTGGAAAAACTCCTGGTCTACGGCCTCGTGCTGTCCACCGCCTACGTGTGGATCAGCTCGTTCACCAACTGGATCCCCGGCGAACTCGTCAGCATCCTCCGCGCCGTCTTCTACGGCGCCGGCATCCTCTGCACCTTTGTCAGCGCCCAGCGCTGGGGCCGCGGCGAGATGAACCAGACCGAGAAGATCCTGCTGCTCGTCATGCTGCTCCTGCAGATGGCGGCCATGGCGGTCAGCCTCATCCTGATCGGCGTGCTCAGCCTGATCGGCATCGCCCTGCTCGGCTACCTCTCCGGCGGCAAGCGCGTGCCGTGGCTCGTGATCGCGCTGGCGTTCGCCACCCTCGCCGTGCTGCACAACGGCAAGACGGAGATGCGCGAGAAATACTGGGAGCAGAAATATCCGCCGCCCACGATCGCCCGCCTGCCGGACTTCTTCGGCGAGTGGATCGTCCGCGGCCTGCAGCCGCCGGAGGACGAGAAGAACGTCAGCCGCCGCCTCCTCGAGCGCACGTCGCTGATGCACATCCTCTGCCTGATCGTGAACTACACGCCGGACCCGATCGATTACCTCTACGGCGACACCTACGGCTACGTGCTGCCGCAGCTGGTGCCGCGTTTCTTCTGGCCGGAAAAACCGCGGTCGCACGTGGCGACCTACGAGCTGGCCAAGCAGTACGGGCTGCAGAGCGACGAGGACACCGAGTCGACCACGATCGCCTTCGGCCTGCTCGCCGAGGCCTACGCCAACTTCGGCCTGCTCGGGGCCATCCTGCTGGGCGTCTTCTGGGGCTTCGTCCTGAAAAAGCTCCAGATCTGGTCGATGTTCAGCCCGATGTTCTCGTTCGCCGGGCTCCTGATGATCCTGCTCACCGCCTGGTCGTTCGCGGCCGAGCTCACCCTGGCCGCCTGGATCTCCTCGCTCTTCCAGGCCGTGATCGTCGTGCTCGGGCTGCCCCTGCTCGGCCGCACCTTCTTCGGCCAGCAGGAATCCTGACATGCACCCGCCCGGCCTGCCCGCCCCCGCCGCCCCGCGAGCCTGACATGCGCCGCCTCGCCATCGTGGTCTCCCATCCGGTGCAATACTACAGCCCGTGGTTCCGGTGGCTGCGCGCCCGCACGCCGCTCGAGTTCCGCGTCTTCTACCTGTGGGACTTCGGCGTCACCGCGCAGCGCGACCCGCAGTTCGGCACCACGTTCCGGTGGGACGTCGACCTGCTCTCCGGCTACGACCACGAGTTCGTGCCGAACCGGGCCGCCGCCCCGGGCACGCACCACTTCCGCGGGCTCGACAATCCGAGCCTCGGCGCCCGCCTCGGCGCGTGGCGGCCCGGGGCCGTCCTGCTCTTCGGCTACAACTGGCTGAGCCACCTGCGCGCCGTGGCCTGGGCCCGGCACCGCGGCGTCCCGCTGCTGTTCCGCGGCGACTCGCACCTGCTCGGCCGGGGCCGGCCGCCCCTGGCGCGGCGGCTGCTCCTGCGCCTGCTTTACCGGCAGTTCGCGGCGATCACCTACGTGGGCGCCGCCAACCGCGACTACTTCCGGGCCCTCGGCGTGCCGGAGGCGCGGCTGCACTTCGCGCCGCATTCCGTCGACGCCGACCGCTTCGACCCCGACGCGCCCGCGGACCGGCGCGCCGCGGACGCGCTGCGGGCCGAACTGGGCCTGGCCGGCCGCCGCGTCGTCCTCTTCGCCGGCAAGCTGCACGAGCGCAAGCAGCCGGCCGCGCTCCTGGCGGCCTTCGCCGCGGTGGCCGCGGAACGCGACGCCCTGGTCTTCGTCGGCGACGGTCCCGAGCTGCCCGCCCTGCGCGCGTTCGCGGCCGCCCGGCCCGGGCTGACCGTCCGCTTCCTGCCCTTCGCCAACCAGACGGAGATGCCCGCCCGCTACCTGCTCGCCGACATCTTCGCCCTCCCCTCGCGCGGCAGCTACGAAACCTGGGGCCTGGCGGTCAACGAGGCCATGCACCTCGGCGTGCCCTGCCTCGTGTCGGACCTCGTCGGCTGCCAGCGCGACCTCGTCCACCCCGGCGAAACCGGCTGGGTCTTCCCCGCCGCCGAGCCGGACGCGCTGGCCGCGACGCTGCGCGACGCGCTGCGCACGCCGGACGCCGAGCTGGCCCGGCGCCGCCGCCACGCCCGCGCCGCCGCCGCCGGCTACACCTACCGGCAGACCACCGCCGGCCTGCTGCAGGCCCTGGCCGCCCTCGACGCCCCGCAGTGCCCTTGATTCCCGCGTCCGCCGCCCGCTGAATCCCCGAGACCCGTGCGCATTTCCATCGTCAGCGGCTTCTTCCTGCCCGTGCCCCCGATCAGCGGCGGCTCGACCGAGAAATCGTGGTACAACCTCGCCCGCGAGTTCGCGCGGCAGGGGCATGAGGTGACGATCTTCTCGCGCCGTTGGCCCGGGTTCCCGGACGAGGAGGTGGCCGACGGCGTGCGCCACGTGCGCCTGCCCGGCGCCGACCACCGGCGCCGCCTCTGGGCCAACCTGCTCCTCGACTTCCTCTGGAGCTGGCGCGTGTGCCTCGCGCTGCCGGCCGCCGACATCGTCGTCGTCAACGCCGTGACCCTGCCCGCCTGGCTCGGCTGGCTCAGGCCCCGCGCCGGCCGGGTGGTGATCATGACCGGACGGATGCCCAAGGGGCAGTACCGGCACTACCGCCGCATCGCCCGCGTGCTCGCGGCCAGCAGCCACGTGCGCGACCGGGTGGTGGCGGAGAACCCGGCGCTGGCCGCCGTCACGCGCGTCTGCGGCTACCCGATCGACTGGAGCCTGCCCAACCGCGACGCGCCGGCGGCCCCCGCCGCGGAGGTCACCTTCGGCTTCGTCGGCCGCATCCACGAGGAGAAGGGGCTGATGCTGCTCGCCGACGCCCTCGCGATCGTCGGGCGCACGCCGGACCTGCCGCCCTGGCGGCTGGTGCTGTGCGGCCCGGTCGACGTCGCCCGGGGCGGCTCGGGCGCCGTGTTCCGCGGGCAGCTGCTGCACCGCCTGACCCAGGCGATGCCCGTCGACCGCTTCAGCCTGCTGGAGCCGCAGTTCAACGAGCGCAGCCTGGCGGGCGTGTACCGGCGGATGCAGGTCTTCTGCTACCCCAGCCTCGCGGAGCAGGGAGAGACCTTCGGCGTGGCCGTGGCCGAGGCGATGGCCGCCGGCGCGGTGCCGGTCGTGTCGGAGCTGGCGTGCTTCACCGACTTCGTCCGCGACGGCGCCAACGGCCTGGTCTTCGCGCACCGGGCCCCCGACGCGGCCGCCCGCCTGGCGGCCGCGCTCATCCGCCTGCTCCGCGAGCCCGCGCTGCGCGGCCGCCTCACCGCGGCGGCCCGGGAGACGGCGCGCGCCTACGACTACCCGGCCTACGCGGGCGCCCTGCTCGCGGACTTCGCGCAGTTGACCGGCCCGGCAATCCCCCCATCCTCCCGCCCGTGAGCGACGACGCCCCCTATCTCGGCCGGAACTGCGTCACGCCTTATCCGAAATCCGAGGTGGCCCGCCGCTGGCTGTGGCTTCTGGTGCAGGCCACGCTTTTCCGCTGGAGCCCGCGCCCCTGGCACGGGTGGCGCGCGTGGCTGCTGCGCCGGTTCGGCGCCGAGATCGCCGGCCCGGTCGTCGTCTTCCCGACCGTGCGGGTCGTGTTTCCCTGGCGCCTGCACCTGGCGGCGCGCAGCATGCTCGGCCCCCACGTGATCGTGTACAACCTCGCGCCCGTGCGGCTCGGCTTCGGCGCCAACGTCAGCCAGCACGCACATCTCTGCGCCGGCACCCACGACTTCGCGCGCTGGGACATGCCGCTGGTCACCGCGCCCATCACCGTCGGCCCGAACGCCTGGCTCGGGGCCGACGTGTTCGTCGGCCCCGGCGTCACCATCGGCGAACTCTGCGTCGTGGGCGCGCGCTCCGTCGTCGTCCAGGACCTGCCGCCGCGCCACGTCTGCGTCGGCTCGCCCTGCCGGCCGGCGCGCGTCCGCCCGGACCCGGCATGACCCCGCCCCCGGCCATCGCGTCGCGCGCGTGGCTCGGCGCCCTGCTCGCCGGGTTCGCCCTGCTCTGCCTGCCGCTGCTGCTGTCGGACCGCGAGACGAACTACACGTTCGACGAGGCCTCCTACCACCTGCCCGCCGTCCGCCAGATCCGCGGCCACTGGCCGGCCCTCGACCTGGAACGCGACAGCCTCTCCGCCACGGCGCCGGGCTATCACTACGCGCTGGCCACGGCCTCGCTGGCCACCGGCACGGGGCGCCTGCCCCTGCGCCTGCTGAACCTGGGCGTCAGCCTCGGGCTCCTGCTGCTGCTCTGGCGGCTGTGGCCCGAGCCGGCGGCGCCGCTCGCGGGCCTGCTCGCCGTCGCCCCGCTGGCGGCGTCCAATTTCTTCGTGAAGTCGGCCGCGTACGTCGTCACGGACAACGCCGCGCTGCTGGCCGCCGCGGGCGCGCTGGCCGCCCTGTGCTTTGCGCCGGCCGGCCGCGGGCCGGCGGTCGGCGGCGTCCTGGCCGCCGCCAGCATCCTCGTGCGCCAGAACGGCGCCTGGCTGCTGGCTCCGCTGGGCATGCGCATCCTCGGGGAGCCGCGGCGCCGGCAGCAGCTGCCCTGGCTGCTGCCGCCGCTCGCGGTCGCCGCCGGTCTGGTCCTGAGCTGGGGCGGCCTCGTCCCCCCGGCCTGGCGCGAGCTCACCCGGCCCGCCGGCGGCTTCGTGCCCGCGGCGGGCGCCTACCTCCTGGCGACCCTGGCCCTGCTGGCGCCGGCCTATTACGCCGCCGCGCGGCCGGACGCCGGGCCGGGCGCCACCTCCCACCGCACGGTCCTGGCCGGCGCCGCGCTGGGCCTGGCGTTCGCCCTGGCCGGGCCCAACCTGCCCGACCACGCCGCCGGGCGCTGGGGCGGCTACCTCTGGAACGCGGCCGAGCGCCTGCCGGCGCTCGGCGGGCATTCCGTCGTCTTCCTGCTGCTCGCCCCGGCGGGCGGCGCCCTGCTGGCGCTGCTCGGCGGCCAGCTCTGGCGCGCGGCCGGACGCGGGCCGGCCCTGGTCTGGCTCGCCGCCTTCGGCGGCTGGGCCGCCGCCTGCCTGGCCAACCGCCAGGTCTTCCACCGCTACTACGAGCCCACGCTGCTGCTGCTCCTGTTCTGCTGGCTGGTGCTGGTGCTCCGCGCGCGCCCGGCCGGACCCGGCTGCCGCCCGGCGCCGCTCGCCCTGCTGGCGGCCGCGCAGCTGCTGCTGACGCTCGTCACCGCCCACGGCCGCACGTTCGGCCTGCTGTGAACCTCGCCGCCATGAACCTCGTGCACGTCGTCCCCAGCCTCGAGGAGCGCCACGGCGGCCCGTCGAAGTCCGTCCGCCTGCTCGCCAACCACCTGGCGCGGCTCGGCGAGCGCGTCGACCTGCTGGCCACCGCGGAGCCGGGCGCCGCGCCGCCCGCGGCCGGCGCGGACGACGCGTCCGTGCGCGTTTTCCCCCGCGTGGCGCCGCGCTGGCTGGCGCGTTCGCCGGCGCTGCGCCGGCACCTGGCGGAGCAGCCGTACGACTGCGTGCACCACCACTCGCTCTGGCTCCTGACGCTGCGCTACGCGCGCGCCGCGGCCCGGCGGCGGGAGGCGCCGCTGGTCATCTCGCCCCGCGGCATGATGAGCGGATGGGCCTACCGGCACCGGCGCTGGCGCAAGTGGCTCGCCGAGCGCCTGGTCCACCCCGGCGCCTTCGCGGCCGCCGCCGGCTGGCACGCGACCAGCCCCGAGGAGGCCGACGACATCCGCGCGCTGGGCTTCACCCAGCCGGTGTGCGTGTCGCCCAACGGCGTCGGCCTGCCCGACGCCGCCGCGCTGGCCGCGGCCCGCGCGGCGTGGCACGAGCTTTGTCCCGCGACGAAATCCCGCCCCGTGGCCCTCTTCTACTCCCGCTTCCATCGCAAGAAGCGGCTGCGCGAGCTCATCGACCTGTGGCTCGCCGCGCCGCGCGGCGACTGGCTGCTGCTGGTGGCCGGGGTGGCGGAGGACTATGCGGCGCCGGAACTGACCGAGCACGTCCGCGCGGCCGGCGGCGCCGAGCGCGTCCAGGTGCTGGACGGCGCCGGCCGGCCGCCCCCCTACGCGGTCGCCTCGCTTTTCCTGCTGCCGTCGCACTCGGAGAACTTCGGCCTCGTGATCGCCGAGGCGCTGGCCGCCGGCGTGCCCGCGCTGGTGACCGACACCACGCCCTGGCGCGGGCTGGCGGAGCGGCAGGCGGGCTGGTGCGTGCCGTGGTCCGAGTACCCCGCCGCCCTCGCCGCCGCCCTCGCGCAGCGCCCCGCCGCCCTCGCCGCCGCCGGGCTCCGCGCCCGGGACTGGATGGCGCGGGAATTCTCCTGGGAGCGGTCCGCCGCCCTGCTCCGCGAGTTCTACCGTCACCTGCGCGATGCCCGCCCCTGACCCCGGCTCCGCCCCCTCCCGCGCCCCGCGCCCCGACCGGCTGGAGCAGCTGGTGCTGCTGCACGTCGGCGCGATGGTCGTGTTCACCTCGTGGGCCTTCGGCGGCCAGGCCCCGTGGGTGCGGACGGTGCTCGCCTGGGGCGGCACGGTCGGGATCGGGCTGTTCCTGGCCGCCGTCGTCCGCCGGTGGCGCCAGGGCGGGCCGCGCTCGCCGGCGCTGCGCTACCTGCTGCCGCTCTGGGGCTACGACCTGCTCGTCGGCGTCAGCTGCCTCAACCCCGGCTTCCGCGAGGCCCTGGTCGGGGGCGAGCCCTCGCTGGTGATGATCAACCCGGTGCCCTGGCTGCCGAGCGCCGCGCTGCCGCGGCTGGCGCTGCAGGAGCTGTGGCAGTTCAACGGCATCGTGCTTTCCACCTGCAACCTGCTGCTCGCGGTCCAGAGCCGGCGCCGGCTCCGCGGCCTGCTGCTCGTCCTGGCCGGCAACGCCGTGGTCCTCGCCGTCCTGGGCACCTTCCAGAAGCTCGGCCAGGCCGACGGCCTGTGGTTCGGCCTGGTGCCCTCGCCGCAGCCGCGCTTCTTCTCCACGTTCGTCTACCACAACCACTGGGGCGCGTTCACGGTGCTGAACACGGCGGTCTGCCTGGGCCTGCTCCTGCACTACGCGCGCCGCGGGGATGGCCGGAGCCTCGGGCAATCCCCGGTCCTGACCGGCGCGGTGGCCGTCTTCCTCCTCGCCGCCTCGGTGCCGCTCAGCGCGTCGCGCTCCAGCACGGTCCTGATCGGCTTGCTCCTGGCCGGCGCTTTCGTGCACGTCCTCGTCCAGGTGATCCGCCGCCGGCGCCGCGCGGGCCGCCCGGCCGCGCTGCCCGCGGCGGCGATCGTCGTGACGGCGGCGGCGGCGCTGGCGGCGGCCGCGTACCTGGGCCAGGACGTGATCGCCCAGCGGGCGCGGCTGACCTCGGCGCAGCTGGCCGAGATCGCGCGCGAGGACACGCTCAACTCCCGGCTGGCGCTCTACCGCGACACCTGGCGCATGGCCGCCGCGCGGCCCTGGTTCGGCTGGGGGCTCGAGAGCTACGCGCGCGTGTTCCGCATCTTCAACACCCAGCGCGCGGCCGAGCTCTGGATCTGGATTCCGTACTACGCCGAGGCGCACAACGACTGGCTGCAGTCGCTGGCCGAGGTGGGCTTCGTCGGCACGGGACTCCTCGCGCTCCTGGTGCTCTGGCCCGTGGCGGCCGTCCGGTGGCGGCGCGTCGGCTCCGTGGTGCCCCGCTACCTGCTGGCCGGCGGCGGACTCGTGCTGCTGTACGCGTGGGTCGAATTCCCCTTTGCCAACCCCGCCGTGATGCTCACATTCTGCGCGACCTTCTACGGCGCCCTGCGCTACGCCGCCCTCGAGAGCCGGGCCGCGCCGGACGCCTCCTGACCATGCCCGAGCCGGCGCCCATCTCCGTACTCATCCCCGTCCGCAACGAGGCGGCCAACCTCGCCGCGTGCCTGCGCTCGGTCGCGTTCTGCGACGACATCGTGGTCGTCGATTCCGGCAGCACCGACGGCACGCCGGAGATCGCGCGTCAGGCCGGCGCGCGGGTCGTGGATTTCCAGTGGGACGGCCGTTACCCCAAGAAAAAGAACTGGGCCCTGGCCCACGTCGCGTGGCGCCACGAGTGGGTGTTCATCATCGACGCCGACGAGCGCGCCACGCCCGAGCTCGCCGCCGCCCTGCGCGCCGCCCTGGCGCAGGACCGCTTCCAGGGCTACTACGTCAACCGCCGCTTCTGGTTCCTCGACGGCTGGCTCAACCACTGCGGCTACTACCCGAGCTGGAACCTGCGCTTCTTCCGCCACCGGCTGGGCCGCTACGAGCAGCCGGCGGCCAGCGCCGTCACCGGCTCCGGCGACAACGAGGTCCATGAGCACGTGGAGCTGCAGGGCGCGGCCGGCTACCTCGCCGGGGAGATGGAGCACTACGCCTTCCCGGACATCGCGACTTGGGTCGAGAAGCACAACCGCTACAGCAACTGGGAGGCCCGCCTGCAGCTCGAGGCCGCGGGCTCCGACCCCGGCGCCGGGCTCGATCCCGGGCTGGCCCGGAAGCGCCGGCTGCGGCGCCTGGCCTGGTCGCTGCCCTTCCGGCCCACGCTGCGGTTCCTGTACCATTATGTCTGGCGCGCCGGCTTCCTGGACGGCTACCGCGGGTTCGTATTCTGCCGGCTCATGGGCTGGTACGAATTTCTCAGCGCCGCCAAGGCCCGCGAACTCCGGCGCACGCCAGGCCAGCGATGAACCCGCCCCCGCCGCCCGCTCCCGGCCTGCCCGCGTGACCCGGCCGCGCGTCATTTTCGTCAACCGGGTCTACTGGCCCTCCGAGGAGGCCACCGCGCAGCTGCTCACGGACCTGGCGGAGGGGCTGGCGGGCGGCGGCTGGCCGGTGGACGTCATCGCCGCCGGCGACGGCGGCGGCGAACGGAACGGCGTGCGCCTGCACCGCACCGGCCCCGGCGACCGGCACGCCGGCCTGCTCTCGCGTATCGCCAACTACCGCCGCTTCACCCGGGCGGCCGCGGCCCAGGTTGCGGCCCTGGCCCGGCGCGGCGACATCGTGGTGCCGCTGACCGACCCCCCGATGCTCGGCGCCGCCGTCGCCTCCGCGGCCGCCGCGCGGGGGGCCCGGGTCGTGCCGTGGGTCCAGGACATCTACCCCGAGATCGTCTCCGCCCACCTCGGCGCCCTCCTGTCGCTGCCGCTGTTGCCGCTGCGCCGCCGGCGCGACGCGGCCTGGCGCGCGGCGGCGCGCGTCGTCGTCCTCGGCACCGACATGGCCCGGCAGGTGGCCGCGCGCGGCGTGCCGGCGGGCCGGATCGCGGTGGTGCCGAACTGGGCGCCCCGCGAGCTGGACGCGCCCGCCTCCCCCGCGGCCATCGCCGCCCGGCGCCAGGCCTGGGGGCTGCCCGGCGGTTTTGTGGTCGCGTATTCCGGCAACCTCGGCCGCGTGCACGAATTCGCCACCGTCCTCGACGCGGCCGCGCTCCTCCGCGACCGGCCGGATCTCACCTTCCTCTTCATCGGCCGCGGCGCCCGTTTCGAGCAGATCCGCGCCGCGGCCGCCCGCCAGCGCCTCGGCAACGTGCGCCTCCTGCCCCCCGAACCCCGCGCGCAGCTGGCCGCCGCGCTGGCGGCCGCCGACGTCCACCTCGTCACGCTCCGGCCGGCCTTCGCCCGGCTCGTCTATCCCAGCAAGCTGGCGGGCGTACTCGCCGCCGGCCGTCCCGTGGCCTTCGTCGGCCCGACCGACGGCGACATCGCCCGGCTGCTGGCCGACGGGCCGTGCGGCGTCGCGGTGGCGCCGGGCGAGGCCGGGCCGCTCGCCGCCGCCCTCCGCCGCTGGCGGGACGCGCCCGACCTGGCCCGGGCCGCCGGGGAACGCGGCCGGCGGGCCTACGAGCGGCAACTCACGTTCGCGCGCGCCCTCGCGCGCTGGACGGCCGTCCTTGAGGAGGCCGCCCGGAGCTGAGCCCCGGCGTCCCGCCCGCGAAGTTCGATTTGCCTTAGGCCCGATCGGCCCTGTTAATCCATGCCAATGCCCCACGGTAGAACCGCCACCTTCGTCCTGATCATCCTGGACATGCTGGCCGTGTTCGTGGCGTTCAACCTGGTCGCCTCGGCGCGCTACCTGGTGCACTGGCCGGAGCTGATCGTGGCCCCGCTCGCCCTGCCCGTGCTCATGCAGGCGATCGCGCTCTACCTGATCGACGGCTACAATCCCCGCACCGACATGATGTCGGTCACGTACACCAGCCTGCACACGATCGCGCTGGTGACCGTGATGCTCTTCACCCTGCTGCTGACCTATGCCTTCATCCCCGCGGGCTTCCCGCTGCAGGCGAGCCGCATCGTGATCGCCGGCGCCGGCCTGATGCTGGTGCCGCTGACGCTCGTCTACCGGCGCCTGTTCTACCAGCGACAGGCGTCCCGGCGGCAGCAGCGCTGCTTCCTGTTTCTCGGGTCGCCCGAAAGCTGCGTGGCGTTCAAGGAGGAATGCCGCAGGACCGGCATGACGCAGTCGGTGCTCTACGCCACGCACGCGACGTTCGCCCCCGGCCTCCCCGGCGGCGCGCCGGTGTCGTCGCCGCCGTTCGGCGATCCCGCCCGCTACCTCGAGGAATATGCGGGGCGGCTCGACGCCATCATCGTGCGCGAGTCGAGCCAGGAGCTGCCCCCGGAGGTCGCGCAGAAGCTGATCGAGCTGCACTTCTCCGGGGTGCCGACGTACACGCTCGAGCTCTTCCACGAAGTCTACTGGCGGAAGATCCCGCTTTACCGCCTCAACCAGACCTGGCTGTTCCAGGAGGGATTCCAGATCGCGCGCGAGCCGGTCTTCGAGCGGCTGAAGCGGATCTGCGACCTCGGGCTCGCCTTCCTCGGGCTGGCGATCGCCCTGCCCCTGCTGCCGTTCGCCGCCGCCGCGATCTGGCTGGAGGACCGGGGCCCCGTGTTCTTCCGCCAGCCGCGGGTCGGCAAGAACCGCGAGCCCTTCGCCATCGTCAAGCTCCGCACCATGCGCCCCGGCGGCGGCGGCCACGCCTACACCCAGGCCAACGACGCGCGGGTCACCCGCGTCGGCCACTTCCTCCGCGCCACGCGGCTCGACGAGGTGCCGCAGCTGTGGAACGTGCTCGTCGGCGACATGAGCCTCATCGGCCCGCGCGCCGAATGGGTGCGGCTCGTCGAGGAGTACGAGCGCAAGATCCCCTGCTACCATTTCCGCCACCTCGTGAAACCCGGCATCACCGGCTGGGCGCAGGTCAACTACCCCTACGGCGCCAGCCTCGACGACACCCTCCGCAAGCTGGAGTACGACCTCTACTACATCCGGCATTTCTCGTTCGTGCTCGATGCCTCGATCGTGCTGAAGACGATTCACATCATGCTCTTCGGCAAGGGGCGCTGAGCCGCCCGGCCGCTTTCCGCCGCCGGCGGCCGGCCCGCGCGAGAGGTTTGCTTTCCGCGCGATCCCGGCCTTACGTGTTCCCGCGCCAGGCATCACCCATGAAGACCTACGACCTCATCTGCATCGGCGGCGGCAGCGCCGGCTTCAACGCCGCGCGGGTGGCGGCCGACCTCGGCCGGAAGGTGGCGATCGTCGACGGCGCCCGCCAGCTCGGCGGCCTCTGCATCCTCCGCGGCTGCATGCCGTCGAAGGCCCTCATCCACGTCGCCGACGTCCTCCATCAAGCGAACCACGCCGGTCGCCTCGGCCTGCGCGTGCGCGGGGCGCGCGCGCACATGCCGTCCGTGCAGGCCCGGAAACGGCGCCTCATCGCGGATTTCGCCCGCTACCGGGTCGAGGCGCTGACGAGCGGTCGCTACGACCTGATCCGCGCGTCCGCCCGGTTCGAGGACCCGCACACGCTCGCCCTCGACGACGGGCGCCGCATCCGCGGGCGGCACATCCTGATCGGCACGGGCTCGCAGGTGAGCGTCCCGCCCGTGCCGGGGCTGGCCGAGGCCCGGTGCTGGACCAGCGACGACGTGCTCAACCTCGATTTCGTGCCGCGAAGCGTCATCGTCCTGGGCGGCGGCATCGTCGCCTGCGAGCTGGCGCAGTTCCTCCGGCGCATCGGGACGAGGGTGATCCTGATCCAGCGCAGCCCGAACATCCTGCGCGACCACTCCGAGGCGGCCACGCGCGTCGTGCAGGCCGCGTTCGTCCACGACGGCATCGAGCTGTTCACCGACACGCAGCTCCAGCACGTGGCGGCGGGGCCGCGCGGGGCCGCGGTGCGCTTTCTCGACAACGGCCGCCTGGTGACGCGCCGCGCCGCGCACCTGCTCAACGCCCTCGGACGCGAACCCGCCACCGCCGGGCTCAACCTGGCCGCCGCCGGCGTCCGGACCCGGGCCGGCGGGCAGATCGTGACCAACCGCTGGCAGCAGACCAACGTGCCGCACATCTATGCGGCCGGCGACTGCGCCGGCCCGGAGGAGATCGTGCACTTGGCCGTCGCGCAGGGCGAACTCGCCGCGCGGCACGCCGCCGGAGTGAAGGGGCTCCGCCCGGTCGACTACTCCCTGCTCCTCAACGTGGTCTTCACCGACCCCCAGCTGGCCACCGTCGGGGCGCTGGAGCGCCAGCTCGACGAGCGCGGGGTCGAGTACCTCAGCGCTTCCTACCCGTTCAACGACCACGGGAAGTCCATCCTGATGGAGGCCAACTACGGCTACGTGAAGGTGCTCGCCGAGCCCGGGCGCGGCCGGATTCTCGGCGCCGAGATCGTGGGCAAGGACGCCGGCGAGCTGATCCACTGCTTCACCACGCCGCTGGCGATGCGCGCCACCGTCCACGACATGCTCCGCGCCCCGTGGTATCACCCGACCCTCGCCGAGATCGTCACCTACCCGCTCGAGGAGATCGCGGCTCAGCTGGCCCGGTAGCGCCCGGCCGGGCGCCGGGAGGGCGGCTTGATTTTCCCTTTGCGAGCCGGGGCGCTTTCCCGTTCATAGGTCCCATGCCTGACTACCCAGTCCCTGTCTTCCTCACCGAGCTGCTCAAGGCCAAGTCGCCCTCCGGGGCCGAGGGCCAGGCGCAAGCCGTGTTCGACCGTTTCGTGCGGCCCCATACCGACGCGTACGCGAACGACACCCTCGGCAACCGCCTCGCCACGCTCAACCCGCGCGGCGACCCGGCGCTGATGCTGGCCGGGCACATGGACGAGCTGGGGCTGATCATCACGTACGTCAACCCGGACGGCTTTCTCTACTTCAACACCATCGGCGGCCACGACCGCACCATCATCTCCGGCCGCCGGGTCGTCATCCAGACCGCCCGCGGGCCGGTCCGGGGCGTCACCGGCAAGCGCGCCATCCACCTGCTCGACGACGACGAGCGCAAGAAGGTGCCCAAGACGCACGAGATCTGGATCGACATCGCCGCCGGCTCCAAGGCCGAGGCGCTCGCGCGCGTCGCGATCGGCGACGTCGCCACCTACGACCACGAGTTCGAGCTGCTCCACGGCAGCGTCGGCACGGCCCGGGCCTTCGACAACAAGGTCGGGGCCTACGTCGTCGGCGAGACCCTGATCCGCCTCGCGCGGGAGAAGGCCCGCCTGGCCGCCCGGGTCGTGGCCGTGGCCACGACGCAGGAGGAGATCGGCACGCGCGGCGCACTGACCTCGGCCTTCACCGCGGACCCGCATGTGTCGCTGACGGTCGATGTCAGCCACGCCACGGACCACCCGGACTGCGACCAGCGGCGCTTCGGCGCGACCAGCCTCGGCGCCGGGCCGATCATCTGCCGGGGCCCGAACATCAACCCGAAGGTCTTCGACCGGCTGCTGGCCTGCGCGAAGAAGGGCCGCATCCCCTACCAGCTCGAGGCCGATCCGCGGCCGACCGGCACGGATGCCCGCGCCATCCAGGTGGCCCGCGGCGGCGTGGCCTGCGGACTCGTCTCGATCCCGCTGCGCTACATGCACACGCCGAGCGAGGTCGTCGACCTCGCGGACGTGGAGAATTGCGTGAAGCTGTTCGTCGCCTTCGCCAAGTCGCTCCGCCAGGGCGAGAGCTTCAACTGGTAGGCGGCCGGGACCGCGCGCCGGGCGCGCTCAGGCGGCGTTCTTGTCCGACGACACGCCGCTGCCGAGCTTCTTCAGCTGCGGCTTGCGCCGGCCTTCGACGACCGCCTGGTCGATCACGACCTCGCTGACGTCGTCGCGGTGCGGCAGCTCGTACATCACCTCGAGCATGATCTTCTCGAGGATCGCGCGCAGGGCGCGGGCGCCGGTCTTCAGCTCGATCGCCCGCTTGGCGATGGCCACGACGGCGTCGCGCGTGAAGCGCAGCTGCACCCCGTCCATGGCGAAAAGCTTGGAGTACTGCTTCACCATGGCGTTCTTGGTGCGGAGCAGGACCTTCTCGAGGTCGGCGACCTTCAGCTCGTCGAGCACGGACACCACCGGCAGGCGGCCGATGAACTCCGGGATCATGCCGAAGCGGATGAGGTCCTCGGGGGCCACGCCCCGCATCATCTCGTCGGGCGTGAGCTCGTGGTCCTGGTCGTTGATGTGGAAGCCGAGCGAACGCTGGCCCAGGCGCTTCTTGATGACCTGGTCGAGCCCGACAAAGGCCCCGCCGCAGATAAAAAGGATGTTGGCCGTGTTGACCTGGATGTACTCCTGGTTCGGGTGCTTGCGCCCGCCCTGCGGCGGCACGTTGCAGGTGGTGCCCTCGAGGATCTTAAGCAGCGCCTGCTGCACGCCCTCGCCCGAGACGTCGCGCGTGATGGAGACGTTCTCCGTGGTGCGCCGGATCTTGTCGATCTCGTCGATGTAAATGATGCCGCACTCGGCCTTCTTCACGTCGTAGTTGGCCGCCTGCAGGAGCCGGAGCACGACGTTCTCGACGTCTTCGCCGACATAGCCGGCCTCGGTCAGCGTGGTCGCATCGGAAATGGCGAACGGCACGTCCAGGATCCGGGCCAGGCTGCGGGCGAGCAGGGTCTTGCCCGAGCCGGTCGGGCCCACGAGCAGGATGTTGCTCTTCTCGACCTCGACGTCGCTGAACTCCGCCGGCATCGACGCCACCTCGCGGTTGTTGCCCTGGCCGGCGTCGAAATTAAGCCGCTTGTAGTGATTGTACACCGCCACCGACAGCACCTTCTTGGCGTGATCCTGGCCGATGACGTGGTCATCGAGCACCTTCTTGATCTCGGCGGGCTTGACCAGGCGGAATGCCGGCTTGGCGCCCTCAGGCGCCGGGGCCTTAACCTCGCGGTCTATGATGGTCTTGCAGACGTTGACGCAAGAGTCGCAAATGTACACTCCCGGCCCCGCGATGATCTTGCGGACTTCCGCCTGCGACTTTCCGCAGAACGAGCAGAGGGTCATTCGGGAGGATTTGGCCATAGGCAAACAATCGGCACTAATCAGCCGCTAGTCGAGGGATTTTCGAGCTTATGCCTTGACGGCGCAAGCCCGGTTCAAGCCGCGCTTTGCGCGATCTGCTGGGCATCGCGGGTGGAGGCCACGACGTGGTCGACGATCCCGTATGCCTTGGCTTCCTCCGCGCTCATGTAATAATCGCGGTCCGAGTCCTTCTCCAGCTGCTCGGCGGTCTTGCCGGTGTGCTTGGCAATGGTCTCGTTCAAAGTTTTGCGCCAGCGGAGGATCTCCCGCGCCTGGATGGCGATGTCCGCGGCCTGTCCGCCCGCGCCGCCCGAAGGCTGGTGGATCATGACCCGACTGTTGGGCAGGGCGAAGCGCTTGCCCTTCGTGCCGGCTGCCAGCAGAACGGTGCTCATGCTGGCCGCCATGCCGATGCAGTAGGTCACCACGTCGCACTGCAGGAAGTTCATCGTGTCGTAGATGGCCATGCCGCCTGTCACAACGCCGCCGGGGGAATTGATGTAAAGGTGGATGTCCTTCTTCGGATCCTCCATCTGCAGGAAGAGCAGCTGGGCGATGACCAGGTTCGCCACCATGTCGTCGATCGGCGAACCGATGAAGATGATGCGATCCTTCAGCAGGCGGCTGTAGATATCCATCGACCGTTCGCCGCGGCCGGTGTTTTCGAGGACAATGGGTACGTAGTAGCTCATGCTTTGGCGGTTGCCGTCTTCACGGTAGCCTTGGACACGATAAAATCAAGGGCCTTGTCGAACAGCAGCTGCTGCTGCACGGCGCGCAGCTGGTCGCGGTCCTTGCCGAGGTCCTTGATCAGCTTCTCGGGGCGCTGGCTGCTGCGCATGGATTCCCGCATGACCCAGCTGTTGAAATCCTTCTCGTCGACCTTGAGCTTCTCGGCCTCGGCGATCTTGGCCAGCAGGAGCTGGACCTTGACGCGCGAGACCGCCGCGTTGGTGGCGCTCTCATAGAGCTGCTTCTTGTTTTGTTCGAACTGCTCCTGCGGCACCCCGCGGCGCATGTTTTCCTCGATGAACTGCCGGAGCACGCCGTCGCGTTCGGAGGCGACGAGGCTCTCCGGCACCGGGAAGGTGGCGCGGGCGACCAGCGCGTCCGTGACCTGGCGGCGCTGGCCGGCACGGTTCTCGTACTCCTTGCGCATGGCGAGGTTCGCCCGGACCTGCGTCTTGAGGCCCTCGAGGTCATCGACCTGGTTCGCCTTGAAGAAGTCCTCGTCCAGCGGCGGCAGCACGCGTTCGCGGACTTCCTGGACCTCGACCGCGTAGTGGGCGGTCTTGCCGGCGAGGGCGGGCACGGCGGGGAACTCCGCCGGGAACGAGATCTCCAGCGTCTTCTTGTCACCCGCCTTGAGTCCGGCGAGCAGCTTCGACATGCCCGGGAGCAGCCCTTCGTTCGCCCCCTCCACCTCCTCCCAGGTCTGCGGGGCGCTGGCGTAGATGGTCTTGTCGCCCACGACGCCGGCGAGCGGCTGGCCGTCCAGCGATCCCTCGTAGCCGAAACGAACGTAGTCGCCCTTAGCGGCGGCGCGTTCGGCGACCTTGAAGTCGGCCCGCTCGGCCCGCAGGCCCTCGATGACGGCGTCAACCTCGGCGTCCGTCGGCTGGGTCGGCTGAACCTCCGTCTCGATGCCGACGTATTCCGGGAGCTTGATCTCCGGCCGGATATCGACGGTCAGCTTGATTGCGGCCGACAGCCCGGGCTCGATCGCTCCTTCCTCGACCTCCACCAGCGACAGGACCTCGAGCTTGGACTGGTCGAGGCCGTCGCGGTAGGCCTTGCCGATCACCTTGTGCTTGAATTCCTCCTTCAGCTCCTTGCCGAAGCGCTTGGCCACCATCGCCGCCGGGGCCTTGCCCGGACGGAAGCCGGGGATCCTGACCTGGCGGGAAAACTCGCCCAGGACGGTGTTGTACTCGCCGTCCACCTCGCTCTTGTCGAGGGATACGGTCAGGGTCTTGCGGGTTTCGTTGATGTCGTTGATTTGAACGTTCACGGGAATTGGTAACAGGCCGGGCTGAGTCGATGAACGGGCCAAGGTAGAATGCACCTCCCGGTGGTCAAGGCACTTTCGGATCCCGGGAAGCTGAAAATACGGAGTCGAATCCCGTCCCCGCCGCCCGAAGCCTCGTCTTCCCGGCAGGCCAAGGCCGCGGCGGGTTTTCCCGCTTAACATTTGGACTTTTCCTCCGCAGTTCCCAAGCTCGGGCCGGAATGGCTTCCCTCGCTCAACTCCTTGCCAGTCACGGCAGTATCCTGGTGCTCGACGCGGCTTCAGCCAGCGTCCAGGCCGGCGTGCTGACCCGGAGCGGCACCGCGGCGTGGTCGGCCTCGCGGGCCGAAGCCGGCAGCGGGGTCTTTGCCGGCACCCGCTCCACGCTGGCGCAGGCGGGCCTGGAGCTGGCGCAGGTCGGCGCCTTCGTCTTTTGCGAGGGCCCGGGATCGATGCTCGGCATCCGGACCGTGGCCATGGCCCTGCGCACCTGGAACGTCCTGCAGGCCCGACCCGTTTACGCCTACCAGAGCCTGGCGGTGGCCGGCCGCCACGCCTGGACCCTGAAGCCGGGCGCCGCCTTCACCGTCATCGCCGACGCGCGCCGCGATTCCTGGCACAGCCTGGCGGTCGCGGGGTCCGGCCTGCTCGGTCCGCTGCGCCGGGTGACCGCGGGCGAACTGCCCGAAGGCGACTGGCTGACGCCTGCGGGTTTCCGGGCCTGGGCCACGCCGCCGCGGCCGGTCGGGGTGTGCAGCTACGACCTGGCCGCGATCTTTCCCGCGCTGGGCGACGGCGAATTTTTCCGTCCGGTGGAAGCACCCGACGCCTTCCAGCACGAGGCGCCGGCGTACCGGAAGTGGACCGC
>JAEUGX010000083.1 GCA_016795545.1 Opitutaceae bacterium
GGTTCTCGGCGGAAAGCGGGCTGAGCGGGATCCGGTTCGAGAACTACGTGATCGCCGGCCGCAAGCGGCTCAACGCCGAGGACGCGAAGGTCCTGATCGGGCCGTTCGTGAGCGACGTCACGTTCGCACCCTGACCGCGGGATGTCCCATCCCATGGCGAGGCGCAGCGAACGGACCCGACGGCTGGCGGGCCTGTTCCTGGCCGCCCGGCTGCTGATTCCGGCCGGGGCGGACACCGCCCCGCCGCCGGAGGAGCTGGCGCGGATGTGGGCGGTGCCCGGACTGCCGGAAGTCGAGCACATTGCCTGGGCGGACCTGCCCGCCTACCGCAGCCGGAGCAGCGTGATCATCCGCGGCGTGCCCGGGGACAGCGGGCACATGCATCATCCGTCGATCGTATATTTCGACGGCCGCTACCTCGCCGCGTGGAACGACGGCTACCGGCTGGAGGACCGGCCGGGCCAGCGCGTGCGTTTCGCCACCAGCGCCGACGGGCTGGCGTGGAGCGCGCCGCAGGAGCTGAGCGGGCGGCACCCGCGCCGGCGGTACACCACGGGCGGGCTCTGGATCCGGGACGGCGAGCTCTACGCCCTGGCGGCGCTGCGCGATGCGCGGGACATCGAGCCGACCGGCGAGGACCCGCTCCTGTTCGCGTACCGCTGGGACCGGCGCACCGGGCGGTTCGGCGAGGGGCAGGTGATCCTCCGGGAGTATTTCGCGCAGAACGTGCCGCAACGTGCGCCGGACGGGGATTGGCTGGTCCTGGGCAAGGACGGACGCAGCAGCTGGCAGACGATGAAGTCCGCCAAGGGCGGCGTGCGGGCGCTCGCTGACTGGACCGTGCGCGACCTGCCTGCGGCCGGACCGATGGAGGAGGCGGAGTGGTATGCGCTGCCGAACGGCCACCTCGTGGCGCATTTCCGGACACGGCCCCTGCGGCGGCTGCTACGCAGCTACAGCGTGGACAGCGGGGTGACCTGGACGAATCCGGTGGTCACCGATTTTCCGGAGGCCGGCGCCCGGCATCACGGCCTGAGGCTGAGCAACGGGCTCTACGCCCTGCTGGTCAACCCGAACACCTCCGGCCAGCGCCTGCCGTTCAGCATCGCGCTCTCGCGCGACGGCCTCCGCTACGACCGGATCGCCAACGTGCGCGCGGATTCCCCGTCCGGCGGCCACGGCAATGAGCGTCCTGGCTACCATTACATGCGCGGCTTCGAGCATGGCGGCCAGCTGATCACCATCTACTCGATCAACCAGGCCGACATCGGCGTCACGCTCATTCCCATCACCGAGTTCGAGGCGTTGTACCGGTAGGGCTTGCCTCGATGGGGAAGGTGGGGGCTCGCAGCTTCTTGCGAGGCCTCCAGTGGACGTTCCGATTTATACAACACCCTTGGTGGGTTGTCCCTAGTTGCCCGCCGCGTAGATCAGGCGGCAGGCGTTGCCGCGGTTCAGGCGGATGTCGGGAGCCAGGGGCACGCGGTGCTTTAGGTCCGGAATGGAGTGGCCGACGCTGGCGGCGGCGAAGGCCTCGGATAGCATGGCGAGAAAGCGCTCCGTGGTCACGGGAGGCCCCCCGGACTGTTCGGCGGCGAGCAGGTGGCGGGCGCGCTCGTTGGGGTCGACCGGCTGGCCGCGGACCCACTCGGCGGCGGCAACGGCCCAGGCGGCGGCGACGGGTTCGGTGACGGCGTCCAGCGGGTCCGCCTCGTAGGAGCCGAAGAAGCCTTGCGTGCCCAGGTACTGCACCGCCGCCCACCACGGTTCGCGCGGGTCGACCTCGACGTCGTTGAAAAACGAGACCATCGCCCCCCGCTCCGCGAGCAGCCGCACCAGGCGATCGGGATCGATCCGGGCCGGCGGCGCGCCGGAGCGGAGCCCGAGCACGGTCGCGTGAGCGGCGGCTTCCGCCAGGCTCATCCAGGTCGGCTCGAGCCGGATCGCACCCCAGCCGATGTGCGAGGAGGAGGCGCAGACCGGCACCAGCAGATTATCGAGCCCTTCCGGCAGCAGGGTGCGGTAGGAGACCTGGCCGGGGAAGGTGATGTGGTTGAGCAGCAGTTCGCCCTCGTACATGGAGCCCTCGACCCGTTCCGGAGTGCAGGCGTGGGAATCGAGGAACCACTCGGTGATGGTGATGGCGTCGCGGTGGATCGGCGCGCGGCGGAGTCCCGGGGCGAGCCGGGCGTCATGTTCGGTGAAGCGGGCCCGGCCGTCGATCCGCCGGGCCTCGCGGACGTAGATCTCATAGGGCAGGTGGCCGTTGTCGGCGAACTCGTCGCGGGGCAGTCCCCACTCGCGCCAGCCGGCCCGGGTCGCCTCCGGCACTGACGGATCGTTCTGCATGAAGTAGAGCAGCGCGCGCGTGGCGAAGGCATGCTCCTCCCAGATGCGCTGACGCACGGCCCAGTCGCCCTCGGGGTAGTCGCGCTGGGCTCCGACGATTTCGGGCAGGTTCAGGTAGGCCTTCCGATTGGGCTGGCCCACCTTCGGTATGCTCGTCGACCAGTTGATGTCGGTCTGGAGGCGGCGCAGCAGCGCTTCGCGGTCGTAGCCGGCCGGCTTCTCTGCCGGCAGGCGGTTGGCGGGGTCGTTGGTGATGACGGTGCGGAGGTTGTAGGCCTGTACCGTGCCGTCGGCGGCGCCCGTGCTGGCGGGACGGATGATGTCGTACCAGCGTTGATAGTGGACCAGGTTCAGTCGCCGGTAATCGGCGATGTAGGCCGGATCGACGTGCGCGGGCGGCGGCCACTGCGCATGAGTCATGAAGATGCGGCCGGCATGCTCCTCGCCGAACTCCTCGCGCGACTCGCGCCCGACCCGGTAGGGCACGCCGGCCACGGCGGCGAGGTCGCCCTCGTAGGAGCAGTCGGCGAAGGCGAAGCCCGCCACCGTGAAGCCGTCCGGGCCGCCCAGGGCGCGGAAGGTGACGGATTCGAGGAGCGCGCCCGTGCGGGCGACCGCGACGGGGTGAAAGCGACGGACCAGGGTGATGTTCTTTTCCCGCTCGAACATCCCGGTGATGAGTCGTTCGACGACGTGGGCCTCGAACTTGGTCTTGGGATTGCCGGGCAGGCTATAGCGATACTGCTCGGAGTCGGCCCCGTAGGTCGTGCGGTAGTGGTCGTGGATCGCCGCGCGCAGTTCGTCGTACAGGGGCGAGCGGGCGCCGTTGTAAAGGGTGTCCATCGTGCTCAGGCCGTTCGCCAGCAAACCGCCCAGGTGGGAGTGCGGCGAGACCACCAGTACGGCCAGACCCTCGCGGGCCGCCCGCACGGCGCAGGCCAATCCTCCCGGGGTGGCGCCGTACACGATCAGGTCGTAGCGGGCGGCGACGGCGGGCGTGGCCGGCTCAGCGAGCGGTGCCAGGCCGAGGAGGAGGCCGAGGAGGCTGGCGAGGCGGAAGGACAGGGAGGGGCGGACGGGCATGGGGGCGGGGTGGAAGACGCGTGGTGCGGCGTGGGAAAACTGTGCGCCGGCCGCGGCGACGGCGAGTGCGTAAACATGCACCTGCTGCACGCGGCGGCACGGGCGGATGCGCCCCTCTGGTTGGTTGACCGGCGGTGGCCGGACGTCACTGTGGAATTTTCCATGGTCGACCCCATCCGATCTTCCGGCCGTCCGGCGCACCGGCGCTCCAGTCATGGCTGAAGCTGCGTCCCCATCCCCGGAGCGGCGCGAGCTGCCGCCGCGTAACGAATTCGACGAGGACGCCTACCTCCAGCTGCATGCGGACGTGGCGGTGGCGATGGCGCAGGGGCGGGTCGATTCGGCCTGGCAGCACTTCACGCTCCACGGCTTCGCGGAGGGCCGTCCGTGGATCTCGAAGCGCGACCCGCTGGCCGGGCTGAACCGGGAGATCGCCCCGGGCGACGAGATGTATTTCGGCAACGCGGAGCACTACTTCGACGTGGGCGAGTCGGCGCTGCGCTGCGTCGAGTCGGCGCTGCTCGCCGTCCGGCGACGGAAGTCCGCCGTCGGCTCGATCCTCGACCTGCCCTGCGGCTACGGGCGCGTCCTGCGTTTCCTGCGGCAGGCCTTCCCCGGGGCGCAGCTGACCGCGTGCGACCTGCTGCGCGACGGGGTGGAATTTTGCGCGCGGCAGTTCGGCGCGGTGCCGGTGGTGTCGCGGACCGAGCCGGCGGAGGTGCCGCTCTCCGGAGGATACGACCTGATCTGGTGCGGCTCGCTGCTGACGCACCTGCCGGCGGCGCGGTGCGCGGGGTTCCTGCAGCTGTTCCAGCGGGTGCTGCATCCGGACGGGATCCTGGTGTTCACCCTGCACGGGCGCCGCTGCGAGGCCGAGCTCGCCACCGGCCGGCACGACTTCGGCCTTGCGCCGGAGCAGGCGACGCCGCTGCTCGCGGAGTACCGGCGGACGGGATTCGGCTACGTCGACTACCCGGGGCAGCCCGGCTACGGCATCAGCCTCGCCCGGCCCTCGTACGTGCTGGAGCACTTCGTCCAGCGTCCGGAGTGGCGGCTGGTGGGGTATCACGAGACGGCTTGGGACCGCCGCCAGGACGTGGTCTGCCTGCAGAAGCCCGTCGGGTCCGGGCCGGTTTAGCGTTTGCCATCCGGCGAAGTCGCGCGTGAGTTCCAGGCGTGAAACCATCGGGGAGGACCGCATGTTGATCAGCACGGAAACGCTCGGGCGTCACCTGGGGGACCCGGGATGGGTGGTCTTCGATTGCCGGCACGACCTGTTCGACGCCGGCAAGGGGGAGCGCGCGTACGGCGAAGGTCACGTGCCCGGCGCGGTCTTCGTGCCCGTTGAGACGGTGCTCTCGGGTCCGAAGCTCGGGCGCAACGGCCGGCATCCGCTGCCCCGGTGGGAGGATTTCGCGGAGTTCCTGAACCGGCAGGGGGTCACGATGGCGTCGCAGGTGGTCGCCTACGACGACGCCGGCGGCCAGTATGCGGCGCGTTTCTGGTGGCTGGCGCGCACGCTCGGGCATCCGCGCACGGCGGTGCTCGACGGCGGTTGGCCGAAATGGACCGCCGAGGGCCGGGCCGTGGCCACGTCGGCGCCGCCGGCCCGGCCGCGGGGTGACATGGCGGCTCGGCCGGATGCCGCCCGGTGGGCGGAGGTGGCCGAGGTGCAGGGCAATCTCGCCACCCGCGCCGCGCTGGTGATCGACGCGCGGGCGCCGGAGCGTTTCCGTGGCGAGACCGAGCCCATCGACCCGGTGGCCGGGCATATCCCGGGAGCGGTGAATCACTTCTTCAAGCACAACCTCAATCCGGACCTGACCATGCGATCGCCGGCCGAGCTCCGTCCCGCCTTCGAGGCGTTGCTCGGCGGCCGCCGGCCGGAGGCGGTGCTGCACCAATGCGGCTCGGGGGTCACGGCCTGCCTGAACCTCCTGGCCATGGAGCGGGCCGGACTGACCGGCTCGCGGCTGTATGTCGGGTCCTGGAGCGAGTGGATCGCCGACCCCGCGCGGCCGGTGGCCCGGGGAAGCTGACCGGCGCGGAGCCGGCGGCCGCGGCTGGAGCCGGACCCGACGCCGGCGCGGTGTTCGACCTCCACGACGCACTCGACAAGGCCTGGCTCAAGTGGCAGCCGAAGTTCGAACTTCCGCCCGAGGAAGCCTGAGCTGAATGCAGGCAGGGGAAGCGATACCCCGCTCGAAAATGCCACCTGCAGGTAGTCCTGCTGAATTTCAAAGAGAATCCGTTTGCCCGATCCCTTTGCCGCTTTCCTGAGCGCTCCATTTCCCGACGAACAAACATGGACGCGCGGGTACTCACATTCGCCGCAGCCTCCTAGTTCCTTTGGGGGAATCAAGCGGGCAAGCCCGGCTTGCTCCCTGGAAGTTTGGGGGCATCATGTGGGGAGTATGGCCACAGTTGAAACGAAGCTGCGTGAACTCCTGGCACTGGCGCAGACGGTGCTGGATGACATTCCGGTGGGCTTGCTGGTGTTGTCGGCGCGGGGGCGTCCGCTGTGGTTCAATCGCGAGGCGGAGATTGTCTGCTCGGTGTGGAACAACACGCCGCTGCGCGGTGACGCGCTGCCGCTGAGCCGGTCGGATTTCACAGTGCCCCCGGACGTGTGGCGGGAGTGCCAGGGATTGTTGTCGGCGGGAACGGCCGCGACGCCGGAGCCGCGGATTGTCAGCGACCCGTCGCGGGGCCTGCATGCGCTCATCCGGCTGCGCCGGCGGGAAAATCCGCGGGATCCGGCGGCGTGCATTCTGCAGTTGGATTACCGCCGGCCGCGCGGGGACCGCGACCGGCCGCTTTCGGCTTCGGCGCTGAGCCTCATGTCGCGGCTTACGTTTCGCGAGCGGGAGGTCGCGTTGCGCGTGCGCGACGGCCTGACCACGGCGGAGATCTCCCGCGAGCTGCGCCGCAGCCCGCTCACGATCAAGACGCAGCTGGCGGGAATCTTCCGCAAGCTGGGCGTGCGGAACCGCGCGCGGGTGGTGGCGCTGCTGAACCGCTGAGTCGGGCTTCAGCCCACTGAAGCGATGAGCACGTCGGACGGCGGATCCCTGCCCTCCCGGGCAGGGCTGCAGAGAGCGAGGGATAACCACCAAGGGCGCGATCGCGTTTAAGTTCTAAAGGGTAAGCCTCAAGCGATACGGTCTCGGGGATTCCGGGGGTCGGTCGGTCAGCACGGAAGTCCGAAGGTCGAAAGTCCGAGTGTCCGGGCTTTCAACTTGCTCTCCGCGATTCGCGCTCATGGGCGTGCTTCGCGGGCGTCGGCAGCGTTGCGCTGGCGCATCCCCGGGTTCCAGCGGGCAGAGCGGGCGTCAGGGTGCGCCGAGGCGGGTGTCGAGGAATGCGCGGACCTTGCGGCGGGCGAGCTGGGCTTCGGGGATGTCGTGGGAGAAGACCTGGAAGATGTGCCACATGCCTTCGTATGGATCGAGCTTCACCGGAACGCCGGCCTGGTCGAGCGCCTGGTACTGGCGCACGGCGTTGCTGAGGAATATCTCCTTCGTGCCGACCTGGATGAGCGTGGGCGGAAATCCCTGGGTGTAGTCGCCGTAGACGGGGGACACGTACGGGTGCTTCTGGTCGGCGGGGGCGGCGTAGGCTGCGGCGCAGTTCCGGAGGTTGCCGGGATAGTACAGCAGCGGGTCGGCGTCCTGCAGGGTGGCGTAGGTGTCGCCCGTGTCGGTGATGTCCGCCCAGGGGGACCACAGCACGACGGCCGCCGGCATGCCCAGCCCGGCATCGCGCATCTTGAGCACCGCGCCGGCCGCGAGCCCGCCGCCGGCGGATTCGCCGTAGATGGCGATGTCCGACAGCGCGTGGCCCTCGGCGACGAGGGCCTGGATGACGGAGACGACCTGGCTGGTGACGACCGGCCACTGGGCGTGGGGGGCGAGGGTGTAGTCGACGGAAATGACGCGCCGCCCGGTGTCGGCCGCCATCGGCACCGCGCTCATGAGGCGCGAGTGCGAGCTGTACATCGTGTAGGCGCCGCCATGCGTGTAGACGAGCACCTGCCGGCTGGGCCGCCAGCCCCTGGGTTGGATGTCGAGCACGGGCACGCCACCCAGCGTGCGGCTGGCGAGGGTCGGCTCGTACTGCCGCACCACGGCGGCGTTGGCGGCGGCGCGGCTGGTCTCGATGTCGGCCTGGACCCGCTTCCATCCGGCGACGTCGTCCGGCGCCGGGAGCGGGGCGTCGCGCCGGGCGCGGCTGAACTGCGCGAGCGCGGCGCGGCCGGCGTCGGAGAGGGTGGCGGGCGCGGGAAAATCGCCGGCGACGGCGGTCAGGCCGGCGGCCGAGCCCAGCAGGGCGATGCGGCGGGAATCGCGGAGCAGGGAGGGGAAGGCGGACCGGAGGAATTTCATCGCGTGAGCAGGGTGGTGGAGGGGGCCTACGGCCGGGGCCAGTGCCGCCGGGCGAAGTCCAGGTATTTCTCCCAGTCGGAGAGGGTGAGGGCGTGGTCGCCCGTGCGCAGGTGGTAGCCGATGCGGCCCTCGGGGCGCGGGGTATCGGGGGGAGGCTGGGTGGCGCCGCCGAGCAGGCCGGGCTGGCCGAACAGCGACCAGACGGGCGAGGCCTCGACGCAGGCGCGGAACTCCGCGGCGGGATCGGCCCAGGCGTCCTCCGTCGCACTGGCGACATAGACCAGGCGCGGAGCGGCGAGCGCGATCAGCAGGTGCTGGTCCACGGGCAGCTGGTCCTCGGCGTCGTCGTAGCGCCGGTAGTTCCCGGCGAACCAGTGGGTGAAGCGGCCGTTGATGAGCGCCACCGACTCGCCGCGCTTGCCGCGGGCCAGCGCCGCGCCGGTGGAGCCCGAGTTGTTGGAGATGGTCAGTTCGACGCGCTCGTCCTGCGCGCCGCACCACAGCGCCGCCTTGCCGCCGCGGGAGTGGCCGATGACCGCGACGGGCAGGGCGGCCAGGGCGGGCTCGGACTTGAGGTAGTCGACGGCCCGGCTGGCGCCCCAGGCCCAGGCGGCGACCGTGCCCCAGGCGTCGCCCGGCCGCGGACCCGTGGCGAACGCCGGATTAAACACCGCGTACACGCCGCTCGTGAAGGCGCGATCCTGGTCGTCGAGC
>JAEUGX010000014.1 GCA_016795545.1 Opitutaceae bacterium
AAGGACACGACGCTGAGCACGGACCCGCACCTGATGGAGCAGAACGTGCTCGCCGGGTTCACCCTGCAGGACTGCGCGCCCATCGAGGTCAACGCGATCGAGCACACCGTCCGGTTCCCGGGCGGCGCCAGCCTGGCCGCCCTCCGCGGCAAGACCGTCGTCCTCTTCGTCGAGATGGTCGACGCCAACCTCTACGGGTTCAAGATCCGTTGACGCGCCGGGCCGCACCCGCGATGTTCTGCCGCCGGTTCCCATGACCCTCCTCCCCCGCAAGAACTGCGCCGCGCTCGCGGCGCTGCTGGCCGTGCTCGCGGTCTCCGCCACGGCCGCCGAGAAACTGCTGCTGCTCGACGACCGGGTCGTCGAACGCGCCGACCGCGTCCGCCTCCGGGTGGGGGAGGTGACCAAGCACCCCGCGAACCCGCTCTTCGGGGAGGACCGCCCCTGGGAGGTCCGCTACGACAACGTCTACGTCAACGTGGCGTACGATGAGGCCACGGGCGAGTACCACGCCTGGTACAGCCCGTTCATCGTCGACGAGCTGACCACCGGCACGCCGCCGGAGCGCCGGGCGGCGGTGCGCTATCATTCCACGCCGACCCGCGAGATGGGCCTCTGCTACGCCACGTCGACCGACGGGATCCGCTGGCGGAAACCCGAGCTCGGCCTGATCGAGTTCAACGGCAGCACGGCCAACAACCTCGTGCGGCGCAGCGTCCACGGCGCGGGCGTGCTCCACGACCCGCTGGAGAAGGACCCGGCGCGGCGCTACAAGGTCTTCGGCGGCGAGCAGATCCCCGGCCGCCCGCGGCGCTTCGAGGTGGCGTTCTCGCCCGACGGCCGGCGCTGGGCCCCGCCGATCGTGTGCCCCGAGATCGGCGTGACCGGCGACACGCACAACAACGCGCTCTGGGTGCCCGAGCTCGGCCGGTACGTCGGCCTCACCCGCCGTTGGCTCGGCGGCCAGCGGCTGGTCATGCGCGCGGAAAGCGCGGACTTCACCCGGTGGAGTCCCGCGGTGGAGGTGATGCGCGGCGACGACGTCAACCAGACCTACGCCCTGGTCATGTTCCCCTACGGCGGCGTTTACCTCGGCCTGCTGATGATCATGAACCAGCAGACGGACCGGGTGCACTGCGAGCTGGCCTGGAGCCCCGACACGCTGCTCTGGCACCGGATCGACGCGGGCCGTGCCCTGATCCCCAACGCGGAGACGCCCGGCGCCTACGACTGGGGCTGCGTCTACGCCGGCACCGGGCCGGTGGTCCGCGGCGACACGGTCCAGCTCTTCTACGGCGCGTCGAACGGCCCCCACACCGGCTGGCGGGACGGCTTCCTGGCCCTGGCCACCCTGCCGCGGGACCGGTTCGCCGGCTACGTGGCGGGGGCGGAGGAGGGGACGCTCGTGACGCGCCCGATCCGGCTCGGCGGCGGGCCGCTGACGCTGAACGTCGCGGCGCCCGCGGGCGCGGTGACGGTCGAGGTCCTCGACGCCGACGAACGCCCGCTGCCCGGCTACCAGGCGCGGCTGGAGGCCGTTGACGGCCTGCGGGTTGAGCCGCGCTGGGCGGGCGGGGCCGACCTCGCGGCGCTCCGCGACCGCACCGTCCGCCTCCGCTTCCGCCTGCGGCAGGCGACCCTGTTCGCGTGCGACCTGCCGTGACCTCCGCCGCTCTCCGGGCCAGTGCGCCGGCCTGCTGGTGTGTTAAACAGAGCAGCGCGGCGCTCTTGCTGGCGCACCCACCGTTTTCATTCCCTCCTCTCACCCTGGGCCAACCAGCCCTCTACCCAACACCCTCCGTCACCTATCCCATGACTAAATCCACCACGCCATTCCGGCGCCTAGTGATCCTATGCGCGGCGCTTTGCGCCGCTTCCGGCCCGATGGTCGCGCAGACCGTCGCGCCCAAACCGGCTAGTGCGAACGACGATTCGAACGACACGAGCGGTGAGATCACGCATCTCTCCCCCTTCGTGGTCACGGGCGAGTCGGAAACGGGTTACTCGGGCCAGCAGACCCTGATCGGCAGCCGCACTGCCAAGAACCTGATCGATATCCCGGCCAACATCACGATCCTGAACAAGGAGCTGCTCGACGACCTGAACGTCGTGAACGTCTCGCAGGCCGTCCGCTTCGGCGTCAGCGGCGTGACGCAGAACACCACGATCAACGACGACTACAACATCCGCGGCTTCCGCACCGAGATGGTCATGCGCAACGGCGTGACCAAGGCGGCGAACCGCTCCAACCCGATGTACGACGTCGGCCGCGTCGAGGTGATCAAGGGCCCGGCGGCGATGCTGCTCGGCAACAACAGCTTCCTGGGCGGCGCCATCAACCTGGTGTCCATCCAGCCCTCCGCGGCGCGCTCGACCGAGATCAAGACGACGCTCTCGGAGAACAACTACATCCGCGTGGCGGCCAACACCACCGGCCCGCTGTTCAAGAGCAACGACGTGTCGGCCCAGTACCGCTTCACGGTCGGCGGCCTGACCGGCGATCGCGAGAAGGAGGCGGAGGACCTCGACCAGAAGTTCATCGGCGCCGGCTTCAACGTCTTCTTCGGCGAACGCTCCAGCCTGCGCGTCAACGCCTACTACTTCAAGGACGACAGCTACCTCTACCTGAACGACTTCATCGACATCACGTCGACCACCTACGCGAAGTTCAACCAGTACTCCACGGAAAGCTTCTCCCCGGCGCGCCGGAAGAATGAACAGTGGCAGTCGGAGGACAGCTTCCTGGACCTGCAGTACCTCGCGAAGCTCTCCGAGAACGGCGACATCCGCTTCTATTATTCCGGCACCAGCATCCGCGAGCACCGCCGCCACGTGCGCGGCATCACCGTGGGCGCCGACAACTACACCCTGACCCGCCAGGACATCCCGCTCTACATCGAGCGCGTCAACCACAACCTCCAGCTCGACTACATCTACCGCTTCGTGTCGGACTGGGCCAAGATCGACTCGACGATCGGTGTCGACGGCGCCGTGACCTACAGCCGCCAGTCGCAGGCGGTCAACACGCCCCCGCCGCTCGACACGCGGTCGGTGAACTTCGCCGCGGACGATGTCTACTTCTCCACGCCGCAGCCCGGCGCCGGCCTGCCCTACCAGACCGACACCGCCAGCCGCCCGACCCTGGTCTCCTACTACTTCCAGGAGAACGTCTCGCTGCTCAAGGACCGGCTCACCCTCGTGGGCGGCCTCCGCTGGTTCATCCCCGCGGGCACGAACAAGAACTACATCACGAACGTCATCACCGACCGCGATCCCCGCCACTTCAAGGTGCACAAGTACGGCGTGATCGTGAAGGTGCTGCCCACGCTCTCGGCCTACTACACGAACGCCCAGAACGTCTTCGTCCAGACCGGCTTCGCCGACAAGGTCGTCTCCGGCGACCAGCTCGGCGCCCCCGCCGGCAACCAGGAGGGGCAGCTCGACGAGTTCGGCCTCAAGTTCAACCACCAGGTCAACGAGAACGTGAACGTGTACGGCACGCTGGCGCGCTTCGACATGGCCCTGACCAACGTCAAGACGGTCGGCACCCTGCCGAGCGGCAACGTCGGCCAGATCATCTCCAAGCAGGACGAATCCAACGGCTGGGAATTCGACGCCGGCCTCTCCGTCAAGGTCGGCAGCGGCCGCGCGGACTTCATCTTCGCCTACTTCGACGGCGACTCCTCCACCGCCGTCAACCCGGCGCTCCAGGCGGAGAACTTCGCCCCCCGCAAGTACAGCGCCCTCGCCAAGTACCGCTGGACCGGCGGCAGCCTCAAGGGCCTGATGATCGGTGGCGCGCTCATGGACCAGTCCGCGAAGCGCAACATCACGTACCAGGTCGAGTCCCCGCTCATCGTCTCCCTGTTCGGCGGCTACTCCTGGGACAAGTGGAACGTCCAGGTGAACCTGGATAACGTCACCAACGAGCGCTACATCGTCGCGCTCGCCGCCACCGGCCTGGCCTACGGCTCGGACACGTTCCAGCCGCGCCTCGAGGTCGGCTACAAGTGGTGATCTGATTTGGTCGTTAGGTCTGCGGGGCGCTGGACGGCCGGTTCCCCGCAATCCCCGCGGCGCCAGCCCACCTGGCGCCGCGTTTTTTCCCGGCGGCGGAATTCCTCGCTCCGCCGATCGCTCCCCCTTAAACTCCTTCCCCCGATGATCACCCTCCCACGTCTCGCGGCCGGCGCCCTGGCGCTCGCCTGCCTCCTGTCCACCCCCCGCGCCGCCGCCTCTGGCCAGGTGCTGCTCCCGGGCGCCCCGGCCCCCGGGCCTTTCCGCGAAGCGGTCCTGTTCGGCTTCGACGACCGCGCGTTCCCGTTCCGCGACAACGTCGAGACCCGGCTCTTCACCGGCCAGAAGCCGCGCCTGGTGATCCCGCCGGGCCCCCCGGGCTCGCACGACGAGGCGCTGCTGTACTACGGGACCGTCATCCGCATCGGCGACACCTTCCATCTGTGGTACAACGGCAACTACGGCCCGCTCCGGCCGCTGACCGGCTTCGAGCGCGAGAAATGCGTGCTCGCGTACGCGACCAGCAAGGACGGCGTCAACTGGACCAAGCCCGACCTCGGCCTGGTGGAGTTCAACGGCTCGAAGCACAACAACATCGTCGACCTGCCGGAGCCGAACCTCTGGTCGACCGCGACCATCATCCACGATCCCGAGGATCCGGACGAGAACCGCCGCTTCAAGATGGCCTATGAGGCGCGGTATCCGGACGGGATGAAGTTCTGCGTGGCCTTCAGCCAGGACGGCCTGCGCTGGGTGCCCTCGCCCAAGAACCCCGTCGGACCCTTCCTGGAGATGGCCGGCGGCGCCAAGCACGGGGGCCTGTTCTACATCAACGGCCAGGCGGCGCTCACGGCGCACCACCTGATCCCGGTCCGCCGGCTCGTGACCTTCGTGTCGGCCGACTTCGAGAACTGGTCCCCCGCCGGCGCGGTCGGCCTCGACCGCGGCCCCGACGTCACGGGCCCGAGCACGGACGACAAGCTCCACCAGTTCGAGGAGATCCATCTCGGCGCGGCGCTCTGGAACCGCGGCAACGTGCTGCTCGGCATCTACGGCATGTGGCATGGCGCCCCGACCGGCGACCGCCGCGACGCCGTGATCGACCTCGGCCTCGCGCTCACGCACGACGGCCTCCACTATTACGAGCCGATCCGCGATTTCCGGCTGATCCCGGCCCGCGAGCAGCCCGGCAGCCCGGTCGGCGTCGCGCCCGCCCTCATGCAGGGGCAGGGCATGGAGAACGTCGGCGACGAGACCCTCTACTGGTACTCGCTCTGGCGCGGCAACTACGGCAGCGGCGTCCGCCTGGTCACCTGGCCGCGCGACCGCCTGGGCGCGTTCCAGCCGTTCAAGCCCACGCCGGCGCGCGCCATCTCCTGCCTGGTGCAGGCCGCCGCGGGCCAGGTGGAGGCCTTCGTCAACGTCTCCGGCCTCGGGGCCAACGCCCGACTGCGGGTCGAGCTGCTCGACGAGGGTTTCCGCCCCGTGCCCGGCTACAGCGGCGCGGACGCGGCCGTGCTCACGACGAACGGCTTCCGCGAGCCCGTGCGCTGGAAGTCCGGCGCGGCGTTGCCCGCCGGCGGCAAATCCTTCCGCCTCAGCGTGGGCATCGACGGCGTGCGGCCCGAGGACGTGAAGGTCTACGCGGTCTACGTGGCCGGCGCCGCGCGCTGAGCGCCGGCCTGGCCGCCCGTTCCTGCTCCGCGTGAAACTCTACGCTGCTGATTCCGGCCTCGTGCTGGAGGACGGGGGCGCCGCCACCCGGCTGCCCCCGGACCTGACCCTCGACCAGGTGTTCGCCGCGGACGACCCGGCTTCGTTCCTGGCGGCGCAGCGCGCCGCCGGCCGGCCCGCGGCCGTGCCGGCCGCACCGCTGGCCCCCGTGCTCTCCCAGGAGGTGTGGGCCGCGGGCGTCACCTACCTGCGCAGCCGCACGGCGCGCATGGCCGAGTCCAAGGACGCCGGCGGCGGCTCGTTCTACGACCGCGTGTACGACGCCGACCGGCCCGAACTTTTCTTCAAGGCCACCCGCGCGCGGGTCGCCGATCCGGGCACGCCGGTCCGCATCCGCGCCGACTCCCGCTGGAACGTGCCGGAACCCGAGCTGACGCTCGCGATCAACGCCCGCGGCCGGATCTTCGGCTACACGGTCGGCAACGACATGTCGTCGCGCGATATCGAGGGCGAGAACCCCCTCTACCTCCCGCAGGCGAAGGTGTACCACCGCAGCGCCGCGCTCGGACCCTGCCTGTGGATCGAGGACCGGCCGCCGGCGCCCGACACCGTCATCGCGCTCGAGATCCGGCGGCAGGGGGCCGCGGTGTTCGCGGACCAGACGACCGTCGGCCGCATCAAGCGCCCCCTGGCCTCGCTGGCCGAGTGGCTGTTCCGGGAGAACGTCTTCCCCGCCGGCGCGCTGCTGATGACCGGCACCGGCATCGTGCCCCCCGACGCGTTCACGCTGCAGTCCGGCGACGAGGTCGTCATCACGATCCCGCCGATCGGCCGGCTCCTCAACCCGGTGGCCTGATGACCCCGACCCGGCAGGGCCTGGGCGCACCGTGACCATGGCGGCGCCCGATTTCCTGGATTCGGCGGACCCGGAGATCTACACGCTCCGGACCCGCGCACCCGGCCCGGCGGGGCGGCTGCCGCTGACCGCGGCGCGCCTCCGGCGGGCGCCGAGCGGCGAGGTGTTCGGCCTGACGCAGAACGCCGGCATGGGCTGGGACCCGCGCCGGCTGCTGGGCAGGGAATTCCTGATCCTCAGCACCCAGGGCGGCATCCGCGCGCCCGACGGCACTCCCGTCGCCCTCGGCTACCACACCGGACACTGGGAGGTCGGCCTGCTGATGGAGGCCGCGGCTCGGGAGCTGGCGGCGGCCGACGCGGTGCCGTTCGCCGGCTACGTCAGCGACCCGTGCGACGGCCGCACCAACGGCACGCGCGGCATGCTGGACAGCCTGCCGTACCGCAACGACGCGGCGATGGTCTTGCGCCGGCTGATCCGCTCGCTGCCCACGGCCCGCGGCGTGCTGGGCGTGGCCACCTGCGACAAGGGGCTGCCGGCGATGATGATGGCCCTGGCCGGCACGCCGCACCTGCCCGCGGTGCTGGTGCCCGGGGGCGTCACGCTGATGGCCGAGGCGGCCGAGGACCTGGGCAAGGTGCAGACGCTCGGCGCCCGGTTCGCCCACGGCGAGATCGACCTGGGCTACGCGGCGGACATGGGCTGCCGGGCCTGCGGCTCGCCTGGCGGCGGCTGCCAGTTCATGGGCACGGCGGCGACGTCCCAGGTCGTGGGCGAGGCGCTCGGGCTCGCGCTGCCGCACGCGGCCCTGAGCCCCTCGGGCGCGCCGGTGTGGCTCGACCTCGCCCGGCGCTCGGCCCGGGCCCTGCTCGCGCTCGAGCGCGCCGGGCGGAAGACCGCGGACCTGCTCACGGCCGCATCGCTGCACAACGCCCTGGTCACGCACGCCGCGTTCGGCGGCTCGTCCAACCTCGTCCTGCACCTGCCCGCCATCGCCCACGCCGCCGGGCTGCCGCGGCCCACGGCGGCGGACTGGGCGCGCATCAGCGCGCAGGTGCCGCGGCTGGTCGACGTGCTGCCCAACGGCCCCGCCCACTACGCCACGGTCCAGGTGTTCCTGGCCGGCGGCGTGCCGGAGGTGATGCTGCACCTGCGGGCCCTGGGCCTGCTCCGGCTCGACGCCCCGACCGTCACCGGCCGCACCCTCGGCGAGAACCTCGCCTGGTGGGAGCGCTCGGAGCGGCGCGCGCGGCTGCGCGCCAAGCTGCGCGAGCTCGACCGCGTCGACCCCGACCAGGTCATCCTCGACCCGGCCCGGGCCCGCGCCGCGGGCATGACGGGCACCCTGACCTTCCTGCACGGCAACCTGGCGCCGGAGGGAGCCCTGGTGAAGAGCACCGCGATCGATCCCGCCCTGCTCGACGCCGCCGGCGTGTTCCGGCACGAGGGCCCCGCGCGCGTCTTCGGCTCCGAGGCCGAGGCCATCGCGGCCATCAAGGCGAGGGGCCCCGGCGCGATCCGGGCCGGCGACACGCTCGTGCTGCTCGGCATCGGGCCCGCGATCGGGATGCCCGAGACCTACCAGATCACCTCGGCCTTGAAGCAACTGCCCAACGGCCGCCGGGTGGCCCTGCTCACCGACGGCCGGTTCTCGGGCGTGTCCACCGGCGCCTGCATCGGCCACCTGAGCCCGGAAGCCTGGGCCGGCGGCCCGGTGGGCCGGTTGCGCGAGGGCGACCGCATCCGCATCGAGATCGACACGCGCCGGCTGACCGGCTCGGTCGACGTCGTCTCGGTCTCCGCGGCCGAACTGGCGGCGCGCCCGCCCTCGGACCGGCTGCGGCGGCATCCGGACCTGCCCGACGACACGCGGCTCTGGGCCGCGCTGCAGGGCGCCAGCGGCGGCAGCTGGGGCGGCTGCGTGTACGACGTCGACGCCATCTGCGCCCGGCTCGCGGGCGCTCCGGCCGTCCCGCCTCCCTCCTCTCCATGAATCCGCCCCCGCTCGCCCCGCGGCGCTGGTGGTACGTGATGCCGCTGGTGTTCGTCACGTACAGCCTGGCCTACCTCGACCGCGCCAACTACAGCTTCGCCGCCGCCGCCGGCATGGCCCAGGACCTCCGGATCGGGAAGGGCATGTTCTCGCTCATCGGCGCGCTGTTCTTCCTCGGCTACTTCCTCTTCCAGATCCCGGGCGCGATCTACGCCCAGCGCCGGAGCGTCAAGCGGCTCATCTTCGCCAGCCTCGTCCTCTGGGGGCTCGCCTCCACGGCCACCGGGCTCGTGTCCAGCGTCGCCGGCCTCGTCGTCGTGCGCTTCGTCCTCGGTGTGGTCGAGGCGGCCGTGTTCCCCGCCATGCTGATCTACGTCGGCAGCTGGTTCACGCGCGCGGAGCGCTCGCGCGCCAACACGCTCCTGCTGCTGGGCAATCCGGTGACGATCCTCTGGATGTCGATCGTCTCCGGCTACCTGATCCGGGACTACGGCTGGCGCGGCATGTTCGTGATCGAGGGCCTGCCGGCCGTCCTGTGGGCCTTCGTCTGGTGGGCGCTGGCCAGCGAGACGCCGGCCGCCGCCTCGTGGCTGACGGCGGAGGAGAAGGCCGCGCTGGCCGACCGCCTGGCCCGCGAGCAGGCGGGCCTCCGGACCTTCGGCTCCTATTTCGAGGCCTTCCGCTCGCGCGAGGTCGTCTGGCTGTGCGCGCAGTACTTCAGCTGGAGCCTCGGCGTCTACGGCTTCGTCTTGTGGCTGCCTTCGATCCTCCGGATGGGCTCCGACGCCGGCATCGTCGCGACCGGCTGGCTGTCGGCGGTGCCGTTCCTGGCGGCGATCGCCGCCATGCTGGTGCTGTCCCACGCCTCCGACCGCAGCGGGCGGCGCAAGCCGTTCGTGTGGCCCCCGCTGCTGCTCGCCGGGCTGGCGTTCGCGGCGCTGTACGGGCTCGGCGACGGGCACTTCTGGATGTCGTTCGGGCTGCTCACCGTGGCGGGGGCGGCCATGTACGCGCCGTACGGGCCGTTCTTCGCCTTGATCCCGGAACTGCTGTCGCGGCAGGTCGCGGGCGGCGCCATGGCGTTGATCAACAGCATGGGCGCCCTCGGCTCCTTCGCGGGCTCCTACCTGGTCGGCTACCTCAACGACGCGACCGGCAGCCCGCGGGCGGCCTACCTGCTGATGGCGGGCGCCCTGCTGGCGTCCGCCGCGGTGATCCGGTTCGGGCCGTTCACGCCGCCCGGCGCGGTCACTCCCAGGACATCGGCGGCAGGCGCGACGGGTCGGTGAGGCAGCGGTAGACGGCGTCCTCGCGGAACGCGTACTCGCGCTCGATCTCGGGGGTGAGGCGCAGGCCGAGGCCGGGCGTGTCGGGCACGTGCAGCTCGCCCCGCTCGACCCGCCAGGCGCCCGGCAGCAGGGCCGCGCGCAGCGGGAAGAAGGGCAGCGGCCACTCCGCCATCCGCCCGCCGCCGGCGAGGGCGGCATGGTAGTTCGCCATCATGGCCACGGGGCCGCCCCAGCTGTGGACGAAGACCTCGGCGCCGGCGCCCGCGGCGGCGCGGAAAACCTCGAGCGTCGGCCCGATCCCCCCGAGCACGGTCGCGTCGGGCTGGGCGATGTCGTAGCAGCCGGCGTCGATGCGCTCGGCGAGCTCGGCCGCGGTGGTGACGATCTCGCCGCCCGCGATCCGCATGGGCGCCGTGCGGCGGCGCAGCTCCGGATAGCGCCGGATCTCCTCCGGCCCGAGCGCCTCCTCCAGGAACCAGGGGGCCGCGCCGCCCCGCGCCGTCACCTCGCCGAGGTAGGCGAGGATGTCCGCGATGGTCTGCGAGGGGATGGCCAGGTTCTGGGTCATGTCCACCGCGATCGCGATGCCGCGGGGCCGGGCGTGGCGCTGGACCCAGGCGGTTTTGGCCGCCTCGTGGCGGCGGGCGCGGATCTTGAAGACGTCGATGCCGAGCGCGGCGACGGCGTCGAGCTCGCGGGTCATGGCCGCGGTCGTCACCGAGTCGCCGCCGCTCGCGTACAGCCGCAGGGGGCGGTGCTCCGCGGCGCCGAGCAGGCGGGCCACCGAGACGCCCGCCAGCTGCGCCCGGCAGTCCTGGAGCGCGATCTCGCAGGCGCTGATCACGTGCTGCGCCGCGCCCTGCCAGCTCCAGTAGCCGGTGGTCAGGCCCAGCTCGCGCAGCAGGGGCGCCAGCTCGCGCGGGTCGCGGCCCTGCAGCACCGGGGCGACCAGCTCGACGATGGACCGGAAGACGTGCGGGGCGAAGACGGCCAGGTAGCCCTCGCCGAGGCCGACGATGCCGTTGTCGAGCGTCAGCTCGACCATCCCGATCGTGCGCCGCGCGGCGGGCAGGTGCAGGATGACCTCGGCGCTGGTCGCCGGGTCGGCATAGGGGGCGCTGAGGAGGACGGGGCGGACGCGGACGATCTTGGGCATGGTCAGTAGCCCCGGGCCATGTCCACCTGGTTCTGGACGGGCTGGCCGGCCCGGTGGCGGTTGAGATTGGCGAGGAAACAGCGGGCCTTGTCCAGCAGCTCGTCCGCGTAGCCGCCGCCGGTGTGCTGGGTCACGATCGTATTGGGGCAGGACCACAGCGGGTGGTCGGGCGGGACGGGTTCGGCGTAGGTGACGTCAACGACGGCGCCGCGGAAGCGGCGCTCGTGCATGACCTCGACGAGCGCGGCCTCGTCGACGACGGCCCCGCGGCCGATGTTGACGAAGACGGCGGAGGGGGGGAGGGCGCGGAGCAGCTCGCGGCCGATGAGCCCGATCGTGGCGGGCGTCTTCGGCAGGCAGCAGACGACGATCTCGCTGGCGGCGAAGGCGGCGGGCAGGTCCTCGGGCCGGCGCACCGTGGCGTCGGGGCTGGAGCGGGCGTAGACCTGCACCCGGCACTCGAAGGCCTCGAGCAGCAGCCGCATGCGGCGCCCGATGGAGCCGGCGCCGAGTACCAGCGCGGGTCGGCCGTGGAGCGTCCAGGTGCGGGGCCGCACCTCGAGCTCGACCCAGCGGCGGCCGGCCTGCGCCGGGATCAGCTCGGTGTAGCCGCGGGCGAGGGCGAGGAGGCCGCCGAGCGCGGTCTCGGTCGCGGGCCACTCGAACATGCCCTTGAGATTGGTGATGACCAGCCCCGGCTTCTGGTGGGCCGGGTCCTGGTAGTACTCGAAGCCGACGGATTCCAGCTGCATCCAGCGCAGCCGCGGCGCCGCGGCGAGCAGCGGGCCGGGTATGTTGCCGAACGCGATCTCCGCGGCGGCCAGGACCGGGTGGCCGGGGCGGAGCTCCGCGCGCGGGACGAAGCGCAGCTGGTCTCCCGGCACGGACTCGCGCAGGAGCCGCTGCGCCCGCTCGTCGAGGTGGGCGCAGACCAGGATCGGCGCCGGGTTCATCTCCCCTGCGCCTCGGCCAGCCCTGCGAACAACCCGCAGTCCTGGAGGCCGCGCCGGAGCCGGGTCACCTCGGCCGCCGTCAGGTTGCGCAGCGGCGGCCGGACCGGGCCGCAGTCGATGCCGGTCACCAGCTTCATCATGGCCTTGTTGGCGGCGAGGCCGCCGCACTCGATCATGACGCCGATGAACCGCCGCACCAGCGCCTGCCACCGGCGCGCGGCCGCGCGGTCGCCCGCCTCGTGCGCCTCGATCAGGCGCCGGTAGATCGGGGCGGCGTAGTTGTAGGTGCTGCCGACGGCGCCGCGGGCGCCGATGACGAGGTAGGAGAGCAGGATCTCGTCGCGGCCGGCCAGCACGGCGTGGCGCTTGCCCGCGAGGGTCAGCGTGTTGCCGAAATCCATCAGGTTGTCGTGGGTGTACTTGATGCCGGCGAACGACGGGATCCGGCGCGCGGCCAGCGCCAGCAGCTTGGTCATGGGGAAATCCGCCCCCGCCATCGACGGGATGTGGTAGTAATAGAACGGCAGGCGCGGGGCCGCCGCGGCGATGGGCGCACACCACTCCACGAGGTCGGCGATGTTCGCCGGCCGGAAGAAGCTCGGCGCCACGGTGGCGATGGCGTCGGCACCGATCTTCTGCGCGTGGCGGGCCAGCTCGCAGCTGTCGGCCTGGCAGTTGTTGCCGACATGCACGATCACCGCGAAGCCGCGGGGGCGCGCGCGGCGCCAGGCGACGGCGACCTGCATGCGTTCCGCCGTGGTCAGGGACGCGCCCTCGCCGGTGGTGCCGCAAATGAAGGCGCCGCGGACGCCCGCGCCCGCGAGGTACTTCGCGTAGCGGGAAATGGGAGTGAGGTGGAGGGCGCCGTTCGACCGCAGCGGGGTGAACGGCGCCGCGATCAGGCCGGAGATGGGGGTGAAGGAGGGCAAGTGAGGAAAGTGGTGAGGGTGCGCGGGGGGAGCCGCACGAAAGCCAGCGTGGAAGGAATCGACTTGCCTGTACAACCCTTGGTCACAGTTATGTCTACCGGACCAGTGCCCGGCGCCGGTCCGTCCATGCAATCGACGCCCCAGCGAATCTCCCTGATTGCGCAGACCCGCACCGTGCTCCTGGAGGGCATGCGCCAGCGGCGCTGGCAGCACGAGCTGCCGGGCGAGCGGCTGCTGAGCCGCGAGCTGCGGATCAGCCGGTGGACGCTGCGCGCCGCGCTGGCGGAGCTGGCGCGCGACGGCTACCTGCGCATCGCGCAGGGCATGCCCTGCACGATCCTGCCCCGCGCGCTGCGCACGAAGGAGCGCGTGCCGCCGGCGCGCCGCGTGGCGCTGCTCGCGCCCGCGCCGTTGTCGAAGCTCCGCCAGTTCGTCTCGCTCTGGGTGGACGAGCTGCGGATCCTGCTCAACGAGCAGGGCATCCAGTTGAGCGTCCACGACGCGCCGAAGGCCTACCGCGCCAATCCGGTCCACGCCCTCGAAAACCTCCTGGAGAAACATCCGCACCACGACTGGCTGATCCTCCTGAGCACTCGGGCCATGCAGGAGTGGTTCCAGGCCCGGCGCGAATTCGTCCTCATCGCCGGGTCGCGCTTCGAGGGCATCCACCTGCCGGCCATCGACATCGCTTCGTACGCGGCGGGCGTCCATGCGGCGCACACGCTGCTCGGGCTCGGCCACCGCCAGATCGCCATCGTCATCCCGCCGGTCGCCAACGCCGGCGTCCTCGCGACCGAGGCCGGGCTGCGGCACGCGGTCGGGAAGGCGCCGCACGCGGCCCGGGTGGACACCATCATCTGCACCGAGGAGCCGGCCGACGTCTGCCGCATGGTCGACCGCGTGCTGGCCGGTCCGAACCCGCCCACGGTGCTGATCGGGGCGAAGGGGGCCGTGGTCCTGACCGGGTTCAGCCACCTGATGCGGCTGAAGCTGCGGGTGCCCCAGGACATCTCGCTGCTCTCCATCGAGTGGGAGCCCTACCTCGACCTGGTCGTGCCCCGGATCGCGCACTACGAGCTCGCGCCGGCGCTGCTCGCCCGCCACATCGCGCGCGGCTTCCTGCGGCCGGCCGCGGGCAGCGTCAGCCCGACCTACCTCACGCCGCAGTTCGTGCCCGGCGCGTCCCTGCGCCGGCTGACCGTCTGACGATTCGCCGGCCCAGCCGGCCGGACCTTACTCGCCGGCCGCCGCGTCGGCGCCGGGCGTGACCCGGATCCCGCGGACCAG
>JAEUGX010000007.1 GCA_016795545.1 Opitutaceae bacterium
TGATGACCGCCTTGGATGCGCTGGCCATGAGAACGTCGTTCTTCGTGATGATGCCCACGTCGGCGGCCACGATGTCGAGCGTCACCTTGCTGCTCTTGATGCCCTCGAGGACATTCTTGACCGCCTCGAGCGAGCCGTAGACGTCGGACTTGATGACGACGCGCAGCGTCTTGGCCTGCGTGGCCGCGATGTTGGCAAAAAGCGCGTCAAGCGAGGTGTCCTTAGGCGTGGCGTCGGCGGTGACGTTCGTCTTCTTGAGCTGGTCTTCCGCCTCCTCGGCCAGGCGCTCGGCCTCGCGGGCGTTCTTGGCCGAGATGAAGCGTGCGCCGGAATCGGGCGTGCCGGACCAGCCGATGACGCGCACGGGCATGGACGGCGGGGCCTCCTTCACGTTGTTGCCCTGGTCGTCGAACATGGCGCGGACCTTGGCGAAATGCGGGCCGCAGACGAGCGCGTCGCCGACGCGGAGCGTGCCGCGCTGGACGATGACCGTGGCCAGCGGGCCACGACCGACGTCGACCTGGGATTCGATGATCACCCCGCTGGCCTCCGCCTTCGGGTTGGCCTTGAGCTCGAGCACGTCGGCCTGGAGCAGGATCATCTCCAGCAATTCGGTGATGCCCTGGCCCTTGATGGCGGCCACGGGAACCGTGACGGTCTCGCCGCCCCAGTCTTCAGGGGCGATCTGCCGCTCCTGCATCTGCGTCTTCACGCGATCGAGGTTGGCGCCCTTCACGTCCATCTTGTTGACCGCAACCATGAGGGCGACCTTGGCGTCGAGGGCGTGCTTGAGGGCCTCGTCGGTCTGAGGCATGAAGCCGTCGTCCGCCGCCACGACCAGCACGGCGATGTCGGTGACGGAGGCGCCGCGCGCGCGCATCTTGGTGAAGGCGGCGTGGCCTGGGGTGTCGAGGAAGGTGATCTTGCGGCCGTTGTGCTCGATCTGGTAGGCGCCGATGTGCTGCGTGATGCCGCCCGCCTCGCCGGCGGCGACGTTGGCCTTGCGGATGGCGTCGAGCAGGGAGGTCTTGCCGTGGTCGACGTGGCCCAGGATGCAGACCACCGGGGGACGGGGCGCGAGGTTCTTGATGTCCTCCTCGCGGGCCTTCTCCTCCTTGGAAATCTTGGCCTTTTCCGGCGTCATCGCCGGAGCCTGGGTCTCGCCGCGATGCTTGATGTCGAGCAGGAACCCGTGCTTCTCGGCGACCTTGTTGGCCACCGCCTCGTCGATGGACTGGTTCATCGACGCGAAGATGCTCATCTCCATGAGCTCGGAGATGAGCTTGAACGGCTTCAGCCCGAGCGCGACGGCGAAGTCGCGGACGATGATCGGCGGCTTGAGGTGGATGATCTTGACGCCGCCCTCCTCGGTGACGGTGACGTTGCTGCTGGCCGGCGTCGGCGGCACGGGCAACGCCGGGGCCGTCTTGGCGGGCGGCGGCACGGGCATCGGCGGCCGGCTGGCCGGCACGGGCGGCGGCGCCAGCGGGGCCTTCGCGGCCGGCGGCGGCGGCGGAGCCACCGGGGCCAGGCGGACCAGCGGCGGAGTCGAGGGCGGGCGGACGGGCGGCGGCGCCATCCGCGGCGGCGCCAGCGGCGGCGGCGCCTTCATGACTGGCGCCGGAGGCGGCGGACGGGGTATGGCGACGGGCGCAGGGGCGGCCGGCGGAGCGGCGGCGGCACGGGCCGCGGCGGCGGCGCGCTGGGCCTCCTCCTTCTCGCGGGCGAGGTCCTGCACCGACTTCACGAAAACGCCGGCGGGAAGCTTGACCTGCGGCGGCTCAGGCGCCGGCGCCACCGGGGCGGGTGCCGCGGCCGGCGGCGGATTCTTGGCTGCGATCTCCACCTCGAGAGCCTCCGCGGTGATGTTGTCCACCGTGCTGGAAACGCTCTTGGCCGGGTAGCCGCGTTCCTTCAACAAGGCCATCAGTTCCTTGTTGTCCATGTTGAGCTTCTTCGCGAGTTCGTGGATGCGGATGCTCATTCAGGGGTGGCGGCGTGGTGGGTTGAGACGGAGGTGGGTGCGGGGAAATCAGTTGCCGGAGACCTTGGCAATGATGCCGGCGGCCTCGTCCTCGGTAAATCCGGAATCGACGAGATCCTTGACCTCGACGCTTTCGAAAGCCGCCGGCGAATTGATGCCGTTGGTGACGAGGCGCTCGGCCAGGGATTTGTCGAAGGCGTAGGTGCTGACCAGCAGGTTGATGGCCTGGGCGCGCGGGTCGGCGGCGACAGTCTTGAACTCCTCGATGTCGAGGCGCCAGCCGACGAGCCGCGAGGTCAGGCGGGCGTTCTGACCCTTGCGGCCGATGGCCACCGCCAGGTCGTCGTTCACCACGCGCACGAGGATGCGCTTGTTCTTCTCGTCGAGAATGATCTCGCGCGGCACGGCCGGCTTCAGGGCCTCGATCAGCATTTCCTTCGTGTCGGCGTGGTACGGAATGATGTCGATTTTCTCGCCGCCGAGCTCGCGGACGATGCTCTTGACGCGGGCGCCCCGGGCGCCGACGCAGGCGCCCACCGGGTCCACCTTGGGATCGGTGCTGGTGACGGCGATCTTGGTGCGGTAACCCGGCTCGCGGGCAAAGGCCTCGATCTTCACGGTGCCGTCGGCGATCTCGGTGACCTCGAGCTCGAAGAGGCGACGCACGAACTTGCTGCTGGCGCGGCTGAGGATGATCTCCGGGCCGCGGCTGCTGTTCTCGATCTCGAGCAGGATGCAGCGGATGCGCTGGCCCGGAGCGTATTCCTCGCCGGGGACCTGCTCCTTGCCGGGCATGATGGCCTCGGCTTTGCCCAGGTCGATGTAGAGGTCGTTGCGCTCGCGGCGTCGGACCGTGCCGCTGACGATGTCGCCGACCGAGTCCTTGAAGTCGTCGTAGATGCGCTCCTTCTCGAACTGCCGGAGCTTCTGCATGATGGCCTGGCGGGCCGTCTGCGCGGCGATGCGCCCGAGGTAGGACGGATCAATTTCCTTCTCGACGGTGTCGCCGATGACGGCGCCCGGTTTGAAAACCTGCGCCTTTTCCACGTGAATCTGGAGCTTCGGATCCGCCACCGAATCCACGACCTTGAGCAGCGACCAAGCCTTCAGCTGGCCGTTCTTGGGATTGATCTCGATCTTGAGTTCCTGACCCGAATTAACGCCCTTCAACGCGGCCGTCTTGATCGCGTTTACAATCGCGGAGATCATATCGGCACGGGGAATGCCTTTCTCCTTCTCCATGTACTCGAGAACGGACAGGATTTCGCTGCTCATGGTGTGTTTGGATAAATGGAAAAAAAAAGCGGACCCGAGGGCCCACTTTAAGGAAAGTGAACTAGTTGAAGGACTCGGAAGATATTGACGCGTCTCAACGCTTGTCAAGCCCCGGCAAGTTTTCGTGTCCACAGTCACTTGCGCCAGGACGGGCTTCCAGAATCCATCCCAGCAGCCCCTGGGCCCAGCCCTGGCTGGCCGGAGCCGATTCCCGCCCCCTGAACCCGAGCCGCCGGAGGACCCGTCGCACCTGCCCCGGCTGGTCGCCGACCCGGGCATGAAACCACTGCGGAAACAGGTCGATCCCCTGCCCCGCCGCCACCAACGGGAGAAAGCCGTCGGCGATCAGATTGTCCAGCCGTGTGCCGGTCACCGCCTCCCCCAACACCTGGGTCGCAATGGCGCGCCTCAGGTGACTTAAACCCAGGCTCCGGCGGTCGGCTGCCTCAGGGAATCCGCAGCCGGTCTTCCCGGCATGCGCGGCGACCAGGTCCCCGAGAGCCTCCGGCCAAGCGGGGGCGTGTTCCACCCAGCGGACATATTGTTGCAGCCGAACCCGGGGGTGGTTGGCCGGGCGAAGGCCGTGCAGCTGCCAGCGCCCCGCCAACTCCTGGAAGCGTGCGGCGGCATCCGTACCGTGTCCCCAGGCTTCCAGTGGATGGCGCCCGGCCACCTCGAGCATGATCGCCCGGTTCCGACGGTAGCCCAGGATTTCCAATGCGGTCGCATGGAGTGCGCCCGACCAGCCCAGGCGTCCGGTCCGCAGCCCGGCATAACGCACCTTTTGCCGCCAGCGCACCTCGGCGTGGTGGCGCAGGATCCGGTGCATCTCGCCGACCGGCATCTCCAGCAGGGCGGCGAATCGCTCCTGCTCATCCCTCGCGGTCAGGGCCTCGAGCGCGTCATCCGACGCGTATTCCTCCAGGTCGCGCGCCAGGAGCGGCAACAGCACGAGCGTCGGAATTTCCCGGCCATGCCGGTCCCGCGCGCACGATTCCTTGTGCGGCGGAAACAACACCACATGTAACACGACCCGGTCGAACGACGGGTTGGCGACATGACGATGGAACGCCCAGTCGGCCTGATGGAAATGCACCTCGACGTCGCCGCACACCTCGCGTCCGTCCATCGCCAGCCGGGCCCCGCAAAAATCGGGTCCACCCAGCCGATTCCATTCGCCGGGCGCCAGGATCCGCAAGGGCCGTCCGTCCGACAGCTGCGCCCGCCGACGGTCGAAATCGCCGCGCAGCCAGATTTTTTGCAACACGCGCTCCGCCATCACAAAGGGACCGTAAAGCCCCTGCAGTTCGCACACGCGATTGACGTTGAAGGCCATGAGGAATGCTCGTCACCCGGCCCCGCAACGAATGCCGGCTAACTCAGCCGCAGCCTCGACCCGCCGCCAGTCCAAATCCTCCCCCCAAGCCAAAAAAATCGCCGCACCGCCTTCCGTTTCGACCAGAGGGGCACAAGCCCCGGTATGCGCAGCGGCGACTTCCATCCGGTTGCGTTCCGGCGGCTTTAAGGTCGGAGACGCTGAGGACCGAGGGCGAAGGTCTGAACGTCCCAGGCCTGAAGGGAGGAGAAGTCGTCCCAGCGTCTGCGATTTTGGGCAATCCCGGTCTGGGGGCGTGGGTGTCGTTCAACATCACCTGCCCACGGAAAGCTCCGCACTCGGCACATCATGTGACCAGCTATTTCCCTTGCATCGGCGGGGGCCGGGTTTGAAAGCTGCAAGGCATACCCTGGGCAAGCCTTTCCGCCTGCCCACACCCCCTCCGCAGGTTATCCTTTTACCCATGCAGACACCCCGCCTTGTCATCGCTCTCTTGTTCAGCATTTCCGCCGGCGGATTCATCGCCGCCGGATCGGCCGCCGTCACGGCGGAATCGGCCCAAGGCCCGGCCTACCCGCGCGTCGATCTCGCACCGCGTTACGAGGTGGATTCGTCGTGGCCCGAGCGTCCGCCGGGCGTGCAATGGGGCGGCACGCCATCGATCGCCGTCGCGCCTGACGACACCATTTGGGTGTTCACGCGCAAGAATCCGATGGTGCAGGTCTACGACGCGGCCGGGCATTTCATCAAGAGCTGGGAGGAGAAGGACGCGCGCGCGGTGCCGCATGCGATCCGCTTCGACGCGCAGGGCAACGTCTGGCTGGTCGACGCCGGCCTGCACGTCGTGCGCAAGTTCGACCGCGACGGCAAGCTGCTGCTGGAACTGGGGACCCTGGGCGAGGCCGGGCTCGACGGCACGCACTTCAGTGCGCCGACCGACGTGTGTTTCCAGCGCAACGGGGACATATTTGTGTCCGACGGTTACGGCAACAGCCGGATCGCGCATTTCGACGCCACCGGCCGGTTCATCAAGTCCTGGGGCACCATGGGCGTGGCGCCGGGCCAGTTCAGCATTCCGCACTCCATCGCCTGCGACTCGCAGGGGCGCCTCTACGTGGCGGACCGCAACAACGTGCGCATCCAGATCTTCGACGCCAACGGGCGCCTGCTCGACACGTGGGCGAACGTGGTCGTGCCGTGGGGCATCTGGATCTCCCCGCAGGACGAGATCTGGGTCTGCGGCTCGAGCCCGATGCACTGGCGCGTCGATCCCGACTACCCCACCGCGCCTCTCGGCTGTCCGCCGCAGGACCAGCTCTTCATGAAATTCACGCCCGAGGGCCGGGTGCTGCAGCTCACCATGCTGCCGAAGGGCAAGGACCATCACGAGCGGCCGGGGGAGGTGAACTGGATCCACACCCTGGCGCTCGACAAGTCCGGCAACGTCTACGCCGGCGACATCATCGGCCAGCGCGCGCAGAAATTCCTGCGGAAGTGAGGCTCGGCGAGCGGCCCGTCGCGGAGTCCCGGCCGCGCCCGCTCACTCCAGCCGGCCCACGAAGGTCCACTCGGAACGCCGGCGCGGGCCGTCTTCCTTGTTCTCCCCGCTGGCGCCGACGACATACGGCTCGATCCAGGCGAAATGATCGACGTTCGCATCCCGCGGCAGGGCGGGAATCGCGGAGAACGTTCCGTCCGCCGGATTGAAGCGCATCGCCAGACGATTGGCGCCGATGAGCAGGATCTGGCCCTTCGCCCGGACCAGGCCGCACACCTGGAGTCCTGGCGGCATGTCCCCGACCCGCGTCCAGGTCTTGGCCGCCGGATCGAAGCGCAGCACCTCGTCGTAGCTGACGGCCGCGTCCTTGGCGGTCGCCTGGTAGAAGCCGCCAAACACGTAGATCACCCCGCCGTCGGCGATCGCCCGGTGCGCCCACCGAGCCGCCGCGGGATACGGTTCCAGCTCCACCCACCCCGACTGCGGGGCGCTGAGGTCCGCGCGCCAGACGGTGTTGCGGGCGGACTGGCTGGTGCAGCAGGAACCCTTCGCGTCGAACGGCTCGAACTCGCGGGTGCCGCCGATCACGTAGATCGTGGACCCGATCACCGCCACCGCCGGAAACAACCGGGGCTCGGGCAGTGGCCGGCCGCGGCGCCATTCGAAGCCCGCACCGCCACGGCGTAGGATCCAGGTGTCGGCCGAAGCCACTCCGTTCTGCAGTCCGCCCAGGACGTGAATCTCGTCTCCCACCCGCGCATAGCCGGCGTAGCAAACCGTCACCGGCGCGTCGGGCAGCTTTTCCCAGCGCTCGCTCTTCGGCTCGAAGGCGTGCACGGCGGAGGTGAAATGCTTCATCCGCCAATCGCCTTTCTGTCCTTCCCAGTAGCTGCCACCGATGATGATCAGCCGTCCGTCCAGGGTGCCGGCGGCGTAGCCGCCCCGGGGCTCGGGAGTGGGCGTCGATTCGCGCCACTCCAGCCGCAACGGCTGGGGACCGGTCGCCGCGGACACCGTGAGCGCCCCCAGCAGGGCCGCCAGGAGGGCGAAACCGCGGCCGAGGATTCGGCCGACCTGGAAAGGTGACGAGGAACCGGAACCAAAGGGGAAGTGCGGCATGGGAGCGAGAAGTGCGGTTTCCAGTCGATCCCGGATTGCGTCCCGGTTCAAGGCTCGATCTGGAAGCTGTAGAGCGCCGCGTCCTTCAGCTGGAAGCGCAGGTAAACCGCCTTGCCCTTGAGCGCGCTGAGGTCGGACTTTCCCCGCCACGTGACCAGGCGGTCGATCTGGTCCACGCGGATCCGGTCGCAGTCGGCCAGGGTGAAGCCCTCCACGGGCGGCGCCGCGCCCATCGCCGCGCCGCTTGCGGGCGCTTGGAGGATCTCGACGAAGATGCCGTGATCCGGCTGGTCGTAGGCCTTGGGCGGCGCGAGGCAATTGAGGCGCAGCCGCGAGCCGTCGAGGATGAACTGCCGGGTCAGCAGGTAGCCGGTGGCGTCGCGTTCGGCCCAGTGCCCGACGAAGCGGTCCTTGCGCATCTTGAAGATGCCGAATCCCAGCTCGGATTCCCAGCCCAGGAGCGGCGGCCCCTGCCCCACGGGGGAGCCCGTGTAATAGAAGAGGAGGTTGTCGCCCATCTCGACCGGCGGCGCGAATCCCATCGAAACATGGCCGTGATCCCACGACCCGGCGGGGCCGCGCGGCACGAACGGCTCGCGGTCCCAGGTCCGCTGCCAATGGATGCCGTCGCGGCTGGTCGCCAGGTGGATCTCCTGCTCGCCGCCGCCCGCCTCCTGGTACATGGGGTCGTAGAAGCCGATGAACCAGTCGTGACGCCGGAAGACCAGCGCCACGTCGAAGTCCGGCGTGTCCCTTTCGTCCGGATAAAGCACCACCCGGGGCTTGCTCCAGTGCTTGAGGTCCGGGCTGGTCGAGAGCGAGACCCGGCGCCGCGTGTGCCGGTTGCCCTCGGGAATCGTGGCGAGCGTCGACGCCGTGCGCACGCCGACCCCGGTGGCCGTCAGCTCGTTCGACGGACGGAGGTACATGTACCACTGCTTGGTCTCCTCCACCCAGAGGATCTGGTTCGAAAAATCGCTGCCGTAGTCGAGCATCGGCTCACCCTCGATCTCCCAGTTGACGCCGTCCGGCGAATAGGCGTGCGTCATGCGCTTGCCCGCGCTGGCCCAGTACTTGCGCCTCGGGTCGGACTGGTCGGGATTGAGGCGCACGTTCAGGTAGGCGTTGAGTCGGTCGACATGCCGGTTGGGCGCGAAGCGCACGACATTGGTCCGGGCGTGGCCCTCGAACGGGAAGAGCTCCGGCTTGGTCCACGTGAAACCGTCGCGGCTCTCCGCGTAGGCGATGTAGTAGGCCTGCCGGGCCGGATCAAAGAAGGCGCCCCAATTCGCGCACGTGTACCACATCTTGTATTTCCCGTCCGTCGGATCGTGGATCACGTGCGGGTGCAGGATGTGATCCTCCCACGGCTTATCGACGACCATGATCGGGTTGCCCAGGTACTTGCTCACGGGCCCGGTCCGGCGGCGGAGCTTCCACCGGTCCTCGACCATGAAGTCGTCGACCAGCAGCTGCACCCGGTTGCCGATCACCAGCGGCTGGCCTTGGAAATAGGTCAGCGGCACCACCCGCTGCAAGGCGCCCGCCTCGGTCGGCGCGGGCTCGGCCGGAACAGCCGGCGCGCACAACGCCAGCCCGGCCAACGCCAGGCCGAGCCGTCCCATGAGGCCTCGGGAAGAAGAACATACCGGCGGAAATGACATGATCTGCCTTGGTTTGATGGTTACGGTGGTGAACCGGCGTGGTTTTCAGTGCCGTCCCCAACTCCGGCAAACGGAATCTCCTGGTCCGGTAGGGAGATAAGTTGCCGGCCGCGTCCCTCGCCGAAGCGGCGACAATCTGTGGCGTAGACTCCCTCGTCGGAATGTATATCACTCGAGTTCTCCGATGAACGCTCCTCTCCGCAAGTTTCTCCTCGTCGCTGCCGCCTCGATTGCCCTGGCCGGCCCCTCCCGGGAGATGTGCGCCGCCGATCCGCCGACCTCGGCAGCTGCGACGGCCGTGGCCAAAACGCAGCCGGACGCCGGTTCGGCACAGACCCAGGTGCCAGACGAGCCGCTGGCTACGGATGGAGCCGTCGGACTCGGCCTACAATTGACCGACGCCGGCGCCAGGGTGGCCGACCTGCGGCCCGGGTTGCCGGCTTTCCGCTCCGGCCAGATCAAGCTCGGGGACCTGGTGACCAGGGTCGAGCAGACCCCGGTCACCGGCTTGAAACTGGAACAAATCGTGGTGCTGATTCGCGGGGCAATCGGCACGCCGGTCACCCTGGAGTTGCTGCAGCCGGAAACAGGCCGGCGATCCACGGTGACGTTGAAGCGCGTGCCGTTTCAATTCAACGCGGCGACCATCGCGGAGATGGGCGGACTGGAAGATCGCGTGCTGAGCGAAGAGACCCTGCTGGTGGCGGACAAGTTGATCGCAAATTACCGCACGAAATCAGCGAATACCGACGGCAGCCCCCTCTCCGCCACCCAACTACAGGAAAACCGGGCGTCAGCCAACCTGCTCAGCGTTCTCTATTACGGCCAAAAAATCGGCCCAAAGGCCGACGAGGTGCTTCAGCCCTGGGCGTTAGCCGCCGTAATGCAACGCGCACGCAATCCGGAGAAACTAGGCAGTCGGGATTTCACACACTACCTGGACCGGTTGAACAAAGCCGTACTTCGGAGCTTTCTCGTAACCGAAGCCCTGTACGACCAAGACAACAGCACGCAGCGGGCATACTTCGGTTTGGAGATCGCGAAGATGAAGGAGGACGGCACGCTTGAGCGCCTGAAGTCCGAGGTTGAGCAGCGGCTGGCACGCAATTTTTAGTTCATTACGGAGTCGGGGGACATCAGCTGGGCCATCCTCGCCCCGCGCCGAAAGAGCCTGCGTGTCCGCTTGCCATTCACACGCGGCTCTCCTACCCACTAGCCGACCTCCCTGAAGCGACGTGGTCTGTATGCCGAGGCGAGCCCGTTTCGACGCCCGGTTTGCAGGGTACGCCGCCCCAGGGGCAGAAACAGGTCAGTGAGGTGTTCGCTAGCAGTCCAGTGGTTGCGCAAGTCAGGCATCGGAAGGGTGGCAGAGTGGTCTATTGCGGCGGTCTTGAAAACCGCTGAGCCGCAAGGCTCCGGGGGTTCGAATCCCTCCCCTTCCGCCATCCTTTGCTCCTGCGGAGCTTCGGATGGCACGCCCCTTTCGCACGGGGCCTTCGCGCGCGTGCGCGAGGGACTGCCGATCGCTTCGGCCGATTGAGGCGGTTGGCAAACGGCAAAACATCAATTTGCTGGCGGCCGCCAACGCGGGAAACCCGGGCTTGCTTGAGCTCTTTGGCTGTGTCTGGATGGCCGATTCCTCCATGAAACTCATCGACCTCAACCGCCAGGGCGGCATCGGCGCCAACTCGCTCTACCTGCTCATCGGCGACCTCAACATCCTGGTCGACTGCGGTCTCAATCCCAAGACGCCCGGGCTCGAGGCCATGCCGGACCTCTCGCTGCTGCGCAACGTCGAGCTGGACCTGATCATCGTGACCCACTGCCACCTCGATCACATCGGCAGCCTGCCGGTCGTGATGCGCCAGCATCCGAAGACCCCCGTGTTGCTCACCCAGTCGAGCCGGATGCTGATCGAGAAGATGCTGCACAATTCCGCCAACGTGATGCTGAAGCAGAAGGAGGAGGATCACATCCAGGGCTACCCGCTGTTCACGCACAAGGAGATCGAGGGCCTGGTGAAACGCTTCCATGGCCTGCCGTTCAAGAAGGTCCGGAAGATCAAGGGCCGGCACGGCGAGATCGAGCTGATGTTCCACCCTTCCGGCCACGTGGCCGGGGCGACCGCGGTCGAGATCCACCACGGCATGCGCAAGATCTTCCTCACCGGCGACGTGCTGTTCGACAACCTCCGCACGCTGAAGGGGGCGCACTTCCCGATCGGCCATTTCGACACCCTGATCATCGAGACGACCCGCGGCATGACGGAGCGGGCCTACGGCAAGGAGCGGGTGCACGAGATCGCGCGGCTCATCGATTCGATCAACGACACGATCGCCCGTGGCGGCTCGTTCCTGCTGCCGGTCTTCGCGCTCGGGCGCATGCAGGAGCTGCTGGCGGTGTTCCACGACGCCCGCCGTTTCGGCCGGCTGATCGAATGCCCGATGTTTGCCGGCGGCCTGGGCATCGGCTTGTCGGAGCTTTTCGACGAGGTGTCGCGCAAGACGCGCGACGTGCAGTTTGACCGGCGGATCCTGCACGACCTCAAGCTGCGCAAGCTGCCGAAGCGGCTCGTGCCCGGGCAGGAGCCCGGCCAGAAGGGACTCTACATCGTCAGCTCCGGCATGCTCGTGGAGCGCACCCCCAGCTACATCCTCGCCTCCGGCATGCTCGGCCACGCCCGCAACACCATCGGCTTCGTCGGCTTCTGCGATCCCGACACGCCGGGCGGCCGGCTGCTCGCGGCGCGGTCCGGGACGACCTTCGCGTTCGACGCGATCGACGTGCGCACCAAGGTCCGGGCCCGGGTCGAGCGCTTCGAGCTCAGCGGCCATGCCGAGCGCGGCGAGCTGCTCCAGTTCGCGGTGCAGACGAAGGCCCGCAGCATCGTCCTGACCCACGGCGATCCCGACGCCCGCGACTGGTTCAAGGCCCGCCTCACCGAGAAGCTGCCCAAGACCCGGGTCATCGACCCCGTGCCGCTCCAGCTGTACGAGGTGTGACGCGGCCCGGCCGGCGGCGGTCAGCCGCCGGCGTCCGCCTCGCCCTTGGGCCGGATCATCAGCACGATGAACACCGACAGCAGCGCCAGGCCGGCGAAGGCGCCGAAGATCACGTTGAGCGGCACGTGCTGGTCGCGCAGCACGCCGAAGGCCCAGTCGCCGAAGCCGCCGCAGCTGATGCTGACCAGGTTCATGATGCCGTAGCCGGTCGCGCGCCACTCGGGCCGGGCGATCTGGCAGAGAATCGGCATGTTGTTGCAGTCGAAGAAGCCCCAGCCGAACCCGAACACCACGAGGCCGGCGATCGCAACCCCGAGCGTGCCGGCGTTGCCCACGCTGAAGAGCGCGGGCAGGAAGAGCACCATGCCGATCGCGCTGGTGAAGATGCGCCCGCGGTTGGTCACCTGCATCCACCGGTCCGCCAGGAAGCCGCCGATCAGGGCTCCGGCGATCGAGGCGATCTGCACGAAGAGGATCGCGCTCACGCCGGCCTTGCCCTGCCCGAGCGAGAATTTCTCGCGCAGGATTTCCGGCATCCAGTCGCGCACGACCCAGCCCGCGATCGCGGGCAGCGTGAAATAGAGCACCAGCAGGATGAAGTTGCGGTTGCCGAGCAGGCCGCGGAATACCCCCCCGCCGGCCGCCTTGGGGGCGGCGGCGACCACCGTCCGCGGCGCGTCCCGCAGCATCGCCAGCAGCGGCAGCGCGTAGACGACTCCGATCATGCCGCAGGTCGTGAACGCCCAGCGCCAGCCGTGGTCGGGCGATTCCGCCGCGTAGCCCGCGAAGCCGCCGAGGATCTGGCCGATGTACATGCCCGCCTGGTGCACGCCCACCGCCCGCGACCGCGTGTTGCCGGCGTGGTACTCGGTGATCAGCGCCAGCGCCGCCGGGATGTAGAAGGCCTCGCTGATGCCCATCAGCGCCCGCGCGGCCATCAGCTCGTGGAAGGTCGTGACGTGCCCGGTCAGCCAGGTGACCACCGACCACACGAAGAGGCTGCCGGCGATGACCCACCGCCGGCTCAGTCGGTCCGCCACGAAGCCGCCGAACGGGCTCAGCACCGCGTAGGTCCACTTGAAGCACCCGAGCACCAGGCCCCAGTCGGCCTTGTTGGCGATTGTCGGGATGTCCCCGACCATCGAGGCCTTCATCGTCGCCAGCATCTGGCGGTCGAGGTAGTTGAGCAGCGCCACCGGGAAGAGTAGCACCACGACCAGCCAGGCGTAACGCAAGGCGCCGGAAACGGGGTGGGATGGGGTCATGAACGCGTGGGGTAAAGGCGGAACTGGTAACGGCTATTCGCCGCGAATCGACACTAAAGAGCCTGGGGCCGCCGGTTCACGGTCTCCGGGCCGCGGGATCCCGGACGCAGCGGAAGCCGAGGTGATTGCTGCCGGTGTCGGGCGCGCCCTTGCCGCGCGAGCCGAGCATGTAGCGGGTGCAGTACTGGTCGGTGCAGAGGAAGGACCCGCTGCGCTGCACCCGCTTGGGCAGGCCGGGCTCCTGCGGATCGTAGCTGGTCTCCCGCGCCGGGCCCCGGGGATTGCGCACCACGCCGCCGTCCGCCGCCGCGGCCTGGATCGCGTAGGCGTCGGGCCGGTACCAGTCGCCGCACCATTCCCACACGTTGCCGGCCACGTCGTACAGCCCGTAGGGGTTGGCGGGATAGTGCCCGACCGGGGCCGTGCGCGTGAAGCCGTCCACGCCCGTGTTCTCGTGCGGAAACCGGCCTTCCCAGATGTTGGCCAGCCAGCGGCCGCCGGGCTGCAGCTCGGAGCCCCAGGGATACCGCTCGCCCGCCCGCCCGCCGCGGGCGGCAAACTCCCACTCGGCCTCGGTCGGCAGCCGCTTCCCGGCCCAGCGGGCGTAGGCCTCGGCGTCCTCGTAGGCAACGTGCACGACCGGGTGGCGCTCGCGTCCTTCCAGGCTGCTGCCCGGACCCTCCGGGTGCCGCCAGTCCGCTCCGGGCACGTAGCTCCACCACGCGAGCGCGTGGTCGAGCGGGACCGGCCGGTCCGGCGGCGTGAAGACCACCGAGCCCGCGACCAGCAGCTCCGGCGGCGCGCCGGGATAATCCTCCGGACGCGGCTGCTTCTCCGCCAGCGTCACGTAGCCGGTGGCCGCCACGAATCGGGCGAACTCCTCGTTGGTGACCTCGGTGGCGTCCATCCAGAAGCCGTCGACATAGACACGGTGAATCGGGCGCGCGTCGGGCATCGGGTCGGGCCCGCCGCAGATCTCCCGCGTGGGGTCGTCCGTGCCCAGCGAGAACTCGCCGCCGGGAATCCAGACCATGCCCGCCGGCGCCGGGCCGGGCGCGGGGCCGCGGTTCTCGACCGTCGGTGCGTAGCCCGGCCGCAGCGGCGCGGGCGCCTCCCCCGCTCCGGCCAGGCCGCCCGCGGCGGCGAGCAGCGCCAGGTACGGCAGTCGGGGGAACGTCGCTTTCATGCTAGGGGCGGCCGGAACGGCGCGCCTGAGGACCGCAAACTTTGTGCGGCCACGGCAAGACCAATTGCGCGCCGGCGCCGGAAAAGTGCGGGCCGCCGCGGGTCCTTACCCGACCAGCAGCGCCACCTGGACGCCGGGGCCGTGCACGCCCTCGATGAGGATGCCCTCGACGTCGGCGGTCTTGGACGGTCCCGTGCACCAGATGATGTTCGGGTCGTCCGGCAGCGCCGTCACCGCGGCGGTGATGTCCGGGAAGATCTGCTCGCGGCGGAGCAGCGCCACGTGCACCCACGGCGCCAGGGCCGCCAGCCGCGCCGAGGTCACCTGGTCGGACAGCACCAGGGTGCCCGTCTCGGCGATCGCCCCGGCCGCGACGGTGATGCCGAACTGGTAGTCGTCGACGCGGGTGCGATCAAAGGCCGTCTCCACCTGGAAGTCGCGGGGAAAGGCCGGCGCCAGGGCCGGCCAGGCCACGGGATCGCAATAGCCGCGCCTCCAGCCCGACCGGGCGAGCAAGGCGACCAGGTCGGACACGGCGGTCAGCGGCGTGCCGCTGACGCTGCGGAGGCGCGCGGCGAAGGGGATCCACGGGTCCGCGGCGGTCTGCGCCTGCCGCACCCGGACCAGTTCGCGGTCCCATTCCGGCAGCGGCGCCCGGCGGGGCAGCGGGGCCAGCGCGGCCCGCACGCGGGAGAGAATCTGGTCGCGGGAGCTCATGGCGCGGGTTTCCGTTCGGCCGCGCGCCGCCGCGCGCGGAGCCAACGGCGGAACTCGCCGCCGCGCCACTCCGGCAGGCTGCGGCGGCTCTCCCACGCCCGCAGCGCCGGCACCGGCAGGAGCTTGGCCGGAATGTAGTTCAGGAGCTTGCCGCCGGCGAGCGCCGCCTTCCAGGCCGTGGGCTGCGAGGCCAGCAGCGCCCAGGCGCCCATCGGCGGCGCGCCGGCCGAGGCCAGCGGTGCCCCCTCCTCCTTGCCCTTGGCCCGCAGGCGCAGCAGCAGGTCGGGGATCGGGATGTTGACCGGGCAGACCTCGTTGCAGGCGCCGCACAGCGACGAGGCCTTGGGCAGGTCGGCGAGCGCGGCGAAGTTCCCCTGCGCCAGCAGCGGCGACAGCACGGCGCCCACCGGACCCGGGTAAACGCTGCGGTAGGCGTGGCCGCTGGCCTGGCGGTAGACCGGGCACACGTTGAGGCACGCCCCGCAGCGGATGCAGCGGAGGATGTCGCGGCACTCGGTGGCCAGCACGTCGGTCCGGCCGTTGTCGACGAAGACGACGTGCATCTCTTCGGGCCCGTCCGGCTGCCCGGGCCGCCGGGGGCCGGAGATGAATTCGGTGTAGACGGTCAGCGGCTGCGCGGTGCCCGACCGGCCGAGCAGGTTGAGCAGCAGGCCGAGGTCGCGGTCGCGCGGCACCAGCTTCTCGATGCCGATCAGCGCGATGTGGCACCGGGTGGCGGCGAGGCAAAAGCGCGAGTTGCCCTCGTTGGTGACCAGCACGATCCGGCCGCTCTCGACGGAGAGGAAGTTGGCGCCGGTCAGGCCGACGTCGGCCTGCAGGTACTTGTGCCGCAGGAACTGGCGCGCCCGCCGGGTGATCGTCTCGGGATCGTCGTTGTACGCCCCCAGCCCCTCGCGCTCGAAGCTGGCCGCGATCTCGCGCCGGTTCTTGTGGATGATCGGCCGCACGATGTGGCTGGGGTGGTCGTGGTCGATCTGCACGATGAACTCGCCCAGGTCGGTCTCGAGCGCCTCCAGGCCGCGCTCCTCCAGGTAATGGGCCAGCCCGATCTCCTCGCTGACCATCGTCTTGGCCTTCACCATCCGCCGGGCCCCGCGGGCCTGCATGATCCGCAGCACGGCGGCGCAGGCCTCCTCCCCCGTCGCCGCCCAGTGCACCTGGGCGCCGTTGGCCCGGAGCTTCGCCTCGACCGCGGGCAGGTAGGTGTCCAGGTTCTCGACCACGTGCTGCTTGATCTCGCCCGCGATCTGCCGCAGGCGGTCCGGGTCGGCAAACTGGTCGAAGAGCAGCTGCGTGCGCTTCTCGTGCGTGCCCTTCGTGCTCTGGTAGACGGAGGCCCGCTGCTCCGCGGGCAGCCGCGCGGCGAACTGGTCGAGGGGTTGGTTCGGCATGGTCGGGGCGATCGGGACGGCGGGTTCAGGCGGAGGCGGCCGGGAGCAGCCCGCCGTGGCGGAGGGCGTCGCGCAGGACCTGCGCGAGGTGCTGGGTCCGGACCGGCTGGCCGCCCTTTTCCGCCAGGCCGCCGAGGTGCATCAGGCAGCTCATGTCGCCGGAGACCACCACGTCGGGCCGGGCGGCGCGGATGTGGTCGAGCTTGAGGGTGCCCATGCCGGTCGAGACGTGCGGAAACGTGACGGAGAAGGTCCCGCCGAAGCCGCAGCACTGCTCGCCCTCGCCGAACGGCAGGACCTGCAGGCCGGCGATCGAGGCCAGGAGCAGGTCGGACGCCGCCCCGCTGGCGGTGCCGCGGGAGTGGCACGAGCGATGAAAAGCGACCCGGGCCTCGTAGCGCCCGGGCCAGGTCCGGATCCCGAGGCCGTTGACGATGAAGTCGGCCAGCTCCCAGGTCCGGCGGCCGAGTGCCGCGACCGCGGGCAGGTCCGGCTCCCGCTCGAACTCGAGCGGGGCGCCGTGGAAGAGCATGGCGGCGCAGGAGCCGGAGGGCACCACCACCGGGCAGTCGCCCGCGAAGGTCCGCACGGTGTGCCGGACGACCCGGCGCGACGCGGCCCAGTCGCCGCCGTTGAAGGCGGGCTGGCCGCAGCAGGTCTGCCCCTCCGGGAAGTCCACCGTGCACCCGAGATGCTCGAGCACCTCCACGGTGGCGCCGGCCACGTCGTCGTAGAAGGCGTCGCAGATGCAAGTCGCCATCAGCTGCACGCGCCGGTCGGCGGCGGGGCGGAGGCGGGGGGCGGGGGCAGTCATGCTCGGCGAAGCAAGACCTTTTGTTCGTAGCGTGCAACCTCGTCCAGCCAACTTTCCGCCGGCGGCGCGCCGGCCCGCAGGCAGAGCATGTCCCAGACCGCGCCCCACGGCATGGCCTTGGCCTGCTCCAGCAGCGCCAGGCGCTCGTGACCCCGGCCGCCGGCGTCGGCCGCGCGCAGCCGCCGCGCGGGATCGAGCAGCCCGAGCAGGATCGCCTGCCGCGTCGCCCGCGCCCCCACCACGTAGGCGGCGATGCGGTTGATGCTGGCGTCGAAGAAGTCGAGCGCGACGAACACCCGGTCGAGCACGCCGCCCCGCGCGATCTCCGCGAACAGCGCCCGCACGGCGTCGTCGAGGATGACCACGTGGTCGCTGTCCCAGCGGACCGGCCGGCTCGTGTGCAGGAGGAGGCGCGGGTGGAACGGCAGCAGCGCCGACACCTTGTCGGCCACGGATTCCGTCGGGTGGTAGTGGCCGAGGTCGAGGCAGGGCAGCACCCGCCGGCTCTGGGCGTAAGCGTAGTAGAACTCGTGCGACCCGACCACGTAATCCTCGCTCCCGAGGCCGAACAGCTTGCCCTCGACCGCGTCGACGCAGTGGCGCGGGCTGACGCGCGCGTCGTCCAGGATGGCGTCCAGCGACTCCACCAGCCGCGCCCGCGGGCCGAAGCGGTCCGCCGGCTGGTCCTTGGTGCCGTCGGGGATCCAGTGGTTGACGACGCACGGCGAGCCCAGCCGCCGGGAGAAATGCTGCGCGATGCGCCGGCAGGCGCGGCCGTGGTCGATCCAGAAGCGGCGCACGCCGCGGTCGGCGCTGGAGAGGGTGAAGCCCGAGGCCGCCCGCGGGTGCGCGAAGTAGGTCGGGTTGAAATCGAGCCCGAGGCGGCGCGCCCGGGCCCAGTCGAGCCAGGCCGCGAAGTGCGCCGGCGCGATCTCGTCCCGGTCGACCGGCCGGCCGCCCGTCTCCGCGTAGAAGGCGTGGAGGTTGAGCCGCTGCCGTCCCGGCAGGAGCTTCAGCACCAGGTCCAGGTCCGCGCGCATCTCGTCGCCGTTGCGCGCGCGGCCGGGGTAGCTGCCGGTGGCCATGATGCCGCCGGAATCGAGCCCGGCCCGGGGCGCCTCCAGGCCGCGGACATCGTCGGCCTGCCAGCAGTGCAGCGAGATCGGCACGGCGAGCGCGCGGCGGATGGCGGATTCGGTGTCGACGCCGCGCTCGGCGTAGGCGGCCCGCGCGAGGCGGTAGGCGGCGGTGATGTTCGGGCGGGAGGTGGAGGACATGGCGACAGGGATGGGGTGGAGGGTGAACGTCAGCTGGGCGGGGGGCGGTCCGGCCGGGGCGCGTAGACGCTCGGGCGCAGTTGCCGGCCGAGGCAGCCCCGGAAGGCGGCGAGGTCCGGCACGGCCCGGAGGGCGACGAGTTGGGAGGCGAGGTTGCCGACCGCCGTGCCCTCGAGCGTGTAGGCGTGCACCGGCAGGCGGCAAGCGTCCGCCGTCGCCTGGCAGAGGAGACGGTTCTTGGAGCCGCCGCCGACGAGGAGGATCCGGCGGAACCGGCGTCCGGCCAGGCGCTCGAAGGCCCGCAGGGCGTCCGCGTGGCCGCGGCCGAGCGAGTCGCAGATCAGGCGCACGTACCCGGCGAGCTGGGCGGGCGCCCGGAGCTTCCGGCGGCGCAGCTGGCCGTCGATCGCCGCGCGCATGGACGGCGGGTTGGCGAAGGCGGGGTCGGCCACGTCGAGCCAGGCGGTCGGGGCCGGCAGCCGCTCGGCGGCGGCGATCAGCCGCCGCCAGCCGCCGTCGTCCTTCGGCCGGGCCGTGAACTCGCGCAGGGTCTGCTCCAGCAGCCACAGGCCGATGACATTGGTCAGCGGACGGTAGCGTCCGTCGCCGATCCGCTCGTTCGACACCCGGGCGGCCATCGCCTCGGGGCCGAGGACCGGCCGGTCGCTCTCGAAGCCGATCAGGGACCAGGTGCCGGCGCTCAGGTAAAGGTCGCCGCCGGCCGGGTCGGCCGGCATCGCATCGTAGGCGCAGGCCGTGTCATGGCCGGGCACGGCCACCAAGCGGACGCCCTGCAGCTCCGGCACGCCGCGGACGGGGCCGAGCACGGTGCCGGCGCGCAGGGGCGGGGTGAACCAGGTCGGCGGGATGTGGAAATGGTCGAGTGCGACGCGCGACCAGCCGGTGCCGTGCACGTCCAGCAGCTGGGATGTGCTGGCGATGGTGATCTCGTTCTCCATGCGGCCCGCGAGCAGGAAGTTGAAGTAGTCGGGCAGGAAGAGGCAGCGGGTGGCCAGGTCGGTCACCGCCGGGCAGCTGGCGACCGTCTCGGCGAGCTGCAGGCTGGCGTTGTAGAAGACGTTGGGTATGCCCGTAGCCGCATAGATCCGCTCGAGGGCGGCGCGGGTGTGGGCCAGCCGCTGCAGCCCGGGCCGGGTGCGGGCGTCGCGGTAGGCGTGGGTCGGGAAGACCAGGCGCCCGGCGTCGTTGACCAGCACGTGGTCGACGCCCCAGGTGTCGACGCCGACCGAGGCCAGGGCCGGGAAGCGCTGCTTCGCCGCGCGCAGGCCGGCGGCGATCTCCGTCCAGAGCCCGGGCACGTCCCAGTAGTCATGACCGCCGGCCGAGTGGAAGCGGTTGGCGAAGCGGTGCACCTCGGCGAGGTCGAGCCGCCGGCCGTTCCAGGAGCCGACGATCACCCGGCCGCTGGTCGCCCCGAGGTCCACCGCTGCGCACGAGAGGGATTTCATGGGGTGAGGGGGAGCGGCGCGGGTCCGGCGGTCAGCGGAGGAAGGCCTCGTGCAGGCCGCCGTCGACGGTGAGGATCTGGCCGGTGGTCTTGCTGAGCCGTCCGGTCACGAGGAGAAAGTAAGCCTCGGCCTGGTCGGCCGGCGAGATCGGAGTCTTGGTGAGCGTGCGGTCGGCATAGAATTGCGCCAGCTTGGCCACGAGCGATTCCGTCGCCTCGTCGTCCCGGTAAGGGAGCTGGTACTTGGCGAGGGAGCCGATGACGCGCTCGCGGGGGAACATCGCGCTGCCCTGGACGACGGTGGCGGGCGCCACGCCGTTCACGCGGACGAGCGGCGCCAGCTCGATGGCCAGCTCGCGCACGAGGTGGTTGGCGGCGGCCTTGGAGGTGTCGTAGGCCACGGAGCCCTTCTTGGCCACGACGGCGTTGGCCGAGGTGGTCAGGACGAGGCTGCCGGGAAGGCCCTGGTCCTTCCAGGTGCGGGCCGCCTCGTCGGCCACGAGGTAGCTGCCCGTCACGTTGACCGCGAAGGTGAAGGCCCACTTGTCGTCGGGGATGTGGCCCGTGGCGTCGCTCGGCCAGAAGACGCCGGCGGTGACGCACAGGGAGTCGAAGCCGCCGTAGGCTAGCGCCACCTGGTCGAGCATGGCCCGCACGCTGGCGCGGTCCGTGATGTCGGCGGCGAGGCCGACGGCCGGGCCGCAGCGCGAGATGCCGGAACCGGCGACCCCGATGCCGAGGCCGTGGCGGTCGGTGATCTCCTTCGCCGTGGCCTGGGCGGCGTCGAGCTTGAGGTCGACGCTGACGACATGCGCGCCGTCCTTGACGAGGCGGTGCGCCGTCTCTCGGCCGATGCCGGAGCCCGCGCCGACGACGATGACGACCTGCCGGGCCAGCTCCTTCTCGGGCGGCATGCGCCGGAGCTTCGCCTCCTCCAGCAGCCAGTACTCGATGTCGAACGCCTCCTGCGGCGGCAGGGCGATGTAGCGGTCGATGGCCTCGGCGCCGCGCATCACCTCGATGGCGCAGGTGTAGAATTCGGCCGTGACGCGCGACTCGGACTTGTCCTTGCCCCACGCCACCAGGCCGACCCCGGGGATCAGCACGACCGTCGGGTTCGGGTCGCGCATGGCCGGCGAATTCGCGTGCCGGCACCGCGCGTAGTACGCCGCGTAGTCGCGGCGGTAGTCCTCGAGGCCGGCCGCCAGCTTGCGGCGCAGCGCGGCGGTGTCCTCGGCCTGCGGATCCCAGTCGACATAGAGCGGCTTGATCTTGGTCCGGAGGAAATGGTCGGGACAAGAGGTGCCCAGCTCGGCGAGGCGCGCGGCGTCGCGGGAGTTGACGAAACGCAGGATCGGCTCGTCGTCCTGCACGGTGCCGATGAACCGCCGCTGCTGCGACACCCGCCCGCGCAGCCAGGGCAGGATGTCCGCGAGGACGGCGTGGCGCCGGGCGGCTGCGAGGGAGGCGTACTTGGCGCCGCCGAACGCCGCCGCGTCGCCGCCCTTGGCCTGGTATTTCGCCTCGAGGTAGGCCGCGGCCCGCTCGATGAAGCCGAGCGTGCGGGCGTAGCAGGCCTCGTCGTCGTCGTCCCACGAGATGAACCCGTGCTGGCCCATCATGATCGCCTTCACCCCCGGCTGCTCCCGGGCGATCCGCTGCATCGCGAGTCCCAGCTCGAAGCCCGGCCGCATCCAGGGCACGTAGGCCATCTCGCCGCCGAAGATCTCCCGTGTCAGCCGCTCGCAGTTCGCGGAGGCCGCGATGGCGATGATCGCGTTCGGGTGCATGTGGTCGACATGGCGGCCGGGCAGGAAGGAGTGCAGCGGCGTGTCGATCGACGACGGCCGGGGATTGAGGTTGAAGGTCGTGTGGGCGAACATGCCCACCATGTCGTCCTCCGCCGGGGCCTTGAGCCCCTGGTCCGGCCGCGCCGCGTACAGCGCCTGGAGGTCGAGGAGCTTCCGCTGGTACAGGGAGGAGAAGTTCTCGCGCGTGCTGGTGCGCAGGTCGCCGCCGGAGCCCTTGACCCACAGCACCTCGACCGGCTGGCCGGTCAGCGGATCCCGCTCCCGGAGCTTGGCCGAGGTGTTGCCGCCCCCCGTGTTGGTGACGCGCTGGTCGCTGCCGAGCAGGTTGGAGCGGTAAACCAGGCGGCCGACCGGGTCGAGCGAGGCGGCGTGGGCGCGGTCCCAGAGGTAATTGACGTGTTGGTAGGCTTTCATGCGGAGAGGAAGTCGGGCGGGATACGGCGGGACGGTTCGGCTACGCCAGCCCCAGCGCCTGCTGGCGGTAGAGCTCGTCGGGCCGGCCGGCGATGCGGGCGACCTGGACGGGGGCCAGGAAACGCGGGCGGCCGGCGGCCGCGGCCGCGCCGGCGAAGATCTCCGCGGCCTTGGCCTCCATGAGCGTGGTGGCGAGCACCGCGTCGGCGGAGGCGCCGAGCGCGATGCAGCCGTGGTTTTCCAGCAGGATGACGCGCGGCGGGCGCGGCCGCCGGCGGAGGCAGGCGACCACGGCCCGCCGGATCGCCTGCGCCAGCTTCAGGCCGGGATCGGTGTACGGGACCAACACGCTCTCGGCTCCGCAGCAGACGACCTCGTCGGGGAAAATCCGGCGCCGGGCGAACGTCCGGGCGTGCCGCGAGCAGAGCAGCTGGTTGACCGCGACGGGGTGCGTATGGCCCACGAACGCGACGCCCGGCAGCGTCAGCAGGTAGGCGTGAAAGATCGCCTCCACCGACGGCTTGCGCGCCGCGGGATCGACCCGCGCGGCGAGCAGGGCCGCGTCGACGGCCGCATCGGACATCGCCCGCGCCCCGAGCAGGGGCAGCAGGCGGTCAAACCGGCACTCGGTCACGCCGGTACGGGTGAGCGCCCCCAGGCTGGAGCCGCTGGCCTTGACGAGAAAGGTGTCGGGCGACAGGCGGGCGGAGGTGTTCCCCTCCCCCAGGATGGCCAGCCGACGGTCCTCGCGTCCCAGCTGGTGCGACAAGGCGAGCAGGCGCGCGAGGGGAGCGGCGGAGGGTTTCATGCGCGGAGTAGTTGGCCGGCGGGCAGCACGATGCCCTGCGCGGCGAGCTGGCGGGCCGTGGCGTCGGTGATGAGGCCGCTGATCCCGTCCCAGCCGGCCACAGGGTGCGGCGTGCTCCGGCCCAGCTTGGAGGCATCGAGGCAAAAATAGCTGCGGGCCGCGCGGGCCAGGACGGCCTGCTGGAAGGCCGCCACACTCTCGTGCGAGTTGGAGACGCCGGCCGCGGACAGGCCTTCGCCGCCCAGGAAAGCCGCGTCGAAGGACCAGTCCTCCAGCGCCCGGATGGCGCGCCCCCCCATCAGCGCCGCCTGCCGGTTGAGGAACATGCCGCCGACCACGTGCAGCTCGACACCCGCCGCGCCGCCCAGCACCGACGCGGCCGCCAGGCTGTTCGTGGCCACGACCAGCCGGGTCAGGTCACGCCGCCCCGCCAGCACCCGGGCGATGGCCTGGAGCGTGGTGCCCGCGTCGAGAAAAACGGTGCCCGCCCGGGGCATCCGCGCCACCGCCAGCTCGGCGATTCGCGCCTTGGCCGGCCGCGCCCGGCCCGAACGCTCGTCGTGCGAGGCGAACGAGCTGTTGTAGTCGGCCAGCGCACCGCCGTACGTGCGCGTGATGTCCCCGTTGGCCTCCACCGCCGCCAGGTCCCGCCGCACCGTCGCCTCCGACACCCCCAGCCGCCGGCAAATCTCCGCCACCGGCAGGAATCCGTCGTGCCGGATCAGGCTCCGGAGCCGCTCGCGGCGGCGGTCGACGAGGTGCTGGGGGACACGCATGCCCCGGCACGCAACCGGCCTATATGATTGAGGTCAATCATATAAATTCCGTCCGCGTCGCGCCGGCATGAACCGCGCGGGGTCGGCAGGCAGAGTTCCGGGCGGACGGAACACCGCTACGTCCGCATGTCGTTGGGCCTGTCGCATTCCGGGAAAGGAATCGTGGGGAGCGTGGTTGTGCTGCCCCTTATGCGAAATGGCGCGAAGGGGGAGGCTGCCCCTCGGCAGCCGCCCTGGCCATCCTTCGCATCGCCCGCGGTCCCCTCTCTCTACCCGTAGCCCTGTCCTGGCCGGCAGGGATCGCCGTGTGACTTGATCATCGCTTCCCGTGCAGGAGCTTCGGGCTTAGTCGCGCGTGACGACGACCTCGCGCAGCACGGGGCTGTTGACGTCGTCGGGGCTGCTGAGGGTGGCCCGGTACTGGATCCAGCGGCCGGTGACGCCCTTCAGTTCGGCGCCGGGCTGCTTGAAGGCGGCCGACCACGGGGCCTTCTCCAGGTCCTCGCGGGTGGCGGCGGCGCGCACCTGCAGCTCGACCGCGGACCGGAACGGGGTTTCGGCCTTCCACTCCAGGCGCCGCCACTTCGCGTCGGCGCCGGCGTCGTGGGCCGGCGAGAGGTAGGCGTAGCGGTCGGAGCGGTCGTAGATGTTGCCGACGTCCTGCCCGGAGAGCAGGTGCGGGCCGGGGTTATAGACCTCGAGCCGCCGGTCGGGCGAAAAGCCGTCGGGGCCGGCCAGGTAGATGAAGTTGCTGACGTTGTGGTCGCTGTCCTTGACGTGGTTGGCGAAGCGGACGTCCTTGTAACCGTCGCGATTGAAGTCCGCAACCATCACGCCCGACGCGGCGAAAGTGGGCAGCATGGTCACGCGGTCGGCGGTGAAGCCCTGGGCGCTGTTCCAGTACACGTACGAGGGGTGCTTGCGGTCCGGGCTGCCGGAGTAATGGCTGGCGGCAAAATCCAGGTGGCCGTCGTTGTTGAAGTCGGCCACGGCGACGTCCTCGATGCCGATGCCCGGCAGGAGCAGCCGGCGATCCGCGGCGAAGCCCGCCGGGCCGCCCCAGTAGATGACCGCCTTGCCGTCGGGCGAGCCGCCGAAAGTGTGCACGGGTTCGCCGGGAGCCGGCGCGACGAGCGGGTCGAGCAGGTTGGCGACGAGGATGTCGAGCCAGCCGTCGCCGTTCAGGTCCGCGATCCGCGAGGCGGGCGCCATGCCCACCGGCAAATGCGTACGGCGGTTGTTGTCGAAGCCGCCGGGCCCGCCCCAGAAGATCGCCATCTGGGCGCTGTCGGTCGCCGTCATGTAGACGACATCCAGCCAGCCGTCGCGGTTGAGGTCGGCGACCGAGGTGGCCCGCGGCCCGTTGACCTGGAAGGCGAACCGGTTCTGCGGCGTGAAGCCGGTCGGGCTGCCGAAGTAGACGCGTGAGTCGGTCGACCCGGGGTTGAACTCCGAGCAGACGTAGTCGAGGTAGCCGTCGCGGTTGAAGTCGGCGAAGGTGCCGTAGAAGGAGTAGCGGGTGGAGATGACCATCTTGTTCTTGGTCGTGATGCCGTCGGGGCCGCCGATGTACGCCAGCGGCGTCACCCCCGAGAACGTCAGGTCGACGAAGCCGTCGGCGTTGATGTCGGTGATGGAGTAGGAACCGGCCCCCAGGTAGCCGGCGCCGTGATCGATCAGCTGGACGCGGTCCGGGCCGTACTCGCCGCGGGCGTTGCCCCAGTAGATGCGCTGGCTGTTGCGGTTGCCCGGGGTGGTGTTGCTGAAGCTGTTGGCGAAGACGACGTCCTGCTTGCCGTCGCGGTCGAAGTCCGCGACGAGCACGCCGCTGGCGCCGAACGCCGGGAGCGCCGTCAGCCGGTCCGGGCTCGGACCCTGCGCGCTGCCCCAGTAGATGTAGGAGTCGATGTCGTGGCTGGCGCCGTCGCTCTGGTTGGCGAAGATCACGTCGGCGAAGCCGTCGCCGTTGACATCCGCGATGGCGCAGCCGTTGGCGTAGCTGGTGGGCAGCGCCAGGCGCCGGTGCGGCGCGAAGCCGTCGGGGCCGTTCCAGTAGACGTAGCCCTGGCCGCCGCCGAGCTTGATGGTGACCGCGGCGCCCTCGACCTGGTTCGCGCCGTAGCCGACACCGCCGGAGCCGTTGGCGAAGACGATCTCGGGGCGGCCGTCGCCGTTGAGGTCGCCGATGGCGACGCCCATGGCCTTGAGGGTCGGCAGCGCCGTCGTGCGGCGGTTCGAGAAGCCGTCCGCCGAGCCCCAGTAGACGAGCGAGTTCAGCCGCACCTCGTTGTCGATGGTATAGACGCCGTTGGCCTCGCGGCGCTGCGTGTTGTACTCGTTGGCGGCGACGAGGTCGGGAAAGCCGTCGCCGTTCAGGTCGCCCACGGCCACGCCGGAGCAGCTGTCGCGCCCGAGCCGCGCGGCCTTGGCGCCCAGGGCCGCGCGGTCGGCGCCGCCCCAGTAGATGACGAGGCCGCCGGTTGCCGACACGTTGCCCTCCTGGGCAAAAACGACGTCGAGGCGGCCGTCGAGGTTGACGTCCGCGATCTTCACGTCCGACGCCTTCTCGGTCGCCAGATAGGACCGCCGGGAGACGTCGAACTTGCCGCGGTCGCCCCAGTACACGTAGGACTTCCGCCAGTGGTCGGCGGTGATCGAGTTGCCCACGTTGGCGAACACCAGGTCGAGGGAGCCGTCGCCGTCGAGGTCGGCGACCGCCACGGCGTAGCAATTCTCGGTCGGAATCTCCGTCCGGCGGCTCGGCTCGAAACCTTTGGGCCCGCCCCAGTAGATGAACGAAGCCTGTCCCGAATCCACCGGGCGCCAGGCATCGGAGCCCGCGTTGGCCAGCACCAGGTCGAGGTAACCGTCGCCGTTCAGGTCCGCGGCGGCGGCGGCGCGGCCGCGGTCCGAGGGCAGGCGCGTGACGTCCTTGGGGCTCAGGCCCGAGCGGCCCCAGTAGAGCGACAGGTCGACGCGGCCGTCGCTCTGCGAATGGTCGGTCGGCGCCACGAGGTCGAGGAAGCCGTCGTTGTTCAGGTCGTTGACGTGGATCAGGCGGATGCTGCCGTCCGCGGCCACGTAGGTGTTGGCGCCGCCGTCGGTCAGCGTGCCGTCGACGCGGTCGAGGAATGTGGCGCTGCGCCAGGCCTTGGGCGCCTCGGCGGCGGAAAGAAGAATGCCGGCGGCGAGGAAAATTCCCGCGGCAAATGAAGGGTGCTTCATGGCTTGTGGTCTTGCGTACAGGTTACGGCACGCTTCGCCACGCAAGGTGGCGCGTGCCGGACTCGATTGGCGGGGAGGCGCACCGTTCCAGCAGCCAGCTTTCAACCGGCAGGCCCCCGGTCCCGTCAAACAAATAGCGGCCCGGTGACAGAGACCCGGCCTGCCGGGCGGCGCGCAGGGGCGTCCCGGTTGTCCCGGGCCGTCCCCGGAGGGGGCCCAGGGTCATTCGAAGTGCACCTTCACCGCCCGCAGGATGGGCGTGTTCGCATCGTTCGGGCTCACCAGGGTCGCCCTGTATTGCAGCCAGCGGCCCGCCGGGGCGGCGGCGCCGGCCTTGTCCCCGGAGCGCTTGAAATACCCGTCGCCTCCGGGGCCGCGCCACGGGGCGGCGGCCAGCGCGGCCTCGGTGTCCGCAGCCCGGACCTGGAGCTCGAGCCGGGTCTGGAACGGGGTCTCCCCCTCCCACTCCACCCCGGTCACCTTCACGGCCGTGCCGGCGTCGAAGGCCGGGGCCACATAGGCGTAACGGTCCGTCCGGCCATAGAGGTCGCCCACGTCCACCCCGTTCAGGAAATGATTGCCCGGCGCGTAGAACTCGCCGCGGCGGGCGGGCGAAAGACCGTCCGGTCCGCCCCAGTAGATGAAGGTGTTCACGATGCCGTGGTCGCCCTCCTTCACGTGGTTGGCGGATCGCACGTCGCGGAACCCGTCGCCGTTGAAGTCGGCAATCATGACCCCGGAAGCCGCATCCGTCGGCAGCCGGAGCACGCGCTCCGCGGAGAAGCCATCCGCTCCCTGCAGGAACACATAGGAGCCCTTGTCGCTGCTGCCGCGGCTGCCGTTGTAGGAGCTCAGCGCGAGATCGAGCCGGCCGTCGCCGTCGAGGTCCCCGATGCTCACGTCCTCGTTGCCGGTGGTCGGCAGCACCTGCCGGCCCTCCGGACGGAAGCCCTGCTTGCTGCCCCAGTAGATGAAGGTGTTGCCGCGCGACGAGCCGCCGAAATGCCGCGGCGCGCCGGGCCCGGCGCCCGGGTCGTAGAGGTTCGCCACCACCAGGTCGAGGTGGCCGTCCGCGTTGAGGTCGGCGATCCGGAGCGACACCCCGGCGCCGTTCGGCAGCAGCGTCCGCCGGTCGTTGCTGAACCCCTCGGGCCCATTCCAGAAGATGCAGAGTTTGCCGGAGTCGTGGGTCGTCGGGTAGACGACGTCCAGCCAGCCGTTGCGGTCGAGGTCGGCCACCGCCAGCACGCGCGTGCCGCTGATGCGGAACGCGAACCGGTTCGACTGCGAGAAGCCCGCCGGACCTCCGTAGTAGACGCCGCTGTCGGTGCTGCCGGGGTACCATTCCGAGGTGACCAGGTCCAGGTATCCGTCGCGGTTCAGGTCCGCGAAACGGCCGTGGAAGGAATTGCGGTCGGAAATGACCGAGCGTTTGCCGAGGTCGAAGCCGTCGGCCCCGCCCCAGTACAGCATGGAGCCCTTGAGCCCGGCGACCGGCACGGCGTTGGGGATGTAGAGGTCCACGTAGCCGTCGGCGTTGGCGTCGATGGAGGCGTAGGAACTCACGACCATGGGAATGGCCAGCCGGCGTTCCGGCGAGAAGCCGCCGCGGCCGTCGCCCCAGTACACATAACCGTCGCTGGGATAGGAAGGCATCGTGCCGGCATAGAGGTTGCCGAAGAGCACCTCGCCGCGGCCGTCGCCGTCGAGGTCGGCGACACTGACGCCGCTGGCGCCGTAGGTGGGCAGCACCGTCCGGCGATCGCGGCTCGGGCCCTCGGGTCCGCCCCAGTAAACGAACGAGCCGATGTCCAGGCTCCGGTCGTCGTTTTCGTTCGCGAAGAGGATCTCGGGATGCCCGTCCGCATCGAGGTCCGCCACGGCGCAGGCGGTCGCATGCACGGTCGGCAGCGCGGTGCGGCGCGCCGGCTGGAAGCCCTGGGGGCCGTTCCAGTAGATGTAGGACGCGCCGCCGGAGTCGAGCGCCCGCGTCGCCGTGTAGGAGCCGCCGGCGCCCGCGTTATTGGCGAAGACCACCTCGGGCCGGCCGTCGCCGTTGAGGTCGCCCACGGCCACGCCCATCGCCTTGAAAGTCGGCAGCGCGGTGCGGCGGTTTTCCGCAAATCCCTCCTTGGCGCCCCAGTAGATGTAAGAGTCGATCGCGACGCTCTCGACGATGGGATAGACTCCCACCATTTCGCGGCCCTTCAGCCGGAATTCGTTGGCGACGGCGATCTCGGGGTGCCCATCCCCGTTCAGGTCCGCGACCGCGACCGCGGAGCAGCCGACTGCCGGCAGGCGCGTGGTCCGCTTTCCCAGGTCGCCGCGGCTCGGGCCGCCGTGATAGATGACGACGGCGCTGGTTTCCGGCGACTGACCCTCCATGGCGAACACCACGTCCGGCCAGCCGTCGGCGTCGACGTCGGCGATCTTGACGTCGCGCGGTCGGTCCGAGGCCAGGATGCTGCGCCGGGCCGGGTCGAAGCGGCCCCGGTCGCCCCAGTAGACGAACGACTGCCGGTAGCTGTCGACCCCGATGGTCGTGCCGATGTTGGCGAACACGATGTCCGGCGAGCCGTCCCGGTCGAGGTCGGCCACCGCCGACGCCTGCGCGGTTTGCGTCGGCAGCTCGGTGCGGCGGCGCGCGGAATAGCCGTCCGCTCCGCCCCAGTAGATGTAGGAGGGCAGCTCGCTTTCGAGAGTGCGCCAGGCGTCCCAACCGAGGTTGCCCACGATCAAATCGATCCGGCCGTCGCCATCGAGATCTGCCGGGGTGATGGTCCGGCCGCCGTTCGACGGCAGCCGCAACGGGCGGTCCGTGGCCCACTGGTGGCGGCTCCAGTAGATGGAAAGGTCGATCACCTGGTTGGTCGTGTGCGCCGTCGGCGCCACGAGGTCGAGGTGGCCGTCCTGGTTGAGGTCGTGAAGGTTGATGAGCCGGACGCTGCCGTCGGCCGCCAGGTAGGTGTTGGCCCCGCCGTCGGCAAAGCTGCCGTCGACGCGATCCAGGAAGGTGGCGGATTGCCAGGTCCCGCCGTTGACTCCGAGAGTCAGCAAGGCGGCGACCCATCCGGCGGCGGCCAGGGAACGGAAAGACGGAAGCGGGATCATGGGCGTGCTCGAGTGGTTGGGATGGACAAGGAGGGCGTCACCGCGGCGGGTTGCGCCTGCCTGGTGGCGGGGGAGCACGCCGATCAAGCCCCGACTTTCAACCCGCGCGTCCCCTCCCCCGTCAAACTAATATCACACGGTCACCCGATCCCGGTGCCCGTCCCAAGGTCCGCCTTGTCCCCGAAGGCCACGCCGCCCAAGCTGGGGGTACGATGAAACTACCCCGCCCCCTGCAGCTGATGTTCCTCTTGGCCGCCGTCTGGCTGCCCGCCCATGCCGATCTCGGCGAGAAGCGTCCGCCCGCAGAGCCCAAGGTGGCGCTCGTGCCCGGCACCGATGTCGCGGGCCTGCCGCGTGTGCTCATCATCGGCGACTCCATTTCCGGCGGCTACACGCCGATTGTCCGCGAGCAGCTGCGCGGCCGGGCGAACGTGCATCGCTACGATGAAAATTCGCGCGACACGAACTACGGGCTGACGCGGCTGGACTTCTGGCTCGATGCCGGCAGGTGGGACGTGATCCATTTCAATTTCGGCCTGCACGACCTGAAGCACGTCAACGCCGCCGGCGAGATGGTGCCCGTCGCCCAGGGCCGGCGGGTCAGCACCCAGGCCCAGTACGAAGGCAATCTGCGGCAGATCGTCGCCCGGCTGAAGCAAACCGGAGCCCGACTAGTGTTCGCCACCACGACCCCGATCCCCGTCGGCGCCAACGGCCGGGTCGCCGGCAGCGAGCTGCCCTTCAACGAAGCCGCCCGAAAGATCATGGCTGAGAACGGCGTGCCTATCGACGACCTGCACGCGCTGGCGGCGCCGCGCCTGGCCGAGATCCAGAAGCCGGCCAACGTGCACTACACGGACGCCGGCTACGCCCTGCTCGCCGCGCAGGTGCGGGACAGCATCGTGGCGCTCCTGCCGGCCCGCTAGAGGCGCTCCTCGTTCCGCGCCAACAGCCGCCTCCTCCGGCGGCTCGATTTCAGTACTTGCGGCCCCCTGATTTTTGGCCCAAGTTGCGGCCCGTTTTTCTCCGGTGCGGTAGCCAAGTGGTAAGGCCGAGCTCTGCAAAAGCTCTATTCGGCGGTTCGATTCCGCCCCGCACCTCCAAATCGCAACCCCTCTGGGAATCAGAGTTTGCGATTCTGACAGGTGTCAAAAAGCGGGACCGGACACCAAAACGGACACCAACTTTTCCCACTCCGGGAGAATTTGGCGTAACGGGAAGTAACTCGCCCGCTACCCGCTAACCCTGCGGCTCCGTTTCGCGCTATCGTGTGGTTGCGCCATCAACCATGAAACCACGCTATCGCCTGATCCTTCGTCGCGGCCGGGGTGCGATGTATTACTGCGTCGACACCCAGACCAACAAGCGGACGAGCCTCGAAACGTCCGACCGTCATCAGGCCAAGCGCCTCCTCCATGCAAAGAACGAGGCCGCGCTCCAGCCGATGCTGAATCTGCAGATCGCCCGGGCCTACTTGTTCGCCACGGATGCCACGATCGCCACCCGCACTTGGCGGGATGCCATCATCGCCCTGACCGAAACAAAATTTGGCTCCAATAAGCATCGGTGGACTACGGCTCAGAAGGACAAAGCCTTCACCACCCTGTGGTCACGCCCGATCATCGAGACCAAGGGCGAGGAACTGCTGGCAGCTCTGCGCGCCGGGAGCGTCTCAACCAACACCCATCTGCGCCGGCTGCATAATTTCGTGATCGATATGAACTGGCTCCCTTGGCCGCTGATACCGAAACGGCAGTGGCCGGCCATCCGCCACAAGCCGAGGCGAGCAATCACGTGGGACGAGCATCGCCGGATCGTGGAGCGCGAAGGCAACCCGGAGCGAAAGGCATTCTACCAGCTCGCCTGGCACCTGGGAGGCTCCCAAGGAGACGTGGCCAACCTCCACGCAGAGGATGTGGACTGGGCAAGCCACACCATCACCTACGTCCGCATGAAGACGAAATGGCGCGAAAACCAGACCCCGCCCCAAATCAAGTTCGGACAGAGCGTGGCGGAAATCCTCAACGGGCTGCCCAAAGCCGGGCCGCTGTTCCCCTATCTGAAGTCGGTGGATTCACGGTGTCGTGCCAATGAGTTCCGCGAACGGTGCCGGGGCCTCGGCATCACCGGTGTCAGCCTCCACAGCTACCGTTACGCGTGGGCCGAACGGGCCAAGACCGCCGGTTATCCCGAGCGCTTCGCCCAGCTCGCCCTCGGCCATAACAGTAAGGCCGTCCACCGCGCCTACGCACGTAAAGCGCAAGTCACGCTCCCCGCGCTGGAGGACTACGAAAAAGGCGCGACGACAGCACCGGTGATTCCGCTTCCCACGACTGCTTAGCCTCCCCGCCATGAAAATACTTCCGTCTTGCCTTTGTCCGCCAGTGGCGTATGGGTCTCTGGTGGAGTTCAAGCGCTTCCGCCTCTTCGAAAAGTCATGCGCCGGCTTGTTCAGCGAACACGACGTGTTCGAACTCGAGCTGGCGCTGATGGCCGATCCGGAGGCCGGCGACTTGATCCCCGGGACCAAGGGTCTCCGCAAAATTCGCCGGCCGCTCACGGGCCGGGGAAAACGCGGGGGCGCCCGGGTCATCTACTATCACGTCGTTTCCGATCACCAAATCCTGCTCCTTTACGCCTACGCCAAGAACCAACAGGGCGACCTGACGCCCGCGCAGGCCAAACAGCTCGCCCAACTCGTCCGCGAAGAATTCCCATGAAAGCCGCCGCCTTCCACGACCTCCTCGAAAGCGTCCGCGACGCCGGTGCCTACCTCAAAGGCAACCGGAAGGCCGTCGCTCGCACGGACCGCATCTCCCCGCAATCCGTCGCCGCCATCCGCGCCAAGCTCAAACTGAGCCAGGCGCAGTTCGCCCGCGCCTTCGGCATCAGCCTCGACACCCTCCAAAACTGGGAACAGGGCCGCCGGCAGCCCACGGGCCCCGCCAAGGTGCTTCTCCGAGTCGCCGAGCGCCATCCCGAGGCCGTGCTGGAGGCCGTCGCATAAGGCCGATCCTCTGCGGTCATGAATTCCACTGCATGGGATTTCGCCCGTCTGCCGAAGACTTACTCTGGCCTTGTCGCGCTGCACATGCCGCGCCCGATCCATGACGATGCGGCCTACGAGAACGCCGCGGAGGTCGTGCATGCTTTGGCCGGCCACAAGCTGAACCACGACCAAGACGACTACCTCGCGATCATGAGCGGCCTCGTCGAGGACTACGAAAAGGAGAACGTCGCGGAGCCGAAGCCGGTCAGCGGCATCGAGGCCCTGAAATTCCTGCTGGACGAAAACGGCCTCACCGCCGACGACTTGGGCGAGATTATCGGAGTCAATCGCTCCATCGCTTATCGCATCCTCAAGGGGGCCCGCAACCTCACCGCCGATCATGTCAAAAAACTCGCCGCCCGCTTCGCCGTGAGCGCCGACCTGTTGCTCGCCTGACGCTCACGCCGGTAGCCTCAGCTCCATCGGCTGACCGGTCTCCACCCGTGTCCGGGCGGTCTTGTTTTGGTTCTTCGCCCGCCAGTGCTGGCTCACCGCCTTGGTCATCTTCGTCAGCCAGCCCCGATCCTTGGTCAGCTCCAACACGTCCACCGCCGCGAAATACTTCACGCTGTTCGGCTGCGGCGTGCCCAGCGGCTTGAGCAGCCGCGCCGCCACCAGCACCGGCACGTCATGCGCCTGGCAGTTCAGCACCCACGCCGTTTGCTCCGCCGTCAGCCGCGCCGGCAGTTGTCCGAGGAGGTTCAGGAAGCGCTGTTGGTCGTCTCGCATGGGTGCAGTTGAAATCATTTCAGCCGCGCCAACAACGCGCCGCGCCCCACGAAATCGCGGTAGTTGCTCTCCCCTAAAATCGGTAGGCCGTTTCCGTGGTTCGGTCGTCCGGTGCGACGAAGCGCGGGGCAGGTTGGCGAGCGGCCTGTGGTACTTGTTTTTCTCCAGACGCAATACCCTAACGAGTTCGTTGGGTTCGGAGCCGCCGAAAACCGGCCCACCGGAGGCGTCGTCCGTTCTACCGTGATTAGGGTAGAGCGCGCTCAATTCATCTTCGCCTTTTGAAGGTGCGGGCCTATTCATCGGGCATCCGATTCTCATGAAAAAACCGCCGCCTTTAACGAGCTCAGCGAGAGCATCCGCGACGCTGGAGTCTACCGCAAACGATGCCATTTGTATGGCCCGCGCATATGTCGATTTCGCCCCCAAATCTTGGTCAAATTGCTGAAGACTGGGTAGAGCAGATTTGCTCCACGACATTCCTGGCTGACTTCACGATTCGTGGACCGAAGTATCAGAAGCGCGGCGGTCAGATCAAGGAGGCTGCCGATCTGCTCGTCGTGTTCGGTGGCACACTTGTGGTCATCCAGGTTAAGACAAGATTGGTCGATCATACCGCATCGGTCCTGACGGAGACTGATTTGAAGCGCGTCTCCGGTTCAGTGGGTAAAGCCATGGAGCAATTCCGCGCGATGATTGAAGCCGCCAGTGACCCCGGTTTCTTTACTTTCACCAATGCACGCGGTCATGCGCTCCAAGTTGAGAAAGCGAATATTACGAACGTGGTTGCGCTGGTAGTTTACGGGCTAGTGACTCCCGACGGCCAATTTTCCCAGACGAGGCTTCGTTTTACTCAGAGTTGCTTTCCCGACGATGGTGTCCCGGTGCATTTATTTTCGATGCAAGAATTCAGACTCCTGACAACGGTGGCAGATACTTTGCCTGATTTTCTAGCTTTCCTAGACGTGCGATCATTTCTCCATCTCCGAGGGCTTGTTCAGCCGCAAACTCTCCCTGAGGACGTTTGGGCGTTGGCCGCTTTTGAACCGAATCGATTGCGAGAGGCTATGGGCACCCACGTGCGGCTCAACCTCGATGGCATTTTTGATCGCCACCAAGAGACAATGGCCGCTTGGGAAGAAGCGGAAAAACCGAGCTACTTTATCGATTGGTTGATCGAGAAACTGTATGAGGGCGTCAATAGCCCTCCCAACGAAATCAACGAAGAACTCGTCGCAAAAAGCCGACCACTGGCTCCTTACGGTTCCATGGAAGCCTTTCTGCGGACCATTCCAGTCCTTGCCAAACTACGACGACGAGATCGCACTGAGCTGGCCGTAGGTTTGGCCGCAAAGATCGAACGCGCGAAGGACGATCACATGGCGTTTCGCGTTTGGAAATTTGAGGGCCACGCAGAGGCCTTTTTCGTCCTGGCCATAGATCTCCCTCGAAAAGAGCGGCAGGCCGCCTTGTTCAACCTCGCGCGTGCGGCTGCGTATAAGATTGGTGTCAGGCACATCGCAGCAATCGCGACAGCGCCGATCCACTTGGGTGAAACAGACTGTGACGTGATGCTGATCGATACAAGAGATATGAAAATTGATGACCGCCTGACTGAGGCAGTGAAATACTACTTTGGGGAGCCCCAGGAAGTAATCCGACCGACGACGACCCGCGGTGTCAGATGACGCCGTAGTCTGTTTGTAGGAGCTCCTTGGTTTGTGAAGCCAGCTTGAGATTCTCGAAGGGCATGGCCATAAGCAATCATGCCCAGGCCATCCACGCCCCTTAACGCCCGCCAATTAAGCCAAAAGTGGGGTGTGGATGCCGCCCATGTGTTATATCATCATAAAGGCGCATGGTATCATGTGCTGAGGCGATTTCCCGCGGCGCTCTTTGATCCGCAGGGTTACGTGCGATTCGAAACCGAGGAACAATATCTGAGCGCTCCCCAATTGAAGCGCCGAAAGCACCTACACGTTACAGGCGGGATTCGTAGTTTGCCCGGCTACCAATGGGGTCAGGCGCCGGCGGCTCCACTGGCAGTCGATCTCAATCCGCCGAAACGGACGAGCAGCACAGTCTATCGGATCCTGAGAGACACCGACTTGGCGAGGCGAATGAAAGCAAAGTGTGGATACGCATGCCAGCTTTGCGGATTCAAACTCACGTTGCCGGACGGCACGCCATATATTGAGGCGCATCATGTGCATCCCCTCGGCGCGCCGCATGACGGCCCGGATATTGAGGAGAATATTCTGTGCGTCTGTCCCAACCACCATGCGGCCTTGGACTACGGCACTCTTCGACTCGAAGTCACGGGCAGTTCACTTGGTCAGCGTTTCATCGACTATCACAATCGCCACGTCTTCGGGCAGAAAACTCGGCGCCGTGGCGTGCGAGTCCCGAAGTCAGAAGAAAAAGAGCTTTCCACATGAACCGCGACCACGCGCTTTATTTTCCCTATATCAACGTTCCGTCGAGCGCTTGGTTTACGCAGGCGCTGCTCTACTGGGATTCCGTGCGAACCATTGTGCCCACGGATTTCCGCAATTCGCAGTTTGAGCTGAACGAATACACCCGGGCGGTCCTGGAAGAGGGACTGGTCGAATCCTTGTTTCCACCTCAATACCTGTATCGGATCCCGGCCTTCCGTGATGAATTCATCGGCTTGCTTGAACGCCATCTTCAGAACCCGGCGTTCCGGCGCCGGATCGCTCGACGCACGGATGTTGCCTCGGTTCATGTCCAGAAGCTCAACGAATTGGTGACTGAGCTACAGCACCGGAAATTGGCCACTGCTCCCGTTGATGGCTGGGTGAAGATGCCGGGTTGGCTGGCGAATCTGTTCATGACCTATCTGGCCGCTAGCCTTGGTCAGGTCGCCAACTGCGACACCACGCCAATCACCAACCAACCTGAATGCTGGGCTCATCTCGCCGGGTCGGCTATCACGATGGCCGACGGCGGTGATGCGCGTTTGCAACTCCCACGCGATCAAATCCTCGCCATCGCATTGCCGGTGCCCGCGACCCTGCCCGATCCGAAGACGCTTGCCGCGTTCAAACGCAAGCATCGCCCTCTCCTGCGCCGACTGCGGCTAGAGGTCGAAGCCGCCGCGGCCGCCGTCTCTACCGCCAAATCTCCCGTGGCCCAGAAAGCGATTTTGCAAAGAGCCCGCGTGGAAATCGACGAGCAGATTGCCGAGGTAATGGATGCCATGCGCTCCAAATGGAAGGTTGTTCTCTGGAAGACCCTAGCGGCTCTTCCCGCCGGCTTCGGAGCGGGAAAGGCCTTCACGGGTGCACCGGTGTCAGCGACCGAGGCAGGCTTTGCCGCGCTGAGCGCGCTCATGGCTGTGCAACAGGCCATGGCCTCGGCTGAGGCGCATGATCGCGTCATTCGTGGTGCCCCATATGCCTACGCCGCCGCCTATCGGGTGCACCTAGGGCTTGGACGGCGTGGCTAGAGTGCGGAATTCCTTGGTCCGCTTGATCTTGCCTTCGCGCTGAAATCCCGGCGTGATAGATGGAACGCATCACGGGCCATGATGCGCACGACCCCATGAGCACAGCGCCCGGATTTGCGACCCTCGGAAAAGAGACGGACAAAATCGATGTCCTTCTAAGCTATCGCATCATCGAGTTGTTCTCAGAGGGCCTGTATGCCAGTCCCAACAAAGCCATTGAGGAACTCGTGGCCAATGCCTTCGACGCCGGCGCCCGTCATGTCCAAGTCATCCTCGCGCCGGATCTTCATAAGGACGATTCCACTATTGTCGTGGTCGACGACGGAGAGGGTATGGACAACGTGGGTCTCAAGGATCACTGGCTAATTGGGGTGAGCCGGAAACGCGATCTCACCAAGCTGCCGCTAAACCGACAACAAATCGGCAAGTTCGGTATCGGCAAGCTGGCCACTTACGTGCTCTCCCGGCGCCTGACGCATATCAGCAAGCGCAAAGGGAAATATTATTCCACCTCGATGGACTACGACTCCATCGACAAACATCGCCACAGTCAGGTTCAGGCCAAGGCCCCGATCCGCATTGCCCTTCGTGAACTGACGGCAAAGGAGGCCGAACAGGCCGTTGCGCCCTGGACCGCCCTCAAGACTTTTCAAGCGGGCAAGACGACGTTGTTCGGCAAGCGTGCACCAAAGTCGTGGACCGTTGCCGTCATGTCCTCGTTGAAGCCCAAGGTGCATGAGCTTCGGCCTGCCACTTTGGACTGGGTGCTTCGCACCGCACTGCCGCTGCGGGATGATTTCATAATCCATTTGAACGGGGTCCGCCTCGAATCGCCCAAGGCACAAAAAGGCCGTATCAAACGGTGGATCCTCGGCAAGGACCTGACCAAGCTGCCCAAGCCCAGTCCAAAGGATTTGGAGGCACGCACGCTCAAGGCTCTACCGGAAAATGACCCGCACAAGTATTCGTTCCATCAACCCGCGCTCGGCACCATGCATGGCTACGCCGAAGCCTATGCGGATCTCCTTACCGGCCAGAAATCGGACGAGATCGGCCGCAGCCACGGATTTTTCGTCTATGTTCGGGACCGATTAGTCAATGTGGACGACGGCCACTTCGGCATCTCCCCGGATGAACTACGCCACGGCACCTTCGGGCGGTTCCGCTTGGTGATCCACATCGACGGCTTGGACAAGGAACTGCGATCTAATCGCGAAACGCTTCGGGAAGGCCCGGTCTTGGAAACGGCGCGCAACGTCCTCCGCGCCATTTTTAACGCGGTGCGCGCCCATATCGAGCAGCACGACGCCGCGGAGACTCCCGGCGCCCGGTTGGCCCGCAAACTCGCCGCCAGTCCGGCAAGCATTTCCCGCATGCCGATCGTCCGTTTGGCCAGGGCGGTGGCCGCCGGCGACGCGGTCGCACGCTTTTTGCGCGTTCCCGGCTTCGGCTCAGATGCCGAGCATGATCGATTTTTTGCCAAGCTGGAGGAATCTGCAGCGAGCGCGGATGGCTTTGTTTCGGGATTGTCCCTGAGCTACGACGGGAGCCCCAAGGATGGGATTGCGATTTTCGACACTGAAACGGGCCGGCTGCGCATCAATGCCTGGCATCCCTTCGTCGCGGTTCACTACGACGAATTTGCCAGCCGAGGTGCCGGTCAGCCGTTGGAACTGTTTTCGATGGCTGAGGTTTTGCTTGAGTCGCATCTGTTCGATGCCGGCATTAATCGCGACCACATCGACGAAGTGCTTAGTGTGCGTGACCAACTGCTTCGCAATCTTGCCAATGAGACGGGCCGCCGAAGCGCGCTGTCGGTATCGAATGCGCTACTGGAGGCACGCAATAATCCCAACGAATTGGAGGTGCGGGTATGCGATGCGTTTGATTCCCTTGGTTTTGTCGTCACTCGCATTGGCGGCAAAGGTAAGCCCGATGGAGTGGCGAGTGCTTATTTGTCAGCGGACCCGGCAAACCAATCTCGGAGCTACTCCGTCAGTCTTGAGGCCAAGAGCAAAGAAAAGGATGGCACGAAGGTTTCGGCCAAAACGGTGGGCGTCTCAGCCATTGCCCGGCAGCGCGACCAATACAAATGCGAGCACGCTATTGTGGTGGGGCCGGCTTTCCCCACCGCGGCGGCGGAGGCTTCCGCTTTGGGGAGTGAGATCAACGATGACCGGGATAACTCTACCGCCAAGGGCGAACCGAAGACGGTAACGCTGATCAATATTGATGACCTCGCGCGACTGGTGAGGCTCCGGCCGATCAAGCAGCTCGGCTTCCGCCAGATTCGCGAGCTGTTCAAATGCAAGCTGCCGCAGGACTGCCACCAATGGGTGGAAGGGATCGTCGCCATGAAAGTCCAGAAGCCCCCCTATCGCGAGATCATCAACGCCATCTATGACCAGCAGCAGCGTTTCAAACGAAGCTCGGTCCAGTTCAGTGCCCTGCGAGTCGCTCTCGATTCCGGGACCAAGCCGATTCACTTTGAGACGGATCAGGAGTTGGCCAACCTCTGCATTGGTATGCGGGAAATGGCCCCACGTTTCATCAGCACGACAAACAGCACGGTCGAACTCGACCAGAGCCCGGCCAACGTGCTCGCGGCCATCGAATCGGCCACCCGGGAATATCCTATCGACGAACGATGATACCCGGTCATATCTGGGGAAATTTTTCATGATCAAGTCGCACAAGAAGAACATTTTCGAAATCCTCGGCCGGAGCCCGGTCCATCCATTCCCAGCCCGTATGTCACCGGGCATCGCTCTGGATGCGCTCAAAAAACGAGGGCCGCGAATGAGAGTGGCCGATCCGATGATGGGCTCGGGCACCGTTCTGGCCGTGGCCCGATCCTTGGGACACCGGGCGGTTGGCGTCGACCTTGATCCGCTGGCGGTGTTGATTTCGACGGTCTGGACCACCGCGCTCGA
>JAEUGX010000093.1 GCA_016795545.1 Opitutaceae bacterium
CGAGGAACCCAGGAGCATGGTCCTGGGCCTGATCGCAGAGTTGGAAGACTTGATCGGACGCCTGGCCGGCGGGAATCACGACCAAGCAAAGCCCTGACGGAGCCTCGCACAAAGCGGACCATGCCTCCCACTGGCCTGCCCCGCTGTGCCAAGCGCCCCGCATCGATGACGCGCCAAGGGCGCGGTGGGCACTGACGGCTACAAAGGCCGAAATAGCCCCAGGCCCAGGCGGCGACCGTGCCCCAGGCGTCGCCCGGTCGCGGACCCGTGGCGAACGCCGGATTAAACACCGCGTACACGCCGCTCGTGAAGGCGCGATCCTGGTCGTCGAGCGCGACGTCCTCGTAGTGAAAGGCCGCGGCCACGTAGCCGCGGCGCACGATGGCTTCCGCCGGCCAGAACTCGGTCGGCTTGGTTTCCGCCTGCGTGACGATCCTGGCCGGGCGGTTCACGATGAGCACGAAACAGCCGGCCGGAGCCGTCTGCCGGGGAAGGTAGAGGCGGAGCCGGATGGCCTTTTCGCCGGCGGCGTCGTGTCCGTAGACGATCCGCACGTCGCGGCGGGTGGCGAGGCCCCCGAAGGCTTCGGCGTCGTCGCCGTCGCGGGCGAACCGCAGGCCGTCCGGCCGCTCGACCGGATTGCGGCCGTACAGGTGCTCGCGGAAGAGCTCGAGGAGTTCCGGCCGGCGCAGCGTGCGCCACTGTTCCGCGGTCGTGATGCGGGTGCCGTCGCGCGCGACGAACGGATCCGGCAGCGGACCGTCCTTGGCCGCGGCGGCCTGTGCGGGCGGGTGCGTCAGCATGAGGGCGAGCGCGGCGGTGCAGCAGGGGAGGCGGCGTAGCCAGCGCGGCGGGCGGAGGGAGGGGGTCATGGGTTCAAGGGACGGCCGGCCCGGCGGGCGGCGGCACGCGGGTGGCGGCGCGATGGGCCTCGCGCTGCTGTTGGGCGCAGGCGGGGCAGATGCCGTGGGAGGTTTCAGTGTCGAAATTCGAGCCGAAATATTCCTCCATGGTCAGCCACCGGCCCTCGTGGCCGACCTTGCGGCACCAGCTGCAGATGAGGAGGAACTCCTCCAGCTGGTGCAGGCGGCGGAGCAGGCGGCGGTTGGACAGGTGCACCCAGGACCAGACGGCGACGATGATCGCGGAGCGGAGCAGGACGCGCGTCCAGCTGAACTCGAACGGATCGTCGAAGAGGAGGTGCGGGAGATGCAGGCTTTCGGAAAGCCAGGACAGCAACAGGATGATCGAGAAGCCGAGGGCAGTCCGGCGCTGGACCGGATCGCCGCTGGTTGTGGCCGGTTTCATGGTGGGGTTGGCGGCCTCTTCATGGCAGTTCCGGGGCCGGTCGCAAGCCTGCCCGGGGGCGGGGCGCGGCCCGCTGGTTCATGAAATAGTCGCCGGCCGCCCGGCGCGGTGCGCCGCCTAGCTCCGGCGGCGGCGGCGAGCGGCGAGGGCGGCGGCGCCGAGGCCGACGGCCATGAGCGCGTACGTGGAAGGCTCCGGGACCGGGGTGAAATTGAGGTACAGGGCCGCGTTGCCGCCGCTCACGCCCTGCACGAGCGAGAACGTGCCGCCGCCGAGGGAGTTGGCGAAGGCGGAGGTGTCGATGGTGAACTTGTTCGCGGCGAAGCCGTTGATGCCCGCGACGGAGGTGGCGACGAGCCATGAGTAGCCGCTGCCCGCGGAGAAGTCGGCGACGGGCCCGGCGGTGCCGCCGGAGTTCAGCGAGATGAGCTTCAGGGTGAACGGGGACCCGCTGGTCGCCGTGATGTCGAGCAAGGCGCCGCTGACGGTGACCAGGTCGTAGCCGGTGCCGGCGGGTCCGGCGGCGGTCTGGACCTCGAAGTCGAGCTGGCCGCCGGAGGCAAAAGTCAGGCCGCTGGCGAAGTTCAGGACGCCGGGCGAGAAGCCGGGCGCGATCCGGACGTTGGTTCCCGCGGTGATGGCCACGCTGATGGTGCCGCTGCCGGAGAGGACGCCGCCGTTGGCGCCGAACGAAATGGGGTTCGTGAGCGTGACCCCGGGCAGCGTGCCGAGCGAGCCGCCGTTGAGCACGATCGCACCGGTGCCGAAGGCGGCATTGCTGCCGGCAATGAGCTTGCCCTGGTTGACGGTCGTGCCGCCGGAGTAGGGCAGGTCGCTGTTGTAGATGCCGAGGATGGTCAGGGTGCCCGTGCCGTTCTTGACGAGCGAGCCCGTCGTGGTGCCGGTCTGGGAGATGCCGCCCTCGAAGTACCCGTCGACGGTCTGGTTGATGGTCAGGGTCGTCGTGCCGCTGCCCGCGAGCTCGAGCATGCTGCTGAGAAAACCGTCGTCGTCGTAGGGCGTGCCCGCGATCAGGCTGCCGATGGCGGGATTCGACGAGGTGAAGGTCACGTAGGTCCCTTCCTCGAGCTCGAGCCCGCCCGTGCCGAGGGCGGAGTTGCTGGCGGCCAGGATATTCGCGCGGCCGGAGAAGACGTTGCCCCCGGAGTAGGAGTTGTTCCCGGAGAGGGTGATGGTGTTGTCCGCGTAGAGCCCGCCCGGGCCGGAGATGTTGCCGGAGAGCTGCAGGGGATCGTTCGGCGCGACCACCAGGGTGCCGCCGGCCAGGATGATGTTGTTCGTCAGGTTGCCGTTCGTCTCGACCACCGCGTAACGGTCGCTGGCCCCGGTGTCGACGGTCAGCGGCCCTGATCCCAGCAGCGCCGGCGTGTCCAGCATCAGAATGCCGGAGTGCAGGAAGGTGCCGCCGGTGTGGGTGTTGCTCGACGCCAGCAGGCGGACGCGGCTGACGTTTCCGTAGTCATCCGGGTCCTGATACACGCCGGGTTGTCCGACGTGGAGCGCCCGGCTGCCGGAGAGCGAGGCCGTGATGTCCAGCGCCCCCCCGGCGAAGGCGCCGAAAAAATAGTCGGCCGTGTCGCCGTTGGCGGTCTGGATCGTGCCGCTGAGGACCGCCTTCGTGGCGGTGCCGACGTAGAATGGCGTGAAGGCGGAGAGGTCGAGGTTGTTGACCGTCACCTCGGCCAGCGAATTGCCGGCGAGGTTGGCGCGGGAATCGAACCCCAGCATGCCCTCGGACGCCACGAAACCCAGCTGGCTTTGCAGCTGGCCGAGGGTCAGCCCGCTGCCGTCGGTGATGCCGACGTAGGCCTGGTGGTCGACATTGACCGAGGTGTTGGCGGAGAGCGAGGCGGCGCCGTCAAAGATCACGCCGCTGTTCAGCCCGACGTTGGTGCTGCCGGAATAGGTGTTCGCGGCCGTGCGGCCGAGCACGAGCATCATCGGCGCTCCGGAGAAGGGCGACTCCACGCTGACGTCCTGCGAGCCGGTCAGTCCGTTGGCGCCCGCTCCGTCGGCCAGCAGGAGCCAGCCGTTGCCCCCGAACCGGTAGGCGCTCGCGCCGGAGGGAGGCGTGAGGGCGCCGGTGAGGGTGGCGCGCGACTGGGTTCCGATCAGGATGTCCGAGTAGGAAAAGCCGGACAGGTCGATCGCGCCGCCAAACGTCCCCTCGCCGTCGAAACCCAGGGTGCCGGCGAAGCCGTCGGGATCGAGCCGGGACACGAACGTCGCGGCGCTGAAGGTGTCGTCGCTCAGGCCGACATAGCCGTCGGGCAGGGCGCTGACCAGGCCGGAGGACGGCAGCGCGGCGCCCGCATCGAAGATGACGCTCACGCCGGAGTTCACCGTGGTGCCGCCGGTGTACGTGTTGTTGCCGGAGAGCCGGACGAGGCCGGCGGCGAACGTGTACGACGTGGCGGCGGCCCCGTCGGTGAGGCTGCCGGAGAACACCAGCTGCGTGCGGTAAGGGTTGGAGATGCTGACGTCCGTCACCCCGCTGGTCGGCGCCACCGTGCCGAGGATCTCCATCAGCGCGGTCTCCTCGACCGGGCTGCCGAAGGTCACGCTGCTGCCGAGCAGGAAATTATTGGGCAGGAAAACATAATTGAACTCGCCTTTCACGGCCAGGGTGCCGCCGTTGAACGTCACGGTGCCGGTCCCGAGGGCGTTGGTCTGGGAGACGTACACCTGGCCGCCGTTGATGACGGTGCCGCCGGTGTAGCTGTTGGCGAAATCAAGATGGAGGCTGCTGTTGCCGGTCTTGATGATGCCGCCCGCGCCGCTCACCTCGTTGAAGAAGTACAGGTCGGCGCCCTGGGTGTTGAACGTGTGGTTGCCGGCAGAGAGCACGACCGGCAGTCCGAACACGCCCCAATAGATCGAGTTGGAGTTGGTGGTGATGTTGCCGTTCAGCGTCAGCGGGGACCCGCCGCTCAGGTAGAGACCGTCCCGGATGCCGTTGAAGGTGAGGCTGCCGAGATTCAGCGCGCTCGAAACCGTGATGTTCTGCCGCGGGTAAACATTGAAGATGATGTTGTCGCTGGAGTTGCCCGTGGGCACCGAGCCGCCCTGCCAGTTGCCGGGGGTCGCGTAATTGTCATCCGCCCCCAACCCGATCCAGTTGTACGTGGTCTGGGCGCGGAGGGACACCGCCAGGAGGGTAAAAAAGACAAAAGTGAGGACGACGGCGTGGCGTAACATCGCGAGGGAGGCTACTTCGGCTTCGAGACCCGACAAGGATGAACGTCATCCGGCCCTGGGAGATATGTCACTAGGCATATGACGGGAAAACACCCTGGTTCCTGTCTGAGCCGACGGTGGTTAAACGGCCTGGGGCTCGTGGCTGAACGCAGGCGGTTGCAGGAGGGTGAAGTTGAAAATTCGGAGAGATAAGTGGATACGCAATTTCTGCGGGAAGTTTGGCGTCACCTGGGTGCTGTGACTTTTGGTCACCACAAACTCATTTCGAGTCTGCTTCGTGCTTTGCGTTTAACTTCCGGGTGCCGGACCAGCCTTGGCAGAGCAGCCGGGGGTGGAGAACCGCGCGGGCACGAAGAGGCGCGAAAGGCGGCCGGCCTCGCCCCGGGGGGCATTTTCCGCAAGGTCGCCCAGGTCTCAATTGCCTGATCCGGCAAGCAAGGCGGCGTGAAGGATTTCGACCGGATGCTGCGCGACGCGGCCGGTGCCGTCCTTGATCTGGTGGCGGCAGCTGGTGCCGGGAGCGGCGATGACGGTTTCGACCGGAGCCTGGCGGACGGCGGGGAAGAGCACGAGTTCGCCGATCTGCTGCGAAAGCGCGAAATGCTCCTCCTCGTAACCGAAGGAGCCGGCCATGCCGCAGCAGCCGGAAGGGATCAGCTGCACCTTGTGACCGGCGGGCAGCTCGAGCATCTTCACGGTCGGAGTCAGCGACGACAGCGCCTTCTGGTGGCAGTGGCCGTGGAGCTTCACGGCCTGCGGCCGGGAGGTGAACGCGGCGCGGGTGATGCGGCCGGCGTCGGCCTCGCGCGCGATGAATTCGTCGATCAGCAGCGCGCGGCCCGCGAGCCCGGTGGCGGCGGCGCGCAGCTCCGGCGGCACCAGGTCGGGATACTCGTCGCGGAAGCCGAGGATGGCGGACGGCTCCAGGCCGATGAGCGGGGAGCGTTCCGTGACGACGTCCTTGAGCAGCTCGACATTGCGGATGGCGAAGGCCCGGGCCTCGCGCACGAGGCCCTTGGAGAAGTGCGCGCGTCCGCTCTCGACATGCTCGGGGATGACGACCTCGTAGCCGAGGCGGTTGAGCAGCTCGACCGCCTTGATGCCGACGGGGGTGTCATTGTAGTTGGTGAACTCGTCGCAGAAGAGGAAGACGCGTCCGTTCGGGTAGGCGAGGGTCGGCGGGTTGGCGTGCTTCCGATGCCAGGCGGCGAGGGTGGTCGGGTGAAGCTCGGGCAGGCTGCGGCCGAGGGCGAACCCGGAGAAGCGCTTGATCCAGCGCGAGACGTCGGGGGCGGTGACGGCCCAGTTGTAGACTGAAGGGGCGAGCGAGGCCAGGCGCATCGAGCGGGTGAACCCGGCGACGAGCCGCGAGCGGAGCGGCACGCCCTTGGCGTCGTAGTAGTGCTGCTGCCACTCGGCCTTGAGCCGCGCGACGTCGACATTGGACGGGCATTCGGACTTGCAGCCCTTGCACGACAGGCAGAGGTCCATGACGTCGGCCACCTGCGAGCTGTTCCACGGGTTGGTGCCGCGTGCCGGATGGCTGAGCACGTGGCGGAGCGTATTGGCACGGGCGCGGGTGGTGTCCTTCTCGTTCCGCGTGGCCATGTAACTCGGGCACATGGTGCCGCCCATGAGGTGGGACTTGCGGCATTCGCCGACGCCGTTGCATTTCTCGGCGGCGCGGAGGATGCCCTGGCTGGCGTCGAAGTTGAAGACCGTCGCGTACTCCGGCGTGGCATGGCCCGGCGAATGCCGGAGCGCGCTGTCCATCGGCGGCGTGTCGATGATCTTGCCCGGGTTGAACACGCCGCGCGGGTCGAAGGTCTCCTTCACGCGCCGCATCATCGCGTAGCACTCGGCGCCGACCATGAACTGGATGAACTCGCCGCGCAGGCGGCCGTCGCCGTGTTCGCCCGAGAGGGAGCCGCGGTACTTCTTCACGAGCACGGCGATGTCGGTCGCGATGTCGCGGAACATCTTCAGTCCCTCGGCCGTCTTGAGGTTGAAGAGCGGGCGGGTGTGCAGCTCGCCGGCGCCGGCGTGGGCATAATAGACGCAGCTGATGCCGTACTTGCGGCGCATGAGGCCGTCGAACTCGGCGATGTAGTCGGGCAGGTCCTCGACGGCGACGGCGGTGTCCTCGACGACCTCGCGCGGCTTGGCGTCGCCCGGGACGTTCATCATGAGCCCCTGGCCGGCGCGGCGCAGGTCCCAGACCTTGTTGGAGTCGTCGCCCCAGAGCACGGGGAAGGCATAGCCCAGGCCCGCGGCGCGGAACTCGGCCTCCAGGGCGCGGAACTCGGCCTCGAGCGCGGCCCGCTGCTCGTGGCGCAGCTCGACCACGAGCACGGCCCCCGGGTCGCCCTGGACGAAGAACCGGTTCTTCGCCTGCTCGAGGTTGGCCTTGGTGCACTCGAGGATGTGCCGATCGATCAGCTCGCAGCCGTAGGGCCGGTGCCGCATGGCGATGAGCGTGCCTTTCAGCGAGTCGTGGACGGTGGCGAAATGGGCGCACATCAGCGCGCCCGGGGGCGGGAGCGGCTCGCAGTTGAGCTCGAACTCGACGCCGAGAAAGAGCGTGCCCTCGGAACCGGCGAGGAGCCGGCAGAGGTTGAACGGCTGCTTCGAGTCCGGGTCGAACACGCCGCATTCCATCAGGCGGTCCAGGGCGTAGCCGGTGTTGCGGCGCGTGACGGTGGGCTTCGGGAAATGCTCGCGGATCAGGGCCCGGTTGCGGGCGTCGCCGAGCAGGTCGCGCACGAAGCGGTAGATCCGGGTCTCGAGCGTGTCGGGTCCGGCGCACTTGGCGGCGAACTCCTCGCGCGTCAGCGGCCCGAAGGTCGCCTCCGAGCCGTCGCTGAGGAAGCCGCGGGCCGAGACGAGGTGCTCGCGGGTGGTGCCGTAGACGATGGAGTTGGCGCCGCAGGAATTGTTGCCGACCATGCCGCCGATCATCGCGCGGTTGGCCGTCGAGGTCTCCGGCGTGAAGTGCAGGCCGTGGGGCTTGAGGTGGAGGTTGAGCTCGTTGCGGACCACGCCCGGCTGCACCCGCACGCGGCGGCGGGCGGGATCGACGGCGAGGATGCGGTTGAGATGCCGGCCCACGTCGACCACCAGGCCCGAGCCCACCACCTGGCCGGCCAGCGAGGTGCCCGCGGTGCGCGGGATGAGCCCGATCCCGTGGCGTTTCGCATAGGCGATCAGCTCCCGCACGTCGGCTTCCGATTTCGGCAACGCCACCGCGACCGGCAACTCCTGGTATTCCGAAGCGTCGGTCGCATACAGCGCCCGCATCGTCTGGTCGAAATGGAGTTCGCCGTCGAGACGGGAGGAAAGTTGGGGCAGGCCGGCAGGAGAGGAGGCGACGGTCATGGGAATGGCAGACAGTTTAGGTAGAAAAGCCGAAGCCCTTTGGCGAGCCTGCGCCGCAATGGCCCGCGCGGTTTAGCGCCGCTACTGCAAGGCATTCGGCCGGCAAATGCGGCGGTTGATGCTTTTAGACGATGAGAACAGGCTTGGACACCCGCTGGCTAGGCGATTATTACATAAGCCGGACCTGTCCCCAACCCCTTCTCGCCATGACCGCGCTGAACGCCCCCGCCAACTTCAACTGGCCGCTGGCCTATGAGGCGGAAGCGCTGCTGGCGGCGCAGATCGGAGCTTTCCTCGCGCGCAACCCCTTCGCGGCGCGGCTGGCGGAGCGGATGCGGGCGGAGACGGGGACGGAGCTTTTCGAATGGGTCGATCACCTGGTGGTGGCGCCGGAGCATGAGCCGGCGTTTCGCGCCGCCGGATTCCAGCCGGAAGGCGTCGACGCGCCGGCGGGGCACACGGTGCTGGCGCACCCGCACGCGATGCTGCCGCGGGTGCTGGTGGCGGGGGTGGCGGCGGCCTGGCCGGCGACGGTGGCGGTCAGGCCCGAGCACCTGGCCGACTTCATGGCGCGCCAGCAGATCACGGGCGAACCCGAGGGCGCGCCCGGTGCGCGCTACCGGAGCGTCGTGGTCGACGCGGGAAGCGGCGCGGTGCTCCGGGCCGTCGAGCGGCTGGGCTACCGCGGTTTCATGCCGGCGGAGCCTCGGCCGGGGTTCGCGGCGGACCTGCTGCGGGCGCGCGAGCTGTTCCGGGCGCGCCGTCGCGATTTCCCGCACGACGACGAGGGCGTGCGCGAGGCGTTCGCAGTGGGCCGGCGGGCGGTGGCGCTGGTGGGGGTCGACACGGCCTGCGAGCTGTTCTTTGCCGAGGAGCGGCGCTACTGGGAGCTGCGCAACCGGGCGGCGCGCGTGCAGAAGAACCGCCAGGACCGGCTGGGGCTCGGCTGGGCGAACCACGATCACCACACCTTCCGGTGCTCGCGGCGGTATTTCCCCGAGCTGGTGCGTTTCCTCGAGACGCTCGGCCTGGCGAAGCGCGAGCGGTTCTACGCGGGCGCCGAGGCCGGCTGGGGGGCGCAGGTCATGGAGGCGCCGGCGGTCGGCATCGTGGTCTTCGCCGACGTCGACCTGCTGCCGGCCGAGGTGGACCGGGATTACGCGGCGCTGCGGCTGCCCGAGATCGACGAGGCGCGCACGGTCGGCACCTGGTGCGGGCTGCACGGCGACAGTTTCCTGCAGGCGGGCATGCACCACCTCGAGGCCCGCTTCAACTTCCCGCTCCTGCGCGAGCAGCTGGCGGCGGAGGGCATCGCGACGATGCGGCCGTTCTCCGACTTCCCCTTCCTCAAGCAGGCCTTCACCGAGGGCGAACGCTGGCCCGTGGACCCGCGCCGGGCCGAGGCGCTGCGCGACCGCGGCATCATCACGCCCGAGCAGTGCGCGGCCTTCATCCGCGACGGCGCCATCGGCAGCCACCTGGAGAACCTCCAGCGCCAGGGCGGCTTCAAGGGCTTCAATCAAAAGGCCGTGAGCGCGATCATCGCGGCGACCGACCCCCGCCGGGTGCAGGCGGCCGCCTCCCCGCCGGCTTAGCCGCCGGTCGCCTCTCGGCGCGGCGGGGCATCCGGCTCCGGACTATCTTCCCATGAAAATCGGAATCATCGGCGCCGGCAAAGTCGGCGGCACCATCGCCACCCTCCTGGAATCCTGCCGCTTCTGCCGCAGCGTCACCCTGGCCGACGTGCGCGCGGGCGCGGACCTGGCCGGGCTGCGCAAGGCGCGCTTCGTGCAGGTCGACGTCAAGCGCGCGGCCGCGCTCGCCGGCCTGGTCCGCGGCTTCGACGCGGTCGTCAGCGCGGCCCCGTACTACCTCAACCGGGCCATCGCCGGCGCCTGCGCGCGGGCGGGGGTGTCCTACTTCGACCTGACCGAGGACGTGGCGACGACCGCCCACGTCGAGCGGCTGGCGGCGAAGTCGCGGGGCACGTTCATGCCGCAGTGCGGGCTGGCCCCGGGGGCGATCAACATCGTCGGCGGCTCGCTGGCGGCGTCGCTGCGCGACGTGCGGAACTGCGAGATGCGGGTCGGGGCGCTGCCGCTGAACGCCGGCAACCAGATGAAGTACTATCTGAGCTGGAGCACGGCGGGCCTGATCAACGAATACTGCCAGGTCGGGGAGGCGCTGCACGGCGGCCGGCGCGTGACGACGATGCCGCTCGACGGCGTCGAGCGGATCACGATCGACGGCACCGAGTACGAGGCGTTCAACACCTCGGGCGGCGTGGCCACCATGTGCCAGACATTCGCGGGGCGGGTGGGAGAGCTCAATTACAAGACCCTGCGCTACCCGGGGCACCGGGACCTGATGAAATTCCTGCTCTACGACCTCAACCTCGCGCCGCGCCAGGAGCTGGTGACGCAGATCTTCGACCAGGAGGTGCCGCTCACGGAGTCGGACGTCGTGGTCTTCTACGTGAGCGTGGTCGGCACCGAGCCCGGCGGCGGACTGAGGCAGCGGAGTTTCATCAAGAAGCTGCACGGGGCCACGGTCCAGGGCCGGAAGCTGAACGCCATCCAACTCACCACGGCGGCCGGCATCGTCGGGGTCCTGGAACTGTATGCCCGCGGTCGGATCGGCCCGGGCTTTGTGCGCCAGGAGTCGGTGGCGCTGCAGGATTTCCTCGGCACGCGCTGGGGCGGGCGCGTTTACGGGGCCCCGGTTGCCGGCTTGCGTGCCGGCGGCGGATAGCTACTCAGCTCCGATGCCTGTCCCGGCCGGCGCCGTTCCCCATTCTCCCGCAACCCGGAACCCGGGTTGCGGGGCGCCCGTCCGCGCTCCCTGACCTTCGCCTTCGTTTCAACAAGACCATGGCCGCATCCGCCTCGACTTCCGCCGCCGCCGTCGCGCGCGCGATCTTTCCCCGTCTCGGACTTTCCGTCCGGAAAGTGAATCCCGGCGCGTTCTGGGGCGAGTGGGGCGGTGGCGGCGCCGTGCTGGAGTCGCGCACGCCGATCGACGGCAGCGTGCTCGGCCGCGTCGCGTCGGCGGCGCCCGCCGATTACGAGCGGGCGGCCGGCGCCGCGCACGCGGCCTTCCTGGCCTGGCGCAGCGTGCCGGCCCCGCAGCGCGGCGAGGTGATCCGCCGGTACGGCGAGGCCCTCCGCGCGCTGCGGCCGGAACTGGGCCGGCTCGTGTCGCTGGAAACCGGCAAGATCGTGGCGGAAGGCGAGGGGGAGGTGCAGGAGATGATCGATATTTGCGACTTCGCCACCGGCCTGTCGCGCCAGCTCCACGGGCTCACGATCGCGTCGGAGCGTCCCGGACACCGGCTGATGGAGGCCTGGCATCCGCTCGGCGTGGCCGGCATCATCTCGGCCTTCAATTTTCCGGCGGCCGTCTGGGCCTGGAACAGCGCCCTGGCCGTCACCTGCGGCGACGCGACGCTGTGGAAGCCGTCCGAGAGGACGCCGCTGACGGCGATCGCCTGCATCCGGCTGGCGGAGCGGGTGTGCCGCGACTGCGGCGTCAACCCCGCGATCTTCGCGCTGGCCGTGGGCGACGGGCCCGGGCTCGGTGAACGGATGGCGGCGGACCGGCGGCTGCCGCTGGTCTCCGCGACCGGCTCGACGCGGATGGGCCGACGCGTGGGCGAGGTGGTGGCGCGCCGGTTCGGCCGGTCGCTGCTGGAGCTGGGCGGCAACAACGCGGTGATCGTCGCACCCTCCGCCGACCTGAAGATGGCGGTCCGGGCCATCCTGTTCGGCGCGGTCGGGACCGCGGGCCAGCGCTGCACGACGACGCGCCGGCTCATCGTGCATGAATCGGTGAAGGCGCCGCTGGTCGAGGCGCTGATCGCCGCGTACCGGCAGGTGACGATCGGCAACCCGCTGCGGCCGGGCACGCTCATGGGGCCGCTGATCGACTTGGCCGCCGTGCAGGGCATGCAGCAGGCGCTGGCCGAGGTGCGGCGCCGCGGCGGACGGATCCTCTACGGGGGCGAGCCGCTGACCGGCCGGGCGTATCCGGGCGGGCGGTACGTGACCCCGTGCCTGGCGGAGGCGCGCAACGACTGGCCGGTTGTGCAGCGGGAGACGTTTGCGCCCATCCTCTACGTCATGACCTACCGCGACTACGCCGAGGCCATCGCGCTGCAGAACGCCGTGCCGCAGGGGCTGAGTTCGGCGATCTTCACCCTCGACATGCGGGAGGCGGGGCAATTCCTGTTCGCGAGCGGCAGCGACTGCGGCCTCGCCAACGTGAACCTCGGTACGAGCGGCGCCGAGATCGGCGGCGCCTTCGGCGGCGAGAAGGAGACGGGCGGCGGGCGCGAGAGCGGCAGCGACGCCTGGAAATCCTACATGCGCCGCCAGACGGTGACCGTGAACTATTCGGATGCCCTGCCGCTGGCGCAGGGAATCAAGTTTGGCGAGTAGGGTGGCTGGCGGCGCTGGGCCTGCTCTGCCACTACATTCACGGTTCCGCTCCCTTTTTTCCGGGGTGGGTCAATTTACGTGCCCGTCAGTGGGTCAATTTTATCTGCCCGTTGACACGCTATCCCCGGCGCCTGCCCGTGGGACGGAAGCAATGGCGTGAGATCGGGCTCAATCCCCCTCTCTCGACTGCATGATCCCGGCTTAGACTCTCCCTTGGGCAGGGCTATTCGTACGCCTTGTCCTCGGGCGGGAGCAGGATGACGCCGCAGGTGGCCTGCTTGATCACGCCGCTGGCGGTGCTGCCGACGAGGAGGTCGTAGATCCGGCCGTGGCCGTGCGAGCCCATGATGATGAAGTCGGCGCGGGCGCGCTTGGCTTCCTTCAGAATCAGCGGCACCGGCCGGCCGGAGAGCATGCGCACGGAGCACTCAATGCCGGCGCGCGCGAACGTGCGCGCGTGGGCGGCGAGCTTGCGCTCCGCCTCCTCCTCGGCGACGGCCACCGCCTCCGCGATGGCCTCGGGCGGCAGCGCCGAGCGGGCGGAGGCGATGTACGGCGGCTGGACGACGTGCAGCAACGCGACCCGGCCCGCGAAGGCCCGGGCGAAGGACAGGGCCGACTCGATCACGTCGGCCGTGACCGGGGAGAAATCAACCGGCAGCAGGAACGTTTTCATGCCGTCACCCTAGCACGCCGGCGCCGCCGGGGAAAGCGCGGGTTCCGGCGGGAACGGCGGGGGCCTGGGATCGGGTCAGGTGCGCCGCGCGTTGCGGTCCGGCATGGGCAGCGGGCCGGTGCGGTCCGGCATGGGCGAGTAGTCGGGGCGCGCGAGGCCGTGCACCTGCTGCTGGACCGCGACGGAACGGCCGGTGACGAAGGACTCGTTGGCGGCGGCCCCGATCAGGATCGAGCAGGCGCCGGCCCGCTCGTCGGCCGCGCGCCGGTACGGGTCGGCGGGCGGCTGCGGCAGGAAGAGATCGTCGAGCATGATCTGGTCGCCGCCGCCGTGGCTGCCCGTGCCGCTCCAGGGCGCGACCGGCCGCGCGGCGCCCCGCAGCGGGATCACGCGGGTCGTCACCCCGTCGTCGGCGATGCCGCCCTGCACCGTGTCGGTGCCGCTCACGTAGGTCGACTCGACGATCGCATGCTCGAGCCGGCCCTTGGTGCCGTTGAACGCGATCTGGTAGCCCTCCCAGGAATTGAAGGCATTGAGCGAATAGCTGAGCGTCGCGCCGGTGTCGTAGCCGACGATCACGTTCATCGTGTCCTCGATGTCGATGTCGGGACGGAACACGCACCGGTCGCGGAAGTAGCCGTCGTGCACCTCCTGGTCGAGGTACAGCTCCTTGAGCTGCGGATTCGCGGCCAGGCTCATGAAGAACCCGCACCGGTCCTGCTCGGGGCAGGTGTGGCAGCGCTCGTGGTGCGACTGCAGGCCGAAACGCTTCGCCATGGCCGGCGTGTAGAACTCGCGCTTGCCGGTCGCGCTGACGCTGACGGGCACGGCCCCGAGCCACCAGTTGACGAGATCGAAATGGTGCGTGGCCTTGTGAATCATGAGCCCGCCGGAGTTCCGCTTCTGGCTGTGCCAGCGGCGGAAATAGTCGGCGCCATGGCTGGTGTTGAGCAGCCAGTGAAAATCCACCGAAAGAATCTCGCCGATCTCCCCGCTCATCAGGATGTCCTTCACCTGCGTTCGGGGTGGCGAGTAGCGGTAATTGAAGAGGACACGGACCTGTTTTCCGGTGCGCCGACGCGCGTCGAGGATGCGCTGGCACTTCTCCGGGGTGGTGGTCATCGGCTTCTCGGTGATGGTGTCGACGCCCGCTTCCATCGCGCGGACCAGGTACTCGTCGTGGGTGGCGTCGACCGTGGTGACGATCAGGTAGTCGGGCTTGGTCTCCGCCAGCATGCGGTCGAAATCCGTGTGGAGGTAGCCGGGCGGCGGCTGGGCGCCGTGTTTGGCCGAGAGTTTCCGCGCGACTGCGACGCGGCCGGGATTGAGGTCGCAGACGCCGACCAGTTCCGCGTGCTCGCGGTAGTCCTTCTCGATGGCCGCCTGATACATGGTGTGGCGGGCGCCGAGGCCAACGATCGCGTAGCGGCGGCGGCGGCGGACGGTTGAGGCGGCCAGGGCGGGCGGGCCGCCGAGCGCCAGGCCGAGGCCGGCGGCGGAGAGGGTTTTGACGAAGGCGCGGCGATCGACGCCGGAGGCACGGCTGGTTTCGGACATGGGAGGCGGGGTTGGGGTGACGGGACGAGCAGGAGGATGGCCACCCGGAGAAAGACCGCAAGCCCTTCACCATCCGGGAAAAGTCGCCGCGGATGCGGTGTCTTCGCGTTTGCCAAAGCACGCCGATGCGGAAAAGCTCGAAAACTCGTCAACTCCCTCAATCACATGCACACCTGGAAATTCTTTCGGACCGGCGGGCTTGATCAGGTCTCGCTCGAGACCGGCGCCGACCTTCTCAACCTGGAGCACTTGGATCAGAAACTGTGGGTTGCCCTCAGCTGCCCGGTAAAGGGCCTCGAACTCGACGAGAAGACGCTCGCGATGATCGACGCCGACGGGGACGGCCGCATCCGTGTGCCGGAATTGATCGCGGCAATCAAGTGGGCGGCCACCCGACTCAAGGAGCCGGGCGACCTTTTGCAAGGCGGCGAGTCATTGCCACTGGCGGCGATCAACGATGCCGTTCCCGAAGGCAAGGTGCTGCTGGCCTCCGCGCGTCAGGTGCTGGCCAATCTCGGCAAGAAGGGAGCCGAGGTCATTTCCGCGGCCGATGCGGCCGACACGGCCAAGATCTTCTCCGCCAGCCCGCTCAACGGCGACGGCGTGATCTCACCCGAGGCCACTGAGGATCCGGCGGCGCAGGCCTTAATCAAGGACATCATCGCTTGTTTCGGTGGTACCCATGATCGTACCGGCACGGTGGGCGTCACCTCAGACAAGGTTGACGCCTTTTTCACCGAACTCGCCGCGTACACCGCGTGGGTCGAGCAGAGCTCGGCAAAGGATATCGCGGTTCTGGGCGCCGCCACCGATGCGGCCTGTGCGGCCCTCAAGGCCGTGCGCGCCAAAGTGGAGGACTATTACGCGCGCTGTCGCCTTGCCGCATTCGATTCACGTGCCACCGGAGCCTTAAATCGGGCGGAAAGCGAGTACCTTGCGATAGCCGCCAAAGACCTGAAAATCAGTGCCGAGGAAGTCGCCGGATTTCCGCTGGCACGAATTGAACCCAATCGCCCGCTGCCCCTGTTGGAAGGTGTCAATCCCGCCTGGGCTGAGGCGCTGGCCACCTTGCATCAGGCGGTCGTTACGCCGATCCATGGGTCGGGGAAGACCACTTTGTCGGAGCAGGAATGGCGGGCCTTGAACGCGAAGTTTGCGGCCTATGAGACATGGCTGGGCGGCAAGGCCGGGTCTGCCGTGGAGAAGCTCGGCCTGGCGCGGGTGAAGGAGATTCTGGCGGGCAAGGGCCGCGCGGTGCTGACGGACCTGATCGCGCAGGACAAGGCGCTGGAGCCGGAGTTCAAGGCGATCACCGACGTGGATCGCCTCACGCATTATTACCGCGATCTGCGCGCGCTGCTGCACAACTTCGTGAACTTTGCCGATTTTTATTCGCGCGACCGCTGGGCCGTGTTCCAGGCCGGCACGCTGTATCTCGACAGCCGGAGCACGGAGCTGTGCATCCGGGTGGACGCGCCGAATCCGCTGGCCGCGATGAGCAAGGCGTACATCGCGTACGTCGACTGCAAGCGGCCCGGCGGGGCGGCGATGAAGATCGCGGCGTGCTTCACACAGGGCGACAGCGACTACCTGTTCGCCGGCCGCAACGGCGTGTTCTATGACCGGCAGGGACGCGACTGGGATGCGGTGATCACCGCGATTGTCGACAACCCGATCAGCATCCGGCAGGCCTTCTGGTCGCCGTACAAAAAATTCGTCCGGATGATCGAGGAGCAGATCGCCAAGCGCGCCGCCGCCGCCGAAGCGGCCTCGAGCTCGAAGCTGGCCAACGCCGCCGAGGCGACGGCGAACGCGGACAAGGCGAAGCCGGCCGAGCCCCCGAAGAAGGTCGATGTCGGCACGGTCGCCGCGCTCGGTGTCGCCATCACCGGCGCGATCAGCGCGCTGACCCTCATCCTCGGCTACGTCTTCCAGCTCCGGGCGTGGCAGTACCCGCTCGTGCTGCTCGGCCTGATGCTGGTCATCTCGGCACCGTCGATGATCATCGCCTGGCTGAAGCTGCGCCAGCGCACGCTCGGGCCCATCCTTGAGGGCAACGGCTGGGCGATCAACGGGCGCGTGAAGATCAACATCCCCTTCGGCTCGGCGCTCACCGACATCGCCGTGCTGCCGCCGGGCTCGCGGCGCTCGCTCGAGGACCCGTACGAGGACAAGGCGGCCAAGGCCAAGCGCCGGACGTTCGTCTTGCTTCTCGTGATGATGGCGCTGGCCGCCGTCTGGGTCCGCTGGGACCACAACCGTCGCGGTCATTACTTCTGGCAGGAACCGCCGCCCCCCGCGGCCGCCACGCCCGAGGCCGCCCCGGCCGCCAAGGCACCCTAGCCGGACCACGTCTGGATTTTCCCACCGCGTTCGCCGGAGCGAATCGATTCGCCCGGCGGACGCTGCTTTTTTGCGGATCATGCCGCGCGCGGCCGCTGACCCCGCGACGGCGGCGCTTTTTGGCCTGCAAACCTTAAGCCTGCGGCAGAGGAACCACCCAGGTCCATATGGCCTCAAAAGTGCTTGAACATTGTGCATTATCCGGGATTCCTACCGCGCTCCAGACCACGACCGGCGACACAATTGGCTTGTTGTCAGTTAAATATGACAAAGTTTAGACATGAGCATAAAACCCTATTTGACATAGGGTATATTACCTATCTTCTAATTTAAGTATCTGCCTGATCGGCCGATTAACCCCCTTCCTAGCCACTACCAAGAGTACATGACTGCTTCTGCGAATTCTCCTTCTTCGGCTGAACTTTCCCGTGAATGGATGCTGGTGATCGACGACGACGAACCGATCCACCGGATGATCTGCGAAATGCTCAACGATTCGGGAATCGAAATCGTTTGTGCGAGCGACGCCGAAGCCGGGCTGAAGGCCCTGGACCGCAACCGGACGGAGCCGGTGCTGGTCCTGATCGATGTGCTGATGCCGGGAATGGACGGACTGACGCTGGCCCGGAAGCTCGGTTCGCGTCTGACGCGCGGCAAGCTCGCGATCATGAGCGGCCATCTGAGCAATCTATCCTGGTGGCCGGTCGACCTGCGTGAGCTGCCCTACCTTGGAAAACCTTTTCGCATGGCGGAACTGAAGGAACTGCTGGCGGCGGCGCGCCTGGAATCGCGTCGCGAAACCTGATCCGGGGACAGCCATGGAAATCAATCTCACCCTGACAGCCAAGCGGTGGCAGCTCGCGTCCCAGGTACAGCGCGGCAAGCCGCATGGCGGCGTGCTGCTGGTCAAGAACGTGCCGGAGCGGACCTACCTGGCGATCACGCCGGCGCAATGGCAGGTGCTGGTGCGCTTCGCGCAGCCGCGGACGGTGCCGCAGGCGCTGGAGGCCATCATCGAGGAGCGGGTGTGCCCGGCGCTCGGGGAATTTTACGAGCTGGTGCTGAAGGCGGTGCGGGCGCGCATCCTGGTGGAGCCGGGCCAGCCCGCCGCGCCCAGGCCGGCGGTCAACTGGGTCGTGGCCGTGCGTCCGACGCGGCTGCGGCTGGCCCTGTGGGGGCTGCTGGCGGCGGGTCTCGGCTTCACGGCCGCGCTCGAGCCGGAACTGCCGCGGTCGCTCGTTGACGTCGCGGCGGGCCTGGGGGTGTTTGCCGTCGCCTGGCTGGCGGGCCAGGCGCTGGCGGCGTCGCTGGTGCGCGGCGCCGGCGGCGAGGTGTACGTCCGCCGGGGCTGGATCCTGCAGACCGACGACGCGTGCCTGCTCACGCCGTCGGAGCAGCGCACCATCGCGGTGGCGCCGCTGGCGCTGCTGTCCACCGCCACGGGGCTGCTGGCGTGGCAGCGGCCGGAGTGGAGCCTGGTGCCGCTGGTCGGGCTGCTGTTCTGGATGCGCCCGATCGTGGGCGGCGGCATCAACCGCATGATCCGCGTCGGCGCCGAGCACCGGCTGAGCGACGCCGAGCACGCGTTCGTCTTTCCCCCGAACCGCTCGCCGCGCATGCGCTGGCGCCTGCTGCGGCACGGCCTGCGCAACCCGACCACCTGGCTCGAGATCGGCTACGGCGTGCTGTGGACGCTGGCCCTCGGTTACTTCTTCGGCGTGCTGACGGACGTGCCGCCGTGGAAGCTCGAGTTTTGGCAGGCCAACGGCACGCGGGTGTCCCAGGCGATCTTCGGGTCGCTCTTCCTGCTGGGCCTCTTCTACGTCGGGTCCGAGACCTTCCTCTTCCTGCGCGACCGGGCCCGGGCGCGGCGCGAGACCCTGCGCCTGTGGTGGCGGCGCTGGCTGGGCCGCCGGCGGCAGCCGACGGACGAGAGCGCGCGCCTGCGCGCCGTGCTGCGCTCGCCGCTGCTGCGGATGCTGCCGCCGCCCGAACAGCAGGCGGTGGCGTCGGCCCTGCAGCCGCACGCGGTCGGCCCCTGGCGGGTCATCCAGCAGCCGACCGAGCCGGTCACCCACGTGTCGCTCGTGCTCTCGGGCCGCGTCGGCGTGTACCGCCGGCTGCCGTCCGGCCGCCGCGTGCTCGTCCAGATCCTGTGCGAGGACGACCTCGTCGGCCTGCATGCCGTCGCCGATCCCGAGCACCCCGAGTTTCTCTACCGCACGCTCTCGCCGGTCCTGCTGCTCCGCCTGGAGCGGGCCCGGGCGGAGGAGCTGGTGCTGTCGCGGCTGACGCCGCCCATCATCGCGAACCAGGTGCAGAAGCTGCCGTTCCTCTCCCGCATCAGCCTCTGCCAGAACTGGCACGTCCAGGCCATCCAGCGCTTCGCCGAGCTGTCGCGCATCGCCGACTTCGGCACGGACAAGACCATCCTGCAGTCGGGCTTCTACAGCGAGAATTTCTACATCATGTTCGAGGGCGAGGCGAAGATCCTCAGCAAGGGCCGCGTGCGGGGCGTCATCCGCGGCAGCGACTTCTTCGGCGAGATCGGCCTCCTGCAGAACAGCAACGCGACCGCCCAGGTGATGGCGGGGGCCAACGCGCGCTGCCTCTGCATCCCGCGCCGCGAGTTCCTCCGCTTCGTGGCCCACAACTACACGGTCGCCCTGGAACTCGAACGGGTCAGCTCGCAGCGGCTCGGCCACCCGATCTTCCCCCTCTCGCCGGACAATTTCCGGACGATCTGATCCCTGGGCGGGAATCAGGCAGTGGGACGCGTCGCCGGCCGGGCGAACTTTCGTGCCCTTCGCCGCTCCCCTCCTCCCCGTAACCCTGCCCGGGAGGGCGGAGATCCGCCGTCCGACTTGATCATCACGGCAACGGCATGGGCGCAGCGCCGATTTGCGGAATTAGCGGGCGACTTACCGGTTGAACGACACTGGCGGGCGGGCGGCGGCCTACTTGAGGACTCCGAGCAGGCTGGCGTGGTCGTCGGTCCAGAGGATCGGCGGGCGCGGGTGCGCGGGCTCGGCGGAGATGGCGGTGCGGACGAGTTCGCCTTCGAAGAAGCGCGCGTCCCGGGTGAGCAGCATCCAGGTCGTGCTGTAGAGCCACCAGTCCTCCTTCTCCGGCTCGTCCTCGAGCGTGACGCACGCCAGCTGGTATTCGGCGGCCAGGCCGGCGACCACCGGCTTGAGGTCGAGGTAGCGGTTAGAGATGTGCACGGCGATGACACCGCCGGGCCGCAGGTGGCCGAGATACACGGCGAAGGCCTCGCGGGTGAGCAGGTGCACCGGGATCGAGTCGCTGCTGAACGCGTCCAGCGCCAGCAGATCGAACTGCCGCGGCCGGCCGCGGGCCAGCTCCTCCTCCAGCACCAGGCGCGCGTCGCCCAGCGCCACCTCGAGGTCGGCCGGGCTGTGCTCGAGGTAGGTGAAGCGATGGCGGGCCAGGTGCTCGATCACGGGGTTGATCTCGAAGAAGCAGAACGTGTCGCCGGGCCGCCCGTAGGCGGCGAGGGTGCCGGTGCCGAGCCCGACCAGCCCGACCCGGCGGGTCCCGGGGAACTGGTCGATCGCGCGCCCGATGCCGCTCGCGGCTCCGTAGTAGGTGGTGGCCCACCAGGAGCGATCGGGTCCGGTGAACTGCAGGCCGTGGGTGGTGCCGCCGTGCGCCAGCAGGAAGAAATGCGAGTCGGGCTGGTCGGCGTTGAACTCCTTGACCTGGAGCGTGCCGTAGAAATTGCGCGCGGCGTCGCGCACCCAGCGGCGGTCTTCGACCGCCTCGATGATGAAGGCCATCCCGAGCAGGACCGAGAGCATGAGCGGCACGGCGGGCATCCGCCGGGTCCAGGTCGGGGCCGGCACCCGCCCGCCCCCGCGCAGGCCGGCCAGCAGGAGGAGGAGCACGGCGACGATCTCGCGCCAGCGCTCCGCGTGGAACCGCTGCCACTCGAGCGCGCAGGCGGCCAGCCAGCCCTCGACCCCGTCCGCCGCCTTCGCGCGCAGCAGCGGGATCAACAGCGAGAGCGCGAGGGCGCCGACGGCCGCGCCGAGCGCGAGCGGCCGGGCCTGGTGGAGGAGGCAGATCACGCCGACCAGGTAGGCCAGGAAAACCAGGCCGGCCTGGAGCTCGTAGTAGCCGTCGAGCAGCAGCGGCGCCCCGAGGGCGACGAGCGCGCCGCCGCCGGCGCCGCCCGCGGCGACGTACAGGTAGTAGCGGGTGAGCCGCTGCGGGGCCGGCCGCAGGCGGTACAGCTCCCCGTGGCAGACCATGCAGGCGGCGAACAGGGTCAGGCTGTAGGTGGCGATCTGCACGGGCAGCCGCACCGCCGAGCCAGCGGACAGCAGGTAGGCGACCGCGCCGGCGCCGGCGGCGAACAGGCCGACCCAGGGGCCGCGGGCGTACCAGCGGGGATGGTCGAAGGCCAGGATGAAGCTGAGCAGGTAGAGCCCGAGAGGCAGGATCCACAGGAAGGGGATGACGGCGACGTCGAGGCAGAGTTTGTTGGTCGTGCCCATTAGCAGGACCGAAGCCGCGGCCGGGAGCAGCACCCACAGCAGGCGGTCGGCGGCGGTCGGGCCGGCCGCGAACGGATCCGTCTCGGCCGCCGCCTGGCCCGCGGCGGGGCCCGCGCCGGCCAGGCGCCGGACCCGCCAGGCGCAGCCGGCGCAGAGCGCGACGAACCCGAGGTGCCCCGCGGACCAGCCGAGCCCCTGGGCGGCGCGTGACGTGAGCGGCTCGAGCACGAACGGGAACGCCAGCAGGGCGAGCAGCGAGCCGGCGTTCGACAGCGCGTAAAGCCGGTACGGCGGCACGCCCGGATGCGCCAGGCTGAACCAGCGCTGCACCAGCGGCCCGGTGGCGGAGAGGAGCAGGTAGGGCAGCCCGATCGTGGCGGCCAGCAGCAGCAGGATGCGGAGCGTCGGCTCGTCGCCGGGCGCCGGCTTCCACCCGGCGTCGGGTGTGATCGGAAGCCACAGCAGCGACGCCGCGAGCAGGACGAGATGGACCGCCGCCTGGGTCCGCGGCCGCAGCCGGTCCGTGAGCCAGTGCGCGTAGGCGTAGCCGCCGAGCAGGACCGTTTGGAAGAAAAGCAGGCACGTGGTCCAGACAGCGGGCGTCCCGCCGAACCAGGGCAGGATGTACTTTCCGATCAGCGGCTGGACCAGAAAAAGCAGGAAGGCGCCGGTGAAGATCGTCAGCGCGGGCAGGGCCATCGCCGCAGTCAAAGCCGGGAAGCCCCCAAGCTCAAGCGCAGGGAAGTTTCCGGAAGGCGGGGCCGGAAACGCGGGGCGTGCCCCTTAAAACCGACCACTGAGCCAAGTGCCTGCGGAACACGCAGGAGAACGAGGTCGGTGGCCCGCGAAGGAAGGGAGGCGGGGTGCCGGGCACGGGCTATCGCACGTTGTAGAAGGGGTTCGGGAGCTTGAAGGTGCGTTCGGCGAAGCCGTTGGCCAGGTCGCTGTTCTGGTCGCCGATGTTGGCGATGATCACATAGCCGTCCCGGGTCAGCTGGCGGCGCACCTCGGTTTTGAATCCGGCGGAGGTGAGCTGCGGGTCGGACACCGGCTTGTAGTAGATCCTGGTCCACGTCTCGTAGCCGACCTGGCGCAGGTTGCGCTCGGTGGCGGTGCGCTGGGTCTCGGTGCGGCCGGTGATGAAGAAGATGTCCACCTTGCCGCGCACCGCCGTGTCGTAGACCGTCTGCATGGGGATGATCGCCTGCGCCTGGCCTTCCTCGACCCAGTCGTCCCAGATCTTCGGCACGTAGCCGAAGTCGTTGGCCTGGATGTGCCGGAGATTGGTCAGCGTGGTCTCGTCGATGTCGAACACCACCGCCATCTTCTTGTCCTTGGCGCCGCGCGGGATCCGCTTGGTCAGGTAGCGGTTGGCGTCGAGCGCGACGCGGGCGACGGCCCGCGCATATTCGCCGGAGCTGATGTACGCGACGATCTCCTGCTTGTGGACGGAGAGGTTGACCGGCTCTACGGCCGGCGCCGGGGCGACGGCGAGGAACCCGGCGACGATGAGTGCCGGGACGGGGCGGAGGAGGCGTGGCATCATGGGACGAAACTAAGCGGGACGGAGGGGGAAACTCAACCGTCCAATGCACGGCCGCCGGCGCCGCAAACCCACTTGAACCGGCCGGCGTCGCGTGGTGGCATCGCCCCATGCAAAAATTCACCTGCTGCCTGCTGGCGGTCTTGGCCGTTCCGCTCACCGCCGCGCCGACCCCGCTGGATCGGATGTTCGCTGACTTCTGGGAGGAGAGCCTGGCGGCGGACCCCGTCAGCGCGACCTTCTGCGGCGACAACCGCTACAACGACCGCTTCGGGCCGACGTCCTCGGCCGAGGCGATCGCCGGCCAGCGCCGGCTGGCTGAGACATACCTGGCGCAGGCGGCGGCGCTCGATCCGTCGGCGCTGGGGGCGGAGGAGCGCATCAGCTACGACCTCTTCCGTTACCAGCACGAGATGACCCTGGAGGGCCTGCGCTACCCGTCGCATCTCCTGCCGGTCAACCAGATCTTCAGCCTGCACCTGCTCTTCGCGCAGCTCGGCTCGGGGCAGTCGGCGCAGCCGTTCGCGACGGTGGCGGACTACGAGAACTGGATCGGCCGCGCGCGCGGCTTCGGCCCGTACGTGGACGGCATCATCGGCGACATGCGGACGGGCATCACGCGCGGCATCGTGCTGCCGAAGGAGCTGGCCGCGGCGGTGATCCCCCAGCTGGCCAGCCTGGGGACGGCGGATCTCGACCAGAGCGTCTTCCTGACGCCGGTGCGCCGCCTGCCGGCGGAATTCTCCGCCGCGGACCGGGAGCGGCTGACGGCCGCCTACACGGCGCTGGTGCGCGACGAACTGGCGCCCGCCTACCGCCGGCTGCACGACTTCATGCGCGACGAGTACCTGCCGCGGTGCCGCGACACCGTGGGCTGGGGCGCGCTGCCCGGCGGCACGGAGTGGTACGCCTACCTGGCGCGGAGCTACACGACGACGACGCTGGCGCCGGACGAGATCCACCGGCTCGGCCTGGCCGAGGTCGCGCGCCTTCGCGCGCTGATGGAGGAGGCGAAGGCGGCGGTCGGATTCCGCGGCACGCTCCAGGAATTCTACCGACACCTCGACACCGACCCGTCCCTGAAGTTCAAGACGCGGGAGGACATGCAGCAGGCCTACGAGGACCTCCGCGCGCGGGTGGAGGCGCGGGTGCCCGAGTTCTTCGGGCGGACGCCCCGGACCCCGTTCGTCATCCGGGCGGTCGAATCCTACCGCGAGCAGAACGCGGCTCCCGCGCAATATTACCCCGGCACGCCGGACGGGCAGCGGCCGGGAATCTTCTACTATAACGCCTACCGGCCGGAAACCCGCTCCCGGTTCACCACGGAGGCGTTCTTCGTGCACGAGGCGATCCCGGGGCACCACTTCGAGATCAGCCTCGCTCAGGAGCATGCGTCGCTGCCCGCCTTCCGCCGCTTCGGCCGGACCACCGCCTACAGCGAGGGCTGGGGGCTGTACTGCGAGATGCTCGGTCGGGAGCTGGGCTTGTACACGGATCCGCACCAGTGGGTCGGCCGGCTCTCGGCGGAGATCTGGCGGGCGTGCCGGCTGGTGATCGACACCGGGATCCACGCCAAGGGCTGGACGCGCGAGCAGGCCGTCGCCTATTTCCTGGAGCACGTCCCGCAGAGCGAGGGGGTGGCCCGGCAGGAGGTGGACCGCTACATCGCGTATCCGGGCCAGGCGCTGTCGTACAAGATCGGTGAACTGCGGCTGCGCGAGCTGCGGGCCCTGGCCGAGCGGGAGCTCGGCCCGAAGTTCAGCCTGCGCGCCTTCCACGACGAGGTCCTCGCCCACGGCTCGGTTCCGCTCGACGTGCTCGAGGCCGCCGTGAGGCGCTGGATCGCCGCGCAGCAGGCGGCCTGACCCGCGCGGTCAGATCCGCTGCGCCAGCGCCTCCAGCTGCGCGGTGGCGACGCCCCAGCCTTCGTGGAAACCCATTTGCTCGTGGGCCTCGCGGTCGGCGGCGGTCCAGTGCCGCACGCGCGCCGTGTACCGCGTGCGGCCCGGGCCGGCCTCCGCAAAGGTCAGGATGCAGGTCATGAACGGCTTGGCCGACGGCTCCCAGGCGCTGACGTAGGCGTCGGTCATCACCAGGCGCTCGTTGGGCACGACCTCCAGGTAGACGCCGCGGTTCGGGAATTCCTGGCCCTCGGGCGACTGCATGGTGATGCAGTTCGCCCCGCCGGGACGCAGGTCGATCTCGGCGCGGACGGTCTTCCACGGCGGCGGGGTGAACCACTGGATGATGAGCGCGGGCGTGGTCCAGGCGCGGAAGAGCTTCTCGCGCGGGGCGTGCAGGACGCGTTCGAGCACGAGTTCGTGGGAGGCGGGGGCGGGCGTGGCGGAGGAGTTCATGGCGGAGGCAGGATTGAGGGGAGGTGTTGCAATCCTACAACGATCGGAGAGGCCCGGGGCGGACAATCTATTTCCGGATTCCGCACGGCGTCGGCCGCGGCCGGTTCAGGCGACGGCCCCGACCGGGGTTTCGCGGCGGACCCGGAGGATCCGGAGCCGGCGGAGGCCGCCGGGCGTCGGCCACTCGATTTCCTGGCCCGCGCAATAGCCGAGCAGGGCGGCCCCGATGGGCGAGAGCACGGAGATCCGGCGCTGGTCGGGATCGGCGTCGGCCGGCAGCGTGACCTGGTATTCCTCCTCCTCGCGGGAGCCGAGGTCCTCGAAGCGCACGAGGCTGTTGAGGCCGACGGCGGCGGCCGGCACCGCGGAGGGTTCGAGCACGACGGCGCGGGCGAGTTCGGCCCGCAGGCGGTCGATCGTCACGTTCTTGCCGGTCGGGCCGACGAGGAGCTGGTTGACCAGGCGGTAATCCTGGGCGGTGAGGTAGAGGGCGGAAGGATTCATGGAGGGATCGGGTTGGGGGTGGAGGCTGGGCCGGGAGCGGGTCCCGACGACGGGGCGCGGCGCGCGGCCGCGGGTTGGGGCAGGACGGAGGGTATCCGTCGGCGACGAAGCGAAGGTGGTGTCAGCCCGGTGCCGGCATCGGCCGCACCGCGGGCTCAAGTCGCCGTCAAGCGCGCGCCGTCACGGCACCGGGCATCTCCGGGAAGATTCCCGGAGACCGCGGGCGGGATCGGTGGAACTGCGCAGGCGTGAATCGCACGCCTGCACCGATAGTCCGCCGCCGGCGCCTGTCAAGTGCCGCCGGCCGCGGGCGGCGGCATCACTCGTCGTCGGCCGCGCCGCCGCCGGAGGCCACGATGTCCTCCTGCCGGATCTTGTCGACGTTGAGGCGCTCGACCTTGCCGCGGATGGTGCGGATGAGCTCGTCCAGCGCGGGCGGCTCCTTCATGAAGCGGAGCGGGTTCGACCGGGCCACGACGAAGGTCTTCAGGTAAGGGCTGGAGAATCCCTTCGCCTTCAGCTTCGCCACGGCCTCCGCGACCCGGGCGTCGAGCTCGAGCAGCAGCTCCGCGAGGCGCGTGTGCTCCCGGAGGGACTGCGCGAGCGGATCGCCGCTGAACGAGGACAGGCGGCGCACGAAGGAGTTGTAGACGCCGCCGCTGAAGCGCGCGTTCCGCTCGTAGCAGAGGCCGAGGGTGATGAGCGAGGCCTCCTCGAAGTAGTAGGCGAAATCCCGCTCCGGCTTGGTCGCGCGGTCCTCGAGCAGGTTGCGGAAGATGCGGATGACCTCGAGCGCCTTGTCCCTCAGGTTGTGCGCCTTCTCCGTGTTGAGCGCGAGGATCTGCCAGGCGACCTCGCGCTTGGGCACGACCAGGGCCGTGATCGACCGGGCGCCGAGGCGCTTCATCGCCGCAAGCCGGTGTCCGCCGTTGGGCGTCCAGAAGCCGCCGCCGGGCGCGGTGATGGCGATGATCGGGTCCAGGAAGATGCCCGTGCGGTCGATGACGTCCGCCAGCTTCTTGTGATGGAGGTCGGAAACGTCGCGCTGGAAGGGCGTCGGCTCGACCTTCGCCACGGGCAGCACCGCGAGCAGCAGCGGCAGCCGGCCGACGGGGTCGAGGTATTGTCCCACCACCACGCCGCCGGCGGACTCGACGGCCGCGCGCGCTTCGGCGGCGGGGCCCGTCAGCTCCGGCAGGCGGGCGTCCGCGGCGTCGACGCCCCGGCTGCCGGCCTGGGCTTGGCGCGGACGTTTCTTGGGCGGGAGGCGTTTGAGGGCGGGCTTGGGCATGGGGGGATGATTTAACCTTTGGCGCACGCTTTTCGACCCTAATGCGCGCGCCCGGCTCTTGCCAGCGGCGGACGGGCGGGCAGACTCCGGCGCCATGCGACTCGAGCAGACCATGGCGGGTTGGGAGGCCCGGCTGAAGCCGCGGGCCGCGGACCGCTGGGGCGGCGCCCCGTTCCTCGGAGTGTGGCTGGTTTTCTGGGTCCTGGGCGAGGGCTTCGCGCTGTGGATCCTGATCGCGGGCGGGTGGGCGCTGGTCACCGGGCAGCCGCCGGGGCCGGGACGCGCCCCGCTGGAGCCGGCCCCGGCGCTGCTGACGGGCGGCTTCCTCCTCGCCTGGCTGGCGTTCTGGACGCTGGGCGGGCTCCTGGCCTGGCATGAATTCCTCCGGCTGACGTGGAGCGAGGACCGCCTGGTGGCGCGGAGCGACGGGCTGGAGCTCGCCCGCCGCGTGGGGCCGTTCACGCGCCGGCGCTTCCTGCCGCGCGACGGGCTGCGCGGCTTCTTCCGCGTGGAGGCGCACACGGCGGTGCAGGCCGAGACGACGGGCGGCACGGTGGAGCTCACCCGTAACGGCACGCCGGCCGAGCAGGAGCGGCTCATCGCCGTCTTGACCGCCGAGCTGCGGCTGCCGGCACCGGAGCGGCTCCCGCCCGTGCTGCCGGCGGACTGGCGCGAGCTGCGCGTCCCGGAGGGCGGGGAGGTGATCGTCCGCTCCCCCGACGGCCGGCGCACCGCGGCCCGCGTGATGTGGCTCATCGCCCTTCCGCTCGCCTGGGGCGCGCTGGCGCTGATGCGCGAGGCGTGGGACCGGCCGAGCTACGGCGCGGCGGCCGCGATGCTCACCGTCGTGGCGGGCTTGGCGGTGTGGGGCGCGGTGCGGCTGACCTGGGCGCGCGAGGAGTGGCGGCTCGAGCCGGGGCGGCTGGTGCGGCAGCGGCGTTTCGGCTCGCGGGTCCGGGAGGGATTTGTCGGCGTGGGCCTGCGCCTGGCCGAGAGCACCGACGGCGACGGCGACCGGTGGTTCCAGCTCGAGCTGCTCGGCCCCGGCGACGCCGTGCACCCGCTGCGCCGCCAGATGCACGATCCCACGGAGCCCCGCCAGCTCGGCCAGTGGCTCGCCGCGCGCCTGCGGCTGCTGTTCGAGGACCGCGCCACCCCGGCGGCGATCGCCCGGGCCGAGGCCGAGAAGGCCGCCTGGCAGGCGGAGCAGCGCCGCCTCCTGCGCCAGTGGCTTGGCGAATGGATCCGTCAGCTGCCGGGGTTCCGCCGGCGCGGGGAGTAGACGCTCCCGCCCGGTTCAGCCCCGCGCGGCCTCAGCCGGACTCATGCCGTTGCTGCGATGATCAAGTCGGGCGGCGGATCCCTGCCTTCCCGGGCAGGGCCACGGGGAGAGGGGAGCTGAGAAGGGCGGGGACGTTCGTCCGGAGTGTGACGCGTCTAGCGGCAAGAGCTCAGGGACGCGCGGGTCCGCCATAACGCCGCCGGACCTGGGGATGGTCCCGGACCTCGGGCACGGTCAGCAGCACGCGCGGGTCCTCCCGGATCGTGTCGGCGGAAAGCCCGATGTCCGAGGCCGCCAGCGCCTTGAGCAGCCGGCCGAGGTAGGTCTCGCGCAGGGGAGCGGGAGTCGCGGCGGCCTCGGACACCAACACGGCCACCGCCTGGTGGACGAAGGCCGCGCGCGGCTGCCGGTTCAGGTAGTAGTAGAGCCCGGCGTCGTCGTAGGCCTCGATCACCACCTGGTCGGGCACGCCCGGCCACGAGCAGCTGTCCAGGGCCTGCCGGATCTTCGCGAGCGCGGCGGCGTTGTCGCCGATCTGATACTGGTAGTAGGCGTCGTAGAGATCGGCCTTCGCCCGCCAGCCGGTCACGCAGCCGGTGCCGAGGCAGAGCCACGCGGCGGCGAGTCCGGGCCCGAGGAGCCGCCGGGGGGCGGGGAGCAGTGGCCTCATGGCTGCCGAGGTAAGCACGGCGGCCGCGGGCAACAAGCGGGAAAAAGGGAGTCGCGGCGGGGCGTCCGCGAACGGCGGGGAGCAGCAATGGCCGGGCCTACTTCAAGGCGAGGTCGTTGACCTGAACCTCCTTGACGGCCCACTTGGTGACAGTGAGGCCCTTGGAGGTGCGGGTGGACACCGGAATCGGGGTCAGGTCGAAGTCGAATTCCCGGACCCGGGCGCCGGAGCGGCCGTCGAGGGAGACGTGGATGCCCTTCGGCATGTCCTTCTCCTTCTCGGCGACATGCAGCCAGACGAGCTTGGAGCCCTCGGACTTCGCGAGCGGGTAGAGCTTGTCGCGGCTGAGGCCGCCGATCTGGAACTTCTTGGCGAAGGTCTTCCCGTCGGGGCCGTCGCGGTAGACCATGGTGTAGAAGCGGGTGTCGCCGTCCTTGGGCCAGATGGCGACATGGCGAATATCGCGGCCCATGAAGGTCTTGTCCGCGACCTTCGAGACCTTGAGCGAGCAGTCGCCCATGAGCGTGAGGACGCTGTCGAGGATCGTGCATTCCTGGACGAACTCGTGCTGGCGCCAGTTGAGGCCGATGAAGCCGTCCTCGCGGTTGACGTAGAGGCGCTGGTTCGCGGAGACGACGGCGGAGGCGTCGATCTGCTCGATCTCGTCGTAGCTGGTCTTCCGCTTGACGCCCTTGCCGTATTTCTCGGCGAGCATCTCGAACCAGGCGACGGCGTACTCGGTGAGGCGCCGGAGGTTCCCCTTGGTCTCCTTGATGCCTTCCTCGATCTTCTTGATGGCCTCGTCCGCCTGGAAGCGGTTGTAGGCGGAGATGCGCTTGATGCGGATCTCGGTGAGCCGGACGATGTCGTCGTCGGTGACCTCGCGCCGCAGCTGCCTGACGAAGGGCTTCAGTCCGGTGCGGATCTCGTGCAGGACGCTATCCCAGGTCTTGGACTTCTCGATGTTCCGGTAGATGCGCTCCTCGATGAAGATCCGCTCGAGCGAGTCCCAGTGCCACTGCTGCTCCAGCTCGCCGAGGCGGATCTCGAGCTCGCGCTTGAGCAGCTCGCGCGTGGCCTCGGCCGAGCGCTTGAGGATGTCGCGCACGCCCAGGAACACGGGCTTGTCCTGGCCGGTCTGCTCGTCGCGTACGATCACGCAGGCGGAGGGCGAGATCTGCACCTGGCAGTTGGTGAAGACGTAGAGCTGCGGGATGACCTTCTCTGGATCGGAGCCCTGCGGCAGGTGGACGAGGATCTCGACCCGGTCGGCGGTGTTGTCGTCGACGTGCTTGACCTTGATCTTGCCCTTGGCGTTGGCGGCGAGGATCGACTCGATCAGCGACTCGGTGGTGACGCCGTAGGGGAGCTCGGTGATGGCGAGCAGGTACTTGGAGCGTTCCTCGATCCGGGCGCGGACCTTGACCTTGCCGCCGCGCTCGCCGTCGTTGTATTCCGAAAAATCGGCGGTGCCGCCGGTCGGGAAGTCAGGCAGGATGCGGAAGGTTTTTCCCTGGAGGTGGTTGATCGCGGCGCGGCAGAGGTCGTTGAAGTTGTGCGGCAGGATCTTGGTGGCGAGGCCGACCGCGATGCCGTCGGCGCCCTCCAGCAGGACGACCGGAAACTTGGCGGGCAGGGTGACCGGCTCCCGGGTGCGGCCGTCGTAGCTGGCCTGCCAGGTGGTAGTCTTCGGGTTGAAGAGCACCTCGCGGGCGAACGGGGTGAGGCGCGCCTCGATGTAGCGGGGCGCGGCGGCCTCGTCGCCAGTGAGGATGTTGCCGAAATTGCCCTGCGGCTCGATCAGCCAGCCGCGCTGGGCGATGCCCACGAGGGCGGCGCCGATCGAGGCGTCGCCGTGCGGGTGGAGCTTCATCGTGGCGCCGACGACGTTGGCGACCTTGTGGAAGCGGCCGTCGTCCATGTCCCACAACGTGTGCAGCACGCGGCGCTGCACGGGCTTCAGGCCGTCGTCGAGGTGCGGGACGGCCCGGTCGAGGATCACGTAGCTCGCGTACTCGAGAAACCAGCTGCGGTAGTTCAGCGCCAGCGGGGCGCCGTCGTCCTGGACCTTGGCGCCCTTCTTGCGGGGCGGCGGCGGGGGCGCGCTCTCGGAGGCCTCGGGGCGGGCGGGGGCCGCGGTCGGCGCGGCGGGTTTCTCGGGAGCGGACGCCTTCGCGCCGGCCTTGGACTCCGCCGCCGCGTCGAGCGGCAATTCGGGTTGGTCTGGGTTGGTCTGCTTGCGTTTGGCCATCGCGGAGTGAGGAAGGTGAGGGTAGGAGCGCGACAAACGCAGCGTCAAGCGGGGTTCGCGGCGGAAAGGCGTGGTGGCCGATGCTTTGCGGCTCCCGCTACGGGTCGGACCGCGCCCAGTCTACGGGGAAACCCGGAGCCGGCGGCGAAGCCGGACGCTCGTTAAAAAAGTCTGGTCCCGCGCCGGACGTTTTTGCGGGCGCGGCGATTTCTCCCGGTGGCGCCCGGGATTTTCCGGGCGGGGCCTGGGTGTTTTTCCGGTGCTCCGGTCAAAGACCCGTAAGGCCGGGTCAAAGACGTGTAAGGCGGCCGCGGAAGCCAAACCCAGGCGCGGATCGGCGAGTCCAACCCACCGCACCAACACGTTTTCACCCATGCACGCCTCTGCCCTCCGCTCCCTTCGCAACGCGATCTTCCTGGCCGCGCTCGGCGCCTGCGCTCCCGCGCTGACTTCCGCAGCCGAGGTCAGCCTGGTGTCCGGCCAGGTGGCCACCCTCGGGGTCACCGTCGACGGCACGGCGCCGTTTTCCTACCAGTGGTACAAGGACGGCGCGGCCGTAGCCGGGGCCAACGGGGCCACCTTCGTGGTGGACGCCTCGCTGGCGAACCGCGCCGGCACCTATCACGTGGTCGTGGCGAACAACGGCGGCTCGACCACGTCCGACTCCGCGACCATCTCGGTGCAGCCGCTGGTGACACCTCCGGTCATCACGACCCAGCCCGTGAGCCAGACCGTGACGGCCGGCGGCGGGGTGACCTTTTCCGCGGCCGCCAGCGGTGTGCCGGCGCCGACTTACCAGTGGCGCAAGGATGGGGTGGACCTCGCGGGGGCGACGGCCGCGTCTTACTCGATCCCCGGCACGACGACGGCGGATGCGGGGGTCTATTCGGTGGTGGCGACCAACACGGGAGGGGCGGTGACCAGCGTCGGGGCGACGCTCACCGTCAACCCCGCGGCGGTGGCTCCGGTCATCACGACGCAGCCGGTCAGCCGCACGGTGACGTCCGGCAGCGCGGTCAGCTTCTCCGTCGCCGCGACGGGTTCGCCGGCGCCGACCTACCAGTGGCGGCGCAACGGCGCGGTTATTTCCGGCGCGACCGGCGCCACCTACGAGCTGGCCAACGTCTCGGCCGGCCAGGCGGGCACCTACAGCGTCGTGGTGGCCAACGCGGCGGGAACCGTCACCAGCGTCGACGCCACGCTCACCGTCAACACCGTCCCGGCCTTCACGACCCAGCCGGCGAGCCGCACGGTCAACGCCGGCACGGCCGTGACATTCACCGCGGCGGCCAGCGGCTCGCCCGCGCCGACCTACCAGTGGCGCAAGAATGGGGTGAACCTCGCGGGAGCGACCGCCGCGAGCTATACTATCGCCAGCGCGGCGGGCGCCGACGCCGGCACTTACACGGTGGTGGCGAGCAACTCCGCGGGATCGGCCACGAGCGCCGGAGCCACGTTGACTGTCAACGTCACGGTCGCGGCGCCGGTCATCACCGCCCAGCCCGTGAGCCAGACGGTCACCAAGGGCGGGCCGCTCACGCTCGGGGTGGCGGCCAGCAGCACCGTTGCGGTCAGCTACCAGTGGCGGCGCAACGGCACCAACATCTCCGGCGCGACCGGTGTGACCTACAGCGTCGGCAGCGTCAGCACCAGCCACGCGGGTACGTACACCGTGGTGGTCACCAATGCCGGCGGCAGCGTCACCAGCGCGGGCGCCGTGCTCACGGTGCGTTCGTCGACTTACCCGATCGTGCTCCAGACCGACTTCAACAACGACGGCCGGGCGGACCTCGTCTGGCAGAACACGCTGACGGGCGACGCGAGCGTCTGGCTGATGAACGGCACGAAGCGCTCCAGCAGCAAGGCGCTCGGCCGGATCACGGCCGACTGGCTGCTGGCCGGCGCGGGCGACTTCAACAACGACGGCAAGGGCGACCTGCTCTGGCAGAACCTGGTGACGGGCCTGGCGCAGGTCTGGCTGATGAACGGCACGACGCTGAGCACCAACGTGTCGGTGGGCAATCCGGGCACGGACTGGGTGGCCGGCGGCACCGGCGATTTCAACGGCGACGGTCGCTCCGACATCCTCTGGCAGAACCGCCTGACCGGCGAGGTCAGCCTCTGGCTGATGAACGGCACCAGCCGGACCGCCGCGGTTGCCGTGGGCACGGTGGTTCCGGACTGGCAGATCGTCGGGACCGGCGACTTCAACAAGGACGGCCAGTCCGACATCCTCTGGCAGCACGATGTCACGGGCGAGTGCCGGATCTGGCTGATGGCCGCCGCGACTCTCGGTTCCGAGGTGGCGCTCGGGTCCGCCCCGGCCGGCTGGGAGCTGGGCGGCGCGGCCGACTTCAACAAGGACGGACGTTCCGACATCGTTTGGCAGCACCCCGCGACCGGCGAGCGCGCTGCCTGGCTGATGAGCAGCCCCAACTCCGGCACGACCGCCACGCTCAACAGCCTGGCGGCCGAGTGGGTGCTGGCCAACTGAGGCCGACGCGTGCGGTTGAAACGATGATCAAGTCGGACGGCTGATCCCTGCCTTGCCGGGCAGGGTTGCGGGGAAAAGGGGAATCGCGCAGGGCGCGGTAGTTCGTCCGGAATGCGACGCGTCCAACGGCCGGAGTCGCCGCGAGATTCCGCGGGTTGTCTCGCCTCTCGCGGGGCGGCCTACGCGAGGGCGGCGCCGCGGGCCAGGTCCGCCGGCGTGTTGAGGTTGGCGAAGGCCGCCGCCTCGGCCGGCTCGGGCAGGTACGCTCGCAACCGCCCGGCGGCGTGCAGGCGGGCGCAGATCTCCTGGAGTGGGCGGCCGGCGGCCAGGCCGGCTTGCAGCTCCGGCTGGGCCGAGCGATGCCAGGCGGCGGCGAACGGCTGGAAGCGGCCGTCGACCCGCGGCACGACGGCAGCCCGGGCTTCCCGCGCCCGCCCGGTGATCTTTTCCAGCAGCGCGGGCGTGACGAACGGGAGGTCCACGGCGAGCACCGCGGTGACCTCGGCCGGCGCGGTGGCGACCGCGCCGCAGAGCGCGGCCAGCGCGCCGCCGTCGGGCGAGCCGTCCTCGAGCCGTGCGAACCCCGCGGGGGTCCAGCCCTGTTCCGGACGGCAGGAGAGCCGCAGCGGCCAGGCGCCGCTGGCGGCCAGCGTCGCGGCCTGGTGCTCGCCGAGCGGGCGCCCGCGCCAGTCGAGCGCGGCCTTGTCGCGGCCCATCCGCGACGAGCGCCCGCCGGCCAGCAGCAGGCCGGCGGCGACGGGGCAGTCGACCCGCAGCGGACCGTCGGTCAGGATGCGGGCGCGCAGTCCGCCGCGACCCCGCAGCCAGGCCTCGGCCCCGGGGCCGACGGCCTGGTCCATCCAGTAGCAGGGCTTGCACTCGCCGGCGCCGAGGAAGCGGACCCCCTGCACCACGAACTCCTTTCCGTAGAGGGTGGCGAGGTCCACCCCGCGCGTGAGGGCGTTGCGCCGGTAGACCGTCGGGGCGCGGGGCGGGGGGCGCAGGGCCGCGAGCACGCCGCGGTGCACCTCCTCCGCGAAGAACGTGATCTGGCCGGCATAGTCGGGCCGGTAGTCCAGGAACCGGTCGCCCTGCAGGCCGCGGCCGGCGACGCACGCCACGGCGTCGACGGCCAGCATGGGATGCTCGCCGGGCGGCTGGCCGTGGTGCCCGAAGAAATTGTGGCCGGGGGAGAGGTAGAGCGCGGCGATCTGCATGGGCGCGGGATCAGGGCGGCTGCAGGCCGAGGCGCTCGGCGCCGGCGTAGACGTTGAGGCGGTCGGCGCGCAGGAAGCCGACGAGCGTCTGCCCGCCCCGGGTGGCGCAGGCGACGGCCAGGCTCGAGGGGGCGCCGATGCCCGCGACGAGCGGCACGCCCGCGGCCAGGGCCTTCTGCACCAGCTCGAACGACACGCGCCCGCTCAGCAGCAGGCCATGGCGGCGCAGGGGCAGGAGCCCATCGAGCAGGGCCCGGCCCAGCACCTTGTCGAGGGCGTTGTGGCGGCCGACATCCTCGCGCACGATCACCAGCCGGCCCGACGTGTCGAACAGCGCGCAGCCGTGGAGGCCGCCGGTCGAGGCGAAGACGGGCTGCGCCGCCCGCAGGCTCGCCGGCAGGCCGGCCAGCACGGCGGGGTCGAAGCGGGGCCCCGGCGCCGCGGGCGGGAAGGCCTGCAGCACGGCGTCGAGCGTGGCCTTGCCGCAGACGCCGCAGCTCGAGGAGCTGAAGACGTGCCGGGTGAGGCGCGCCAGGTCGAGCGGCGCCGACGGCGCCAGCAGGGCGTTGAGCACGTTGCCGGAGGCGCCGGCCGCCTGGTCCCGGCAGACCACGAGGTCGAGCACGTCATCCGCGCCCCGGATCACCCCCTCGGTCAGCAGGAAGCCGGCGGCCAGCTCGCGGTCGTGTCCGGGCGTGCGCATGACGACGGCGACGCTCCGGTCGGCCACGCGCAGCTCCAGCGGCTCCTCCGCGGCCACGGCGTCCTCGGCGGCGGGGGCCGCGCCGTCCGGGGTCCAGCGGCGGACGGGGACCTTGACCGGGTCGGGGGTCATGCGGGCGGGGCCGGGAGGCCGCTAGACCGCGGCCGGCTCGGCGGCGCGCTCGAGGCGGACGCGGGCGTTGTAGTCGGGCGTGTCGCTCGACGGCTCGCGGGCGTCGCGCGGCAGCAGGTGGTTGCCCTCGGGCCAGTGGATCTGGAGGTTGCCGGGCGCGATGGGGGCGAGGAAGACGCGGCCGGCGAAGCGGCCGCGCTCGTTGCTGAGCTCGACCCGGTCGCCGTGCATCAGGTGGCGCGCGGCGGCGTCGTCGGCGTTCATGAGCACGGCGTCGCGCGGGGCCCCGTTCAGCGGGTCGACCTCGGCGTAGATGAGGGTGTTGAACTGCTTGCCGCGGCGGGTGCTGACGTGGAAGGTGCCGTCGTCCGGGGCCGGGGCCGGGAGGGCCGGGGTGGTGAACACCGCGCGCTCGTCCGGCAGCGGGAAGCGGCCGCCGGCGCAGAGGTGCCGGCCGCCGTACTGGAAGGCGTCGCCCGTCTTCCGCAGGCGCTGCACCCCGTCGTAGAAGGGCACTACGCGCGCGATCTCCTCGCGGAGCGCCCAGCCGTCGGCGGCGCCGAGCTGCGCGGCGCGCTCCGGCCAGGCGGCCGCGGCGAGGTCGCGGAGGATCTTCCACTCGGCCCGCGCCTCGCCCACCGCCCGCGGCAACTCGGGGCTGAACATCACCCGCCGCTCGGTGCTGGTCTCCGTGCCGCCGTCGTCCTGCTCGTAGCGGGTCTTGGCGGGCAGGAGCCAGACCTCCTCGCCCGGCTCGACGAACATCTGGTCGGTGAGGATGATGTCCTGGTGGATGCGCACCGGCACGCGGGCCAGGGCCGCGCGCACATAGTCGGGATCGGGCATCGTGCGCAGCAGGTTGCCGCCCGCGCAGTAGAAGACGTCGAGCTGCCCGCGCTGGGACGCCTCGACCATCTCCGGAGTGGTGTAGCCCGGCGCGGTCGGGATGGGGAAGCCGTAGTGCCGCTCGAGGGCGGCGGCGTTCTCGCGGGTGATGGGCTTGCCGCCCGGCAGGGCCGTGGAATAGCAGCCCATCTCGGCGCCGCCCTGCACGGAGGAATGGCCGCGGATCGGCACGACCCCGCAGCCGTCGCGGCCGACCCAGCCGCGGGCCAGGGCGAGGTTCAGGATCATGCGCACGCCGTCGGAGCCGGTCGGCTGCTGGGTGATGCCCATGCTCCAGACGAGCACGCCCTTGGCCGCTGTGCCGATGAGGCGGGCGAACTCCTCCATGCTCGCGCGCGGCAGCCCGCTGGCGGCCTCCAGCTGCTCCCAGGGGAGCTCGTGCACGCGGGCGCGGAGGGCGTCGATGCCCGTGGTGTGCGCCGCGACGAAGGCGCGGTCCACCTGGCCCGCCGCGAACAGCGCCTTGAGCGCGCCGTAGAGGAAGGCGATGTCGCCGCCCTGCGCGACCGGAAACCAGTGGTCGGCCAGGTCGGTGCCGAAGAGCGCGCTGCGGGCGTCGGACGGCACCCAGTAGCGCTTCATGCCCGGCTCGAGGTAGGGGTTGACCAGGATGATGCGCACGCCGCGGCGCTTGGCCAGCAGCAGGTACTTGGTCGTCACCGGCTGGTCGTTCGCCGGGTTGGCCCCGAAGAACACGAGGACGTCCGTCTCCAGCCAGTCGACGTAGCTGCAGGTCGACGCCGCGACGCCGACCTGCTCCTTCATGGCGGAGGTCGACGGCGCGTGGCAGAGGCGGGCGGCGTTGTCGACGTGGTTGGTGCCGAGGAAGCGCGCGGCCTTCTGCGCCATGTAATAAACCTCGTTGGTGACGCCCCGCGCGGTGATGAAGAAGGCGAGGCGCTGCGGGTCGGTGGCGCGGAGGCGGGCGCCCAGGCGCGCCAGCGTCTCCTCCCACGACACGCGCGTGAAGCCGCGCTCGCCGCGCCGGCGCACCAGCGGGCAGGGGATGCGGCCGAGCTCCCGCAGCTGGCGGTTGTCGAGGGCCGCGAGCGGTGCGACATCGGCCAGCCGCGCCGGGTCGAATGGCCCCACCGTGTTGAGCCGCAGCAGGTTCAGGCGCGTCATGCAGAGGTGCACGCCCGGGATGGTCCAGTCGTGCAGCCCGGCGACGCCGAGGGCGCAGCCGTCGCAGACGCCGCGCGTCAGCACCTTCCACGCGTAGGCCGGGTTGTCGCGGTTGCGCCAGGCGATCCCGAGCATGTCGCGGAAATGTTTCGGCTTTCGCCACCCGATCCCGAAGGGCAGCACGCGGGCGAGCTGTTCCCAGAAACCGGACGAGACGCGGTGGTCGGCGGAAGCAGTGGGCATCGGGGAGTTGGTGGCGGCGGTCCGGGCGGGGCTGAACACTCGGGAAAACCAGTTAATGGGGACGAATCAACATTATTGAGCGCGCGGACGAACGGCGTTGCGGCGGAGGGGAACATTGCTAGGGCTGGGGCATGGCAAGCTCTTCCTCTTCCGGCCCGGGCATGCCCCGGCGGGATTTCCTGCGCACGATCGGGGTGGGTGCGGCGACGCTGGGCGCCCCGAACCTGCTGCCGGCGTCGGCGCCTGCGGGCGCCGCCCGCGGCGCCCCGGCCCGCGGCGCCCGGCCCAACATCCTCCTGGTCATGACGGACCAGCATGACCCGGCGATCGCCGGCTTCGCGGGCGACCCGGTCGTCCACACCCGCCATCTCGACGCCCTGGCGCGGCAGTCGGTCCGCTTCACGGCGGCCGCGTGCACGGCGCCGGCCTGCACGCCCTCGCGCATGAGCATGCTCACGGCCAAGGAGGTCCACCGCTGCGCCGGGTGGGGCAACCACTGGATCATCTTTCCCGAGCACGTGACCTGGCCCGGGCACTTCGCGGCGCACGGCTACCGCACCTGCCTGGTGGGCAAGATGCACTACGGCGGCCGCGACCAGATGCAGGGTTTCCAGGACCGGCCCTACGGCGATCTGCGCCATGGGCTGGGCCACCAGCCCGATCCCCTCGCGATGTTCCCGGGTTACGCCGGGCCGCGCAGCGGCGGGGTGAGCGAGGTGCCGGAGAGCCTCATGCAGGACGTGGTCGTCACGCGCGAGACGCTGGCCTACGTGCTCGAGCACGAGGCCGCGGGCACCGGGCAGCCCTGGTTCGTGTGCGCGTCCTACGGCCGGCCGCACTCGCCCTACACGGCGCCGGGGCGCTACCTGCGCCGCTACCGCGACCGCGTGCCCCCGCCGCCCGACGGCGGGGCCGTGCCGGACGAGCCCCTGGCGGCGAAGGTCGCGGAGACCTACCGCGGCCTGCAGCCCGACGAGATCCGGCGCGGCCGCGAGGGCTACTACGCGGCCCTCGACTTTGTCGACGACTGCATCGGCGAGCTGCTCGACGGGCTGCGCAAGCAGGGCCTGCTGGAGAACACGATCGTCATCTACACCAGCGACCACGGCGAGATGCTCGGCAACCACGGGCTGTGGGCGAAGACGGTCTACTACCAGCGCTCGGTCGGCGTGCCGCTGCTGCTGTCCGGTCCCGGGATCGCGGCCGGCGCGCACGAGGTCGCGCACCCGGTGTCGCTGATGGACCTCTTCCCGACGACCTGCGAGCTCGCGGGGCTGCCGGTCCCGGAGGGCCTCGACGGCCGCAGCCTGGCGGCGGTGCTGGCCGCGCCCGCCGCGGCGCCGGCGCCGCACGAGGCGGTGCTCAGCGCCTACTACCTCTACGGCGCCATCGTCAGCAGCCCGCACAATCCGCCGCCGAAGACCACCGAGCCCAACCGCGCCTGGCGGTCGGCGCGGTCGGCGCGCTGGAAGTACGTCGAGATCGAGGGCGGCCGGCCGCTGCTCTTCGACCTGGCGCAGGATCCCGGCGAGACCACGAACCTCGCCGGCCGCCCCGAGCACGCGGGCGTCTGCGCCGCGCACCGGGCGATCGTCTTCCGCGACTTCTCCTGGGAGGGCGCGAAGCGCCAGCTGGCCGCGGACCGCGCCCGGGTGCCGCAGTTCAAGTCGGGCCGCCCGCCGTCCACGCCCAACCAGTACCGCCTGCCCGACGGCCGCGAGTTCGACGCCGAGGCCGGGCTCTACGGCGCGCGCTGGCTGACCATCCCGCCGGGCGCGGACGGGGGTATCATCCCGCAGCAGTTCGGCTGAGCCGGCGCGCTCCGCCGCCCCCGCCGCTCACACCTCGACCAGGTCCTTCTCGACCTTCAGGTTGTCGATGATGAAGTCCTGCCGCTCCGGCGAGTTCTTGCCCATGTAGAACGTCAGGAGCTCGTCGCTGCTGTAGAGGTGGTGCAGGTTCACGGGCTCGAGGCGGATGTTCTCCCCGATGAAGTCCTTGAACTCGCCGGCGGAGATCTCGCCGAGGCCCTTGAAGCGCGTGATCTCGTGGCCCGCGCCGAGCTGCGCCATCGCGGCCTGCTTCTCCTCCTCGCTGTAGCAATAGACGGTCTGCCGCTTGTTGCGCACGCGGAAGAGCGGCGTCTCGAGGATGAAGAGGTGCCCGTGCCGGATGAGGTCGGGGAAAAACTGGAGGAAGAAGGAGATCAGGAGCAGGCGGATGTGCATGCCGTCGACGTCGGCGTCGGTGGCGATGACGACCCGGTTGTAGCGGAGCCCGTCCATGCCGTCCTCGACGTTGAGCGCGGCCTGCAGCAGGTGGAACTCCTCGTTCTCGTAGATGACCTTCTTCGAGAGCCCGAACGTGTTCAGCGGCTTGCCCTTCAGGGCGAACACGGCCTGGGTCTGCACGTCGCGGGTCGCGGTGAGCGAGCCGGCGGCGGAGTCGCCCTCGACGATGAAGAGCGTGCTCTCCTCCGCGCGCGCGTGGCGGTCGCCGAGGTGCAGGCGGCAGTCGCGGAGCTTGCGGTTGTGGAGCGAAGCCTTCTTGGCGCGCTCGCGGGCCAGGTTCCGGATGCCGGCCAGCTCCTTGCGCTCGTGCTCGTTCTCCTCGATCTTGCGCTTGATGACCTCCGCCGTCTCGCGGTGCTTGTGCAGGTAGGTGTCGAGGGCCTGCTGCATGAACTTGCCCACGAACTCGCGGATCGACGGCCCGTTCGGCCCGATGTCGCTCGACCCGAGCTTGGTCTTGGTCTGCGACTCGAAGACCGGCTCCTGCACGCGCACGACGATGGCGGCGTCGATCGACTGCCGCACGTCGGCGGCGTCGTAATCCTTCTTGAAGTGGTTGCGCACCGTCTCGACCAGCGCCTCGCGGAAGGCCGCCAGGTGCGTGCCGCCCATGGTTGTGTGCTGGCCGTTGACGAACGACCAGTACTCCTCGCCGTAGTGGTTGCCGTGGGTGAACGCCACCTCGATGTCCTCGCCCTCGAGGTGGATGATCGGGTACAGCGGCTCGCCGCTGAGCTCCTTCGTCAGCAGGTCCTTGAGCCCGTGCTCCGACTTGAACGGCTGGCCGTTGAGCGTGAGCGTGAGGCCGCGGTTGAGGAAGGCGTAGTTCCACAGCATGTCCTCGATGAACTCGGTGCGGAACTTGAAGTCCTTGCCGAAGAGCGCCTCGTCGGGCGTGAACTCGATCAGCGTGCCGTTGCGCTCGTCGGTCTTCGCGATCTTGTGGTCCTTCTTCAGCCGGCCCTGCGCGAACTCGACGACCTTGGTCTGGCCGTCGCGCACCGCCTGCGCCCGGTAGTGGACGGACAGCGCGTTGACGGCCTTCTGCCCGACGCCGTTGAGGCCGACGGCCTTCTGGAAGGTCTCGCTGTCGTACTTGGCGCCGGTGTTGATCACCGACACGCACTCGAGCACCTTGCCCAGCGGGATGCCGCGGCCGTAGTCGCGCACGCGGACGGTCCGGTCGCTGAGCTCGACCTCGATCTTGCGCCCGTGGCCCATCGCGAACTCGTCGATCGAGTTGTCGATGGATTCCTTGAGGAGCACGTAGATGCCGTCCTCGGCGTGGGCGCCGTTCCCGAGCCGGCCGATGTACATGCCGGGCCGCAGGCGGATGTGCTCGGTCGACGACAGGGTCTTGATGCTGGCTTCAGTGTAGTTGGAGGCCATGGATTTGCCTGGAAACAGAGGACGGGCCGCGCGGGGTGGCAAGCGTGTTTGCGGCGGCCGGCGGCGTTTTGCAGATGACGCCGGCCCCCGGATCCGTCAGGGTGGGCGGAAACGGCCCCGCCGCTCCCGCCATGAACCGTCGCTCCCGCCTTTGGTTGACCCTGCTCCTGCTGGCCGCGTCCGTGACCGGGCGCGCCGCACTCACCGTGGAGGAGCTCGCGCGGCAGCCCGAACTGTGGCCCGCGCAGGTCACCCTCACCGCGAGCGCCAAGGCCACCGTGCTCAAGGACGGCAAGCCCGCGGGCATCCGCCTGCTGGGCGCGGGCAAGACTCTCGTGGTGGCGGGAGTGTCCGCCGAGGGGGTCACCGGCCGCACCACGGACGCGCTCGTGCTGGTGCCGCTGGACAAGACCGACCTGCTGGCGCAGGTGGGCCGGGCGCACCCGGAACACGCCACGGACGGGCAGCGGGAGTCCGCGGCCCAATCCGCGGCGATGAAGCAGCTGCTCGACGGCGCCGTCGAGAAGGCGCGGGCCGCGCGGGCGGCGCCGGCCCCGGCCGCGCCGGTCGCGACCGCGCCGCCCGCCTGGGCGGGCCAGGCGTCGCCGGTGCAGAAGCTGCTGGCGGGCCGGCTCGTGCGGCTCGACAGCGGCACCCTCAAGCCGTTCGACGCCGGTCAGCTCGGCGGGGTCAAGTACTACGGCGTCATGTTCTCCGCCGGCTGGTGCCCGCCGTGCCGGGCGTTCGCGCCGCAACTGCTCGACCACTACCGGCGCCTGCGCGCGGAATTCCCCGAGTTCGAGCTGGTGCTGGTCAGCCGCGACCGTTCGCCGGCCGCCATGCTCGACTACATGCGGGAGGAGGCCATGCCCTGGCCCGCGCTGCGGCACGGCCAGGCCGAGAAGGTGCCGGCCATCGACCGGCTGGCCGGCCCGGGCATCCCCTGCCTGGTTCTGATCGATGCCGAGGGCCGCGTGCTGGCCGACAGCTTCCGCGGCGACGACTACCTCGGGCCCGCCAGCGTGCTCGAGGCGGCCTGGCGCATCCTGAGGAAGCAGCGCGGCTGAAGCCGGCGCGCGCGCGGGGCCGGTTGTGCCGGCCGCCCGCGGCGGTCCCTGTGCCGCCGGGGTGACGGGCCCGGGCGTTGACGCCCGCCGGCGGGCCGGCGAGGGTGGGGCCATGAAAGTCACGTACTACCTCGAGATCCTGTCGTCCTGGTGTCATTGGGTGGAGCCGGTCTGGGCCGAGTTGAAGGCGCGCTACGCCGGCCGCGCCGAGTTCGAGTGGAAGATCGCGCTGATGAACCCGGGCGATTTCCCGACGTCCCCGGCGCAGTGCGACTGGTTCTACCGGCGCAGCGGCGGCACGGTGATGCATTCCCCGTTCATGCTGGACTCGGGCTGGATCGAACCGGCGCGGAACGGACACTACGAGGCGCCGAATCTCGTGGCCGAGGCGGCGCGCGACTTTGGTTTTGACGGCGACGAGATCCGGCTCGCGCTCGCGCGCGCCGCCCTGCGCGAGGGGAAAAGGGTCGGCGACCTGGCCACCGCGGTGAACGTCGCCGTCGCGGCCGGCGGGCGCCGGCTCAACGCGAAGAAGCTCCGTACCGCCGCCGAGTCCAAGGCGGTGCGCGCGCGGGTCGACGCCAGCACCGCGGCGTTTCACGCCCACCAGATCAACCAGCGGCCCGCGTTCGTGCTCACGGATGCGATCGGCGACAAAGCCGTCTTTTCCGGCCTCGTGCGCCTGGAGCCCCTCGCCGCCACGATCGACGCCATGCTCGCCGACACGGCCGCCTACGCCGCGCACGCCGTGCACCACGGCAAGCCGCCCGCGGCGTGAAGGGGGGACGTACCGAGTTGAGAGTTGAGGGTTGAGAGTTGAGAGATCGATCCATCGGACGTTCGCTCCACCCTGCACCGGCTCGGTCTCTCAACTCTCAGCTCTCAACTCCCCGCATCCATGCTTCCCCAACGCCGCATCCGCCACGCGCAAGGCTACCTTGCGCTCGGCATGGCGGCCGAGGCGGAGGCGGAGCTCGCCCGTATCGAAGGTCCGGATGCGTCGTCGCTGGAAGTCGAAACGCTCCGGCTCGCCGCCCTGCACGAGCAGGAAAAGTGGCCCGCCGTGTCCGCCCTCGCCGGCCGGCTGGTGCGGGAACAGCCCGGCGAACCTGGCCTCTGGATCACGTGGGCCTACGCCACGCGGCGGGCCGATACGCTCGCCGCGGCCGAGGAGATCCTGCGGGAGGCCGAGGCGCTGCACCCGGCCGACGCCACGATCCAGTTCAACCTCGGCTGCTATGCCTGTCAGCGCGG
>JAEUGX010000100.1 GCA_016795545.1 Opitutaceae bacterium
AGTCCGCTTTGGCCGAGCTCGGAGCCAGGTGCGCCGAGCTCAATGCCCGCCGGTTCCGGCGAGTCACCCTGACCGGCCCCGGCACGGAACTCACCCTGAGCCTGCCGCCGCGGCACCGCTGGTGCACCGCCCGGCTGCACACACGTTCCGGCAGCCCGTTCGTGGCCAACCTGCCGACCGCCGAGGTTTTCACCGCGCCTGATTGCCGCTCCGCCGAGGGCACCCTCGCGGTGGCGCGCCCCGTCGTCCACGGCGGCGTCGTCATGGACCGGATCACGCTCGAGTTCCGCCGCGGCGCCGTCGTCCGGGCGGATGCGCGCACAGGGCGCGACTGGCTGCGGAGGCTGCTCGACACCGACGCCGGCGCCCGCCGGCTCGGCGAGGTGGCGCTGGTGCCCGCTTGCGAGCGTCGCCCCCCGCCCCGCGCCCCGCGCACGTGGCGGACCGGCGGCCGCCTCTTCCATCACCCGCTGCTGGATGAAAATGCCGCTCCCCATGTGGCAATGGGCGAGGCCTATGGATTCACGTCCGAGGATCCCGCCGGCGAGCCGCTCAATCGCAGCCACCTCCATCTCGACCTGCCCATGGAGGCGCAGGCCGTGTTCGACTGACGGCCAGCGACGCCGATGTAACCTTGGCCGGCAACCCGTGTCATTAGCTCCCCGTGCCCGCCCCCGAGCCGCCACCGCCGGACCTTGATCCCGAACTGCTGCACCGGGCGCAGGCGGGCGACGAAGCCGCTTTCGGTGCGATCATGCGCGCCCACTACGAGCGCACCTTCCGGCTGGTGTACGCGATCCTGCGGCACGAGGCCGACGCCCGCGATGTCTGCCAGGAAATATGGCTCACGGTCTGGCGCGAACTTCCCCGTTTCCGCGGCGGGTCGCGCTTCACCACCTGGCTGCATCCCATCGCCACCCGTCGCGCGCTCGATCAGCTGCGGCGCCGGCGCCGCTGGTTCGACCGCTTCCTGCCGTTCGGCAGCGACCCCGACACCGTAGCGGCCGCGCCCGAGTCCGCCGCAACCGACGACGCCCGCGAAAGCGCGGAAGCGTCGGAACGCACCGGCCGGCTGCGGCGCGTGCTCGATTCCCTGCCGCCGAAGCTCCGCGCCGTGCTTGCCTTGCGCGAGTTGGAGGGGCTTTCATATGAGGAAATCGCCCAGGCCGCCTCGATCCCGACCGGCACCGTCATGTCCCGACTCCACCACGCGCGCCGCCTCCTGGCGCAAAAACTGAAGGACCGCCCATGAAACTCCTCCGCTCCACCCTCCTGCTGGTTTCCCTCGCCGTACTGCTGGTGCCGTCGCTCTCCGCCGCCGACCGCGCGTCGGTGCAGGCGATCCTACTGACCGCCTCCAACGAGCAGGGCGAATCCGACCGGCGGCTCTCCGCCTACGAACCCACACTGCGCCGGATCCTGCGCTTCCAGAGCTACCGCTTCGTCGGCCAGGGGTCCGCTTCCGTAGCCGTGCCCGGCAGCGGCGACGTCTCCCTCGGCCGCGGACACCACCTCGAGGTCGAAGCCGAGCGCTCCGATGGACGCTCCCTCCACGTCAAGGTCCGCTGGATCGGCGAAGGCCGCACCTTCATGAACACCGGCCTCGTGCTTCGCCCCGGCGTGCCCGCCGTGCTCGGGGGACCGTCGACCGGACGCGAGGACGAGGTCTACGCGGTGATTGTGATCGGACGCTGAATTTCCCCGCCTTCATTTAAGGAATGAAGCGCAAAGCGCCGCCAGATCGCCCCGAAGCGCATCGTTAGGATCTCATTATCAGCGTTTTGAGAGCAAACGAACGCAGTGGCGATTTTAGTGAATAAAGCCCGCGCGGCCTACGTCTCACAGGCAAACCCAACCCTGGAGGACATATGAAAACGAAAATCATCGCCCTTGCCCTGGTCGCCGCGACTGCCGTTTCGCTCACTCCCAAGCCCGCCCTCGCCGGCGACAAGGAGTGGGCCGCGGTCGGCGGATTCGTCGGTGGCCTGATCGTCGGTTCGGTCCTGAGCGACGGCCGCCATGACGGCTATGGAGATCGGCACACAACCGTCGTAGTCAATCACTCCCGCCCCAGCGGCTACTGGAAGGAAGTGTCCGTGCGCGTCTGGGTGCCCGGCTACCACGTCGAGGAACGCGGACGGCATGGCCGGATCTACCGCCGCTACATCCCGGGTCACTACGAATGCCGCACCGACCGGGTGTGGGTTTCGTATGGCCGGGATCACCGCGACCGGGAGATCGGCTACGGTTATGGTCATCGCCGGTGAATGCTGAACGCCGCCTGCCTGGATCATGAACTGCCGCGACATTGGGGACCTGCTGCTGGCGGAAAACGACGGCCGGATCAGCCCGCCGCAGCAGGCCGCCTTGACGGAGCACCTGGCGGGCTGCGCGGCATGCCGCGAGCAGCAGCGATCCTTGCGGGAGGCCCTCGCGGAGTTTGTCACCGACGCCGCCAGGGTGCCGATCCCGGACCCGGCGGAGGAGTGGCGCCGCCTGCAGGCCCGGCTGCCGGGCCAGGCGAAAGTCGTCCGGCGCCGGCGTCTTGCCCCGGTGGTGTGGTTCGGCGCCTCCCTGGCCGCCGCCGCCGCCATTACCCTCGCTTACCTCGGCTCCTGGGCCCAGCCGCTCCTGCCCCTGCCGGCGTCCGCAGAGGTCGCCCAGGCAGATTTCGTCGAGGCCGGCGACGCCAACGCCTCCACGCTCGTTTACGTCGACAAAGAGAGCGGCTGGCTGGTGGTCTGGGCCGCCGCCAGCCCGGCGCAGCACAACGGCTAGTCTAGGGCAGCCAGGGAAACAGTTCGGCCCGCGGCTTCCGCTTTTCCTTCTGGGCCGTCATGAACTCCTTCGCTTCCTCGGTCATGTAATAGAGCATGGTGGCGTTGCCGGCGAGTTCCTGGATGCCGCTCTGGCCGTCGAGTTCGGCGTTGAACGCGGCCTTGAGGCAGCGGATCGCCAGGGGGCTCCGCTGCAGAATCTCCTGCGCCCACGCGACCCCCTCGCGCTCGAGGTCGGCCACGGGAACGACCTTGTTCACCAGGCCCATCTCCAGGGCCTCCGCCGCGGTGTACTGCCGGCACAGGAACCAGATCTCGCGCGCCTTCTTTTGTCCCACCATCCGCGCGAGGTAGCTCGAGCCGAATCCCCCGTCGAAGCTTCCCATCTTTGGCCCGACCTGGCCGAAAACGGCGTTGTCGGCCGCGATGGTCAGGTCGCACATCACGTGCAGCACATGGCCGCCGCCGATCGCATAACCGGCCACCAGGGCGATCACCACCTTGGGCATCGAGCGAATGAGCTTCTGCACCTCCAGGACGTTGAGCCGCGGCACTCCCTGGCTGTCGATGTAGCCGCCGTGACCGCGGACCGACTGGTCGCCGCCGGCGCAGAACGCGTATTTCCCATCCTTGGCCGGACCCGCCCCGGTCAGGAACACCACGCCGACCTTTTGGTCTTCGCGCGCATCAAGGAGCGCCTCATGCATTTCCGCCACCGTTTGCGGACGGAAGGCGTTTCGCTTCTCCGGCCGGTTGATCGTGATCCGGGCCATGCCGGCCGCCTTCTCGTAGATAATATCGTCGAACTTGCGAACGGATTTCCAAGGGGTGGACATGCCTCGCATGTTGGGCAAAACCTATTGGGCCGCAACACTTTTAGCGACATGCTCCCCCTCGGCCTTGCATCCGCGGTCGTCAAGCTGTTTCCGGAAAGCGCGTAAAACTGCTTGGAGTGTGGGCCGGCTGCCGGAGAATGACCGCTTCACATGCAACCAAGCGGCCAAAAGGTCAGCACCGCGGCCAGTGCAGGACTTACTTTCGGGGCCCTGGGTGTCGTCTTTGGCGACATCGGCACCAGCCCGCTTTATGCGCTGCGCGAATGCCTCCAGGCGTTGCCGCCGACCGAGCAGGCGGCCGGCATCCTGGGCGCGCTTTCGCTGGTGTTCTGGGCGCTGATGTTCGAAGTGACCTTCAAGTACCTCATGTTCGTCATGCGGGCGGACAACCGCGGCGAAGGCGGCATCTTCGCGCTGCTGGCCCTCAGCCACGGCGCGCGCAGCGCCGCCCGCAGTCCCGGGTGGCTGATCATCCTGATCCTGTTCGGGGCGGCGCTCCTTTATGGCGACGGAGTCATCACGCCGGCCATTTCCGTGCTCGGCGCGGCCGAGGGGCTCGGCAGCTTCAATCCGGAGCTGGAGCATCACGTGCCGGTGATATCCTGCGTGATCCTGGGCCTGCTTTTCACGGTCCAGCACCGCGGCACCAAGGTGATCGGCAGAATTTTCGGTCCGGCCATGGTCCTGTGGTTCCTGACCCTCGGGGGACTCGGGATCTGGCACATCATGCAGACGCCTGCCGTCTTTGCCGCCCTGAACCCCCTGCACGGCCTGCGGCTGCTGATCAATCACCCGGCCAACGCGACCGCGCTGCTTGGCGCGGTGGTCCTGGCGATCACCGGCGCCGAGGCGCTGTATGCCGACATGGGTCACTTCGGCCGCAAGCACATCGCCCGCGCCTGGTATTTCGGGGCTTTTCCCGGGCTCGTGCTGAACTATTTCGGCCAAGGCGCCTGGGCGCTGGCCCACCCCAACGACACCACCAACCCATTCTTCGCGCTCGTGCCGGAAGGGTCGGCCCGCCTCGTCCTGACCGGGCTCTCGGTGGTTGCCGCCGTCATCGCCAGCCAGGCCATGATCTCCGGCACCTTCTCCCTCACGCGCCAGGCGATTCAGCTGGGCTACTTTCCCCGCCTGCAGGTCAACTACACCAACCCCGATCAGTCCGGGCAGATCTACCTGCCGTTGGTGAACTGGCTGCTGGCCGTGGGCTCGATCTGGATCGTGCTGACGTTCCGCTCGAGCGACAATCTCGCCGCCGCCTACGGCATCGCCGTCACCGGCACGATGGTCGTGACCACCATCGCATTCTACAGCGTCATCCGGCAGCGCTGGCGCTGGCCACTGCTCGGCGCCGCCAGCCTGACCGCCCTCTTCCTGATCTTTGACAGCGCCCTCTTCTACTCGAACCTGCACAAGATCATCGACGGCGGCTGGTTCCCCCTGCTGGTTGCGACGCTGATCCTCGCCGTCATGCACACCTGGAAGAAGGGCAAGGACGAGATCTTCCGCCGGATCTACGCCAACGAGATCACGGAGGATGAGCTGTGCAACATCGCCTCCAGCGACCGGGTGACCCGCGTGCGCGGCACCGCCGTCTTCATGGCGGGCGTGCCGCGCGGCACGCCGCTGGTGCTGCTGCATCACGTCAAGGCCAACAAGGTCCACCACGAGACCGTCGTCCTCCTGAGCGTGGTCACGGAGGAGGTTCCCGCGGTCCCCGACGGGGAACGCCTGACCATCACCGAAATCGGCCAGGGCATCTGGCGCGTGGTGGCCCGCTACGGGTACATGGAATCGCCCGACGTTACCGCGCTCATGGAGCAGGTGCGGGACGCCAACGTGCCGGTGAAGCTCACCGAGGCGACGTATTACTTCAATCGGGAGATGATCATCACCGGCGGCGACACCAAGCTGTGGCACTGGCAGAAGCGTCTCTATTCGCTCCTGAGCCGCAACGCCCGCCCGGTGCGCGACTACTACCG
>JAEUGX010000015.1:2500-98035 GCA_016795545.1 Opitutaceae bacterium
GAATGCTAAAGTCGATGAGAAGACTGTGGTCTGTATCATCGAGGCCATGAAAATCATGAATGAAATCCAGGCCGAGGTCAAAGGATTGGTCGTGGAGGTCCTTGTCGAGAACGGCCAGCCCGTCGAGTACGGACAGCGCTTGTTCAAAGTGAAGCTCAACTAATTGAGCTCCACCCAAGCCGGGCAGCTAATGTCCGGCTTAATTTTTATATATCAGCATGATACAAAAGATCCTCATCGCTAATCGCGGTGAAATCGCACTGCGCATCATCCGGGCCTGTCGCGAACTGGGAATCAAGACTCTGGCGGTCTACTCCGAAGCCGATGTCCAATCATTGCACGTTCAATTAGCAGACGAAGCTATTTGCATCGGTGGACCCAAAAGCTCTGATAGCTACCTCAGAGCCGACCGAATCATTAGCGCAGCCGAGATCGCCGATGTAGATGCCATCCATCCCGGCTACGGCTTTCTCTCAGAAAACGCAAAATTCGCTGAGCAATGCGAGTCCTGTAATATCAAGTTCATTGGCCCTAAGTCTAAGAGCATCCGTATTATGGGCGACAAAGCTGTCGCCAAGGAGACGGTCCGGAAAGCAGGTGTTTCGACGGTACCTGGCTCGGACGGCCCAATCGACAACGAAGCCGAGGCGGTAAAGGTGGCCAGAAAGATCGGGTATCCGGTCATCATCAAAGCCGTGGCAGGGGGCGGGGGTCGCGGGATGCGCATCGCACACAACGACGTCTCCTTTGCCAAAGAATTTCACGTAGCCCGCAATGAAGCGGAGAAGGCGTTTGGCAACGGCGCGGTCTACATCGAGAAATACATCGAGAAGCCTCGCCACATTGAGTTCCAGATCCTGGCCGATAGCCATGGCAAGGTCCTTCACCTCGGCGAGCGTGATTGCTCTGTCCAGCGCCGGCACCAAAAGCTCATTGAGGAATCACCCTCCCCCTTCCTGACATCCGACCTGCGCAAGAAGATGGGCAAAGCGGCGATAAAGGCCGCCGAAGCGGCAGAATACCAGAACGCCGGCACCATCGAGTTCCTGGTCGATGCCAAGGGCAATTTCTACTTCATTGAGATGAACACTCGGATCCAGGTGGAACATCCGGTCACGGAAGAGGTGACCGGTATCGACCTGATCAAACAGCAGATACACGTAGCGAACGGCGAAAAACTGGGCTTTGACCAGGGAGATATCAAATTCGAGAAACATGCTATCGAATGCCGAATCAATGCCGAGGATCCTGCCCGTAATTTTGCTCCCTCACCCGGCACTATCAGCCTGTATTACGCACCCGGTGGCCACGGTGTCCGTGTCGACTCTCACGTCTATAGCGGCTACACCATCCCTCCCTATTACGACAGCATGATCGGCAAGCTGATCTGCTATGGTTCGACGCGCAAAGTCGCGCTCCAGCGCTCCTACCGTGCCCTCAGCGAATACCTGATCCGCGGCATCAAGACCACCATTCCTCTACACAAAGCTATCATGAGCGACCCGGTGTTCATCGACGGCAAGGCCACAACGGCCTATATGGAAGACTTCATGTCTCGGACCCCGACCGATCTCTTCTGATCCCGGAACCCATCCCGCCTCGATCCAAGCATAACCGCGATGCCTGCCCATCGCGGTTATTTTCTTTGGTCAATTCGCCGTGAGCCGTCTGCCGTATCTCATCTGCCTGTTACTCTTTGCGACCATGGTGGCCGCAAAATTCGACCCAGAAACCGGCTTCACCAGCCTCTTGCGCTTCGGCGCGCTGCGCACCGAAACCCGTCTCGATGTTCTTAAGGGCCTGCCCATCGCCACAGTGGCTGATTCCAACGGCTATGATGGACAATTTTACGCTCAAATCGCGGTCGATCCTTCCCTTAGCTCGCCAGAGTTAAGCCAGGTGTTGGATGCTCCGAGTTATAGGGCCCGGCGCATTCTCGCGCCTGCAGCCGCCGCGGCCATCGGTCTCGGTCGCCCTTGGTGGATCCTGCAGGCCTATGCACTGCTCAATGTGCTGGCGTGGTTTGTCTTCGCATGGCTGCTATGGTCCGAGATTGGCACCACGACCTGGATATCCTTTGCCCGATGGTCCGCGTGTCTATTCAGCCTAGGTACACTCGACAGCGTGCGCCAGTCGCTGGTCGATCTCCCGGCTTTGGTTCTGCTCATGCTCGCAGTACGGGCGCATTCCAGGAAAGCACAGGCTCCCACGACCGCCTGGACCGCTCTGGGCAGTTTGACCAAGGAAACTAACTTGCTCGGCGCCATGGCATTGCAATTGGATGCCCTCGGCGGCAAAACCACCCGACCTCGCGCCATGTTCGTCCTGACTCTCGGCGCCCTGCCTCTGGCCGTCTGGTCGATGTATGTTGGCCAACGCTTTGGTGACACCTTTGCTACCTATAGCTTGGGAAATTTTTCATGGCCTCTGGCAGGGCTCACCGCACATCTCCAATATTCTGTCGCCCAGCTTTGGACAGGGAATTACGACAGCCGACATACCTTCGGGTTGCTGGGGCCCATCAGTCTTGGGCTGCAATTAGTCGTGCTATGGCGAAACCCCGGTCTCTCGCTGCCTTGGTGGCGCATTGGAGCCGCATACTCCATCCTGATGCTTTTTCTAAGCGCATGGGTCTGGTCGGGGTATTGGGCGGCCTGCCGGGCAGTCCTGCCGATGACCATCGCATTCAATCTGCTTCTCCCATCCGGCCGTTGGTTCTGGTCGCTTTGGTGTCTAGGAAACATCACCCTGCTCCATGGTGTCTGGCGTTTTCTCTAGCCACATGCGTCTTCTCTGCTGCCTAGCTCTTGGATTGATCTTCCTCACCGCTCACGCCGCCGAGTCGAGTGCCGATCCGGGGGCGAAACTGGCTCGCTACATGACGGGAACGTTCAGCAACGCCGAGCAGTCAAGGTACGACCAGAATTTCCGCGAATTCATCCTTCACACGGCGCCAATCTGGCCCGAACGCACCGACGGCCTGTGGCTCTATTCGGAGCAGGCCCTCGCCGGTGCCGTCAATCACCCCTTCCGGCAAACCCTATACCAAATCGTCACCCAGCCCGACGGCAGGGTCGAGGTTCGGCTGTTTCAGGCGCCCGACCCGGTCCGCATCACCGGCGCCTGGAAGAAGCCGGATCTCTTCATCGGCGTCACACCTGATGCCCTTTTGCCCCGGGAGGGGTGCACCCTGTTTCTCGAACTTCAACCCGACGGAGTTTTCCGCGGGGCGACCCGGGGCGAGGGATGCGCCAGCTCGACCAACGGCTCCCGCTATTCCACGACCGAAGCGGCCTTCGCCGAACGCGAGCAATATACCTGGGAACGCGGCTTCAACGCCCGCGGAACCCAGGTCTGGGGCTCGATCCACGGGGGATATAAATTTGTCCGGATCGAATAGCCGGCCGGAAGCCGTCGGCATCCGCCCTGGGATCGGCTTTAGCCGCGTCAACCAAGCCGAGGCCGACAAAACGCCAGGTCCGCCCACTCGCCCAGTTCGCGCGATTCGACCGACCAACCCGTCGTCAGCGGCGCAAATGCCGCACGCACCGACTCGAGTTCTCGCCCCAGGATCCCGCTCAGGATCAGGTGTCCGCCGGGCGCCACCGCCCTGACCAGCCCGGAAGCAAATCGCCCGAGTACATCCGCCTGGATGTTGGCGAGGAGCACGCCCACTTCCGCGCCGGCCAAGCCGGAATCCAGATCCCCGACAAAAAAGTCGGCCTGCCTCGACAGACCGTTCAACTCCGCATTTTCCCGACTGATCCGAACCGCTTCTGGATCGTTGTCGAACCCGGCGACCTCCGCGAAACCCAGTTTCAGCGCCGAGAGCGCCAGGATCCCCGAGCCGCAGCCGGCATCAAGCACCCTCGCGCCAATTCCTTCGCGAGCCGCGATGGCCACCAGCCGCTCCACCACGAGCCGGGTGGTCTCATGATTGCCAGTGCCGAATGCCATCCCGGGATCCAGCCAAAGCACCTCCTCCCCACTCGGCGGCGCAAATGTCCCGCGCTCCCACACCGGCACCCAATTCAGACGCCCGAATTTCCACGCCTTGAAATGAACCTTGTAGCTTTCCTTCCAATCCTCGTCGGGGAGTTGACGCACAACCGTCTCCCCCACCGCCACTCCCACCCCCAGCCCTGCCGCCAGCTCCCGCCAGGCGTCCAACGCCTCTTCCCGCGCCGCAAAATAGCCGGCAAGCCACGCGCGCCCTGAAGGCTTGTCCTCTAGCACCATGAAACGCTGCTCCTCGCGTTCCGCGAGCCGTTCCTCGAGCGCTCCGATCGCGGGGAGCGCGATCTCGGCCTTGAATTCGAACACCGCCATGGTCAGACGCCGCCTTGGCTCAGCCGGGCGATCACCGCCGGCAGCAGCTGGTGTTCGGCCGCATGCACCCGGGCAGCGAGCGTCTCCAGGGTGTCGCCCGGCTCCACCCGGACCGCTGCCTGGTCGAGGATCGGACCGCCATCGACCTCGAGGGTCACCTGGTGCACCGTGCAGCCGGTGATCTTCACCCCCCGGCGCCACGCCTGCCCGATGCCATCCAGCCCCGGAAAGCTGGGCAGCAGGCTCGGGTGGAGATTGATGATCCGCCCCGCGAAAGCCTGCAGCAGCCGGGGCTTGAGGACCCGCATGAATCCCGCGAGTACCACGAGGTCGGCGCCGGCTGCTTGGATCGCCGCGATATAACGTTCCTCCCCCTCCCCCTCCAACTTGGTCTTGAAAGGAGCCGGATCCAGAAAGAACCCCGGCACCCCGAACCGCGCCGCGACCGCCAGGATGCCGGCGTCGGGCTTGTCCGCAAACACCTGCACCACCTGCGCCGCGCCGAGGCGCCCCTGCTGCTGGGCGCGCAGCACGGCCTCCGCATTGCTGCCCCGGCCGGAACCTAGGATGACGACTCGCATGACGCCGCAGTGCACGCGGAAAGCACGGACGTTGCACGCCGATAATTGCCCGCCACCACAATTCGGCATGGCCCGGGGCCCCGCGCCATGCCCCGCTCAGAAAAACTTCTTGGCCTTCTCGAAGAATCCCTTGCCCATGGGTTCCTCGCTGTCGTGGCTAACGCGGGCAAACTCCTCCAGGATTTTCCGCTGCTCGGCAGTGAGATGGGTCGGGACATCGACCTTCACCCGGATCAGCTGGTCCCCGTGCGCGCTGCCGCGCAGGTGCGGCATGCCACGGCCCTTGAGCCGAAACGTGGTGCCGGACTGGGTGCCGGCGGGAATCTTCAGGCTGGCCTTGCCCTGCAGCGTCGGCACCTCGATCGACCCGCCCAACGTCGCCAGCGTGAACTTGATCGGGATCTCGCAGAAGAGGTCGTCGCCCTGCCGCTCGAAGACCTCGTGGTCCTTCACGTGCACGACGATGTAAAGGTCGCCCGGCTCCCCGCCCTGCACGCCAGCTTCGCCGTTGCCGGCCGAACGAAGCTTGTTGCCGGTGTCGACCCCCGGAGGAATCCGGACGTTGATCTTGGCGTTCTCGTTCACCCGGCCCTGGCCGCCGCACTTGGCGCAGGTCTTCTCGAAGCGCTGGCCCGAGCCGTGACAGGTCGGGCACGCCTGCCGCACGTGGAAGAATCCGCGGGAGGTGGTGACTTGACCGGCGCCGCGACAGGTGGGACAGGTCGAACGCTTCGAACCCGGCTCGGCGCCCGAACCGCCGCAATGCCCGCACTCGCCGAGCTTGCGGAAGGAGATCTCCTTCTCGACGCCGTGCGCCGCCTCCTCGAGCGTGATCTCCAGGTCGTAGCGCAGGTCGGAACCCCGGCCCGCGCCGCCTCCATTGCCGCCGCCGCCGAAAAATTCTTCGAAGATGCCTCCGGCTCCGCCGCCGCCGCCGCCCTGGCCGAAGACTTCCCGGAAGATATCGAACGGATCATGGAAACCGCCGCCGGCTCCACCGCTGAAGCCCCCGCCACCCCGCGGCCCGGCGCCCTGCTGGAAGGCCGCGTGGCCATAACGGTCGTAGGCCGCCCGCTTCTCGGGATCCTTCAAGACCTCGTAGGCCTCGGAAACTTTCTTGAACATCTCCTCCGCCTGCTTGTTGCCGGGATTCTTGTCCGGGTGGTACTGAACCGCCTTCTTCCGATAGGCCTTCTTCAGCTCCTCCTCGCTCGCATTCTTCGCGGCGCCCAGCAGCTCGTAATAATCCTCTTTCTGTCCGGTAGCCATGGGACGCGCTCAGGTTGCCGCGGCCTTCGCAGGGCCGCTGGAGACGATGACCGACGCCGGGCGCAGCAGGCGGCCGTTCAAGGTATAACCGGGCCGCACGACCTGCATCACCTTCTCCTCCGCCACGTCCGGGCTCGGCTGGTGAGAGATGCACTCGTGAAAGTTGGGATCGAATTGCTCGCCCGCGGGATTCAGCTCTTTGAGGCCGTGCCGGGCGAGCGTGCTCTTGAACTGCTCCAGCACCAGCCCGACCCCGTCGACGATCGCCTTGCCCTCGGTCTGCTGCCGCGCCGCCGCGAGCCCGAGCGCCAGGTTGTCGAGGATGGGGATGACGTCCTCCATCAGCCCGGAAGCGGCAAAAAGCCGGAGCTCCTCCTTTTCGCGCAGCGTGCGCTTCCGGAAATTCTCGAGGTCCGCCACCGCGCGCGCATACCGGTCATAATTTGCCGCCGCCTCCTGCTTGGCGGCGGCCAGCTGGGCCTCCAGCTCGGACGCGGGGGACGGGGCCGGAGGGGTTTCTTTGGTTTCAGTCTCGGAAGTTTCGCTCATGAGAAGCCAGCACGATACCTCAAGGCTTCTTCTTATCAAGCGAGTCCAGCAGGCCCTTCAATTTTTCACCGGTCTTCTTGCCGGCATCCTGCAGCGTGCCCGTGAGGTCCTTGATCAGGTCCGGACTGGCCTTGAACGGCAGCCCCAGGGCGTCGCTCACCAGACCGAGCGCCGAACCGGTGAACGGACTCACGATCTTTGCCACGCTGTCGACGTCGCGCAGGTCCCGGCTCAGCTTCAAATTATACTCCTTCGTGACGGGCCGCGCGCCGGTGTGGTCGATGAAAACCATCTGGTCGAACTTCAGCACCAGATGCCGGATCAGAAACTTCCTTTTGCCGCCGCCCGACGACGGCTCGCCTTCCGCCTGACCGGAGAGGCTGTCGTTGAACGCGGTGGCGTTCAGCGTTCCCTGGGCGTTTTTCACCAGGGTCAGGTTGGCGACGTCCACCACGACCTCGTCGGCCACAAAACGGTCCCCGAACAGCGAGAACAGCTCCGCATTGGCCCGGAACTCCCGCAAGTCCACGAAGGCCGGCTCGGGCCAGCCGTCGGGGTTTTGCAGCAGGAGGCCCCGGATCGCCACGTTCGCCGTAAAGGGGTTCACGGATAGGCGCTCGACCTGGACCTTGAAGCCGGTGCGCGAATGGATCGCTGACGTCACCACCCTGGGCAGCAGGGCCACCCAGAGCAGGGCGACCACCGCCGCCAGCACCGCCAGGACAAGCAGTAGCTTCACACCAATGCCGCCCGCGTTCCGTCGTCGGATAAAATGCTCGATCTTCATGTTGGGATAAAATCTTCCGTGATCAGAACCGTCGCACCCCGCGTGGTCCGGAAGCCAAAAGCGCCGGCCCGCGGCAGCAGGACATTGTCCCCTCTATTGACCTCGGATTCTCCCGTCAGTGCGCCGTCCACGACCGAAAGGATCCGGGGCTGCTGCCCGGCAGCGAAGTCCAGCCGGTCGCCTGGGCCGAGCCGGCGGCGCCGGAGCGTGAACTCCGGGCTGCGCGCCAGAACCTCGCCGGCGGCGTCGCCGCGGATCAGCCGGGGCGCGGGCGCGGTGTTCGCTTCCAGGCAGGCGAGCGATTGCCGCACGTGCAGCGTCCGCGGCCTGCCATCGAGGCCCACCCGCCCCCAGTCGTACACCCGGTAGGTTGTGTCCGAATTCTGCTGGATCTCGAGAATCACGTTGCCGGCGTCGATGGCATGCATCGTGCCGCTGTAAATCAATAGAGAGTCACCCTCCCGCACCGCCAGACGCTCGAGACAGCGGTCTACCGTGCCGGCCGCAATGGCGGCCTCAAACGAGGCCTTCGTGGTTCCGGGGCGGAGCCCCGCATAAACCGCCGCTCCCTCGTCCGTCTCCGCAAAATACCAGTTCTCAGTCTTGGGTTCGCCCCCCAGTCCGGCGGCGACCTGCGCCGGCGGATGCACCTGCACGCTCAGTCGGTCTCGGCAATCCAGCCATTTCACCAGGATCGGAAACGGCCGGTCCATCGGCCATCCCGGCCCCATGATCTCTTCCGTATGCGCCTTGATCAGTTCCCGCATCGTCAGGCCGGCCCATTGCCCGGACACCACCACCGATTGCGCCGCGGGCCGATCCACCATCTCCCAACTCTCCCCAATCGGGCCGCCCTGCGGCAGCTTTCGGCCTAGAAAGGACTCCAGCCTGCGCCCGCCCCACACCCTTTCCTGGTAGATTGGCCTGAATTTAAGGAATGCTGGCATGCGTTGGATGTGAGGAATTTGCGCAAGGCCCCGACCGGGGGATTTTCCATTGACCCTCCGACCCTATGGACCTGCTATTCTGTTCGCAGACTCAAATGCCCAAAGCAGAGAGATCAAATCCAAAGGACAAGGACACGCCGTCGTTCGAAGAGCCGCGCCATCGCCCGCACTGGGTCGCCTTCATCGCGTGCCTGGCTTTTGGCGTTCTGGTGTCGGTTGCGCTCCTCGATTTCGAGCCAGAGCAGAGCATCATGACCCAGGTCGCCGGACGCAACGAGGTGGTCAACGGCGTCCAACAGCAGGTGTCGGTCAAGCCCAGCGCCAGTCCCAACCTGGTCGGCGTCATCGGGGCCGAATTTTCCTGGTGGTCTTTTCACCTGATCGGAGCCTCGACCTGGCTCGTGCCGGTCTTCCTGTTCTGGATGAGTTACATCTACCTGCGGAGCGCCCGCAGCCTGACCAGCACCCGCCTGGTGGCCATGGTGTGCTGCATCGGCTCCCTCTCGTCGCTGGTGGCGATGCAGGACCTGGCCTTCACCAGCCCCGCCATCTACACCGCCGGTCCGGGCGGAGCGCTGGGCCGGTTCATCTACCATGAGATCCTGAAGGACAGCCTCGGCGTGTTCGGGTCCGCCCTCATCCTGGGTACGGTCTACTGCGTGGGCATGCTCTTCATCTTCACGCGCGACATCGCCGCCGAGATCGCCCGCCTGCTGCACAACTTCACCGAATGGCGACAGAAGCGCGCCGCCCTCAAAGCCGCGCTGGCCGAGGAACGGCGGAAGCAGCGCGAGGAGGCCGCGCTCGCCAAGGCCGCCGCCCCCGCCCCGAGCAAGGCGGCGGCGGTCACCACACCTCCCCTCGCGCCCGGCCCGGCAAAAAAGATGGTCGTGCCGAAGCAGAACGATCCCTTTGCCGAACCCGCCAAGTCCGTCACCACCCCACCCCTCCCCAAGCCCGCTGCGGAGACGCCCGCCGCCAAGGGCGTCACCCGCCCGCCCCTCAAGCCGGCTGAGTCCGCCGCCTCGCCCAAGGAAGCCAAGGAACCGAAGGAATCCGGCGCGGCCGCGGGCAAGATCGAGCTCAACATCGTGAAGCCGGAGGAAACCCGGAAGGCCAAGATCAACCTGCCGCAGAGCGACGACAAGAACTACGAGTTTCCCCCGCTGAAGCTCCTGCGCGAACAGGTGAAGTCCGACGCCTTCAACAGCGAGGAGGAGCACCGTCAGAACGCCGAGAACCTCCTCCGCATCCTCGGCGAATTCGGCGTCGAGGTCACCCTCGGCGAGATCCACGTCGGCCCCGTGATCACCCGCTACGAGGTCGTGCCCGCCGCCGGCGTGCGCGTGGAAAAGATCTCCGGCCTCGACAAGAACATCGCCCTCGGCATGCGGGCCCAGTCCGTGCGCATCCTCGCGCCCATCCCGGGCAAGGCCGCCGTCGGCGTCGAGGTGCCCAACCAGAAATCGACGCCGGTCGGCATGCGCGAGATCCTGGAAAGCGAGGACTGGGTGACCGCCAAGGCCGAGCTGCCCATCGCGCTCGGCAAGGACGTGAGCGGCAAGCCCCTCATCTCGGACCTCACCAAGATGCCCCACCTGCTCATCGCCGGCGCCACCGGCTCAGGCAAATCGGTGTGCATCAACTCCATCGTCGCCTCGATCCTCTACTCGAAAAGCCCCAAGGACGTGCGCCTGATCATGGTCGACCCCAAAGTGGTCGAGCTGAAGATCTTCAACACGCTCCCGCACATGCTCATCCCGGTCGTCACCGAGCCGAAGAAGGTGCCGGCCGCCCTCAAGTGGCTCCTCGGCGAGATGGAGCAGCGCTACCAGATCTTCGCCAAGGCGAATGTCCGGAACATCATCGGCTTCAACAACCGCAAGAAGGACCCCAAGCACGAGTTCCCGCCGGCGGAACAGCAGGCCGAACTTGCCGGCGTGTCCGACGAGGTCGAGATCCCCGACCGCCTGCCCTACATCGTCGCCATCATCGACGAGCTCGCCGACCTCATGATGATCGCGCCGGCCGAGATCGAGACCTCCATCGCCCGTCTCGCGCAGCTCGCCCGGGCCGCCGGCATCCACCTCATCATCGCCACCCAGCGCCCGTCGGTGAACGTCATCACCGGCGTCATCAAGGCCAACCTCCCTTCGCGCATCGCCTTCCAGGTCGCCTCGCAGGTCGACTCCCGCACCATCCTCGACACGAAGGGCGCCGACACGCTCATCGGGCGCGGCGACATGCTGTTCTCGCCGCCGGGCAGCTCGCGGCTCGTGCGCGCGCAGGGCGCGTTCGTCGCCGACGAGGAGGTCCAGGAAATCGTCGAGTTCCTCAAGCGCAACGGCCCGCCCCAGTACGCCCAGTCCGTGCAGCAGCAGATCGACCGCGCCGCCAAGGAGGACGACGGCGAGGAGGGCGACGGCGAGGGCGACGAGGAGATGGGGGACGACCAGGAGCTCTTCCAGCAGGCGCTCGACGTGCTCAAGTCGACCAAGCGCGCCTCGACCTCGATGATGCAGCGCCGGCTCCGCATCGGTTACAACCGCGCCGCGCGCATCATGGACCTCATGGAAGACAAGGGCATCGTCGGGCCGGAGAACGGCTCGTCGCCGCGCGAGATCCTCGTCGATCTCGACACCTACCAGCCCTGATCACGCTCGCCGGCGGACGCCCGCACCGGGCCGGGCCTCCGCGATTTTCACGTCATTCGCCTCTTTCGTGGTGACTTCCCGTTCCCGATTCCCTAACTGAGTTCCCCCATGCAGACCATCGGCGAAAGGCTCGAGGAGGCCCGGAAGCGCAAGGGCATCTCCATCCGCGAGGCGGCGGAAACCACCAAGATTCGCGGCGATTATCTGCAGAAATTCGAGGCCAACTCGTTCGACATCGACCTTCCCCCGCTTTACCTCCGCGGTTTTCTCCGCTCCTACGCGCGCTTCCTCGAGCTCGATCCCGAGCGCATCGTCGGCGAGTTCGACTCGCTCGGCGGCCGCGAGGGTAAGCCCGCGCGGCGCGACACCCGCGAAAACTACGGTCGGGTGGACTTCGGCGAGGCCCCGCGCAGCCCCGAGCCGGCGGAAAGCGCGCCGAGTGGCGGCCGAACCGGCCCCGACCAGGCGGTCCTCCTGAAGTTCGGGCTCCTCGGCGGCGGCGCCCTGCTGCTCATCGTCATCATCATCCTGCTCATCAACGTGCTTTTCACCCGCTCCCCCGCCCGGCCCGCGCCGGCGCCGGGCGCAGCCGGCACGACCGTGCAGGCCGAGGCCGTCCAGACCCTCACCCTCACCGCCGTCGACGCGACGCGCGTCAAGGTCGTGCAGGAGCTCGACGGCGCCGTGCTGTTCAACGGCGCCATGGCGCGCGCCGAGACCAAGTCCTTCAAGAAGCAGGGCAAGCTCCTCATCACCGTCGAGTCCGGCAAGAACCTCCGCATGGAGGTCAACGGCAAAAGCTACCCCGTGCCCCTCGAGGGCTACGGGCGCTTCGCACTCGACTGACGCGGCTCAGCGCCGCAACGCCACGGGCGGACCGAGCACTTCGCGCAACAGGAAGGCCCGACGCATCGCCGCCGGGTTCCGGACTTCCTCCGACCAGCTCGCCGACACGGCGGCCGGGGCCTCCTCCGCCGCTGCGCCGGCCGCCGCCGCCTCGAACGCGGCGCGCTTGCGCGCCGCCGTCCGCATGGCTTCGGCCTCGCGGAGCCGCTCCGCCAGGGCCGCCTGCTGCTCCAGCACCTCCGCCTGGCGTTGGATCTCGCCGCGGGAGGCTGCCCGCGGAGCCGTCGCGACCACCACCTCGCGCACCGGCGGCGGCGCTTCACCGTCCGCCTCCGGCGGCGCCAGCACCGGCGGCGGCGGCTGCGTGTAGCCTTTCGCCCGCTGCTCGATCTTGCGCTGGATCTCCTCGCGGATCCGCCGCGTCCGCTCGGCCAGCTCGGGATCGTCGAAAGTCGCTTCCGGATGCGGCGGCGGCGCCTCGTCCTCATCCTGGGCGGCCTGCCGGCGCTGGTTAAGCCACCACGCCACCGCGCCCGCGATGACGAACAGCAGCTGCAGGTGATCAAAGATCCATTGCATGGGTGGGGCGGGTCGTCAGCGATCGGGATTGCACGGGGGCCGGCATCCGGAACCGGCTCACTTCTTCCCCTCCGGATGCGCAATCGAGCCGCGCATCGCCGTGTCCGACTGGATGTTCTCCATCCGATAATAATCCATGATGCCGAGCCGGCCCTGGCGGAACGCTTCGGCCATCGCCTGCGGCACCTGCGCCTGCGCCTCGACCACCTTGGCCTGCATCTCCTGCACGCGGGCCTTCATCTCCTGCTCGACCGCCACCGCGGCCGCCCGGCGGATTTCCGCCTGCGCTTGCGCGATACTCTTGTTCGCCTCAGCCTGCGCCTCCTGCAGCTTGGCGCCGACGTTCTCGCCGACGTCCACGTCGGCGATGTCGATCGAGAGGATCTCGAACGCCGTGCCCACATCCAGGCCGCGCGCCAGCACGGTCTTGGAGATGCTGTCCGGCGACTCGAGCACCACCTTGTAGTTCTCCGAGGTGCCGATGGTGGAGACGATGCCCTCGCCCACACGGGCAATGATCGTCTCCTCCTTCGCGCCGCCGACAAAACGGTCCAGGTGCGTGCGCACCGTGACCCGCGCCTTCACCTTCACCTGGATGCCGTCTTTGGCCACGCCGTCGATCGTCGTGCGGCCGCTTTCCGGGTTCGGACAGTCGATGACCTTCGGGTCGACTGAAGTCCGCACCGCCTCGACCACGGACTTGCCCGACCCTTTCGTCGCCAGGTCGATCGCGCACGCGCGGTCCCAGTCCAGCACGATGCCGGCCTTCTGCGCCGCCACCAGCGCCTGCACGGTCGGGACCACGTTGCCGCCCGCCAGGTAGTGCGCCGCAATCTTGTCGGTCGTGACCTGGATGCCGGCCTTGACCGCCGTGATGCGCGCGTCCACCACCAAGCCGTAGGGCACGCCGCCCAGCCGCATGCCGAGCAGGTTGAGCACGCTCACGGGCGCGCCGTTCAGCCGGGCTTTCAGCCAGACGCCAATGAAGGAGATGAATACGCCGACAACGACCAGGGCGACGACGGCGAGCGGGATGAGGACGATCAGCGGGATGTTGTTCATAAAAATAAAAGGACTAGGTGGTGGTGACGATGAGCCGGAAATTGTCGACGCCCACGACCCGCAGGGCCGTGCCCTTGGCGATGAAGCCCGAGCGACTGGCCGCCTCGAAACGGCGTCCGTCGACCGACACGTAGCCGCTCGGCGCCAGGGGCGTGAGCGCCTCCGCCGGGCGGTTGATCACCGCCTCCAGCTCCGCCACCGGCGGCTGGCTGGTGGCGTCGACCGTCGCCTCGACCACCATCTTGCGCCCCAGCGCCGTGCGCGGGAGGACGACGAGCTCGAGGTAGAGCATGATGCCCACCAGCATCGCCGCAGAACCGATCGCGGCCAGGCCGCCGGCGAACCCGAACTGCTGGAAGGAGAGCACGCTGCCCACGAGCAGGGCCACGCCGCCCAGGATGCCCGCCACCGCGCCCGGCAGGAAGATCTCAGCGGCCAGCAGCAGGGAGCCGACGATGAAAAGGATGATGATGGCGTTCATGCGTCCACCCTCCCCACCACCAGGCCGAAATCCGACCGGCCGCGGACCACGACCGTCTCGCCACGATCGACCGTGCCCACTTCCACCGTGGCCTCGTAACGCTGGCCGTCCACCTCCACGTGACCGCTGGGCCGCAGCGCAGTCACCGCGAGCCCCGTCCGGCCGATGATGCCCGGGAGCGCCGCGGCCGCCTCCGGTGCCAGGCCGGCCACCTGCGCCGCGCCCCCGATGGCGGTGCCGACCACCATCTTGTCCCACACCCACCCGCTGGGCAGGTAGCGCGCCAGCACGATCCCAAGGCCGACTGCCAGCGCCAGGCCCAGGCCCAGGTTCCGGAGCGGCGCCACGAAGGCGTCGCCGGACCAGGCCACCGAAACCGGTTCGCCGGGCCACAGGTCGGCCATCGCCCACACGAGCGAACCGAGCATGAGCAGCAGCCCCGACACCGCCATCAAGAAGGCCCCCGGGAAAAAGATCAGCTCCACGACCACCAGCAGCAGGCCGAGGACGAAGACCAGGATCGGCTCGTGGCCCGAGAAGCCCGCGACATAGCTGCCCAGAAAGACGATGCCCAGCAGCGCGATCCCGACGATGCCGAACACCCCGAATCCCGGGGTCTTGAACTCAATGAAGATCGCCAGCAGGCCCAGGCCGAGCAGCAACGGCGAGATCGAGTTGAGGAATTGCGCCAGCCGCTCGGACCAGGTGACCTGGAAATTCCGCACCTCATAGTTGCCGGCTCCGAACTTGGCCGTCAGCAGCTGCTCGACTCCCGTCGCCTTGCCCGCGCCGAGGAGCGCGCGCGGGGGGTCGCCGAACTGCTCCAGCGCCTCGGTGGCCGTCAGGGAAAGCAGCTCGCCCTTCGGCTTCAGCACCTTCTCGCCGATCTTCAACTCGTAGTCTTCGTCAATCATCGCCGAGATCACCTGTCCGCGGTAGCCCTTCCCCTCGGACTCCGCCCGCATGCGGGCGCGGAGGTAGCTGACGATCTTCTGCCGCATCGTCTTGTCGACCTCGCCGCCCGTGGCCAGGACAGGCGCCGCCGCGCCGATCACGGCGTTCGGTGCGAAATAGATCTCGTCGGTCACGGCCGAGATGAATGCGCCGGCCGACATCGCCTCGCGGTCGACGAAGGTCAGCTTTTGGCCCGGAAACTTTTCCAGCGCCTCCAGGATGTCGAACGTCACGTCCAGCGCGCCTCCCGGCGTGTTCATATGCAGGAGCACGACATCGGCCTTCTGCTCGATCGCCTCCTTGAGTCCGCGGCGCAGGATGTAAAAAATCGGGCGGCTGATCTCGTCCCGCACGGGAATCACGTAGACCGTCACCCGGCGCGCCGGCGCCGCCACTGCCGACGCGGACGCCGGCTCCGCAGCCGCGCCGGGGAGGCACAGCGCAAGCAGGGCGATCAGGACTGCAACCAGCTTGGACATTGCGCCGGATGTTACTTCGACGCCAACGACAAGCAAGCGCGACGAACTTATAATCCTCAGAATTAATTCAAGCGCGCGGCGCATCGACCCCGACGATTTCGCGGAGTTTGTATTGGAACGGGACGGCCATTTTGCTTTACCAATCATGCATGGAACGAATCCCGTACCTCGGGCATACGATCTTCCGGTGGCAGGTGGGCGCATCCTCCTTCCTGGCCCTGCCGGAAAAGGGCGCGCGGCTGATGAACTGGAACGTGACGCTGGGCGACGGCAGCATCCGCGACATCGTCTACTGGCCCGAGATCGACACCCTCGACGGCATCGAGAAGGTCCGCGGCGGCAACCCGATCCTGTTTCCGTTCTGCGGCCGCTCGTTCGACCAGGGCGAAATCCACCATTGGCGCGCCGAGGATGGCGTCCGCCGGCCCATGCCGATCCACGGACTCGCGCGCCAGGGCGCCTTTCGCACGACGCGGCTCGACGAAGGCGGATTCTCCGCGCAATTCGTCCCCGACGCCGCGGCCAAGGCCGCCTACCCGTTCGACTATGAATTCGTCGTCAGCTACCGCTTCGACCCGCTGGGGCTCTTCGTCGAGCTCCAACTGACCAACCTCGGCCGCAAGCCGATGCCCTGGTCCGCGGGACACCACTTCTACTTCACCCTGCCGTGGTCCCCGGGCCGCACGCGCCGGGACTACGTGCTCGAGACCACCGCGACGCAGCACCTCCGCCACGATCTCCAGCGCGGGGGGCTCTCGGCCGGACCGGCGATCGGCGCCCGGGAATCGCTGGCCCACCCGGACCTCGTCGACCTGATCCACACCGGCCTCAAGCGCGAGCGCTTCGTCGTGACCGAGACCGCCACCGGCAGCCAGCTGCGCTTCCGCAGCGGCATGGCGCACACCCACTCGCGCGACCTCGCGGTCGTGACCTGGACGCAGGACGAAAAAGCCCCGTACTACTGCATCGAGCCCTGGATGGGGCCGCCCAATTCCGCTGAAAACCGCGTCGGCCTGCACACGGTGGCTCCCGGCCAGACCCAGAAATTCTACGTCGAGATCACGATCGCCTGAGCGCGGTCCTCCACGCCCACTCCGCGCTTGCAGCCCGTCCGCCGGGCGGGAGACTGGGCGCTTATGGCCTCCTTCGCATGAGCCCAGCCCACCCTCCAGCCGCCATGCGCCGGTGCCTCCTCCTCGCCCTCGTCGGGTTCGCCCCCCTCGCCGCCGCCGCGGAGCCGGCGGATGCGGAACCGCTCACCGGCGAAACCCGCACCTATTTCCTCGCGGCCGACGAGGTGGACTGGAACTACGCCCCCGCCGGCAATGTCCTCCTCGATCTCCAGTGCTGCGGCGAGGACGCCCCCTGGCTGGAACGCGGCCCGCACTCCCGTCCGCCGGTCTTCAAGAAGGTGGTCTTCCGCGAATACACCGACGAGACCTTCACGACCCTCAAGCCCCGCGACCCGGCCTGGGAGCACGCCGGCATCCTGGGCCCGATTATCCGCGCCGAGGTCGGCGACCGCATCGAGGTGACGCTCCGGAACCACGCGTCCTTCCCGGTCAGCCTGCATGCGCACGGCGTCCATTACCTCAAGGCCTACGAGGGCGCGGGCTATCCCGACGGCACCACGGATCCCGACAAGGACGACGACGCGATCGCCCCGGGCGATCACTACACCTACCGGTGGCAGGTCCCCACCCGGGCCGGACCGGGGCCCAGCGACCCGAGCTCCATCGTGTGGCTCTACCACTCCCACGTCCACAGCCCGCAGGACGTCAACACCGGCCTCGTCGGCGTCCTGCTCATCACCCGGCACGGGGCCGCCCGCGAGGACGGTTCGCCCCGGGATGTCGACCGCGAGTTCGTGACGCTCTTTATGAACTTCGACGAGACCGCCAGCCGGTTCTCGCTCCGCAACGCCGGACTGCTCGCCTCTGACGGCGCCGAGGACCACAACCGCTTCCACAGCATCAACGGCTACATCTTCGGCAACCTGCCCATGCTGCGCATGCGGGTCGGGGAAAGGGTCCGCTGGTACCTGGTCGCGCTCGGCGACGACACCGACCTCCACACCCCCCACTGGCACGGCAACACCGTCCTGCACGAGGGTCGGCGCACCGACGTCGTCGAGCTCCTGCCCGCCAGCATGAAGGTCGCCGACATGCGGGCCGACAACCCGGGAATCTGGCTCTACCACTGCCACGTCAACGACCACATCCTGGCCGGCATGGCGGCGCGGTACGAGATCGTCAAATAGCCGGCACGGCCCCGTTTTTTGCCGTTACTTTTGCCGCCGGAATTCGTCTGATTCCTCCATGACTCCTCCCTGGGCATTCATTGAGGGCATCGGCGGCCCCGAGCTGCTGATGATCATGTTTATCGTGCTGCTCCTGTTCGGGGCCAATCGCCTGCCGGAGCTGGCCCGGGGTATCGGCAGGTCCGTGCGCGAATTCAAGAAGGCCGCCAGCGGCGTCGAGGAGGAGGTGCGCCGCGTGATGGAGGAGGAGCCGCCCAAACCCGTCACTCCGCCGCCCGCAACCGTGCCGACAAGCCTGCCCGAGCTACCTCCCGACAAGCCGTCATCGCCCACCGCGCCGCCGCCGGCCTGAGCGCCGTCCCGTCCCCGTATCCCCCCGCGCTCTTCCCTCTGGAGCGGGACCGTTTCCGGGCGGTTTTCACCCCGGCGATTCACCTCGCCCCCGCGCGCTTCCCCTGCCCGGCCGCACCCACCTTCCCCGGATCGCCATCGTCCCATTCTCGGGAACCGTCGATGCCATCTTCGCGCCAGCAGGCCGGTCCCGGCGCAGTCCCAATAACGCAAATAATATCCCTTCTCGATGAAAACCATCGCTTTGCGAATGCATCTGTAACTTGGCACATCGCTTGCGTGTATGTGGGGCAACAACGCTACGCATCATGAACAAGTCATCCCTCTTTATCTTCACGCTCTTCACGGTGATCGCCAGCGGCGCCCGTGCCGTCCAGGCCGAGCCCGAGCTCGTCGTCCTCCCCACCTACGTGGTCGAGGCGTCCCGGCAGCAGTTGGTCGAGCAGGCGATCAACGCCAGCCTCGCCGAGCTCCGCCAGCAGGCCCGGAAGCCGGCGGTGGCCGCGCCGGCGACCACGAACCTCCCGGCGGAGGTGGCCTCCGCCGCGCACGGCCTCGACCGCGGCGCGAACCGGCTCGCGAAGTCCTGAATTTGTTAGTGTCGGTGTGTTCTTTGTTAGTGTGTGTGTGTCAAAAACCCGCTCCGCAAGGGGCGGGTTTTTTGCTGCCGCCGGTCCGCAGCTGAGGCGCGCGGTTGGAAAAGCGGCGCCAGATTCAACCGGCCCGGGCGCAACTTTTGTGCGAGGATGCGGGTATTGATTCCCACATGAATGCGATGCACCTGATCGACTATCACATCAAGGGCGACGACATGCAGTTCGTCGAGATCGAGCTGGATCCGCACGAGGCCGTCGTCGCCGAGGCCGGGGCGATGATGTTCATGGACGACGGCGTCGTCCTGGAAACCATCTTCGGCGACGGCTCGGCGCAGGCCGGCGGGCTCATGGGCGCGCTCCTCGGGGCGGGCAAGCGCGTGCTCACCGGCGAATCCCTGTTCATGACCGTCTTCATGAACCCGTCCGCGGCGCGCCGGCGGGTGGCGTTCGGCGCGCCCTACCCCGGCAAGATCCTGCCGGTGCAGCTGCGCGAGGTGGGCGGCGAGCTCATCGCGCAGAAGAACTCCTTCCTGTGCGCCGCCAAGGGCGTCAGCATCGGCATCGCCTTCCAGCGCCGCCTCGGCGCCGGCCTGTTCGGCGGCGAGGGTTTCATCATGCAGCGCCTGCAGGGCGACGGGCTCGCGTTCCTCCACGCCAGCGGCACCCTCTACGAGCGGCAGCTCCAGCCCGGGGAAACCCTGCGGGTCGACACCGGCTGCCTGGTCGCGCTCCAGCCGTCGGTCGACTACGACATCGAACTGGTCGGCGGCATCAAGACCGCGCTGTTCGGCGGCGAGGGCCTCTTTTTCGCGCGGCTGCGCGGCCCGGGCAAGATCTGGCTGCAGTCCCTGCCCTTCAGCCGGCTCGCCGGGCGCATCGTCGCCGCCGCCCCGCAGACCGGCCGCGGCGGACGCGAGGAGGGCTCGATCCTGGGCGGGCTGGGGGGGGTCCTGGACGGCGACAACCGCTAGCGCCGGGCGCCGCCCGGCTCAAAACGGCCGGCCGGGCGCCGGCGCGGCCTCCGCCGCCGGGACGTGGCGGATCGATGTCCGGGCCGGCGGCAGCGGCACGACCTCGGGCTGAAAGTCCTCGCCCGGCTCAAAGCTGAGCGCGGCGCCGTCGAGCACCTCCAGCCGCCGCCGCACCTCGGGCGGCAGCTTGGCGCGCTGCTCCTCGCGGGTAATCGGGCCCTCGAAGGTCACCTTGCCCTGGGCGTCCTTCACCGTAAGCGTGCGCTCCTGGTCGTCGGAGCGGATGTCGATCGCACCGGCGTCATCCGCGTAGGAGATGTTGCTTCTGGGCAGGTCGACGATCGTGAACTCCTGGCCCGGCTGCGCGCGGATCCGCACGCCCGGGCCCTCGACGAAGCGGCCGCGCTCGCGGCCGATCATCCGCAGCACGTCCCGCGCCTCATCCGGCGCCAGCCCCGGCAGCGGCAGCGCCGGCATGAAGCCGTCGCCCTCGCGCTGAAAAAGGACGTTGTCGGCCACCTTCGGCAACTCGTTCACGCCGAGCTTCACCTTCACCTTCATTTCCTTGCCGCCGCGCAGCAGCGTGAGCCCGACCTCGTCGCCTTCCTGCCGCGCCCGGATCAGCACGCGCAGCTGCGCCTGGTTCACCAGGATCTGGTCGTCGAGCTTGGTCAGCACGTCGTCCTCCTTCACCGCCTCCGCCGCCGGGCTGCCGGGCAGCACGCGCGTGACCGCGAGCCCGGTGTCGCGCGGCAGGCCGACTTGGCTGGCCAGCGTGCGGCTGACCGGCATGGTCTCGACGCCGAGAAAGGTGACCTTCTCCTTTTCCATTGGTCCGTCGGATCCGTGGAACATCAGGCGGCGCGGTCCGTCACCGTCGAGGCGCCGGATGAGCGCGTCCTTCTTTTCCGCCCAGCCGGTCGAGGCGAGGGCGGCCAGCGCAAGCGCTGAAGCGAGGCAATAGCGGGTTGTTTTCATGGTAATAAAAAGGCGAAGGAACGGAGGCGGTCCATACAGGCGGGTCAGTTCAAGCTCGCGGGCACGACCCGGATCTCGTCGCGGGGCACGCTCCACTTCAGCGACGCGTTGCCTCGGGGGCTCCGCCAGGTGTAGGTGTCGACGTAGCGATAACGCACCTGCCGGGCCGGCGTGGCGGCGCCGACGTCGACATACCCCTCCTCCTTGAGTTCGTAGAGCACGTTCGTCGCCGCCACCGGCCGGTAAGGCAGGGCCGGCTCCGGCTCCGCGGCGCGGGACGGGGCGCGCCGCGGCGGGGCCACGGCGACCAGCGCCGCCAGCAAAGCCAGGGCCGCGGCGGCCCCGCCGATGCGCCAGCCCAGCCATTGCCACGAGGCCAGGTTCGTCGCGGCGCTCCAGGGCGCCCGCCGGGGAGCGTCCGCGGCCAGCGCCGCCCCGATGCGGTCCGCCGCGCGCGCGGAAAGCCGCTGCGGACGCAGCGCCTTCAGTTCGTGTTCCAGTTCCGGGCAGGACTCATCCATGGCAGACGGGGTTCAGCTCCTTGCGCAGCGCCGCGATACCATAGCGGTAACGCGATGCGGCCGTGTGGGGGGAGATTTCCAGGGCGGCGGCAATCTGCTCGAAGGTGAGTTCGTTCCACACCTTGAGCACCAGCACCTCACGCTGCTCCGGAGGCAGATGCCGCAGCGCCGCCTCGAGCCCTTCGCGCCGCCCGGCGTCGGAGGCGGAAGCCTCAAACCAAGGATCCACCCCGGCCTGGTCCTCGCCGGCCCTTTGCTCCCGGATCTGCCGGCGTGACTCCCGGCGCGCCAGATCGAGCGCGGCGCGTCGAATCGATGTGACCAGCAGCGCCCGTGGGTCCCCCGGAAGGTGACGCTGATGCCGCCAGTAACGCACGAACGCCTCCTGCACCACGTCCTCCGCGTCCGCCAGCGAACGGGTCCACTGCCGGGCACACAGCAACAGCTGCGGCCCATGGGCCTCGAGCCAGCTTCTCCACGTGTCGCACCCTTCATGCGTCGCCTCCATGCAGTCGGTTGGGGATGATTTCCCAAAAAGCGTCACCGGAAGGAGGATTTGTCTAACACCCCCAAACAAGGGACTGCATCCCGAGGCCCAACGTCGTCACCCACGCGCGGCCAATTCGCCAGACCAATGGCCAACCCGGGCTAAGAACGGGGGTTGGCGATCTCGTCTGCACACTTCCGGGTGCAGACATTAAAAGAGGCCGGGTGTTCAACCCGGCCTCTGTTACACACTACTATGATCTACTGACCAAAAATTCGGGATTCCGCGCTTATCGGACGCTGTAGCTCTTGGGTCCGACGCGATAATCAACCGTCGCCAGGGCGACGAGGATCGCGACAGAACCGAAGGCGACCACGTTGGGCAGGTAGCTCACCGCAACGGTGGCGACGCCCACGAGGGCGAGCGCGCTGACAGCAACGGAGGCGATGATGGTCTTGATGTTGTTCGTCTTCATAAATTTGGTTCTTTGTTTGGTTTTTGCTTTGGCAGCTCTTGCGCTGCTGCCGGGAGTATACGACACAGCTTGCAATAGCCAAAATACTTAGTTTCTATACTTTCCATAGTTTATAACTATGGAAATCTACCAATTGCGTTACCTCTTGGCAGTCGCGGAGACAGGTAATTTTACCAAGGCGGCCCAGCGGGTGTTTGTGTCCCAACCTTCGCTCAGCCAGCAGATCCTCAATCTGGAAGAGGAATTCGGGCAAAAGCTATTCCATCGTCTTGGACGCAAGGTGGTTCTGACAGAATCAGGCAAGCTTTTGGTCGAGGGTGCACGGAGGGTGCTTCATGAGGCCGACCAGACCATCGGCGCGCTGAAGAGCGATCCCTTGCTGGGTCCCAAGGTGTCGGTGGGTGCGATTCCGACGGTGGCCCCCTTTTTCCTTCCCGCAGTGCTGGCCCACTGTCGGGCTAACGAGATCAGGATCAATCTGCAGACTCGCGAGGATTTCAGTCGCGACCTGATCGAGGCCCTGCTCGACGGTCGGCTCGACTGGGCCCTGCTTTCACTGCCGCTCAACGAGCCGCGCTTGCGGGTGGAAAAACTCTACGCGGAACCCCTCCTGCTGGCTGTCGCGGCGACCCACCGCCTTGCGACGGCTCCAAGCGTGACATTCGGAGACTTGCGCGACGAAACCTTCATTCAACTCGGGGACACGTCGACGCTCGCGGGGCAGATCCAGCGTTTCGCCGGGGACCTGGACTTTGAACCTCGGGTGGGCCACCTCTGCGGTCAGCTGGCCACGGTCAAGAGTCTCACGTCGATGGGCCTTGGCGTGAGCGTGCTGCCCCAAAGCGCGCGCAGCGCCGCCGATCCGGCCGGACTCGTCTTCCGGAAGTTCACCGGCGTGGCTCCGTCCCGAGAGATCGCGCTCGCCCGCCACCGTCGCCGCCAGATCGGACCGGGCGCGGCTCTCTTTGTCGAGGCCGCCCGCGCCGTCGTGGGCCCTTCACCCTTCGCCGCCACCCCGCCTCCGCCCACGTCCCACGAACCGCCCAGAAACTGACTCCGCCTCTTTGTTCAGGCGAAGGCAGCCTCGGTCCCGTTGTGGACTCCCGCTGCGAAAATCGGTTGCCCGGGATGATTTCGGCAGCACTTCCGTTTGCCTTGCAGCAGGTTGCGAGCGCGATTGATTTCGCGGACTGTCGCAATGCGCCGCTTTTCTTGCGCCGACCGGCTTTTCGTGAAACCGTCCCCGCTTTCATGTCAGCGATAGCGCAGCACCACGCCCTGCCCAAGGGGCGCGAAATCACCACCCTGATCGTGCTGTGCGCGGTGCAATTCACCCACATTCTCGACTACATGATCATGATGCCCCTGGGTGGGCAGCTGATGCGGGTATTTAACATTTCGCCCAGCCAGTTCACCCACTTGGTGGCGAGCTACGGCCTGGCGGCGGCGGTGAGCGGCTTCGCCGGGGGCTTCTTCCTGGACCGGTTCGACCGGAAGCGTTCGCTGCTCTTTCTCTACACGGGATTTGCCCTGGCCACTCTGGCCTGCGGGCTGGCGCCGACGGAGAATGCGCTGCTGGTTTCCCGGCTGGCGGCAGGGGCCTTCGGCGGGCTGGCGGGATCGATGGTCTCCGCCATGGTGGGCGACGTGATTCCGCCCTCGCGTCGAGGTCGGGCGATGAGTTTTGTGATGACCGCCTTCCCGGTAGCGTCCGTGCTCGGTGTCCCGACCGGCCTGGTTCTGGCCGGACGCTTTGGCTGGCATGCCCCTTTCTTCCTGCTCGCGGGCTGCGCCGCGATCAACCTGGTCGTCGCCGCGTTCGCCCTGCCCCACCTGAGCACCGCGGTGCAGAATCATCGCCCTGCCCGCCAGATGAAGGAAATCCTCTCGCACGGCATCCACCTGCGCGCCTTTGCGGTGGGAGCGGTGCTCGTGATGTCGGGCGGCCTCGTCGTGCCGTTCCTCGCCCCGTCGTTCATCGCCAACGTCGGGCTCAATGAGAGCACCCAGCTGCCCCTCGCCTACGCCTGCGGCGGGCTGGCCACCGCCGTGAGCACGCCCATCATCGGCTGGCTGAGCGACCACATGGACCGGCTCCGGCTGCTGACCATCATGTCCGCCTGCGCGATCGTGGTCGTCTTCATCATCACCCGGCTCGGCCCCTCCCCCCTGGGCGTGGCGGCGCTCATGATGGCGCTGTTCATGGTCACGATGTCGGGTCGGTTCGCGCCGGCGATGACGATGATCACCAACGCCGTGGACGCCCGCTACCGCGGCGGTTTCATGAGCGTTAACTCCGCCCTCCAGCAGGCCTCCAGCGGCATGGCCAGCCTGCTCGCCGGCCTTTTCGTCAGCCGCAGCCCCACCGGCCAGCTCCTGGGCCTGCCGACGCTGGGCTACGTCTCGGCCGGATTCTTCGCCCTTTCCGTGCTCCTGGCTTTCGGGCTGCGGGCCGCCGCGCCGCACGTCGCGACCCCCGCCGCCAAGGAGAGCCGTCCGCCCCCGCCGCCGGCCGAGGCGGCGGCCTGATCCCGGGCGGCGCTCGCGCCGGCCGTCGACAGCGTTTGCCTTGGCCGGAGCATTGTGTTTAGGTTTTTCCACTATGATCGACGCAATCAAGAAGACCCTCCTGGCAGGAGTTGGAGCCGCGGTCATCACGAAGGACAAGGTCGAGGCCGCGCTCGGCGACTTTGTCGCCCAAGGCAAGGTCAGCACCACCGAAGCGCGCGCCATGGCGGAAAAGATCGCCCGCGACGGACGACAGGAGTTCGAGAACGTGAGCGCGGAACTCGGCGCGCGGGTCAACGACCTGGTCGCCCGCTCGGCCGGCGAGGCCCAGGCCCGCCTGCAGTCCCTCGAGGCCCGCCTCCGCGAGCTTGAAGCCCGCTCCAAGGCGCGGGCCCGTCCCGCCGCCAAGGCCGCACGCCGCGCTCGTCCGAAAAAGCGGAAAGCGTGAGCGCCTTCAATCTGCTCAGCCACGCGGGCCGCACCAAGGACATCATCACGGTCCTGGCCCGTCACGGCTTTGCGGACCTGCTCAACCAGATCGAGCTGCCCGGCACGATCTGGGAACGCATGATCCCGCGGCCCGCCGAGACGCTCCGCACGGAGGAGCGCCTGCGCCGCGCCGCGGAGGAGCTTGGTCCCGCGTTCGTGAAGCTGGGACAGATCCTCTCCATGCGCCCGGACCTGCTCCCGCACGCCTACGTGCTCGAGCTGCGCCAGCTGCAGAACAACGTCCAGGCCCGGCCCTTTGCGGAGATGCGCCCGGTCCTGCTCGAGGGCCTCGGCACGGATCCCGAACGGATCTTCTCCGCGTTCGACGAGGAACCCGCCGCCAGCGCCTCGCTCGCCCAGGTCTATTTCGCCCGCCTGCGCTCCGGCAGCCAGCCGGTGGCCGTCAAGATCCAGCGGCCCGACGTGCAGCGCACCGTCCAGATCGACCTCGACCTCGCCGCCTGGCTGGCGGCACAGGTCCACAAGCACGTGGCCGCCCTCCGCCCGTTCGACTTGCCCGCGGCCCTCGACGAGGCCCGCCGGGGCATGCTCTACGAGCTCGATTTCCGCCACGAAGCGCGCAACCAGGAGTACTTCAACACCCTCAATCCGCACCCGGAGCAGGTTTTCGCGCCGAAGGTCTATCCCGAGCACAGCAGCGAGCGCGTGCTCGTGATGGAGCGCATCGAGGGCCACCCCGTCGGCCGCAGCCCGCTGCCGCTCGCCCAGCGCCGCGAGATCGCCACCCACGGCGCCCAGTCGCTCGTCCGGCAGGTCCTGCTCTCCGGCTTTTTCCACGCCGACCCCCACGCCGGCAACGTCCTCGTGACCCCCGACGGCCGCCTGTGCCTGCTCGACTGGGGCCTCGCCGGCCACCTCACCCGCCGCCTGCGCTACGCGTTGGCCGACCTCTGGCTGGCGGCCGTCGAGCAGGACGCGGAGCGCATCGTGCAGATCGCGGCCGACCTGGCCCCGCCGGAGGCGCGCCCCGACCTGCGCGCCATGGAGAAGGAAATCACCCTCACGCTGCGCGAGGAGCTGAACTTCAGCATCAACCAGCAGCAGCTCGGCCGGGCCATGCTCAAGCTGCTGTTCATCTTCGGCCAGAACGGCATCAAGCTCTCCCGCGATTATTCCCTCATGGCCAAGGCCGTCCTCTCCATCGAGGAGGTCGGCCGCACGCTCGACCCGGAATTCGACCTCCGCAGCCGGATGCAGCCCATCATGCTGGAGCTGCGCCGCGAACGGCTCAACCCGCGGACCATGCTGCGCCGCACGCGCGAAGTCCTGCACGAGGCGGTCCTCGGACTCCAGGAGCTGCCGCTCGAGCTGCGGCGGCTGGCCCGCCGGCTCGAGTACGACAACCTCACCATCAACTTCCAGCACCGCGGCCTGGAGCGGATCGACGAATCGCTCCGGACCGCTTCAAACCGCATCGCGCTCGGCGTCATCATCGGCTCGCTGATCATCGGCTCCTCCCTGATCGTGACCACCCGGATCCCGCCGTACTTCCTCGGCTACCCCGCGCTGGGCATCGTCGGCTTCCTCCTGTCCGCCATGCTCGGCTTCTGGATCGCCTGGGACATCATCCGCCGCGGCGGGCACAAGTGACCGCGCCCTGAGCCCGGCGCCGCCCGGTATGCAGTTGCGGACGCGGCCGGGCCGTGTACAGAGCACGGGCATGGCTGAACCCGCCGCCGCCCTCGCTCCCGCCTCCCCGCCCGCCGTCCTGGCGCGGCCGGAGCTGCTGGCGCCCGCCGGCGACTGGGAATGCGCCCGGGCCGCGGTCGAAAACGGCGCCGACGCCATCTACTTCGGGCTCGAGCGCTTCAACGCGCGGATGCGCGCCCGCAACTTCACCGTCGCCGACCTCCCCCGGCTGATGAACTACCTCCACCGCCGCGGCGTGCGGGGCTACGTGACCTTCAACACCCTGGTGTTCGCCGACGAGCTGGCGGACGCGGCCGACTACCTCCGCTCCATCATCGCCGCCGGGGTCGACGCCGCCATTGTCCAGGACGTCGGGGTCTGCCGGCTCATCCGCGACCTGTCGCCGGACTTCCCCATCCATACCTCCACCCAGATGACCGTCACCAGCGCCGCCGGCGTGGCCTTCGCCCGCGAGCTGGGGGCCGACCTGGTCGTGCTCGCCCGCGAGAACTCGCTGGCCGAAATCGCCGCCATCCAGGCCGCGCAGCGGGCCGCCGCGGCCGGGGCAACGCCGGTCCGGCCGCTGCCGCTCGAGGTCTTTGTCCACGGCGCGCTGTGCGTGGCCTATTCCGGCCAGTGCCTCACCAGCGAGTCGCTCGGCGGCCGCTCGGCGAACCGCGGTGAATGCGCGCAGGCCTGCCGCCTCCCCTATGAGCTGGTGGCCGACGGCCAGACCGTCGAGCTCGGCGACCGGCGCTACCTCCTCAGCCCCCAGGACCTCGCGGGCTTGCCCGTGCTGCCCGACCTCGTGCGGGCCGGCGTGGCCTCGCTCAAGATCGAGGGCCGGCTGAAGAGCCCCGAATACGTGGCCAGCATCACCCGCGTGTACCGCCGGGCCCTGGACGCGGCCATGGCCGCCGGACAAGCCGGGCAGGCCGACCCGGCGCCGGACCCCGCCGCCCAGTACGAGTTGCAGATGGCCTTTTCCCGCGGCCTCTACCCGGGCTGGTTCCGGGGCGTCCAGAACCAGGAACTGGCCCATGCGCGGTTCGGCACCAAGCGCGGCGTCTACCTCGGCCAGGTCGGGCGCGTCGGCCCCGACGGCGTCACCCTGCGGCTCGAGGGGCCCGCCAAACCCGGCGACGGCGTCGTCTTCGACGCGGGACGCCCTGAGGAACGCGAGGAGGGCGGACGCATCTACTTTGTCGACGCGCGCGGCGACGAGACGCTCCTGCGCTTCGGGCGCGGCGACGTCGACTTCTCCCGCGTGCGGCCGGGCGACCGCGTGTGGAAGACCAGCGATCCCGAACTCGAGCGGCGGATCCGCCAGACCTACGAGGGCGACCAGGTCCGCTTCCGGCGCGGGCTCACCCTGGAGGTGCACGGCCACGCCGGCGGACCGCTGACCCTCCTTGCCCGCGACGAGGACGGCCACGTCGCCCGCGCCGAGTCCACGGTGCCGCTGGCCCGCGCCGACCGGCAGCCGCTGACCTCCGCGCGCCTGACCGACCAGCTCGGCCGGCTCGGCGGCACGCCCTTCATCCTCGCCGCCCTCGCCAACCGCCTGGAGGGCGACGTCATCCTGCCCGTCAAGGAGCTGAACGAGCTGCGCCGCCGGGTCGTCGCCGACCTCGATGCCCTCCGCGCCGCCCCGCGCCGCTGGCGCCTGCTGGCGCCGCGCACAGGGGAAGCCGGCGCGGGGGATTCCGGCGGGACGGCGCCCGCCGCGGAGCCGGAGATCGTCGCCGTCATCCGCGAACTCCCGCAGCTGGCGGCCGCGTGGTCCGCCGGCGCCCGCACCCTTTACTGCGAGTTCGAGAACCCCAAGCTCTACCGGGAGGCCGTGCAGCAGTTTCGCGCGCTGCAGGCGGCCGCGCCCCCCGGGCCGGCGCCGGCCTCGGTCTGGGTCGCCGCCCCGCGCGTCTTCAAGCCCGGCGAAGACTGGATCCTGCGGCAGGTGCTGTCCTCCGACGCCGACGGCTATCTCGTGCGCAACTTCGACCACCTCCAGTGGTTCGCCGGCCGGCGCCGCCGCGGCGACTTCTCGCTGAACGTCGCCAACCCCCTCACCGCCGACCACTTCATCCGGCGCCACGGCCTCGAGCGGGTGACCGCGTCGTACGACCTCAACATCCAGCAACTCGAAGTCCTCCTGCGCCAGGCGCCCGCCGGCTGGTTCGACATCACGATCCACCAGCACATGCCGATGTTTCACATGGAGCACTGCGTCTTCTGCGCGTTCCTCTCGACCGGCAAGGATTACCGCGACTGCGGCCGGCCGTGCGACCGGCACCGCGTCGCCCTCCGCGACCGCGTCGGCGCCGAACACCCCCTCAAGGCCGACGCCGGCTGCCGCAACACCGTCTACAACAGCCGCGCCCAGACCGGCGCGGAGTACGCCGGCCGCCTGCTCGCGCTCGGCGCCCGCTCTTTCCGCATCGAGTTCCTCAACGAAGATCCCGCCGCAGTGCACGCGACCGTCGACCGCTACCGGCAACTGCTGGCCGGCCGGATCAGCGGCGCCGACCTGTGGAAGGAATTCAAGCTCATCAACCAACTCGGGGTCACCCGGGGCCAGATGGAGACCGCCCCGCGAACCCTGCCCCGCAAGGGCTGACCCGCCCCCCCTCCGCCGGCGCAGCGCGGGCCCCGAGGTGTACGATGCAATAAGGTCCTCCACTAGCGCCAATTAGCCGGAGCCAAAGAAACGGAGGTCAGGGTGATTAACCACATCTATTTTGTCGCGTCGGGGTGAGACCGCCTCCTAGGCTGCCGGCTTTCCTGCATGAGCGCCACCCCGGAAAACCCCGCCAAGCCCGCCGCGACCACTCCGCCGCTGCCCAACGACCTGGAGATCAAGGACGCACGGATCATTTTTGAGCCCATCTGGGACGACCTCGAGTCGCACTTCGGCCGCCAGCATCTGCGTTTCCCGAAGGAGATCATCCTGCTCGGCGGTGCGCCCGGCGCGGGCAAGGGCACCAACACCGCCTTCATCGCCAAGACCCGCGGGCTCACCTGCCAGCCGATCGTGATGAGCTCGCTGCTCGACACGCCGGAGATGAAGAAGGTCAAGGACGCCGGCAACATGATCGGCGACCGCGAGGTGCTCGCCGTCCTCCTGCGGCAGCTGCTCAAGCCCGAATACCGCGACGGCGTCATCCTCGACGGCTTCCCCCGCACCACCGTGCAGGTCGAGTGCCTCAAGATGCTTTACGAGAAGATGACCCAGCTTTGGCGCGAGTACTACGGCACCCCGCTGGCCATCCACTTCCGCCAGCCGGTCATCCAGATCATCGTGCTCTTCGTCGACGAGAAGGAGAGCGTCGCCCGCCAGCTCAAGCGCGGCCGCGAGGTCCTCGCCCACAACGAGGAGGTTCGCCGCACCGGCCACGGCCGGCTGCTCGAGGAGCGCGCGACCGACTTCGACGAGAAGCTGGCCCGCCGGCGCTACCAGGTGTTCAAGCAGCAGACCTGGGACGCGCTGCTCTCCCTCAAGGACATCTTCTACTACCACCTGATCAACGCGCAGGACACCATCGCCGAGGTCGAGAAAAACATCCTGCAGGAGCTCGAGTACCAGAGCTCCCTCGAGCTCGACCCGCGCACCTATGATCGCCTCCGCACCCTTCCGCTCGCCAGCGAGATCGTCGTCCACGCGCGGCAGGAGCTGGTCAAGCGGCTCGACGGCTACGAGCTGACCCAGCCCGATCTCTTCCAGCGGGTCGTCACCTTCATCGAGAAGCGGCTGATGCCCATCGTGCTCCGGCACGCGCTCTCGGGCCATTCGAACATCAACAGCGAGGACCCCGTGCTCGACGAACCCCAGGCCCTCGCCATGCTGATCGACATCTTCTCCGAACGCGGCTACCACGCCGTCGTCGACGTGCACCGCATCGAGGTGCCCGACCACGTCGACCTGGCCACCGGCAAGATCACGTGCCGGATCAAGAAGGTCTACCGGATGATCATCCGCTTCAAGGGTTCGGAGATCCGCCGCGGCTAGCCCCAGCCCCGCCGCGGGCCCCGCCCCCGCCAAGGTTCCCCGACCTGCAGCCCTGCCGGCCTTCGGCTTTCCGCCCCGCCAGACCTTCCGACCTTCGACTTTCAGACTTTCCCCCCTTCCGCCCTCCGCCTCCCGCCCCGCCCTCCTTCCCATGTCCGCCGGCCGCAAGCTTCTCGTCGCCAACCGCAGTGAAATCGCCACGCGCGTCTTCCGTTCCGCCACCGAGCTGGGGCTGCGGACCGTGGCCATCTACGCCCAGGAAGACCGCTTCGGGGTACACCGCTTCAAGGCCGACGAGGCCTACCTGGTCGGCCGCGGCCGCGGACCGGTCGCCGCCTACCTCGACATCGAGGGCATCGTCGCGCTCGCCAAGTCGAAGGGGGTCGACCTCATCCATCCCGGCTATGGCTTCCTGTCGGAGAACGCCGCGTTCGCCCGCGCCTGCGCGGCGGCCGGCCTGACCTTCGTCGGACCGCGCCCGGAGCTGCTCGACCTGATGGGCGACAAGACCGCCGCCCGGCGGCTGGCGCAGAAGCTCGCGGTGCCCGTGCTCCCCGGCACGGAGGAGCCCGTGACCGATCCCGCCGAGGCGCTCCGCCGCGCCAAGGAGATCGGCTTCCCCCTCATCATCAAGGCCGCCTTCGGCGGCGGCGGCCGCGGCATGCGCGTCGTCCACCAGGCCGCCGACCTCAAGGCCCGCCTCGAGGAAGCCCAGGGCGAGGCCGCCACGGCGTTTGGCAACCCCGCGGTCTTCCTCGAAAAGTTCGTCTCCCGCGCCAAGCACATCGAGGTGCAGGTGCTCGGCGACCGCCACGGCAACGCCATCCACCTGCACGAGCGCGACTGCTCCGTGCAGCGCCGGCACCAGAAGGTCATTGAGATCGCCCCTTCCGTCGACCTCCCGGCCGACGTCCGCGCCGCCCTCTGCGACGCCTCGGTCCGCCTCGCTCGCGAGATCCGCTACGACAATGCGGGCACGATGGAATTCCTCGTCAACGCCGACGACCCGCGCGAGTGGTACTTCATCGAGATGAACCCGCGCATCCAGGTGGAGCACACCGTGACCGAGGTCATCACCGGCCTGGACCTCGTGCGCGCCCAGATCCTCATCGCCCAGGGCCACGCGCTCCACAGCCCGGAGGTCGGCATGCCCGCCCAGGCCGACGTGCCCCGGCGCGGCTACGCGGTGCAGTGCCGCGTCACCACCGAGGACCCCGCGAACAAGTTCACGCCCGACTACGGCAAGATCCTCAACTACCGCAACGCCGCCGGCCTCGGCATCCGGCTCGACGAGGGCATGGGCGACACGGGCAGCGTCATCACCCCGTTCTACGACTCGCTCCTCGTCAAGATCACGGCCTCCGCCCCCACCTTCGACCTCGCCCTGGCCCGCATGGGCCGCGCGCTCTCGGAGTTCCGCATCCGCGGCGTGAAGACCAACATCCCCTTCCTCGAGAACGTCATCACCCATCCGGTGTTCAAGTCCGGCGCGGCCACCACCGGCCTGATCGACTCGACCCCCGCCCTCTTCGAGTTCAAGGCCCGCCGCGACCGCGCCAGCAAGCTCCTGGCGTTCCTCGGCGACGTCACGGTCAACGGCAACCCGCAGCTCAAGGGCCGCCGGCCCACCAAGGTGCCGCCGGCGCCCACCGCCCCCGCCGTCGACCTCGCCCTCCCGGTGCCGGCGGGCTCGCGCGACCGGCTCAAGCAGCTCGGGCCCGAGAAGTTCGCCCGGTGGGTGCGCGCCCAGAAGGCGCTCCTCGTCACCGACACCACCCTCCGCGACGCCCACCAGTCGCTGATGGCCGCCCGCCTGCGCACGCACGACATGCTGGCCGTGGCCGACGCCGTCGCCCGGCGCACGCCCGGCCTCTTCAGCCTCGAGTGCTGGGGCGGCGCCACCTTCGACACCTCGATGCGCTTCCTGCACGAGGACCCCTACGCGCGCCTCGCCCAGCTGCGCGCCCGCATCCCCAACATCTGCTTCCAGATGCTGCTGCGCGGCGCCAATGCGGTCGGCTACAGCTTCTACCCGGACAACGTCGTCACCGGCTTCGTCCGGCACGCGGCGGACGCCGGCGTCGACATCTTCCGCGTCTTCGACTCGCTCAACTACGTGCCCAACCTGAAGGTGGCGATGAAGGCCGTGCGCCAGACCGACGCCATCTGCGAGGCCGCCATCTGCTACACCGGCGACCTCCTCGATCCGCGCCGCGAGAAGTACAGCCTCAAGTATTACGTCAAGCTCGCCCGCGAGCTCGAGTCCCTCGGCGCGCACATGATCGCGATCAAGGACATGGCGGGCCTCTGCCGGCCCTACGCCGCCACGCGCCTCATCCGGGCCCTGCGCGACGAGATCGGGCTGCCCATCCACTTCCACACGCACGACACCAGCGGCATCGCGTCGGCCTCGATCATCGCGGCGGCCGACGCCGGCGTCGACGTCGTCGACCTGGCCCTGGCCTCGATGTCGGGCTCCACCAGCCAGCCCAACCTCAACTCGATCGTAGCCGCCCTCGCCCACACCCCGCGCGCGACCGGCCTCGACCTCGACGCCCTCAACGACTTCTCCGGCTACTGGGAGCAGGTCCGCGAGCTTTACGCCCCCTTCGACTCCAGCCCGCGCACCGGCAGCGCCGAGGTCTACCTCCACGAGATGCCCGGCGGCCAGTACACCAACCTGCGCGAGCAGGCCGAGGCCCTCGGCCTGGGCGCCCGCTGGCCCGAGGTCGTCCGCACCTACGCCGAGGTCAACCTGCTCTTCGGCGACATCGTCAAGGTCACCCCCTCCTCCAAGGTCGTCGGCGACCTCACCCTCTTCCTGGTGTCGCGCGGCATCAAGCCTGCCGACGTCCCCAACCTCGAGCCCGGCACCGCGTTCCCGGCCTCGGTCGTCGACATGCTCGCCGGCGGCCTCGGCCAGCCTCCCGGCGGCTGGCCGAAGAAGCTCCAGCGGGTGGTGCTCGGCGACCGCCAGCCCCTCAAGGGCCGACCCGGCGCCAATCTGCCGCCCGTCAACCTGGCGAAGGAAAAGGAGGCCCTGCACGCCAAGCTGAAGCGCGAGGTCACCGACGGCGACCTGTACTGCCACCTCATGTATCCCGAGGTCTTCGCCGACTACGCGCGCTTCGAGCGGACGTACGGCGACGTGAGCGTCGTCCCCAGCAACGCCTTCCTCTACGGGCTGCGCCTCGGCGAGGAGATCACCGTCGCGATCGAGGAGGGCAAGACCCTCTTCGTCAAGCTGACCGGCGCCAGCGAGGCCGACAAGGACGGCTACCGGACGCTCACCTTCGAGCTCAACGGCCGCCCGCGCGAGACCCGCATCCTCGACACCTCCGTCCAGGTCGTGACCAAGGCCCGGGCCAAGGCCGATCCGGCCGACAGCGGCCAGATTGGCGCCCCCATCCCGGGCCTCATCACCATGCTGGCCGTCAGCGTCGGCACGAAGGTCGCCAAGGGCGACAAGCTCGTGACCCTCGAGGCCATGAAGATGCAGACCACCGTCTACGCCACCACCGACGGCATCGTCTCCGAGCTGCTCATCGCCGCCGGCGACACCGTCGAGGCCAAGGACCTCCTGCTCCGCATCCGCCCCGCCTCCTGAACGGAGGATTCAGTTGAGCGTCGAAAGCGGAAAACCCGCTTTTCGCGCTCCGGGACACGCCCCGGCCTTCCCCCTTCGGACATTCGCACCTTCAGCGCAGGCGTCCCGCTGAGCCGTTGAGCGCCCGCGGTTCGTGTAGCCCGAAACCCGCCAGCCGCATCAGGGCGCATTCACGTAAGGCGGCAACGGCGTCAGGGTGTGACCGAAATCGCGATAGGGCATCGCCCGCGGCTCGGCCGGATTTTCCGCCGCCAGGCGCCCGGCAGGGCGCGGCCCGGCTTCATCCGCCAATCTGCCGCCAAGGTTGCACGCTGCTCTCAGGCGCCAGGCGGGGGCAGGATCTCCAGGCCATATTTCTTGCCGATCTCGATCACGCGCGGGATCTCCTGCTGCGCCGGAGTCAGTGCGCCGACCTCCTCGAAGAAGCCCTCGAAACCCGCCGGCGTCAGGGTGACGATCATGCGTCCAGGCGTTTTCCCGACATAGCGATAGCTGTGGGGTACCCCGCGCGGCGCAAACACGGTCGCTCCTTTGCGGGCCGTCAGGGTCTTCCCGCCACAGGTGATCTCATATTCCCCCTCGAGCACCTGGAAGGTCTCGTCCTCCCGATGATGGATGTGCGGCGGCGGACCGCCACCAGGCTGGTCAACGGACTCGATCACGCTCAGCACGCCGCCGGTGTCGCGACCGTACAGCCGGATCGTGATGGCGTTACCGATGACATTGACGGTTTTGCCTTCGCCGGCCGGGATCAATACAGGGTTCATGGGAGAGAGCGGTAATTCGGGGTCACGATACCTTCACTTCCGGCACTTTAGGGAAAGGGCGCGCGCTGGCGAGTGCGTATCGAATGCATATGCCATCGGAAAAGCGGGGGGGTGCGAGCCCGCGCGTCAGCGATTCAGCGATCATCCGCAACCCAGGCCGCCTGGATTCCTGGTCCGTGCACGCCTTCGATCAGAATTCCCTCGATATCAGCGGTCTTTGAGGGCCCGGTGACCCAGACAATGTTGGGATCGTCGGGCATCGCCCCGAGAGCGCAAGCGATGCTCCGGTGGATGCGGCTGCGCGGTATGACGGCCACATGAGCCCACGGCGCCAGCGCGGCCAGTCGCACGGGAGTGTCCCGATCCGTGAGAATCACAGTGCCCGTTTCCGCAATGGCACCGGACGCGACGGTGATTGCAAAGGCATAGTCGTCGATCCGCGCTCGGCGCAGCGACGTGCTAACCTCCATCTGGGGAGGGAAATGCCCCCGCAGTTCCGGCCACAGTCCCGGATCGCAATAGCCGCAGGCCCATCCCTTGCCCGCGAGCCAGGCCATGAGGCCTTGCCGGGAGGAAAGGGGAACGCCTCCCACCTCGCGAAACCGCTCGACAAAGAGGGTACAGGAATCGGCGGCGGCAAAGCCAGGGGCGATCCGCGCCGGGTCCCAGTCGGGCAGCGCGGTGCGAACCGGCAACGGCGCCAGCGCGCGGCGGACGCGGGCGAATATCTCGTCTCGCTCCTCACTCACAACCGGGATCGGTGACGGAACCAGCGGCGGAACGCCCCGCCGCGCCAGGCCGGCAGGTCGCGGTCTTTGCTCCAGGCGCGCAAGGCCGGCACCGGCGCCAACCGCAAAGGCAGCAGGTCGAGCGCCGCCCCAGCACGCAGGGCCGCCCGCCAGAGCTCCGGACGCGCCGCAATCCACGACCACAGCCCCATCGGCAGAGTGCCAATCCGGGCCTGCGGCCCCCCCTCCTGCTTACCCCTGGCTCGAAGCCGCAGCAGCAGGTCCGGAATGGGTATGTCGACCGGGCAGACCTCGTTGCAGGCGCCGCACAGGGAGGAAGCCTTGGGCAAATCCGCCCACTCGGGAAATCGGCTTCCCGCCAGTAGGGGGGACAATACGGCACCGACCGGCCCGGGATAGACGCTGCGATAAGCGTGGCCCGTCGCCTGCCGGTAGACCGGACAGACGTTTAGGCAGGCGCCGCACCGGATGCAGCGCAGGATATCCCGGCAATCCGAGGCCAGCATCTCCGTGCGTCCGTTGTCGACAAAAACGACCTCCATCTCGTCGGGGCCGTCGGCCTGGCCAGACGCCCGCGGTCCTGCCACGAACTCCGTGTAGACAGTCAACGGCTGCGCGGTGGCGCTCCGGGCCAGCAGATTCAGGAGCAAGGCTAGGTCGCGATCCCGCGGCACCAGCTTTTCGATTCCGACCAGGACGAGGTGCAGCCGCGCGGCCGCCAGGCAGAAACGCGAGTTCCCCTCGTTGGTCACGATGACGACGCGACCGCTCTCCACGGAGATGAAGTTGGCGCCCGTCAGCGCGGCGTCGGCCGCCAGGTATTTCCCGCGCAGGTGACTCCTGATCCGCTGCGTGATCGTGCTCGGATCATCGTCGTAAGTCCCCAGCCCGATCCGCTCGAGCGTCGTGGCCACCTCGCGCCGGCTCTTGTGGATGATCGGTCGCACGATGTGGCTGGGATGATCGCGATCAACCTGGACGATGAACTCTCCGAGGTCGGTCTCGACGCTCTCGATGCCGTGGCGCTCGAGATAACCCGCGAGCCCGATCTCCTCGCCCAGCATGGTCTTCGCCTTCACCAGCCGCCGGACCCCGCGGGCCTGCAGGATCCGGAGTACGGTCGCGCAGGCGGAGTCCGCCGTGGAACACCAGTGCACCCCGACGCCGTGCTGCCTCAGCTTCACCTCCACCTCCGGCAGGTACCGGTCGAGATGCTCGACCACATGCTGCTTGATCTCGCCGGCGGTCCGCCGGAGCACATCGGCCTCGGCAAAGCGGGCCGCCAAATGCCGGGTGCGCTTCTCGTGCGTGGCCTTCGTCCCCTCGTAGACCGCTGAGCGGCGGGAGGCCTCGAGTTCCGCCGCGAACCGATCGATCGGCTGCTCCTTCATGACGGACTTCCTCCGTGCCGCAGGGAATCACGCAGGATCTGGGCCAGGTGCCGGGTGCGAAGCGGCCTTCCCTCCTTGCCGGCCAGACCGCCGAGGTGCATCAGGCAGCTCATGTCGCCGGAGGCGACGACCTCCGGCCGGGCCGCGCGCAAATGCTCCAGCTTAAGCTTTCCCATGCTGCCGGAGATGGTCGGAAACGAGACGGAGAATGTGCCGCCGAAGCCGCAGCATTGCTCGCCTTCGCCGAAAGGGATCAGCGTGAGCCCGGCAATCGAACCCAGCAGCGTCTCCGCCGCGGCGCTGCTCGCCGTGCCCCGCGAGTGGCAGGAGCGGTGGAACGCTACCCGTGCCGCATAGCGTCCGGGCCAGGTGCGGACGCCCAGGCCATTGACGACAAAGTCCCCGAGTTCCCACGCGCGCCGGCCCAGATCCTCAACCGCGGCGCGATCCGGCTCGCGCTCGAATTCCAGCAGGGCGCCGTGAAAGAGCATCGCCGCGCACGAGCCCGAGGGCACGACGACAGGGCAAGACCCGGCAAAGGTGCGCACCGCGTGCCGCACGACACGGCGGGAGGCCGTCCAGTCTCCGCCGTTGAAAGCGGGCTGGCCGCAGCAGGTCTGGCCCTCTGGAAATTCCACGGTGCAGCCCAGATGCTCCAGAACCTCGACCGTGGCGCACGCCACGTCGTCGTAGAAGGCGTCGCACAGGCATGTCGCCATCAGCTGTACCCGGCCGGCGGCGCCGGGTCTGCACCGACCGGTCGGGCCTGGGGAAACCTCCATGGAACGCGTCAAAGTCGACCGCCGTGGGTGGGCGCGCCTCAGTACACCGCCCGCCCGCCGGTCAGGTCGAACGTGAACCCAGTGTTGAAACTAGCCTCGTCTGAAACCACCCAGGCGGCCAGTGCCGCCGCCTCCTCGACCGTGCCGCAGCGCTTCATGGGGATGCGATCGGTCATGTATTTGACCTGCTGGGGCGGCATCGCCTCGACCATCGCGGTGCGGATGGTCGCCGGCGCCAGGGCGTTGATGGTGATTCCCGTCTCCGCGAATTCCTTGCCGATCGATTTCACCAGTCCAATGACCCCGGCCTTGGTCGCCGAATAGCAGGCCATGCCCGCATTGCCCTCCTTGCCGGCGATGGACGCGATCAGGAGGATTCGGCCCCGGCCCCGAGACTTCATCTGCGCCAGGGCGTGTTTCGCGACAATGAAGCTGCCGACCAAGTTGATGTTGCAGACCTTGACAAAATCCTCCGTCGAGACAGCCGTCGTCTCGATCCCGGTCGGCCCGACGATCGCTGCCGCATGCACCACGACATCAAGTCCGCCTTGCGATTCCGCAAAGCCGGCGAAAGTCTTGGCAACGCCTGCATCATCCGTGATGTCGCAGGCCAGTGGCAGGGCCCGGAGGCCGCGAGCGGTCATTTCCGCCGCGGTCTGGCGCGCGAGAGCTTGATCGCGATCGAGAATTCCCACCCGGGCGCCCTCCCGGGCCAGTCGGTCGGCGACGGCCCGGCCGATACCCTGGCCTCCCCCGGTGATGATGGCGGTGCGCTGGCTGAAACGGTTCGGGAAATCCATGCGGTTGGGAGGGTGATAGAGAGGGACTAGAATAGATGAGCACCGGGTCAGCCTTCGCCCATGACGGGAAAGACCGTGAAGGTCTGCTGGTCGACCTGCCAATAAGGCACGACTTCGCACGTGTCTTCCCCGGCGACGCGGAAGCTGAGCGGCCGGCCGGGGATCGGCACCAGGCGGCGAGGAAGGTCGTGGGCGGAAGCCCGCAGGGCGAGGGACGAGTGCTCATCCAGCTTCCCCGTGAACGCGAAAAGGATCGGGCCATATTCCAACGCGTAGCGGGATCGTCCGGGAATCTGGTCGACCCCGACGTACTTCGTCACGCGAAAGCCCATCGGCAGCGTGAACTCGATCCGGTCGCCCGCGCGCCAGTTGCGCCGGATGGCAACGAAGGTCCCGGGCTGGCCAGTCGCCGCCTCCTCGCCGTTGACCATCATTTTCACCGGCTGCACGGCCCAGGAAGGCACGCGCACCCGGATGACCGCGTCGACATCGCGGGCCGGATCCACGCGCAGCGTGACGGCAGGGTCAAAGGGGAAGCGGGTGACCTGCCGCACGGACACCGGTATGCCCGCCTGGCTCCACTTGATCGTGGAGCCCTCGAACAGATTCACATAAAGGCCGTCCGCCGCCACCGAGTAGATGTATTCCGGCAGCGAGCCGAAGGCGCGAGTTCCCTGCCCTTCGCAACACGTGTTGTGCGGCGCGTGCGGCAACCGGTTTCGGTTGCCGTTGTCCTTGGTGCCCTGCATGACGGCGTGATAGCGGATATTATCCGCGCCCTGCTGGTTCGCCAGGATCACGTTGTAGATCGATTTCTCGATTTCGGCGGTGAACTTTTCCTCTTCGGGATGGATCTGCTGGAAGCGCTGGTTGAACTTCATCCAGAACACCGTGCCGCAGGTCTCGCCCGTGTGACCGCGGCGGGTCAGGAAGTAGCTGCGCGGAGGATGGCTCTGGCCATGGGACAGGTCAGCATTGGTGATGTTTTCCGGCAGGCGGTATTTGCCGTCGATCATCTGCCAGTGCGACTCGCAGATGGCCATGCTGCCCCCGACGTGCTCCCAGTTGTCGTGAATCATCTCCCAGGCGCCCGTGACCGCCTCCAGGTACCTGCGGTCGCCGCTCGCACGGTAGTGGTCGAGGTAGGCCTCGAAGCTGGTGATGAGGTAGCTGTGGGGGTTCTGCAGCGGGTATTTCCAAATGGCCTCAGCATTGCGCGCGGCCAGTCCTTCGATCCACCAGTCCGCCACATAGTATTTTTCCGCTACCTGCAGGTCCTCCGCTTTCCCGACCGGGCTGAAATAGGTCCGAGTGCTGGCAATATGCCCCTGGTGGCTGTTCTTCTGGAAGTAGATCAGCTCCGGGAGGAGTTCCCAGCGGTTGAACCAGTCCGCATGCCCGCGGAGCAGTCCGAATGCCTTCGGGTTGCCCGCGATGCCCGCCTCGATCAGTCCGTGGGTGAACCAAGCGCGGCCGTAGTTCGGCTCCTCGCTTCGGGGAAATTTCGGCAAGTAGGCCATGATGTAGCCGTTTGGTTCGCGGCAGGCCTCGATGCCGTCGATGAGCGCATTGAGCCGGCGGCGGAGTTCTGCATGCTCCATCCACCGTAGGGTGTTGCCGGCCCCCATCATGAAGCGCCCAGCGTTCGACCCGCGCAGTTCCGTGTCCCAGAAGGGAACCTGGGGCCGGTTCTGCGGAGGATGCAGCTGCCCCGCCCGCTGCCGGAACGGGACCAGCATGTGGTCGACCGAGAACGAACTCAAGAGATAGCCAAGGTTGTTGACCACCGCCGGATGGAAGAGTCCCTCCGGCGCCAGCTCGACCCCCCCGGTGGGGACGACGGCCGCGTCTGGCACGGGCCGCCATTGGGCAGGGTCGCTCGCCTGGAGGCGCGTCGGAGGGAACTCGATCGTCTGCGCCGAGGACCCGATCAACGGAATCAGCATCCCCCAGGCCCAACGACAGAGAGCCCGTCGTGCTTCGCTCACCCGGCAGGATTTGTGCTCGGTTGTCATCTCCTCGCCTCCGGCGATTGGTGGGACGAGGCGTCAGTAAGTAGCCCGGAGACCGACGTAGATCTGGCGTCCGGAAATCACCGACTGGTTGCCGAACGGCACCGCTCCCTCGTGGAAAGCGTTGTTCACCTTGAGGGAGACCTCGTAGCGATTCCTGAAGCCGTAGGCCAAGCCGAAGTCCACGATGGTCTCATCGTCGGGGTAGATATTCTTGTCCGGCATGGCGTTTGCACTCCAGCCGGAGAACTGGGTCCGCCAGCCGGCCGTCACCTTGAACCCTTCCCCGGCTTTGCGGCCGAAGTTATAATTGGCGTACGCGTAGGCGGCGTCGCCAACATCGTTAATCGGGGTGACGATGAACTCGTTCTTCCAAAGGCCCAGGATGCTGCTGTCTGTGCCGAAAACGCCGCCGAAGAGAAAAGTCAGGCGGTCGGACACCTGCCCGAAGCCCTCGATTTCCCATCCGGAACTCTCCGCCTGCGACTTGAAGAACTCGGAATAGAAGCGGCTGGTCCCGTCCGGCGCCAGGTAGGCGACGGTGCGGCTGTTCAGTGAACCCGTTTTCTCGATATTGAAATAGGTCAGCGACATCGAGAGGCGCCCGTTAGGCAGACTGAGCTTGGCGCCAAACTCGTCCATGTGCGTCTTCGGCTGCGAAGCCAGGGTGGCAGTGCGCCGCGGGTCGTTCGCCGGCACGTCGGGGGCGAGGTTGGTGTACTGGTTTGAGACCACCGCGGGTTCGAGATACTCGGATGCGGACACAAAGAACGACATCCAGTCGCGCGGCTTGAAGAGCAGCGAGTACGTGGGCATCACGGGCGACGTGGTCTTGGTCTTGGTGATCGCATTATTGGCGCGATTGCGCGTGCGCGTGTCCTGGTAGAGTTTCCGGGCCGCCGCCGTCGCCTGCAGGCGGTCGTTGAGGAATTTCAGCTGGCCCTGCGCATAATAACTCCAGCTCCAGCCCTTGGTCACCAGGCCGCGTTCGTCGGGATTGGCCAGCCAAGGACCGACCGGAAGGTGCGGGTTCCAGTTGAAGAGCGGCATCTGCGACGTGGCGGTGGTGGTCGCGCCCAAACCGCTCAAATTGCTGCCTTCACTGACATCGCCGCCGCCAACCAGGGAGAACTTGCCGATCTGGCCAAGGTCGTACTCTCCCAGGAAATCGGACTGCCAGGTCCGGCGGTTCTCACCCAGCAAGAATTTGGTCAGGGACACCGGGAACCAGAAGGTGCCGTCGGACGCGCGCGTGACGGTGAAACTCTGCCAGGAGCCGAAGGCTCCATCCGCCTTGAAATTGAGGTAACTGAAGGCCTGACGGGTCCGCCACTGCTCGGTCAACTTGTAGTCCAGGATCGCCGTCAGGCGGAAACCGTCCTGCACGTACCCCTGCCCGTCGAGGGCCTTCACGTCATTGTCCCCGAAGAGCGGGAAATCCGGCACGTTCACGCCGCCCGTCTCACGAAAGAGGTACGCGTAGAGGTCACGGTAGAAACGGCGCGACATGTCGCTACGGTTGACCACGCCGGGGTTGCCCGTGCTCATGAAGGAGCCGAACACGTCCACCCGGCCCTTCCGGTTCTTGAAGTTGTGGGCGACCGCGAGATGCGCACCCGACTTCTTGTAGTCGCTGGCGCCCATCGACTGCGCCCCCTCCTCGTAGAACGCGGCGAAGCGATAAGCCGTGAGTTCGGAAAGCACGCCGTTGTGATCGAGCATTGCCCGGTAGGTGTCTTGCTCGTCGTTGCCCGAGCCCCACAGGAAGCTGAGCTCCGTACGCTGATTGAAGAGCGGGCGCTTCGAGACGTAGTTGATGAAGCCAGAGGGATCGCCGCGACCAAACGAGGCCGAGCTCGGGCCTTTCACCACCTCGATGCGGTCGGCAAAGAAGGTGTCGAAGGAGGTACTGGAGGTGTTGCGGAAGCCGTCATTGTAGGTGGAGGCGGCGCTGAAGCCGCGGATCACCTGGCTGTTCAGGATCTGGGATGCGTTCTTGATGGAGGGCACAAACCAGAGGGCCTCGTTGGAGCCATACAGGATCGCATCGCGCAGAAAGTCGCTGGTCACAATCGACGCCGCCTGCGGGGTGTCGAGGTAGGGCGTAGCTAGGCGGCCGCTGGTTCCCATGTTCGAGCCGTAGCCGGAACGGGCCGTGGTGACGGTAAAGGGCGACAGCGTCAGGGTCTCATCGCCGGCCGAGTTCTGCTCGTCGGCGGGGCGGTTTTTTTCTGGGCTGACCTGCGCCCGAAGGATCGAGGTACCGGCCAGACTGCAGAGGGCAATGAGGCAAGCGATGGGACGGAAGTATTTCATCTTGGTTATGGGGGGGTTGGGAGCTTGGGTTGGGGTTGAAAAAGGAAATCGGGCTGCAGGCCGGCGCGCCGCGTTCACCAGCGTGGCGCAGCCATCTGGCTGCTCCACGCCTTCCATTCCTCAAGCAGCGTGGCGACCAGCCGGGGGTATTCAGGAGCAAGATCGTGCTGTTCTCCGACGTCATGCCTGAGGTCGTAGAGCTGGGGCGGATGCTTCCCCAGCATCACGAGCTTCCAGTCATCCCGCCGCATGGCCGCTTCTCCACCGCGAAAGGTCCATCGCCAATACAGCCGGCGGTGCGGCGCGCCGTTCTGCACCGCGGACAGGAAGGGCAGCAGGTCCACGCCATCGATGATCCGATCCTCCGGCAGCCCGACCCCCGCCGCAGCGCAGATCGTCGGGAAGAGGTCAAGGGCGGTGACGGGCTGGGAGTACACTCGCCCCTCCGGCAGGCGCTGCGGCCAGCGCATCAGGAGCGGTACCCGGATGCCGCCTTCATAGAGGTCGAACTTGAACCCGCGCAGCGGCTGGTTGCGACCGGTGTTGGCGCTGTGCGCGGCCGTCCCATTGCCTCCACCGCCGTTGTCGCTGAGGAACACGACCAGCGTGTTGCGCGCCTGGCCCACCGACTCCAGTTTGCACAAGATGGCGCCGACCGCGTCGTCCAGGGCGGAGACCATCGCCGCGTAGTGGCGGCGGCGTTCGCTTTCGCTCGCTGGGAAGCGGGCGAGGTAGCGTGCTGGCGCCTGCAGTGGATTGTGCACCGCGTTGAAGGAGACGACCAGGAGATACGGCTGGGCCCGGTACCGCTCGATGAAGCCGACCGCCTCCTCCGCCAGCGCGTCGGTGAGGTAGTCCGGCTCGGTCACCGGCTTCCGATTGCGCTCGAGCTGGTCGTAAAGGTAGCTCTGCGCGCCAAAGTAGGGGTCCGCGCCCGCGCGCAGGGCAGCGTTGGGGAAATAGTTACGCATCCCGCCGCGAAAGCCGTAGAAATAGACGAACCCGTGGCTCAGGGGATCGAGGTGGTCGTGCGAGCCCAGGTGCCACTTGCCAAGCAAGCCGGTGGCGTAGCCGTGCCGGCGCAGCCGCGAGGCCAGGGTTTCCTCAGTCGCCGGCAGACCGGTGTCGGGCCGGTGGATGGCATCCAGACCAGGGTTGGTCTCGAAACCGAAGCGCTGAGGGTATCGTCCAGTAAGCAATCCGGCGCGGCTTGGCGCGCAGACCGGACATGTCACGTAGCCGTCGGTGAATCGCACCCCGCCCTTCGCCAGCGCGTCCAGGTTGGGCGTGGGTATGTCGGTGCCGCCCATGACCCCGAGGTCGGCGTAACCGAGGTCATCCGCAAGCAGGATGACGAAGTTGGGGCGTTCGCCCCCCGGAGGTCCCGGCGGCGCCGCCGGCGACCGCAGCGGCAGCAGCAGACTCGCACCCAGCAGCGCGGCGCAGCCGGCGGCGGTCGGGAGGATACGTCCTGCGCTCATGACGATGGGCGAGACACGGAGATCATTGACGACGGATCCAGACCGCGGCCGAGCGCGCGGGCATGGAGAGGGTGAAGCCGTCGCCTGAGTGCTCGATCCCGACCGCCGGGTCGGAGCTCATCACCAGCGACCACTCGCCGGGCGCTTCCGGCACCTTGACGAACTGCTGCGCGGGACCGGCAACGCGGAAGACATACATGAGCTGCGCCTCGCCCTTGCCATCGCCGAAACATACGACGTCCCAGTCCTCCAGCCGCCGCACCTGGGGCAGCGGGAAAAAGACCGGCTGGGACTGGAGATGCCGCACTGACTTGTAGCGGTCGACGAGCGCCCTGACTTTCCGGGTGGCCTCCTCGCTCCATTGCGCGATGTCACCGTTGAACGAGAGCGTTCCTGGCATCCGCGAGATGACGTTGTAGGCGTTCGCCTCGCTATCGCCGGTATTGCGGTGAACGCGCACGGCGAGGTTGAGCATGTAGCTGGGCCAGAAGCGGAGGGCGCCGGTCTGCGTGTTGCGGCAGACGTCCGGGTCGGCGGTATGATCGCTGAGCCAGGTAGTCGTGCAGTAGCGCATGTTTGCCAGGTCAAAGCGGGTGCCGCCGCCCAAGCAGCACTCGATGTGCAGTTCCGGATACTCGCGCGTGATGCGGGCCAGCAATTCCTCGTATCCGCGCTGATACGCGAGGTCTCCCTGCCCCATCATCTCGAAACGGAACCAGGTCAGATCATACTCCTTGATCCAACGCCGCAGCACCTCCAGGGCCGCATTGACCTCCTCGGGCTTGCTCAGGTCGAACGGCGGCACCGGTAGCTGATCGGGCTTGCCGCCCTGGTTCTTGACGATCAGCAGCGACCACAGGCCGAAGCCCATCCCGCTTTCGCGCGCCAGCCGGCTCAGGCGCTGCACGTCGGCCACTCCGCGCGGAAATTTGGGCGGATCCGGTTGGTCCCACACGCCGGTACCCGACGCGCCGAACGCCCCCTTGCCGTACCAGCCTGCATCAAGGCAGAAGAATTCGCAGCCGAGTTCGGCCGCCCGGCGCGCCTGCCGCAGCATGTCCTCGACGTCGAAGTTGCCCTGGATGCCGAACCAATGGTCGTAGGAAACCTTGTTGACCTGGGCCTGCTTCGGACGCTGATAAGCGATCCTCTCCGCAATGTACCGCCGGCCATGGTTCTCGAGCGGCGTCCAGTCCTCGCCTTCGAAAAAGACCAGGTGGACCCGAGGGAGCGTGACCTTGGACTTGGCCGGCACGGAGATTTCCCCAAGCTTCATCTGTCCGCGCACCTCAAAATCCGGCGATGGCCGAGGCGCCTCCTGAAAAACGGCCTTCGTGTAGGCGGCCTTCATCGACCAACCCGAACTCCACTCGAAAGCCACGAGGAACCCCGCCATCCGTCCACCCGACTGGAGAGCAAACTGGATCATCGGAGTATATTCCTGGCTGAGCTCCCCGCCGATTTCTATCGGTTTGGCGTGGTCGCTCGTCATGATCCCACGGTCCACCACTTCAAACGCACGAGTGGGATAGGTCGCGTCGTAGTGCTGGCTGCCGGTCAGGTAACGTACCCGCGGGATGGCAGCGGGAGGATCCACGGCGATGCGCACCAGCAGCGGTTCGACGGCGAGGCTCTTGATCGGCTCAGGGCCGTCATTGGTAAGCTCGATCTCGTACCACAAAGCGTGGTAGCCGGGTTCGCGGTGGAATCTGACCCGCGCTCCGAGGTGCCCCAGCGTGCCGGTGAGCGCGTCCGCGCCCTCCTGACGAAACTGCACGCGCGCGTCACCGAGCATGATTTGCACGGGCGATTCCGCCCGCAGGGCTCCGGCTAGCCCGGCCGGCGCGCTTTCAGCCAGCGGAGTGGCGCGAGCCTGCGTCAGCGCCAGCCCGCAGGCCGCAACCAACCAGAGGTGATGAATACGCCGGAAAGCAGAGGCGCGGGAGCAGGAGGGTTGGGGCATAGTCAGGGGCGCCACCCGGAGCCGCGTGCGCCAAACCCCGCGGAAGCGAAACAGATTCCGCTCCAACTGCGGGCAAAGACTAATTCAGTCTGGCGGGTAGACGCGTACACAGGGGCAATGAAAGGCTGCGCGAGGTGGGGTTATCTCGCCTGCAGAATCCATCATATCTGACCTTTGTCAATAAAAAACATCTTTCCCCCGCTGCTCTCGGGATTCCGGATGGTCGCACCGGCCGCCGTGCAATGTCGGGCCCTACGCGGCCGGGAAGACGCGATCCCTGCCGCGGAACTCCACCGGGTGGTCGGGCGAAGTCTTCGACGACGCGCCGTCCCCGCGGGGCAGCGCGATCGATTTCAGGGTCTCGAGCGAGGAGTCCAAGTGCTGCCGGAGGGAGATCACCGCCGCGACCGAATCGCCCGTGAGGATCGCCTTCATGATCGTGACGTGCTGGTCGAGGCCGAGGCGGGCCCGGTCCATCGAATAGCGGCTGTTGCGCATCTGGAACTCGATCAACAGGTAGATGAAATGATTGCGCTCCGACAGCATGGGATTGCCGGCGGAATCCAGCAGCCACTGATGGAACTTCATGTCCAACTCCCGCAACTCACCCATGTCCACCTTCTTGAGTTCTCCCAGCTCGACGGTTCGCTGCAGGTGAGCCTCGAGAAAACGGCGGTGCCCCTCGGGCAGCGGACCTTCGAAGAGTTTCTTCAGGCAGTATTCCTCCACCAGCAGGCGGAGCTCCGCAAGATGTTCCCACTGCTGGGCCGTCAGGGAGCTCGCCTCCCACTGCCGCCGCGCGCGTTTGCGAAGCAGCCCGAGTGGGGCCAGCAGCAGCAGCCCCTCGCGCACCGGCCCGGTGGAAAAACCCAGCTCCGAGGCGATCTTGCTCTCACTAATGCGGTCACCCGGTAGAATCGCGCCACTGCCGATCTGATCCAGGACGAACCGGGCCACGCGACGATCACGGGAAATCGGCTCCCCCTCGGATTTGGGCAACTCCGTGGTCCGCGTCTTGCGGACCAGGTATCTCCGCCCCAGCTCGTCAGTGCGCAGCAAACCCTCCTTCTGCATCAGGCCCAGGGCTTTTCGGATCGTGGTCCGGCTCACGCCGCAGCCGGCGGAAAGGTCGACCTCGCCCGGCAGGCTGTCGCCGACTTCCAAGTGACGGAGCCGCTCCGTGATCTGGCTCTGCACATGCACGACCAACTGAGAGTATTTTCGATTTCTGGCCATAAAGCCTCGGCAACTTAGCTAGCACGCCTCGGTCGGCATTTGTCGAGGCAAGAACTTCCGGGCCGACGCCGGACTGGCTTCCGCCGCTCCGGCCCACCCACCGGTTTTCCCCGCATTCATGGGAATCTTCTTGTCTTTTATCAATGGTAGACAATGTTGCTTGCATTCGTCCGCTGGGAGATCTCCCGGCGGACAAAGGCCGTCCCACCCCAACCTTTCCGACCCAGCGAGCATGAATCTCATCGATGCCCATGTCCACGTATGGGATCTCAAGCGACTCCGTTACCCCTGGCTCCAGCAAGTCCCCCGCATCAATCGCTCGTACCTGCTGGAGGACTATGACCGGGCGTTGGGCGGCCGTTCCGTCGCGGCCATGGTCTTTGTCCAGTGCGAGTGCGACCCCGAGCAGCACCTGGAGGAGCTGGCGTGGGTGCAATCCCTGGCCGATGCGGATCCCCGGCTGCAAGCGATCGTGCCTTGGGCGCCGCTGGAGGCCGGAGACCATTGCGAGGCGGAGCTGGCACGGATGGCGGCCGATTCACGCGTCAAAGGCGTCCGGCGGATCATCCAGTTCGAACCCGACCCCGATTTCTGCCTCAAACCGAATTTCATAAGGGGCGTGCAGCTGCTCGGAAGACACGGCCTGCATTTCGAGATTACGATTTCCCCGCTTCACTTTCCCCGGGTCATGAAGGTGATTGCAGCGAGCCCGGGCACGCGCTTCATCCTCGACCACATCGGCAACCCCGACATCGCCGCCGGCCCGGCGGCCCTCGAACCTTGGCGCACGCACCTGCGGGAGTTCGCCCGGTCGGGACCGCACTTCTGCAAGTTCTCCAACCTGGTCTGCAACGCGTCCCTGGACACCTGGACGCTCGACGACCTGCGGCCGTTCGCCGAGGTCGTGCTCGAGACTTTCGGTCCCGAGCGCCTGATCTGGGGCAGCGACTGGCCGCACATGCTGCGCAGCAGCGACTACGCACGCTGGCTCGATGCGGCGGAGACGCTGACCTCCCACCTGAGCGCTGCCGACCGCCGGCGGATCTTCCAAGACAACGCCCTGCGCTTCTACCGTCTCGATCTATCCATCCCCACCCCCCATGAAACATGAACCCATCAAGGGCCGATTCAGCGGCAAGGTTGCCGTGGTCACTGGCGGCGCGGCCGGCATCGGCCGCGCCGTCACAGAGGAACTGCTCAAGGAAGGCGCCCGGGTCGCCTTTACCGACCTGAGCGACGCCGGAACTAGCACCGCCGCGGAGATCCGCGGACTCGGACCAGGTGTTCTTTTCCTGCACGGCGACATGGCCGACGAAACCTTCTGTCGCACCGCGGCCGAGCGGGCCCAGGCGGAGTTTGGCCGCATCGATTTTCTGGTGAACAACGCCTTTGCCTTCACCGCCAAGGCCCTCGAAGCGACCACCGCGGACTGGATGCGCAGCTTCACCGCCGGCCCCCTGGCGTTCGCGCGCATGGTGCAGCACTGCGTCCCGGCGATGAAAGCAGTCGGTGGAGGTGCCATTGTTAATGTCTCGAGCATCTCGGCGCACATCGCCCAGGGCAATCGATGGACCTACAATGCCTCGAAAGGCGCCGTCAACCAGCTCACCCGCTGCCAAGCCCTCGACCTCTCCCCGTTCCATATCCGCGTCAACAGCGTCGATCCCGGCTGGATCTGGACCAACGAAACCGACAAGGCCGCGAACCAGGCCGGCGGCGGACGGAAGAAGTGGGATCCGATCTGGGGCAAATACCACATGCTCCGGCGCCTGGGCCAGGCCGTCGAGGTCGCCCGCCCGGTGCTGTTCCTGCTCAGCGACGACGCCTCCTTCATCACCGGCACGAACCTAATGGTCGACGGCGGTTACCTCGCGATGGGACCGGAGGGGCTGGGTGAGACGGCGGTCTTCGCAGGCTCCACCTGAACCTCGGCCACAGAAGGAGCCTCACCCGATGATGGATTCACTCGTTTTCGGTCTCGTGATGGTCGCGCTCGGCGGGCTGCTGGAAGGACTGTTCTCCATCCCCGTCACCAAGACCCCGCGATGGACCTTTGAGCAAGTCTGGGGCATGGGCTCGCTCATCGCCCTCGTCGTTCTGCCCTGGCCGCTGGTCTTGACCACCGTTACCAATGCGGGGGAGATCTATCGCGCGGTCCCGTCCGGCGTGCTGATCACCGTTTTCCTCTGCGGCATCGGATGGGGCCTCGGCGGGGTCTTTTGGGGTCGAGCCATCGGCGCCCTCGGCATGGCCCTGGGCGTCTCGCTGCTGATGGGCCTGATCAACGTGCTGGGCTCGATTGCCCCGATGGCCATCTTCGAACCGGAAAAGCTGGGCAGCCGCGGCGGTCTGACGCTCATGGCGGCCGTCGCCGTGCTGATTGGCGGGGTGCTATGCATCGCCGCTGCCGGCCGCTACCGGGAGCAAGAACTCGCCAAGGGTGGAAAGGCCGATGCGCCCCGGATCCCGTTTCTCGTGGGACTAGGCTTCTGCGTTTTGTCCGGAGTGCTTTCCGCTCTGGTGAACTTCGGTTTTATCTTCGGCCAGCCGCTGGCCGCCGCCGCCGCCAAGGCCGGAGTGGCCTCCTATGCGACCAGCTTCCCGGTCTGGGCGCTGGTTTTCACCGGTAACTACCTTGTGAACGCCGTGTACGCGCTGGCGATCATGGTCCGCCGCGGCACCTGGCGCACGCTCACCGCGAACAGCTCGCTGGCCTACTGGGCGGCGGTGTTGTTCATGGGGCTAGCCTGGCCGGGGGGAATCATCATCTACGGCATCGGCGCAGCCGCGATGGGACCATTCGGCGCCTATGCCGGGTTTCCTATGATGATTCTGACCTCGATTGTCGCCGGGAACCTTGCCGGCGTCATCGGCGGCGAGTGGAAAGGAACCCAATCGCGCTCCCGACGCTTCATGGCGGTCGGCATCCTCATCATGTTTGCCGCTTTCGGCCTCCTGGGATTCGCCAACCGCCTGCTGAGCGCAGGCTAGTGTGTCACAACCGCCGTGATGAGATCGCCCGCCATGCCCCCGGCCGAGCGGCTACGGGAGGTGATGCCAACCGGCATGATCCTGACCTCTCCCGCCCAGCTGGCCAGTTACGAATCCGACGCCCTCGGGTTCAAGCGCTTCCGCCCCGATGCCGTCGTGATCCCGGGCTGCGCCGCCGAGTTGATCGGTGTGGTGAGATTGCTGAAGGATCAGGCCGTTCCCTTCACGCTCCGCGGCGCCGGCACTTCCCTCTCGGGCGGGCCGGTGGCGGCGCAAGGCGGCGTAGTGGTCCACACCTCCCGGCTGCGCCGGATCGAAAAGATTTCTCCCACTGAGATGTACGCGCTGGTGGAATGCGGCGTAGTGCTGCAGCAGCTCGACCAGGCCCTGCAGCCGCATGGGCTCTACTACCCACCGGACCCCTCGAGCGCCCCCAGCGCCACGCTGGGCGGCAACGTGGCCACGAACGCCGGCGGCGCCCATTGCCTGCGCTACGGCGTCACCAGCAATTATGTGCTCGGCGTGGAGGCGGTGCTGCTCGACGGCTCGGTGGTCACCTTCGGGGGGCCGGCGGGTGGACGGGGCCCGTACCGCGACGACTGGAAGCGGCTCATGGTGGGCTCGGAGGGAACCCTGGCGGCCTTCACCCGCCTCTGGCTCCGGCTGATTCCGCAACCAGCCAAGGTCTGGACCTTCCGCGCCACTTTCCTGGGCATCGAGGCGGTCAGCGCCGCCATCACCCACCTGGCCACCCATGTCTCCTGCCCTGCCGCCATCGAGCTGATGGATCCGCGCAGCGTGGCCATGGTCGAAAACAGCCCGATGGCCGTCGGACTGCCAGCGGAGCGCTTCATGCTCCTGGCCGAAATCGACGGTCCCGCACCGTTGGTCGATCACCGCGTCGATGCGGTGGCGGCGATATTGCGCGAATGCGGTTCGGACGACGTGGCGTTCAGCGACGAACCTGACATTCGGGCCGCGCTCTGGAAGGCCCGCAAGGCGCAGGGAGGGCTGCTCGGACAGATCAGCCCCGATTTCCTCGTGCAGGACGCCGTGATTCCCAAGTCGCAGCTCGCCGAGATTCTGCAGTTTATCTACGACGAGGCCGACCGCAGTGGCATTCCCGTCGCTACGGTGATCCACGCTGGAGACGGCAATCTGCACCCCAATTTTCTTTTCGATTCCCGGCGCCCAGCTGATGTCGCGGCGGTCGAGGGGCTCAGCAAGCGCCTCATGCGCCGCGTCATGGAGGTCGGCGGCACGCTTTCTGGCGAGCACGGCATCGGCAACGACAAGGCAATGTACATGGAAGAATTTGTGGGCCCGGCCGGCGTTGCGATGCAGATGGCGATTCCCCGGGCGTTCAATCCGCGCCATCAGCTGAACCCGGAAAAAATCTTCCCCGAAAGGCATTTCGCTTCGCCGTGAAAGAGCCCTCCGCACCTTTCTCCGGTTTCCTGGATCCCGTCGACATGGTGATGTGTTGCCCGGCTGGCACCCGGCTGGCGGAGGTCAACGCGCTGGCCGGCGAGCAGCAGCTGCGCTTCCCGCTGGTGGTCGATCCGGCGGCAACCCTAGCTGAACACCTAGCCGCGGTCGAATACGCGTCGGCATCCGCCCGGTTCGGTCCGTTCGTCGACAACGTGCTGGGCATGAACTGGCGCGTGCCCTGCGGCCGCCTGGTTCGGATCGGAGAGCGGGTCATCAAGTCGGCCACCGGCTACGACCTCAACAAATTCCTGCTGCATTCCGACGGCCGTTATGGCAACGCCGTTGACCTGGTGCTTCGCCTCCGCCGGCGCGGGGGCGAAGCGGTGCGGTGCATCCTGCGCGGAGCCCACCCCGCCATCGAGCGAGCACGGATCAGCCTGCTGCGTTCCCCCTGGATCCACTGGATCGATGTGGTCGACCTGGTGGTGACTGCGGGCGAGCCCGCCTTCCTTTACCTTGCCGCGGATTGCGGCCGCGGAGACGTGGCCGCCTTCGACGACTATTTCCGCCAACTGAGCGCGGCGAGCGGCACTCAGCTCGAAGCGACCGAAGCGTTGGACTATTCCCTGCCGAAGCTGTCATTAAAGACTGTGATTACCGCCGCGCCTCCCCTCGCCGGCGAACTGGTCCGCGAGCACGGGGGCCAGGCCAGGGTGCTCTGCGCCAGCGGCGTCGTCCACTACCTGCCTCCGCGCAACCTGCCGCTCCTGCCGGAGCCGACCTTGCGGCGTTTGGAGCTCCAGTGCCTGGAGCAAGGCGGGCATAGCTATGGCCCGTGGTCGCCGCGCCGGGATGCCGTCGCTCAGGAATCCGCTTGGGCGACGACCCTTGAATCCGCATGGAACCATCTGTAACGCCACCCCACTCCTCAGCCCCGCCTCACGCCGCCGATCCGCTGCGCGCCTGCGTCCACTGCGGACTCTGCCTCGAGGAGTGCCCAACCTACAAGCTCACCGGCGACGAGAACAACTCTCCGCGCGGCCGACTGCTGCTGTGGCGGGCGGAAAGCGAAGGGCGCCTGCCGCCGGACTCGTGGACTGACTTCTACACCGACGAATGTGTCGGCTGCCTCGCCTGCGCGTCGAGTTGCCCCGCCAACGTCCCCTACGAGGCCATCCTGAAGCAAGCGCGGTCGACACGGGTCGCAGCCGGTCGCACCAGGGTGCGCTGGCCGGTCGCGCTCGCCGCCCGGGCCGTGCGCATCCCTCGGCTGTTTAACGCGGCGCTGCTGCCGCTCCGCCTCCTCCGACGGCTGGACCTCAGGCCGCACCCGCTGATCTTCCCCGGGAAACCCGCGGTGGCGCAATCCACTGCCGATTATGCCCGGATCATGATGGCACGCCACCGCCCAACAGGGCCCATGGTCGCGTTCCTCACCGGCTGCCTCATGGAGGCCCTCTTCCGGGAGATCAATTTCGCCACAGTGCGCGTCCTGATCGAGAACAACGTCCGCGTCCTGGTGCCCGCCGGTCAGGGCTGCTGCGGCGCCCTCCATGAGCACACGGGACTGCCCGGACACAAGGAATTGGCCGCACAGAACCATGCCGCGTTCGCCGGGATCCAGGTGGATCGCGTCGTCAGCAATTCCGCCGGCTGCGGCCTGGCGCTTTCCCAGTCGCTGACGGGCACCCCTGTCCAAGACGTGCTGGGCTTCCTTAGCGAGATCGGAGTCAAGCCGAGGACTCGGCAGCCGACGAACCACCGGATCTTCGTCGACCTCCCCTGCCACCTGGTGCACGGCCAGCGCGCCTCCATCTCCGAATCGATTCTCGATGCCTGCGGAGTCCCGTGGGAATACGCTCCGAACGCGCACGACTGCTGCGGTTCCGGAGGAGTCTACAACCTGAACAAGCCGGCGAATGCCCGTGCCATCCTTGCCGGCAAGGCGGCCTTTTTAGATCAGCTGCCCGAAACAGTTTCACCCATTCTAGCGACCTCCAACCATGTGTGCATGATGCAGTGGCAGACCGCCCGCTCATTTATCCGGCACCCCTTCGAGGTGCGGCATGTCATCCAGCTCCTGGATCCGGAAGCCGCATGGTGAACATACCAACCTGTGCCTGCCCCGACTGCTTTCGTCCCCGAGCGGCCACGCCCATACCAGGAATGCATCGCCTGGCAGACCCAAATAACAGCGCCGGACCTCCGAGACAGATCGCCTCCGACATCTCCTTTGGCAACGACCATTACACCCTGGGCACGCGATCGAGAGCCAGTTTCGCACGAATTTTGCCAAGCTGGCCTACGGCTATACGTTCTACCAAAACTCGCGGCACACCTTCACCGCCCTGCTCGGCGCGCATTTGGTGAAGCTGGAAACCCGATTGGCCGCAGCTGGCACCAGCGTGTCCACGCGCTATGAAGCCATGACGCCGTTGCCTTCCTTCGGCGCAGAATGCCGAAGCATCTGGAACGATCGGCTCAGCACCCGGATCTCCGCCCAATACTTCGGCCTCAGCCTCAACGAGGGCGAATACTCGGGAGACTTTATCGATGCGCTCGCCGCCGTGGAATATCGCCTCACCCAGCACCTCGGCCTGGGCGGCGGCTACAATTACTTCGATCTTCAGGTGGACCGCCATAAAGGAAACTTCACCTTGAGCGGTGACTATTCCTTTCAGGGATTACTCGCCTATTTGTTCGTGCGTTTCTGACGGGAGTTACGGATTCAAACGTGGGGCTGTCCCACCGCAGTCGCCTTGCTCCGCACTGGAGGAAAACGAAGAGATCACATCCGGCTGCAACCTGGGCCTGGTGACTTCGGGATACCTGCAATGCACCCTTGTTGGACGGAAAAACCGGCGGCTAAGGTGGCACCATGCGCCGCCACTTCGGGGCGTTCTTTCAACCCTGAATCGCCATGTCCTCTATCCGCACATCCCTTGGAATCGCTCTCCTTCTGTGCAGTGCCCTGCTCCTGACTGCCGGTCCTCGAGTTCAAACGACAGTTGATCTTTCGGCGGACGCCGCTCGCCAGGTCGTAATCGCTCAGGGCACCCCCACCGTCTACCAGGGCCACCCGACCACGGTACTGCTGCCGGATGGCAAGACCATGTACTGCGTGTGGACGTATGAACATGGCGGATTTTGTGGCCCTATGAAACGCAGCGACGACGGCGGGCTCAATTGGAGCTCGTTGCTCCCAGTCCCGGAAAGCTGGCGCAGCGTGGTGGATTGTCCCACAATATTCCGATTGGCAGATCCGGAGGGAAAATACCGCCTAGTGGTGTATACCGGCGGTGGGCCCGATGGTTCCATGTATCGGGCACATTCGGAAGATGACGGGCGGTCGTGGACGGAGATGGAAAGCACCCATTTGCCCACGTCTCCGAGCACCGACCACATTTCGATGCGCGGCGGCATGCCCTTCACGACCGTCGTTCCCATTCATGGGGGCCGTGCCCTGCTCGGCATGACGAACATCCGCCGTCCGCGCCAGTTGTTCGAAACCAAGGTAGCGGTGACCGCGGGCAGCCAGACATGGGAACCATGGAAAATAAAAGTCGCCCTGCCCAGGGAGATAAAAACCAACATCCTGGCCCAGAGCATCTCGACCGACGGCGGTCTGACTTGGGCCCCGTGGACAATCGCGCTCGACCTGCCCGACGTGAATGCCAGCGAGCCCTGGATCATCCGCTCGCCGGATGGCAAGGAGTTGCTGTGCCTGATCCGTGAGAACGGAACTCGTGTTTCCCTGCAAATGATCAGCACCGACGAAGGAAACACCTGGTCGAAGCCGGTCCCGCTCCCCCCTGGGCTTTACGGAGACAGGCATGTTGCCCGGTATGCGGCCGATGGACGGTTGGTGATATGCTTTCGTGATACAGGCCGCGACAGCGCCACCAAGGATCACTTCATTGCTTGGGTCGGTTCCTATGACGACATCAAGTCGATGCGTGAAGGCCAATACCGGATCAAACTGCTGCACAGCCACAACGGCTCGGATTGCGGCTATCCGGGCCTGGAGCTCCTCCCCGACGGCACGTTTGTTGCCACCACCTATGTCAAATACCGGCCCGGTCCGGAGCGCAGCTCTGTCGTGAGCGTCCGGTTCAAGCTGGCCGAGACCGACAGGCTGGCCCAGCTGTCGGCTGGGATTAGGTAAGCGACATGGCAGTGGCTCCCTTGCTCGAAATGACGCGACCCTGGCTTCGGCTCTCATTGCTCGCAGCTGCTGTATTCCGAAGCCAATCTGTCCATCCTTCGCGTCGATTTTGACTTCTGGCCCGCAAAGCAGGTCGGCAGAGGGCGATGTCACGACAATCGAGCCGCAATCTCCGGCGGAAAGCGTAGCGGAGGGCGTTGCCTCAGGATGGAAATCGGCTGGAAACGCACTCTGAAGGGCACGACTGCATCCAATCTTGCATGCGTCAGCTTGAGCCAATCCGGCTTCCCCTGGGGCACGGCATTGTCCAAAGCAATTGCTTTGGTGTTTTTTCCCATTGAGCGTACCGAGCCACGTCAAACAAACGCATGCGCTCATTTCCCTTCGCTATTATCACGACCATCGCAGTCGGATGCGCGTGGCTGCCGGCCAGCCTGGCGGCAGCTCCGTCGGTGGACTCCGTTCCGGCTTATGTTGCGGCGCCCGACCGTCCCGCCTTGGTCCGCGTGCTTTTCCTGGGCGACTCGATTTCACTGGGATACATGCCCGGCGTTCGCGCCCGCCTGGAAGGCCGAGCCAATGTCCATCAAGCCGGCGAGGACTGCCGTGGAACGACCCTGGGGCTTCAGCGCCTCGATGCGTGGCTGGGTTCGGGACGCTGGGACTTGATTCACTTCAATTTCGGATTGCACGACGTCCTGCGCTCCCCTGACGGAATGCAGACTTCATTGACCCGGTATGAAAACAATCTTCGGGAAATTGTCCGACGATTGAAGCTTACGGGCGCAAAACTCATTTTTGCCACGACCACGCCGATTCCCGAAGGAATCGTGGAAGGCGGCTCGGGGGATGAAGTCTCGTACAATGAAGTCGCTCGGCGCGTCATGAAGGAAAATGGAATACCGCTCGACGATCTGTGGGAGTACATCAAACCCCGCCAGACCCGGATCCAGCTTCGCCACGACGTTCATTTCGAGCCATACGGTTATGAGCTGCTGGCAGACATGGTGGCGGGAAGCATCTACCCTTTCCTGCCTCCGCCGCCAGGCAACCAGTGGGATCCTTCCTGGGCGGAAGTTCCCGATGTGCCCCGATTCCCTCGCGTTCTGCTGATCGGCGACTCGATCTCCGAGGGTTATACCTTGCTCGTGCGAGCGCGGCTCAAGGGTCGCGCCAATGTTCATCGCCCGCCGCAAAACTGCGGATCCACCCTCAGGGGCTTGGAGCGGCTGGATGCCTGGCTGGGAACGGGTCATTGGGACGTGATCCACTTCAACTTTGGACTGCACGACATGAAATACACCAACGAAGGCGGCTATCGCGTCACCTTGGAAAACGGCAAGCAGGTTTCAACTCTTCCACAGTATGAAAAGAATCTACGCGAGATCGTCCGTCGGCTCCAAGGGACCGGCGCCAAACTGATTTTTGCCACGACTACGCCGGTACCCGCCGGCTGCTTTGGATTCACCGAAAACGATGAAGTCCGTTACAACGAGGTGGCGGCGCGTGTGATGAAGGAGAACGCGATCGCGGTCGATGACCTCTGGTCGTTCGTGAAGCCGAGACAGGCCTCGATTCAGAACCTCCGCGACGTCCACTATTCGGAAAGCGGCTACGAGCAGATCGCCGACATCGTCGCTACCAGCATAGCCGACAATCTGCGATAGTGCCGCGACCGCGTCCGATTGCATCGAATCAAATAAACCAAAACGCGGAAGACTCTGCAGCTGAACAATTAGGGTACAAAAAAACGCCCGGTGTCGCAACCGGGCGCTTTTCTGAAATGGAGCGGGAGAAGAGACTCGAACTCTCGACGTCCACCTTGGCAAGGTGGTGCTCTACCAACTGAGCTACTCCCGCGTGGGAGTGGCGGAGTATTGAAGTCCAAATTTGCCCGTCAACCAGAATTATTTGACGGGCGCCGCCGGCTCCCCAGGCGCATTTCAGCTTCCCCCGAACTGGGCGCGGTGCTCATGTGAAAGCCCGTCATGACCGTCCGGACCGCCACCTCCGCCAAAAACACCCCCGCCTTCACCCAGGAAAGCTCGGCGGCGGAACGCCTGACCGCCTGCAAGGCCTACCTCCAGGCCGAGAGCGAGCGCATCCAGCTCAAGCACGCCGCGGGCGAAGCCGGTCACAAGGTCGCGCACGCGCTCGCCGGCCGGATCGACCGGCTGCTTCAGCCCCTCTTTGCCTTCGCCCTCGAGGACTGGCGCCGGCAGTTCGGCGAGCCTCCTTCTCCGGTCTGCCTCATCGCCCTCGGCGGCTACGGCCGGGGCGAACTGAATCCGCTGAGCGACATCGACGTGATGTTTCTCTACCCGTCGGCCTCCAACGCAAAGAACCTCCCCCAGTTCCAGGAGCACCTGACCAACGCCATCCTTTACCCGCTCTGGGACCTCCGTCTCAAGATCGGGCACTCCACCCGCACTTTGCATGAGGTGTTCTTCGAGGCTGGACGCGACATCCGGACCAAGACCTCCCTGCTGGAATCCCGGCTGATCGCCGGCTCGGAGTCGCTCTACGAGAACTTCGCGGCCGCCTACCGCAAACACTACCTGACCGACGACCCCAAGGGCTACATCGCCGCCCGGCTTTCCGACCAGGCCAGCCGCCGGGCCCAGCACGGCGACACCGTGTTCATGCAGGAACCGGACATCAAGAACGGCGTAGGCGGCCTGCGCGACTACCAGAACACGCTCTGGATGGCGCGCGTGCGGCTCGGCATCTCCCGCCTTGAGGAGCTGGTGGAGCAGCACTACCTGCAGCCCACCGAGCTGCGCATCTTCCAGCGCGCCTATCACTTCCTGCTCCGCGTGCGCAATGAGCTCCACTACATGAGCAAGCATCCGACGGATGTGCTCAACCTGGAAACCCAGCCCCGCCTCGCCGCCAACCTCGGCTACGACCAGCCCGCCCTGCTCGAACGGGTCGAGGCGTTCATGCACGACTACTACCGGCACGCCCAGATCATCTACCGGGTGTCCAAGATCATCGAGCAACGCCTGGCCCTGACCATCGCCGCCGGCCCCGGCGTCGTCGGCTCCCTGAAGAACCTCCTCCTGGCCCGCCGTTCGGAGCGGACCAAGCGGCTGGACGGCTTTCTCCTCCGCGGACGCGAGTTGGCCGCCGAAAACAACCTGGTCTTCCGCGAGGACCCGGTCCGCCTCATCCGCGTCTTCCGTCACTGCCAGCAGTTGGGCTGCACTCCCGACGTCGACCTGGCCGCCCTCATCCGCAACTCCCTGAAGCTCATCAACCGCAAGGTCATCGAGTCCCTCGACGCCAACCTGAGCTTTCGCACCATGCTCGAGGAGGCCGGCCAGGTGCACACCCCGCTGGCGCTCATGCACGAGCTGGGCGTGCTCGGCCGGTTCATCCCGGAATTCGCCCCGCTGACCTGCCTCGTCCAGCACGAATACTACCACCGCTATACGGCCGACATCCACACCCTCAGCGCCATCCGCGAGCTGGACCTCATTTTCACCTCCGCCGAGCCGACCCAGGAACAATACCGGAACGAGCTCCACAAGACCGCCAAGCCCACCCTGCTCTACCTGATCCTCCTCCTTCACGACATCGGGAAGGGCGAGGGCATCCAGGGCCACGCCGAGGCTGGCGTGACCCTCGCCGGCCCGGTCCTCGACCGGTTGCAAGTCGATGCGGGCAGCCGGGAAACGGTAAACTTTATCATCAAAAATCATCTGGTGATGGCACGATTCTGGCAGAAGCACGACCTGGATGACCCCCAAACTTCAGCTGCCTTTGCCGAGATGGTCGGAGACGCCGACCGCCTGCGGTTTCTCTACGTCCACACGTTCTGCGACGCCCGCGGGACCTCTGCCAACCTGTGGAACGGATACAAGAACTCGCTCCACCGTCGCCTCTTTGACACCACCCTCGAGCGCCTGACCCTCGGCGAGAAGGTCGAAACCCGCCTGCGTGAGCTCAAGGAAATGACCCGACAGACCCTTATTGCCCAAACCATCCCCGGCATCAGCCCGGATGAGATCACCGCGCACTTCAATCTTCTCCCCGAGCGCTACTTCATCCAGACCGACGCGCCCGAGATCACCCTGCACATCCAGATGGTGAACCGGCTGCTGCACTCGATCTCGTCGGCCGACTCGCTCGGTTCGCTGCGCCCGGTGATCGAGTGGAAGGACGACATCAACCGCAGCTACACGACCGTCCACGTCGTCACCTGGGACCGCGCCGGCCTGTTCTACAAGCTGGCGGGCGCGTTCAGCGTGGCCGGCCTGAGCATCCTCTCCGCCAAGATCACCACCCGTTCCGACCACATCGCCATCGACACCTTCCACATCGTCGAACCGGGCCGGGGCGTCGTCCAGAACCAGAAGGCGATGGACACCTTCGCCCGCACGGTCGAGGACGCGCTCGTCAGCAACAAGGACCTGCTGCCCGACATCACCGCGCAGGCGAAGAAGTACGCCGCCGCCGCGCGCTATTCCACGGAGTCCAAGGAGCTGCCGGCCACGTTCCCGCCGACGGTGGACGTCTACCACGAGCTCTCGCTGAAGCGCATCATCGTCGAGGTCCAGGCCCACGACCAGATCGGCCTGCTGTACCGTCTGGTGAAGACCATCTCGGACCACGGATTTGACACGACCTTCGCCCGCATCAACACCGAGCGCAGCGTCGCCATCGACACGTTCTACATCGAGCCGAACAAGCCCGAGGCCGTCGAGGACACCGCCCCGCTGCACGCCCTCCGCGAGGCCCTCCGCGCCGTGATCACTCCCGTCGAGGCGGCCCCGGCCTGACCTCCCCCCTCCGCGGGCGTCCCCTCGCGGCCCGCCCCCGGCCGCAAGAACCTGGATTGCCGTGCCGCGATGCCTTGCTCTAGCGTCGGCCGGTGGCTCCGCCTCCCCTCCCCGCCTCCGCCTAGACCAACGTGGCCCACGCGTCCTCCCAGTCCCCCGCCCGCCTCCCGCCGTCCGACCCGGATGTGGCGGCGCTTTACGAGATCGCCTCCCTCGCCGCCCGCGCGCCGGATGCCGCCTCGGCACAGTCCCGCATCCTCGAGGCCATCATGCGGGCCTTCCCGGCGGACAGCGGCTCGCTCGCGCTGCTGAGCGCCGAAAGCGGCCAGCTGGAGATCTGCGCGCAGCTCGGCCTGCCGACGGAGGTGGGCGGGTTCGCCCTGCGCCTGGGCCAGGGCATCACGGGCTGGGTCGCCCTGCACGGCCGCCCGCTGCTCGTCTCGGACGTCGCGGCCGAACCCCGCTACATCTCGGCCCGGGCCGGCGTCCGCTGCGAGATGGCCGCGCCGCTCGAGGTCGAGGGGCGGGTCATCGGCGTCATCAACCTCGACGCCGACCGGGTCGACGCCTTCCAGCCGGCCGACCTCGCCCGCCTCGGCCGCTGCGCGGCCGAGGCCGCCGCCGTCCTGCACCGGCTTTGGCAGTTCGAGCGCCTCCGCACCAACTCCGCCCAGCTCACCGCGCTCGTCGAGCTCAGCCACGCCCTCGTGGCGCAGCTGGCCTCCGAGGACCTGCTCTCGACCCTCACCCAGAGCGGCCGCGCCCTGTTCAACGCCCGGCTCTGCCTGCTCCACGACTACGACAGCAGCCGCCGCGAGCTGACCCTGCACGCGTGGTCGGCGGCCGGCGACCTCTCCGCCGCCGGCCTGACACTCCAGCAGCAGACCGTGCCGGCCGACCTCTCGCTGCTGGCCGCCGTGGTCCGGTCCGGCCGTTCGACGGAATTCCAACACATCGACGGCCCGGGCTTCAGCGAGGCCGCCGACCTGCCCCGGGACCGTTCGCTCTGCTCGGCCCTCGCCGCGCCTCTCATCCTGGAAGGCGCGCCGGCGGGCGTGCTCTCCGTCTTCCACGACCAGCCTCACCGGTTCAGCGACGACGAGAAGCGCCTGTTCACCGCCCTGGCCAGCTTTGCCGCCGTCGCGATGCAGAACGCCCGGCTTTACGCGCGCGTCTTCCAGTCGGAGGATGTCCTCCGCAAGAACGAGACCCTCACCACCCTCGGCCTGCTGGCCGCTGAAATCGCCCACGAGATCCGCAATCCGCTCACCGTGATCAAGCTGCTCCACGGCACGCTGGGCGTCGACTTCCCTCCTGACGACCCCCGGCGGCGGGACCTGGAGGTCATCACCGAGAAGATCGAGCAGCTGGAGACCCTCGTGTCCCGCGTGCTGTCCTTCGGCCGCGCCCCGTCGTCGCTGCATTCGCGCTGGGCGCTGGCCGAGATCCTCGACGACACGCTCGTGCTCATGCGGGCCAAGCTCGCCCAGGCCGGGGTCGAGCTCCACTACACGCCGCCGGCCCGCACCCTGTTCGTCGATGGCAACAAGGGCCAGCTCCAGCAGGTGGTCCTCAACCTGGCCCTGAACTCGCTCCACGCGATGCCGCAGGGGGGCGAACTGACCGTCACCTGCTCCGAGGAGAAATCCCCCGCCGGCCGCGTCGCCCGCCTCGACCTCGCCGACACCGGCACCGGCATCCCCGAGGCGATCCGGCCGCGCATCTTCGAGTCGTTCCTGTCCGGCCGGGCCGACGGCACCGGCCTCGGCCTCGCCATCGCCCAGCGCATCGTCAAGGACCACCATGGCGAGCTCACCCTCCTCCACACCGGCCCTCGCGGCACCACCATGCGCGTCACCCTGCCCCTGCTGCCCGGCTGACCCGCCGCCGCAAGTTGGCCGTTGCCTCTCCGCCGTACTTCACCCATCTCCGGACCCTTCGCCTCCCCTTCCCATCCCATGACCTTCGCTTCTCTCTCCCAGCAGCCCGCCAAGGAAATCTTCGGCGGCACCATCCGCGGGCACTACGCCCACACCGGCCGCATGACGATCGGTGAAGTCCACATCCAGGCGAACACCACCCTGCCCACCCACAGCCACCCGCACGAGCAGGTGAGCTATGTGCTTGCCGGCCGCGTCGAGTTCACCGTCGGCGACCAGACCTCCGTGCTCGAGGCAGGCATGGTGGCACTGATCCCCGGCGGCGTGTCCCACGGCTGCAAGGCCCTGACCGCTTGCCGGATCCTCGACGTGTTTACGCCCGTCCGGGAAGACCTGAAATAATCCCGCCACCGCCTCCTCGCCGGGAGCCAGGCCACCCCGCGCAGGGCCCGGCCTGGGAATGACCGGGCGCGCGGCTTTCGCACGGCTTCGCAGTTGGTCTCCGTGAAGCAGGACCCTGCCCTCCCGGGCAGGGCTACGATGGAAGAACCGCGAACGATCCGGCCGTAAACCCCGGAGGAGAGAAATCGGGAACGGTTTGCCTGAAGTTTGCCCCGTAAACCTTGCCGCTTACCTCCGGCTCGCGCTCACTCCTCGAGCTCGACGTTCCAGTAGGCGACGTCGAGGAAGTCCTTCCATTTCTCGTGGTCGTGATTGCCGAGCACGAGGGAAATGACCGGGCGCCACTTCGGCCGGACCGGCTTGCGGACCAGGCGCATATGCGCCTCGTGCGGGAGGCGGTTGGCCTTGCGCGAATTGCACTTGATGCAGGAGCAGACGATGTTTTCCCACGTGGTCTTGCCGCCGTAGTGGCGCGGGATCACATGGTCGAGGTTGAGCTGCTCGCGCGGGAAGGTGTGACCGCAGTACTGGCAGCGGTCGCCGTCGCGCTCGAAGACGTTGTTGCGGGTCAGCTTCAGCTCCTTGCAGGGCAGCTTGTCGAAGAAGGTCAGCAGGATCACGCGCGGCAGCCGGATGTTCCGGTTGATCGTCCGCACGGTCTCGAGCGCGTCGACCGGCGGGTTGTACGCCGAGAAGTCGATCCAGTCCATCAGCGAATACGTGCGGAAGCTCTCCTCGGTCTGGTGCACCACCTGCGCGTGCTCACGCGCCAGGAGGGCGAACGCCCGCCGCGCCCCGATGACGTTTACCGCCTGCCAGAGGCGGTTCAGCACCAGCACCGGTTGATCGAGCGCGGCTTCCATGGACAACGGGCCTTGGCATTACTCGCGGCCCCTGGGGCTGTCAAGCGGGAGGGCTGGACGACGGCCGCCCGCTGGTTCGTGCAACAGAGCGGAACGCCGCGCTTGCCCACGGACGCCCGCCCGCGGTTGGCTGTCCGGAGGAAATCCCGCCCCGCCATGCCCCACGCCAGCCCGCCGCCCGACTCGTCCCCGTCCCACCCCAGCCGCCGCGAATTTCTCCGGCGCTCGGCCCTGTCCGCCGCCTCCGTCGCCCTCGCCGGCACGGTCGGGGCCGCCGAGCGCCCGTCGGAAAAAACCTCCGCTCCCCGCGCCGCAGCCGGCGACTCCGCCGTCCTGGCCGAACGCGCCGACGACTACCTCCGGCAGATTCTCGAGCAGGCGCGCGGACCCGGCGGCCTCCTCATCTCCCATTGCCAGTTCGACACGCGGCTTCCGATCCAGGAAGGCGAGGAACTGCCGCCCTTCCTGCACCAGGTGCTCGACTCGGTCTGGGGACCCTCCGCGCCCAAGCCCACGGTGGCCGAGTGGTACTACGGCGAGAACACGCTGTGGGCCACCGGCTGGCTGCTGCTTTCGCAGATGATCCGCCACCGCGTGACCGGCGAGCCGGAGGCGCTGGCGATCGCGCGCAAGTGCTTCCGCGACCTCAACCACCTCTTCGACCTCTCGCGCACGATCGAGCCCGGCCTGCTCGGCAAGCCGCACGGCGGCCGGGCCGGGGCGACGACCAGCTTCGACCAGTCCGCCAACCCGGTCCTGATCTACGCCCAGTTCGCCCGCACCCACGGCACCCCCGCGGAGCAGGAACAGGCGCGGCGCAACCTGCTCGACCACGGCAACTACTTCCTGCGCCGCGACTGGACCGTGAATCATCACGGCAACCTCACCCGCATCATCGACAAGCCGCACCCGAGCGCGATGAAGTACTTCGCCGCCGTGCACGCGGCTTACGACCTGACGGGCGAGACCCGCTTCCGCGACGAGGTGGCCAAACATGTGCGCACCCTCGCCGCCGCCGGGAAATTCCCCTGGCCCGGCCCCCGCTACGAGCTCAACGGCAATCTCTTCTACTATTCCTGGCTGGGCGAATACTGGAGCCGGACCAGCCTGGCCGACGCGGCGGACTGGATCGGCAACATCGGCATCTACTGGCAGGCCGCGCAGCGCGGCCTCGACGCCGAGGGCCTGCTGCTCGACGGCATGTACGACACCCAGGCCGGCGTCTTCACCCCCGTGCAGGAGGGCTGGTTCGAGACCAACCCCCCGAGTGCCGGAGGCAAGACGACGAAGCTCCGCTGGTGGCGCTCGCCCACGGGTTACCAGGGTCGCACCTTCTACACGCTCTCGATCGCCACTCTCGGCCTCCTCGCGCAGCAGCACGGCCTCGATCCGCAGGCGCACCAGGTCACCCGCAAGATCCTGCTGCGGATGGACCGCCAGTCGCTCCGCCAGTGCTGGGACGACGGCAAGCTGCCGCCGGAAATGAAACCCTACGCCAACCTGTTCGGCGTCGAGTTCCCGGGCCTCTGGCTCGTGGCGTACTGGATGGGCCGGGAACGGAAGTTCTGGTGACCGGCCAGCCGGTTAGGCCCCGCCCGGCGCGACGACCGCGGGCTGCAGCGACTGCGTCTTGAGCCGGATGCCCGCGAGCTTGGCGACGACCGCGGCCACGTGCTCGTCGGCGATGTCGACGTGGCTGTAATCCTCGTGCAGGTCGATCGCGCCGACGATCCCGGCCGGCAGCCGCGTGACCCCCGCGATCTTGCCCACGAGATCCGCCGGCGTCACCTCGTGCGCCAGCCCCACATTGAACGCCACGGCCGTGAAGCCCGGCTCGCGTCCCGTGCGGGCCCGGCGCGCGGGACCCGTCGGCCGCGGCGCGCGGGCGGCCGGCGACCGCGTTTCCGGCGGACGCGCCGCCGGCGCTTTGGCCCGGGCGGCCGCCTTCGGCTCCGCCGGCTTGCCCTCGGCCTGGAGGAGGTGGATCAGCGCCGAGGCGATGTCCGTGCTGGCGTAACCCTGCTCCAGCAGCCGGTCGATCATCCGGTCGTGCGGCTTGAACTGCCGGGCTTCCAGCGTCGCCCGCAGCCGCTCGAAGAACGCGTTGCCCCGGGCCTCCTCCACCTCGTCGAGCGACGGCACCCGCTCGCGGCGGATCTTCAGGCGCGCGTAGTGGATCATGCTCTGGAGCTTGTAGATCTCGCGCCCGGAGACGAAGGTGATGGCCCGGCCCGCCTTGCCGGCGCGGCCGGTCCGCCCGATGCGGTGCGTGTAGTCCTCGCCGTCGTTCGGCAGGTCGAAATTGAAGACCACCTCCAGGTCGTCGACGTCCAGCCCCCGCGCCGCCACGTCGGTGGCGATCAGGAACTCGAACGCGCGGCGGCGGAACTTGTCCATCACCCGCGTGCGCTGCGCCTGCGTAATGTCGCCGTGCAGCCGGTCCACCGCGTAGCCGCGCGCGTGCAGGTGCTCGTCCAGCTCGTCGACCATGATCTTGGTGCTGCAGAAGATGATCCCGTAGCGGAAGTCGTGCAGGTCGATCAGCCGCGTCAGGATCTCCAGCTTCGAGCGCCGGTCCACCTCGTAGTAGACCTGGTCCACCTGCGGCGCGTTCTGCGCATGCGCCTCGATGCGCACCCAGGCCGGGTCGCGCGTGTACCGCCGGATCAGCTCCTGGATCCCCCGCGGCATCGTGGCGGAGAAGAACAGGCACTGCCGCGATTCCGGCACCGCCTTGAGGATGTGCTCGATGTCGTCCCGGAAGCCCATGTCGAGCATCCGGTCGGCCTCGTCGAGGACGACGACCTTCAGGCCGTCGAGCTTCAGCGTGCCGCGCGCCATGTGGTCCATGACCCGCCCCGGCGTGCCGATGACCACCTGCACTCCGGCCGCCAGCGCGCGGAACTGGCGCTCGTAGGACTGCCCGCCGTAGATCGGCACCTCCATCAGCTCCTTCTTGAAGCAGGCCAGCTTGCCGAATTCCTCGGCGACCTGCACCGCCAGCTCGCGCGTGGGGCAGAGGACCAGCACCTGCACCTCGCGCCGGTGGGTATCGACCCGCTCGATCGCGGGCAGGGCGAACGCGGCGGTCTTGCCGGAGCCGGTCGCCGACTGGCCGACGACATCCCGGCCCGCCAGGCCGAGCGGAATGACCGCGGTCTGGATGGGCGAGGCCTCCTCGAAGCCCATCCGATCCACCGCCTTCAAGGTTTCCGGCGACAGGCCGAGTTCGCTGAACGGACGTTTTTCCATTTCCGCAGCGTGCCGCCGTCCCGGGAAAAGGAGAGCTTTTTCCGGCCGGGCCGGCGCGCCGCGCGCCTCCACCCGGCCCCGCGTCCCGGCGCGCGGGGGCCCTTTTCCGGCCGGTGCGGCTTTAGCCTCGCCTTGTCCCGCAAAAGCCCGGGTAATGGCCCACTATGCCATTTGCCACACTGGGCCTGCCGCCCCCCCTGCTCAACGGAGTCAAGGCCATGGGTTACACCGATCCCACGCCCATCCAGCTGCGCGCCATACCCGTGGTGCTGGCCGGCGGCGACCTGATCGGCTCGGCCCAGACCGGCACCGGCAAGACGGCGGCGTTCGCGCTGCCCGTCCTGGCCCGGCTCGGCGCCCACCAGCCGCGCGGGCCGCGCGTGCTCGTGCTCGAGCCGACCCGGGAGCTGGCCGCGCAGGTCGAGACCGCCTTCCGCGACTTCGGCCGGTTCACCGACATCCGCGCCACCGTCGTCCACGGCGGCGTCGGCTACGGCCGCCAGCGGAGCGAGATCCAGGCGGGCACCGACATCGTCATCGCCACGCCGGGCCGGCTGATGGATTTCCTCAAGGAAGGCACCCTCCGGCTCGACGCCCTGAAGATCCTCGTCCTCGACGAGGTCGACCGGATGCTCGACATGGGCTTCGTCAAGGACGTGAAAACCATCATCGGCCGCTGCCCGCGGGAGCGCCAGACGCTGTTCTTCTCGGCCACCGTCCCGCCCGAGATCGAGGCCGTGGCGTCCTTCGCCCTGCGCAATCCCGCGCGGATCGAGATCGGCGTCGCCCGCACCGTCAACCAGTCGGTCACCCACGCCATCTACCCGGTCTCGCCGCAGAAGAAGTTCGACCTGCTCCTCGCGCTGCTCGAGCGCACCGACTTCCAGAGCTGCCTGGTGTTTTCGCGCACCAAGCACGGGGCCGACAAGATTGCCCGCAAGCTCAAGCAGGCCAACCACTCCGTCGCCGTCCTCCACGCCAACCGCTCGCAGTCGCAGCGCGTCGAGGCCCTCGAGGGCTTCAAGAGCGGCCGGTACGAGGTGATGGTCGCCACCGACATCGCTGCCCGCGGCATCGACGTCGCCGGCGTGTCGCACGTCATCAACTACGACGTCCCCGCCAATCCCGAGGACTACGTGCACCGCATCGGCCGCACCGGCCGCGCGCAGGCCGTGGGCGACGCCTTCACCCTCGCCACCCCCGAGCAGGCCGGCGACATCAAGGCCATCGAGCGCTTCATCGGCCAGCGCGTGCCGCAGCTCAAGCTGGAGGGGTTCGATTATCACGCCCCGCCCTCCATCGGCGCGGCCAACCCGCCCCGCTACCAGGATCCGCGGCGCATCCAGCAACAGCCGCGGGCCCGCGCCCACGGCGGCCACCGGTCGCCGGCGTCTCCGTCGGCCGCCCAGGCTCCGGCTCCGCGGCCGGCTCCGGCGGCGGCGCCCCCGCCCACCGGTGCACCCTCCGAAGCCCCGCGCCGTTTCGGCGGCCTCATGCGCGGCTTCTGGCGCCGCCGGGGCTAGGGCCTGCACGACCGGGCCCCCGCCGTCCAAGCGCGTCCGGCCGCACCCGGATTTTCTTCCCGCCGCGCGCGATTTGTGCTCCAGTGCGCCCGGCTGCCGCGTCAGCTTCTTCCACCATGCGCCTCCTTCCGCTGCTTTTCTCGCTGGCCTTGCTGGCCCTCCCAACCGTGAACCTCCCGGCCCAGGCCCCGGTCTCGGTGTCGGCAGCCAAGGCCGAATTTGACCAGGTCTTCGCCAAAATCTCGTCCAAGCTGCAGGCCGGCCAGCGCACGGAACGGCAGCTGACGGGCGAGATTGCGGCGCTGGACGCCCTGATCGCGAAATACGCCGCCACCCAGGCCGACGACGCGGCCGGTATGGCGCTGGTCAAGGCCCGGCTGTATCTCGAGGTCTTCGAGCAGGAGGAGAAGGGCCTGGCGCTGCTGCGGCAGATCAAGGCTGATTTCCCCAAGTCCCCCGTCATCTCCAAGATCGACCAGGCCATCGCCGCCCTCGAACAGCAGGCGGCGACGCGCGCCAAGCTGGCCGTCGGCCAGCCGTTTCCCGCCTTCAGCGAGAAGGACATCGAGGGCCGCACGCTGTCGCTCGGCAGCTACAAGGGCAGCGTGGTGCTCATCGACTTCTGGGCCACCTGGTGCGGACCGTGCGTGGCCGAGCTGCCCAATCTCCAGGCTGCCTACAAGAAATACCACGGGCGCGGCTTCGAGATCGTCGGCATCAGCCTCGACCAGAACCAGCAGGCGCTGACCAGCTTCGTGAAGAAGCACCAGATGACCTGGGCGCACTACTTCGACGGGAAGGGCTGGCAGAACAAGCTGGCCCAGGAGTACGGCATCGATTCCATCCCCGCCACCTTCCTGCTGGACCGCAACGGCGTCATCGTCGCCAAGGGCCTCCGCGGCGCCGCCCTGGACAAGAAGCTGGAGGAACTGCTGAAGTAGGAGAAGGGAAGTTGAGGGCTGCCTTAGCGCAGACTTTCCGCCTGCCATCCTGCCAATTTGCCGGCCGGACGCCTGCGCTACGGTGCCCGTCTCTCAACTCTCAACTTCCCCCCTTCACCTCACCTGCAGCGTGTCGCCCTCGTACGCGAGTCCCAGCGAGGGGATCGTGACGGCCTTGCGGGCGCCTTCCTTTTTCACGCGTCCGGCCACCCAGGCGTCGTGCCCGGCCGCCTGCGCGGCGGCGAGCGTGGCGTCGACCGCGCCGGGCGCGACATACGCCGCGAAACCGACGCCCATGTTGAAGGTCGCGTAGGCCTCGCGCAGGTCGATCGGCCCGGCGGCCATCAGGAAACGGAACAGCGCCGGGATCGGACGGGGCGTCGTGATCTCGTAGACGAAGGGCTCCTCCAGGCGCATGAGCTTGCGCCAGCCGTGACCCGTCACGTGGGCGACGTAATTCAGCTTCACCCCGGCGTCCTGGCAGCGGGTGACGAAATCGACGTAAATGGCCGACGCGGCCAGCAGCGCTTCCCCGTAGGTGCGCGGATCGCCGTATCCGAGAGGCGTCTGATAACCCTGCGGCAGCCGGCCGGCGATGAGCCGGCAGAGGCTCAGGCCGTTGGTCTGCACGCCGGTCGACGCGAGGAACACAATGGCGTCGCCGTCGCGCACGTCGCCGGTGATGCGCCGGCTTTTCGGCGCGATCCGGCCCACCGCCGAGCCCGCGAGCACGATCGCGGCCGGCTCGACGATGCCCTTGAGCGTCGGTGTCTCGCCGCCGCCCCAGACCGCCGCCGCCTTCCGGCAGCCCTCGGCCCAGCCGTCCACCAGCGCGCGCATGCGCGGCTCGTCGGCGAACCAGCCCGAGTCGCCCACCGCCGCGTGCATGGCCACCGAAACCGGACGGGCGCCGCAGGTGATGAGGTCGTTCACGATCGTCGCCACCGTGTCGATGGCGATCTCGCGATAGAAGTTCTTCCCGGTGGCCGCATAGACCGCGTCGGCCACGAGGTTCTTCGTCCCCAGCCCCTCCTCCACGTGCGCGAGGTAGTGGTCGGCCGCCTCCATCAGGTAGGCGCTCTCGCCGCGGGTCGACGCCGGCTCGGCGTAGCCGTGCGCCGCCAACTGCCCCGCCGTCGTCCGCGCCGCCTGCTGGCAGGCGCGCTTGAACGCGTCGAGCTGGTCGTAACGAACCCCGGAACTCTCGTAGGAAAGACTCATGCAGTGGGGCCCACGGAACACCCGGAAGCCACGGCAAGATGGATTTCGCCGGCCAACGCTCCGCCACCGTGCCGGCCGTCGCGATCTTCAACGTAGGGAACTCCAAACAAATTGATCATAAAGTGCCGTGTGTTCCGGGTGTTCCGTGAGCCAAAAATCAGTAGCTTCTCCCCTCGGCCTTCTCGAAATAGTTCACGTAGGCCTGGTTCACGACCCGGTAGCCGCCGGGAGTCGGGTACTTGCCGGTGAAATACCAGTCGCCCGAGTGGCTCGGCAGCGCCTGGTGGAGGCTCTCGATCGACTGGAAGATGATCTCGATCTCGCCCTTCCAGCCGTTGGGCGGGGGCGAGACCAGCTCGGTGATCCGGCGGGAGATCTCCTCGGCCGTGAAGGGCTCGTAGATCTTGCGCACGTGGTTGACCGGCTCGGGACCCGGCGAGCGCAGCTCGTCGCGGCACAGCCGGTAGACGTCCTCGATCAGGGCGCCCTGCCCGCGCTCCTTGAGCAGCGAGATCGCCGCCTCGAAGGCGATGAATTTCCCGATCTCCGACATGTCGATGCCGTAGCAGTCGGGGTAGCGGATCTGCGGGGCGGTCGAGGCGATGATGATTTTCTTCGGATTGAGCCGCTTGAGAATGCGCAGGATGGAGCGGCGCAGCGTCGTGCCGCGCACGATCGAGTCGTCGACGCACACCAGGTTGTCGCCGGCCTCCACCACCCCGTAGGTGACGTCATAGACGTGCGACGCGAGGTTGTTGCGCCATTTCTCCTGGCTGATGAACGTGCGCAGCTTGACGTCCTTGGTCACCAGCTTCTCGCCGCGCGGCCAGTTGTTGAGGATCAGGTCGTCCACCAGCGCCTCCGTGACCCGGCCGGCGCGCGCGGCTTCGAGCAGGGTCTGCTTGACCTCCGCGCGGCGGCGGCAGCGCAGCTCGCTCATCAGGCCGAAATAGGCCACCTCCGCCGTGTTCGGGATGAAGCTGAACACCGAGTGGGCCAGGTCGCCGCCGATGGCCTTCCAGATCTGGCCGGCCAGGCCGGCGCCGAGCGCCTTGCGCTCGCGGTAGATGTCGGCGTCGTTGCCGCGCGAGAAATAGATCCGCTCGAACGTGCACTGGGTCTTCGCCAGGGCCGCCCGGATCCGCTCGACCCGGACCGTGCCGGACTTCTTCATCACCACCGCGCAGCCCGGATCAACCTCGTGGACCTGGCTGGCCTCGAGGTCGAACACGGTGCACAGCGGCGCGCGCTCGGACGCGAAGGCCGCCACCTCGTCGTTCTCGAACCAGTGGCACGGCCGGATGCCGGAGGGATCGCGCGCGACGAACGCGTCGCCGTTGCCCAGCACGCCCACGAGGGAATAGCCGCCGTCCCAGTTGGCCGCCGCCGTGCGCAGCACGCGCGCCGGGTCGATCTCCTCGTTGATCCGGCGCGAGATCTCCGCGCCCGGCAGGCCCTCGCCGCGCAGCGAGCGGTAGAGCCGCTCATGCTCGTCGTCGAGGCAGAAGCCGATCCGCTCGAGGATGGCCTGGGTGTCGGTCGCGAAGATCGGATGCTGGCCGATGGCGATCAGGCTGTCGTTCAGCTCGCCCGTGTTGGTCAGGTTGAAGTTCCCCGCCAGCATCAGGTTGCGGGTCGGCCACGAGCTGCGCCGGAAGTACGGGTGGCACGCGCTCAGGTTGTAGCCGCCGGACGTGCCGTACCGCAGGTGCCCGAGGTACAGCTCGCCGCAGAAGTCGAAGCGCTTCTTCGCCGTGTCGGGGAATTCCGGATGGATGGCCCCCTCGCCCACCAGCGTGGTGTAGCGCGACAGCAGCGCCTGGAAGATCTTGTCGAGCGGGTTGACCTCCACGTTGCGCTCGCGGAACATGTACGGCTCGCCCGCCGGCACGTCGAACTTCACGCACGCCACGCCCGCCCCGTCCTGGCCGCGGTTGTGCTGCTTCTCCATCAGCAGAAACAGCTGGTAGAAGCCCCACAGGGGGGTGCCGTACTTTTCCTGATAGTAGGCGAGCGGCTTCTTCAGCCGGACCAGGGCGATGCCGCACTCGTGGGAGATGAACTCGCTCATGGCTGGAAGCAGGCGGACGGGCCGGACCCCGGCCGGCATCCCCGGCCCCGTGCCTCCCGGCGTCTTTCCTGGGTCACACTGCGCCCGGCCGGATGATTTATTCGAGGCATTGGGCGGAATGGATAGCGGGTCACGGCATTAAAGACGTTTAATGGGCTCACCGGCGCGGTTTCGTCAATGGATTTTCTGCCGGCACCTCGGCCGCGCCGTCCGGCGCCGGCTGCCGGGGTCGCCGCATCGACCGGGGCCAAGGCCGGCCGCCCCGGGGCGGGCCGGCGGTTTTCTCCGTCACGTTCCGGTTTTTCCCATCGCCAAGCCGCTTCCTTCCCTGTTTCGACTAGGGCGCCTTTCCGACCATGCTGATCCTCCGCGGCTCACCAGCTCTTTCGCCCTTTCGCCTCGCCCGGCTCCGCCAGGAACTCGTCGCCGCCGGCCTTGCCGTCCGCGAGATCACGGCCGATTTTGTGCACGTCGCCGAGCTGTCGGCCGACCTCACCGCCGCCGAGCGGGGCATTCTCGAGAAACTCCTGACTTACGGCCCGACCCGGCCGGCCGCCGCCCTCGACGGGCTGGTCCAGGTTGTCGCTCCCCGGCCGGGCACGATCTCGCCCTGGTCGTCCAAGGCGACCGACATCGCCCGCATCTGCGGCCTGGCCAAGGTGCGGCGGATCGAGCGCGTGGTCGCCTACACGTTCGACCTCGGCGCGCCGGGCTCGCGCTTCCCGTTCTCGCCGCTCGCCGCGGCCGAGCTGAAGGTCCTGCGCGGCCGGCTGCACGACCGCATGACGCAGGTGGTCTTCGGCGACCTCGCCGCCTGCGCCGCCCTCTTCCGTCACGAGACGCCCCGGCCGATGACCAGCGTGCCGCTCCTGGCGGCGGGCCGCTCCGCCCTCGCCGCCGCCAATGCCACGCTCGGCCTGGCCCTGGCGGAGGACGAGATCGACTACCTGGCCCGCGCCTTCGCCGGCCTGGGCCGGGATCCGCACGACATCGAGCTGATGATGTTCGCGCAGGCAAACTCGGAGCACTGCCGGCACAAGATCTTCAACGCCACCTGGGAGATCGACGGCGCCCGCCGCGAACGCTCGCTGTTCCAGATGATCAAGCACACCTACGAGCGGCACAGCGCGGGCATCCTCTCCGCCTACCGCGACAACGCCGCCGTCATCACCGGCACCCGCGGCGGCCGTTTCTTCGTCGACCCGCGCACCGGGGAGTACGCCGCCCACGACGAGGAGATCGCCTACCTGTGCAAGGTCGAGACGCACAACCACCCGACCGCGATCTCCCCCTTCCCCGGCGCGGCCACCGGCTCGGGCGGCGAGATCCGCGACGAGGGCGCGACGGGCCGGGGCGCCCGGCCCAAGGCCGGCCTGACCGGCTTCGCGGTGTCGAACCTCCGCCTGCCCGGGGCCGTCCAGCCCTGGGAGCGCGACCACGGCAAGCCCGGCCGCATCGTGTCCGCGCTCGACATCATGATCGAGGGCCCGCTCGGCGGCGCCGCGTTCAACAACGAGTTCGGCCGCCCCAACATCAACGGCTACTTCCGCACCTTTGAGGCCGAGGTGCCCGCCGCGGCAGGGGCCGGGGAGGCCAATCCCCCCGCGCCCGCCACCGAGCTGCGCGGGTACCACAAGCCCATCATGCTCGCGGGCGGGCTCGGCAACATCCGCCCGGAACACGTGCGCAAGGAGGCCATCGGTCCCGGCGACAAGCTGATCGTCCTCGGCGGCCCGGCCATGCTCATCGGCCTGGGCGGAGGCGCCGCGAGCTCGATGGCCAGCGGCCACGGCGACGAGGACCTCGATTTCGCCAGCGTCCAGCGCGACAACGCCGAGATGGAGCGCCGCTGCCAGGAGGTCATCGACCGCTGCTGGGCCCTCGGGGCCGACAACCCGATCGCCTTCATCCACGACGTCGGCGCCGGCGGTCTCTCCAACGCCCTGCCCGAGCTGGTCAACGACGGCGGCCGCGGCGGCCGCTTCGACCTCCGGCAGGTGCCCAACGCCGAGCCGGGCATGAGCCCGCTCGAGATCTGGTGCAACGAAGCCCAGGAACGCTACGTGCTCGCCGTGCCCGCCGCCCGCCTCGACGCGTTCGCCCGCCTCTGCGCCCGCGAACGCTGCCCGTTCGCCGTCGTCGGCGAGGCCACGGAGCAGAGGCACCTCGTCGTGGAGGACCCGCACTTCCGCAACCGCCCCGTCGACCTGCCCCTCGAGGTCCTCCTCGGCAAGCCGCCCCGCATGCACCGCGTCGAGCAGTCCCGCCGCCGGCCCCGCCGGCCGCTCGACCTCGGCGGCCTGACCCTGGCCGAGGCCGCCCGCCGCGTCCTGGTGCACCCCGCCGTCGCGGACAAGACCTTCCTCATCGCCATCGGCGACCGCACGGTCGGCGGACTCATCTGCCGCGACCAGATGGTCGGCCCGTGGCAGGTGCCCGTGGCCGACTGCGGCGTCACGGCCGCGGCCTTCGACGTCTACACCGGCGAAGCCATGGCCATGGGCGAACGCACGCCCGTCGCCGTCAACGACGCCGCCGCCTCGGCCCGCCTCGCCGTCGGCGAGGCGCTGACCAACCTCGCCGCCGCGCAGATCGGCGACCTCGGCAAGGTCAACCTCTCCGCCAACTGGATGGCGGCCCCCGCGGTTCCGGGCGACGCCGCCGACCTCTACGCGGCGGTGCAAGCCGTGGGCATGGAACTCTGCCCCGCCCTGGGCATCACCATCCCCGTCGGCAAGGACTCGATGAGCATGTCGACCGTCTGGCAGGACGGCGACCGGGAGCGGCGCGTCACGGCCCCGATCTCGCTCGTCGTCTCCGCGTTCGCCGCGGTGACCGACATCCGGCTCTCGCTCACGCCGCAGCTGCAGGTCACGGCGCCCGGCGACTCGGTGCTGCTCCTGGTCGACCTCGGCCGCGGCCGGAACCGGCTGGGCGGCTCCATCCTGGCGCAGGTGGTCTCGCAGATGGGCGAGGCGACCCCCGACGTCGACCGGGCCGACGACCTCCGCAATTTCTGGCAGGCCATCCAGCAGCTCGGGCGGGAGGGCCGGCTCCTGGCCTACCACGACCGCTCCGACGGCGGCCTGCTGGCCACCGTGGCCGAGATGGCCTTCGCCGGCCACACCGGCGTGGACCTCGACCTGCCCGCCGCGGCGGACGGACGGACCAACGATCCCTTCGCCGCCCTGTTCGCCGAGGAACTCGGCGCGGTCATCCAGGTCCGGCAATCCGACCTCGCCGCGATCAACGCCGTGCTCCAGACTCACGGCCTGGACACCTGCACCGCGCCGATCGGCCGCCTGAACGGCAACCACCGCCTCACCGTGCGCCAAGCCGGCCGGCCGCTGCTCGACGAGGGGCTTTTTGCCCTGCGCGCCGTCTGGTCCGACGTCACGCGGCGTATCCAGGCCATGCGCGACAACCCGGCCAGCGCGGAGCAGGAATTCCAGCTCAAGCTCGATCCCGCCGACCCGGGCCTCACGCCGCGGCTCACGTTCACGCCCGGCCCGGTCCGCCGGCCGGCCGCCGGCTCGCCGCGGCCCGCCGTGGCGGTGCTGCGCGAGCAGGGGGTGAACGGCCAGATCGAGATGGCGGCCGCCTTCACCCGGGCGGGCTTCCGCGCCGTCGACGTGCACATGACCGACCTCCTCGAGGGCCGGGTGTCGCTGCGCGAGTTCCGCGGCCTGGCCGCCTGCGGCGGCTTCAGCTACGGCGACGTCCTCGGCGCCGGCGAGGGCTGGGCCAAGAGCGTCCTCTTCAACGAGCGCGCCCGCGCCGAGTTCGCCGCGTTCTTCGCGCGCGAGGACGCGTTCGCGCTCGGCGTGTGCAACGGCTGCCAGATGCTCAGCAACCTGCACGCGATCATTCCCGGCTCCGGCCACTGGCCGCGCTTCGTGCAGAACCAGTCGGAACGCTACGAAGCCCGCTTCGTGTCCGTGCGCATCGAGCCCAGCCCGAGCGTGCTGTTCCAGGGCATGGCGGGCTCCGTCATCCCGATCGCCGTGGCCCATGGCGAGGGGTTCACCGAGTTCCGCAGCGCGGACGCCGCCCGGGCCTGCAGCGGGTCCGGACTGGTCGCCGCCCGCTTTGTCGACCACCGCCACGCGCCGACGGAGCTCTACCCGCTCAACCCCAACGGTTCCCCGTTCGGCATGACGGCGCTCACGACCACGACGGGCCGCGTCACCATCATGATGCCCCACCCCGAGCGCGTCTTCCGCACCCAGGCCATGAGCTGGCACCCCGCCGACTGGGGCGAGGACTCGCCCTGGATGCAGCTTTTCTACAACGCCCGGGCCTGGGTCGGCTAGGTCGCCGGCCGCGACGCTCGGCCCTCGACTTCCGCCCGTCGGTCCGCTTGTCTGGTGCCATGCCGAAGCGGCCGCGTCAGCCCGAAGTCACTCCCCCGGCCTTCTCCATCGCCCGCCAGTTCACCGGCCCTCCGTTCTCGCACACGCTCGCGTCCGCCGAGCTGCGCCGCAAGCTGATGCTCGAGATGGAGCTCCCGCGCACGCCGCCCCCGGTCGCCCCCGTCCCGCCCCCACGCCGCCGTCGGCAGCGGAAGGGAAAGGCAATCGATGCAGCTGAAAGTTGAGATGCCGCACGGAAAAGATGCGGCCCCCAGGAAAGCGGGAAGGGCATCGTCGCGAAGCGGTTGCCCTCCCCGTTCCGTAGCCCTGCCCGGGAGGGCAGGGATCAGCCAAGGCTGATCCTCTCTGGAATGCAGCCGGCGGCCAGCGTTCCGCATCGCCCGCCGCTTGCGCTACATCAATCCCACCGCGGCCATCACGAGCTTCTCGAAGCCGGCGGCCCCGCGGGCGGCGTTTTCCAGCGTGTGGGCGTGCGAGAGTTTTTCTTCGGACAGGCCCGCGCCCATGTTGGTGATGCAGGAGACCCCCGTGACCCGCAGGCCGCAGTGGCGCGCGATGAGGCACTCGGGCACGCTCGACATCCCGACCGCGTCGCCGCCCCAGCCCTGCGCCATGCGGATCTCGGCGGGAGTCTCGAACGACGGGCCGCGGAAAGCCACGTAGACCCCCTCATGCAACGGCACGCCGACCTGCCGGGCGGCGGCCTTCACCTTGGCGCCGAGGTCGCGGTCCCAGGCGTCCGTCACCGGCACGAACCGCGGCCCGAACGCATCGTCATTGGGACCCACCAGCGGGTTCAGGCCCAGGAAATTGATGTGGTCGGTGATCAGCATGAGCTCGCTGACCTTGATGTGCGCCCGCAGGCTGCCGGCGGCGTTGGACAGGAATAGCTTCTCAACCCCGACCGCCTTCAGGGTCCGGATCATCGTCTTGAGGGGATACGGGTCGGATGTTTCGTAGAAATGCTTGCGTCCGTTGAGGATGATGACCGGCACGCCGCCCAGCTTGCCCACGATCAGGGTGCCCGCATGACCCGCCACGGTCAGGACCGGGAATCCCGGCAGGTCTCCGTAGGCGATCGTGGTGGGCTGCTCGACCCGCGCGGCCAGCCCGCCGAGGCCCGACCCCAGCACGAGGGCGATCCGGGGTGCCAGGCCTCCGAGCGACGCGCCCACCTTCTCCGCCGACCTCCGGACATTCTCCCCATGCGCCTGCTGTTCGTTCATGGGCCTCATTCTAGGCGAAAGCCCGTGACGGGAAAGCCCGCATTTGACCCGGCCCGCCGCCGCGCCCACCAGCTTGCCTCCCGACCGCCAAAGGGTTTCTTTTCCCCGTCGGCCCGCCGCGCGCGGCCGGCGTCGTCCTCCCCTCCTCCCATGTTCATCGGTCACTTCGCGGTCGGCCTGGGCCTGAAACGGGCCGCACCGACCGTCTCCCTCGGCACCCTCTTCCTCGGGGCGCAATTCATCGACCTGCTCTGGCCCTCGTTGCTGCTGGCCGGGGTGGAGCAAGCCGAACTGGCGCCGGGCGCGAAAGGCCCGCCGCTGGCTTTCACCCACTACCCGGTCTCGCACAGTCTCCTGATGGTGATCGTCTGGGCCGTGCTCTTCGGCGGCGGACACTATGCCCTCCGCCGCCAGCTCCGGGGCGCCCTCGTGTGCGCGGCGGCGGTGGTCAGCCACTGGCTGCTGGACCTGCTGGTCCACCACCCCGACCTGCCCCTCTATCCCGGCGACGGGCCGCGGCTGGGCCTCGGCCTGTGGAACTCGCTGCCGGCCTCGCTGGCGGTCGAACTGGCCCTCTTCGGCGCCGGCACCTGGCTCTATGCCTGGTCCACCCGGGCGACCGACCGCGTCGGATCAATCGGCTTCTGGTCGCTGATCGTTTTTCTGCTCGTGATCCATGCGGGTAACATTTTCGGCGCCCCGCCGCCGAGCATCACCGCCGTGGCCTGGGTGGGCCAAGCCCAGTGGCTGCTGGTGCTCTGGGCCTATTGGGTCGACGCCCACCGCCGCCGAGCGGGCGCCTAGCCAAGGCCGATGAAGCCGTCCCGCCGCCGGGCGCGGAATGCGGGACGGAACCGCCGCGAGGTGCTAGGGCTTCAGCCGCACTTGGCTGGCCTCGACGCGCGTGCGGCCGTTCTCCACCCGCGCACTGAGCGTGACGGTGGCGGACATGCCCTCCTGCTGGAAAACGCGATGGATGCCCTCCGCGCCGTCCTCGGCCGCCGTCTGCCGGTAGCCGGACGCCGCCAGTCGCGCCGCAAAGAACGCCGCCACTGCTTCGGGCGAATCGCTCGTCTCGAAAATCTGCTGGGCGGTCGACAGGGCGCCCAGGGTCTGCTGCGACGATTCCAGCGTCCGCGCCCCGCCGCCGGTGTAGACCGGGAAGTCGGCCGGGAAATTCTTCAATCCGGCGCCGGCCGCCGCCGGCCCGCCGGAAGCGGAGCCCGAGGCACTGGCGCTCGCCGACGCCGACGTGCTGGCGGAGCCGGCCTTGACCGGCACGCCCTTGCCCTGCGCGATGCGCTCCAGGAGGGATTCCAGGTGGTCCAGGTTGATGTCGCGGGCGTCGAGCTTCACGGTCTCGCCCGTCTTCTTGTTCCGCAGGACGATCGTGCCCGCCTCGAGATCCTTGGACACCACCTCCACGCCCGGCTTCAGGGCGGCCGCGATCGAGAGGGCGGTGATCTCCGGATTCTTCTCGGACTCGGCGACGAACGTGTTGGCCTTCTTGCCCAGGTACAGGCAGGTCGCCACGCAGCTGCCGAGCAGCAGCAGGATGAGGCCGAGCACGACGCACAGGACGATGACCAGCGTGTTGCTTTTCTTGGCGGGCGCCGGAGCGGGCGCGGCAGGAGCGGGTGAAGGGGTTTCGTTGGGCATGACAGGCTGGGGGTTTCCGTTTCCCTGTCCCTAGCCCTTACCCCCCGAGGAAGCGAGCGCGAAGGCGACCGTCCGCGCGGCGCGGCCCGCACTGTTGTCTTGTGCACCCGGGGAAACTCGCCGACGTTCGGCGGCTTTTCCCATGTCCGAGCCCGCCCCCGCCACCCCCTCCGACCCAGCCCAATCCTTCTGGGGCAGCGTCCGGCAGGCGCTGCGCGGGGAGCATCATGACTTCACCGCCCTGCCCCTGAACCGCGCCGTCCTGCTGCTGGCGGTGCCGATGGTGCTCGAGATGATCATGGAATCGCTGTTCGCGGTGGTGGACGTCTTCTGGGTGGCCCATCTCGGCCGGGAAGCCATCGCGGTCGTCGGCCTGACGGAGTCCATCATGACCCTGGTCTATGCGGTCGCCATCGGCATCTCCTTCGCCGCGACCGCCATCGTGGCGCGGCGGATCGGCGAGGGCGACCCCGAGCGCGCGGCGCAGGCGGCGGGGCAGATCGTGCTGCTGGGCGTGGTCGTGTCCGCCGGACTCGGCGTGCTGCTCGCGTCGTTCGCGGCCGAGATCCTCCGGCTCATGGGCGCCGACGCGTCCGTCGTGACGCTCGGCACCGACTTCGCCCGGGTGATGCTCGGCGGCAACGCCACCGTCTTCCTGATCTTTCTCATCAACGCCATCTTCCGCGGCGCGGGTGACGCCGTGCTCGCGATGCGCACGCTGTGGCTGGCCAATGCCCTGAACATCGTGCTCGGCCCCTGCTTCATCTTCGGCTGGGGCCCGCTGCCGGAGATGGGGGTCACGGGCGCCGCCGTCGGCACCAATATCGGCCGCGGCGTCGGCGTGCTCTACCAGCTCTGGCACCTGGCCGGCCACCGGAGCCGCGTGCGGGTGCGGCTGCGTCACCTGCGGCCCGACCTCGAGCTCATCACCAGCATCATGCGCACCGCCGGAAACGGCGTCGCGCAGCTGCTGATCAGCACGACCAGCTGGGTGGGCCTCTTCAAGATCCTGGCCGTGTTCGGCAGCTCGGCGCTGGCCGGCTACACGATCGCCATCCGGGTGGTGATGTTCGCCCTCATGCCCGCCTGGGGCCTGGCCAACGCCGGAGCCACCCTCGTCGGCCAGAACCTCGGCGCCGGCAAGCCCGACCGCGCCGAGGCCGCCGTGCGGATCGCCACCAAGTTCAACATGATCTTCCTCGGCGTCGTCGGACTGGTCTTCGTGATCGGCGCCCATCCCCTGGCCGGCCTGTTCACCTCGGACCCGGAGGTGCTGGCCCACGCCCGCCAGGCGCTGTGGGTCATCAGCCTCGCGTTCCCCCTTTACGCCGCCGGCATGTGCTTCGAGGGCGCGTTCAACGGCTCGGGCGACACCTGGACCCCCACCCGGCTCAACTTCTTCTGCCTCTGGCTCGGCCAGGTTCCGCTCGGCTGGGTGCTCGCCCGGCCGCTCGGGCTCGGCCCGCTCGGGGTGTACCTGGCCGTCACGATCTCCTTCTCCGCCCTCGCCCTCTGGGGCGCCGTGCTGTTCAAGCGCGGCCGGTGGAAGGAAAAGAAAGTTTGAGCCGGACCCGGGCGGCGGAAAGCCCCTCACTCACTCGCAACGGAAGGTACGCCAACGTTCATCGCTCCGGCCGCTCCCGGCTCTTTCCCAGCAGCCAGATCGTGGCCGGCACGCTGAACGCCATGCTCCCGACCAGCGAGAGCAAGACGAACCATCGTCCCGTCGGCCGACGCACCCCCGTCCGGCCCAGCAGCCAGGCGAAAAAAAACATCAGGAAAAACGCCTCGGCCACGAAGACCAGCGCCACCGGGTTGGCCAGCGCGGCTCGTACCGCCGCCGGTTCGGCGAACAGATAATACAGGAATATCCCGTTGGGCACGAGGAGGCCAAGGGCCGCCAAACCGGCGAGCACCCTGGCCTCCAAGGCGGTGAGCGTGATCGGCTGCATGGGCAACGAGCTGGATGCCGGCGCTTATTTGCGCAGAAGCGAGTCCACCGACAGCTTGCCACCGCCCAGGATCAGCAGGGCGACCACGATGCCCAGCGCCAGCAGGTGAAACTCGAAACCCTCGCCCTTCTGCGCGCCGGTCCAGTTCATGAAGAAGCCGTTCGGCCAGTGCTGCGCCGCCGCCACGACCATGACCCCGCCGACACCGAGCGCCGCCAGCCGCGTGCCGAAGCCCGCGATCAGCATCAGGCCCCCGAGCGATTCGGCCAGGATCGCCAGGAACGCAAAGATCCACGGCGCGCCGACATTGGTGGTGAGATAGCCCATGGTGGCCTTGAAGCCGTAGCCGCCAAACCAACCGACGGTCTTCTGCAGGCCATGCGGGAGGATCATGACGCCGAGCGCCAGCCGCAGGACGGTCGGCGCGAATGAGTCGCCGGTGGCGACGAGGGATTGAAACCAGGATGATAGTTGCATACGCAACCAATCTGGTAATTGTAGTTGTATATGCAACTAAAATCTTCAGCAATCCGCGCATGAAGCCCGACCTCCCGCCGTCCCACCTCGAAGCCTGGCGCCAGTATTATTCCTCGTTCTGGCGGGTTTACGCCGCCATCGAGGCCGACCTGGCCGCGGCCGGGCTGCCTTCGCTCAGCTGGTACGACGCCCTGTACGAGCTTTACCTGGCTCCCGACCGGCATTTGCGCATGAGCGAGCTGGCCCGGAGCGCGCTGCTCAGCCGCAGCGGCCTGACGCGCCTGGTGGACCGCCTGGAGCAGGAGCGGCTGATCGAACGCCGTTCCTGTCCGTCCGACGGCCGCGTCCAGCACGCCCGGCTCACGGACAAAGGCGTGGACGTGCTGCGCCGGATCTGGCCGGTCTACCGGGCGGGCATTGCCCGGCATTTCGCCGCGAACTGCAGCGACGCCGAGGCCCGGGCCATCGCGGCGGTCTTCTCGCGGGTGAATGCCGCGATCCGGCCGCCAGAGCCAAAAGCCGTTGCGCGATGAGCGGGAAGCGTCGCCCGGAAAGGACGTGAAGCTCAGAAATGGAGGAAAGAATTTCCGCCTTGCGCTTCGTGGTTCCCCCCTCTCTCCCGTAGCCCGCCCAGGCGGACCGGGCTCGGCCGTCCGACCTGATCGTCGCTTCAACCGCAGGAGTCCGGCTGAGCCAGAACCGGTCCGACCGTGATCTTTCGCATTGGCGGACCGTCGGTTCCCCGGGATAGTGCCGCGATGCAGATCGACACCGCCGACTTGCTCGAACGGTTTCTCCGCTACGTGCGCCTCGACACGCGCAGCCTGGCGGAATCGTCCACCACGCCGAGCACGCCCGGACAGTGGGACCTCCTCCGGCTGCTCGAGCAGGAGCTGCGCGCGCTGGGCCTGGCCGACGTCGTGCTGACCGAGCACGGCTACCTGCTCGCGACCCTGCCGGCCACGTCGCCCCGGCCGGTGCCGGTCGTCGCCTGGTTCGCCCATGTCGACACCGCCCCGAACCTGCCCGGCGCGGCGAAGCCGATCGTGCACCGCGCCTACGACGGCCGCCCGATCACGCTGCCCGACGACCCGGCGCAGCGGCTGAGCGTCGAGTCGATCCCGGCGCTCCGCGGCGCGATCGGCCACGACCTCATCACTGCCGGCGGCACCACCCTGCTCGGCGCCGACGACAAGGCCGGCGTGGCGACGGTGATGGCCGCCGTCCGCCACCTGCTCCGGCATCCCGGCATCCCCCACGGCCGGATCCGCGTGTGCTTCAATCCCGACGAGGAGATCGCCCGCGGGGTCGACCGGCTCGACCTCGCGCAGCTCGGGGCCGACTACGCCTACACGCTCGACGGCGAGAGCCCGGGCGACATCGACTACGAGACGTTCAGCGCCGACACGGCCACCCTGGAGATCCACGGGGTCTCCTCCCATCCCGGCTGGGCCAAGGACGTCATGGTCAACGCCGCGCGCCTCGCCGGACGATTCCTGGCGGCGCTGCCCATGACGCTCGCGCCCGAGCGCACGGACGGCCGCGAGGGTTTCATCCACCCGGTCGAGTGCACCGGCTCCGCCGAACACGCGCGGGTGCGGATGATCCTGCGCGACTTCGAGCTCGCCGGACTCGCCGCCCAGCGCGCCCTGCTCGAGAGCCTCGCCGCCGACCTCCGGAGCGCGGAGCCGCGGGCGCGGGTCGAACTCACGTTCACCGAGCAGTACCGCAACATGCGCTACTGGCTCGAGCGGGACCAGCGGCCCGTCGAGTTCGGCCGCGAGGCGATCCGCCGCGCCGGCCTGACCCCGCGCTCGCACCCCGTCCGCGGGGGCACCGACGGCTCCCGGCTCACGCAGCGCGGCCTCCCGACCCCGAACCTCTTCTGCGGCATGCACGAGGTCCACAGCCCGCGCGAATGGGTCAGCCTGCAGGACATGGCGAAGGCGGTTGAAACGCTTGTGCATCTGGCCCAGATCTGGGAGGAAAAGTCCTCCTGAGCCCCGCGATTCCCGCCATGACCCTGCCGCTTGCCCGTACTCTTCCCCCCTGCCTCGCCGCGCTGGCCCTGCTGCTCGGCGGATGCGCGACCTATGACACCGACGTGGCGCGCGGCCGCAGCCTGGCCGGCATCAAGAAGTACTTCGTCGTGAGCAATCTCAACGACAACCACGCCCTCGACCACCACCTCGCCGCCAGCCTCCGGGCGCGTGGGTTCGAGGCCGAGGTCGGCCCCCTGACCATGATGCCGGACGACACCCAGGCCGTCGTAACCTACCAGGACCACTGGGCCTGGGACTTCGGCGATCACCTCACCTTCTTCCGGCTCCACGTGCGGGAGCCCCACCTCCGCCAGCCGTTCGCCACGATCACCTTCACCGCCCGCGTGCCGCTGCGCGAGAAACCCACCGTCACCGTCGACCGACTGATCGGCCGTCTGCTGGAGCAATAGCCGGCGGCCGCCGCCGCTACCGCGCGAAGACCGCCGCGCGCTCCGCCGCGGTCAGCTCCCGCCACCGTCCGGGCGCCAGCCCGTCGAGCGCGAGCCCGCCGACGCGCACGCGGATCAACCGCAGCACCGGATGTCCCACCGCCGCCGCCATGCGCCGCACCTGCCGGTTCTTGCCTTCAGTCAGCACCAGCGAGATCCAGCAGTCCGGGACCGTCAGGCGCACGCGCACCGGCGGGTCGCGCGGCGGCAGGGCGGGAGCCGGATCGAGCCGCCGCACCGCGCAGGGCCGCGTCGGCTGACCGCCGATCCGCACGCCGCCCGCCAGCCGGGCGAGCGCCTCCGCCGTCGGGATGCGCTCCACCTGCGCCCAGTACTCGCGCGGATGGGCGGCCGCCGGATCAAGGAGACGGGAGTTGAGCCCGGCCTCGTCGGACAACAGCAGCAGCCCCTCCGAGTCCGCGTCGAGCCGCCCCAGCGCATAGGTGCGCGGCGGCAGCCCGAATTCCGCCAGCGTCCGCCAGCGCGAGCCGGGCTCGGGCGTGAACTGCGAGAGGACGCCGTAGGGTTTGTGCAGGGCCAGGAGCACGGCGCGTTGCTGCCCGATCCGCCGCGCGAAGTAAAGGCACGGCGCGCCCCGCTGGCTAGCGGGCCTCCGCCGACTGCCGCGCGGCCAGCTCCGCCGCCCGGGCCGGCAGCGACACCCCGGAGGCCGCCAGTTCGCCCAGATAGGCCCGCATCGCGCCGGTGAAGGTCACCTCGGTCGGCGTCGCCGTGAATTCCCGCGCCGCCAGCGGGCCGCCCAGCTTCTTCTCGACCGTGCGGGCCACGACCCGCTGGAACCGGGTCTCCCATTCGATCCGCGCCATCAGCACGCGGTAGCGCCGCGCCGGATCGAGATCGGTCACGACCCGCTCGCCGCCGGCCGGGTCTGGCTCCCCGCGCACGCGGAAGCCCGCCCATTCCGTGCGCTCGCCGTTCTGGCGCGCCAGGGCGTTGAGGTAGGCCGTGATCTCGGCCCCGGTCAGCTCCGTCCGCACCGTCTCGTGGCCCCGCTGCCCTCCCGCCAGGAAGAGGGCGTTCACATCGAGGTCGCCCGCCGGCAGGATCTCCCGGATGACCTGGAAACGCGTGCAGAATCCCAGCTCGGTGCCCGCGGCCCGGCGATACGCTTCCGCCCCCAGCCGGGCCACCGCAAACCCGTCGAGGTCCGCGGGATTGTGAATCACGAATTCGCCCGCCTCCGGACAGAGCTCCTGCTCGCGCGCCCGCACCCAGGCCAGCATCGCCTCATCCACGGGGACCGTGTCGTGCCGCATCGGCACCAGCTCCCCCTGCGCCGCGACGATCTCCTCGGTGACCGGATCCACCTGCAGTTCCAGCCGCCCCACGGTCCGCGCGTAGCTGCCGGCCTGGACGATGCGGGCGCCGGTGCCCGCCACGACCACCGGACGCGCGAGCGCCTGGTGCGTGTGGCCGCTGACAAACACGTCGACCGCCGGAGCCAGCTGCGACCAGCGTTCGCAGTTCTTCACGCCCTCGTGGCAGACGACCACCACCACGTGGGCCTCGCGATCCAGCCGCTCCGCCTCCGCCGCGATCGCCCGGCCGGTCGCCTCCACGTCGAGACACCGCTCCTTGCGCGGCACAATCGCGCCGATGATCCCGATCTTCAGCCCGCCGCGCTCCACGATCCGCGAAGGCAGAAACTGCGGCGTGCCGTCCGCCTTCAGGATGTTGATGCACAGCAGCGGCTGCCCGAGCACCTTCTCGTAACGCCGCACCCCCTCCTCACCGACATCATCATAGTCGTGGTTCCCAATCGTCACCCCATCGTATCCAATCCGGCGCATGGCCTCGTAGGTCATCTCGTAATTCGTGCGGAATGCCACCAGATCCCCTTTCTCCGTCACATCGCCCGCATCCAGGAGCAATACATCGTCGCGGCCCGCCCGCACCTGCGCGACGTACCCTGAAACGTACGGGAGCCCGCCCACGCCGTTGTATCCCGACCGGACATGATCGTGCAGATCATTGGTGTGCAGAATCAAAAGACGGGCCGTTGCCGCCTGCGCCGCGACCGCGACCAGCGAGACTAACGAAACAAAAACAAAATAGCTCCTGAACAGACGCAGTTTCATATGGGGTTCCTTTGATACAAACAGATTAACCAGTAGGGCGACTCAGTCTTACTGAACAGTCCTCGCCCTCGCTCGCCACCCTAAAACCGTTGCGAAATCGAAGCCGCTCTATCCACCCAAAGGTCTAAAAAACGGCTCTGCAAATTCAGCGTTTGCCCTTTCACCCTGCGGAGTTCGCCTGCATGTTTTGGGCATGCCCGTCCCTCCGTCCATCCTCGACCTGACGAAGCGCCGCGACGAGCTTGGCCGGCTGCTGGCGGGCTGGTGCAACCAGAATTCGGGCAGCGAAAACCTGCCGGGGCTGGCTGCGATGCTGGAGCGGCTGCACGAGGCATTCGCCTCGCTGCCCGGGGCTCGGGTCGAGCGGGTGGCGCTGGCCGGGACCACGGCGCGAGCGCTTCAAGTGCGGGTGCGGCCCGAGGCGCCGGTGCAGGTTTTCTGCAGCGGGCATTTCGACACGGTGTACGGGCCCGGCCACGCTTTCCAGCAATGCGACCAGCCGGCGCCCGACCGGCTGCGCGGGCCGGGCACGGCCGACATGAAGGGCGGCCTCGTGGTCCTGCTCGCCGCGCTGCAGGCCTTCGAGCAGACGCCGCAGGCGGCGAACGTGGGCTACGAGGTCCTGCTCGGACCCGACGAGGAGACCGGCTCGCAGGGAACGGCGCCGCTGCTGGCGTCGGCCGCGCGCCGCCACCGGCTCGGCCTCGTGTTCGAGCCGGCGCGGGCCAACGGCGACCTGGTGAAGTCGCGCAAGGGCACGGGCACCTTCACGCTCGCCTGCCACGGCCGCGCGGCTCACGCCGGACGCGATCCCGGGGCCGGCCGCAACGCCATCCTCGCCCTGTGCGCCTTGCTGCCGCGCCTCGACGCCCTCGCCGCCGAGCTGCCCGGGCTCCTGGTGAACGTCGGCGCGATCAGGGGCGGCGGCGCGCCCAACATCGTGCCGGACTTCGCCGAGGCGGCCGTCAACGTGCGCGTCACCGGCGCCGGCGACGACACCCGCTTCCGGCGACGGCTCGACGAGATCTGCGCCCCGCTGCAGGCCCGCGAGGGCTACCGGCTCGAGATCGGCGGCGGGTTCAACCGCGGCCCCAAGGTGGAAACCCCGGCCGAGATCGCGCTTTTCGGCGACTGGCGGAAATGCGGCGCCGAGTTCGGCCTCGCCCTCGACTGGCAACACGTCGGCGGCGGTTCGGACGGCAACCTGCTCTCCGCCGCCGGCCTGCCCAACCTGGACGGCCTCGGCTGCGTCGGCGACCACCTGCACAGCCCCGAGGAGTACTGCGTCCTGTCCAGCCTTCCCCAGCGCGCCCAGGTGGCGGCGCTTTTCCTGCACCGCCTGGCCGCCGGCGAGATCCCACCGCCAGGGTCCTGAGCCCTTCCGGCCCCGGTCCTGCGCGTTCACCCCGCCCCTTCCCGATGCTCGTCTTCCGCCCGATCCGCGAATCCGACCTGAACGGACTGGTCGCGCTGGCCGGCTCGACCGGCGGCGGCCTGACCACGCTGCCGCCCAACGAGGAATTCCTCGGCGACCGCATCCACGAGTCGCTCCGCGCCTTCCATCCGCGCATCCGCCGGCCCGGCGGCGAATACTACCTGTTTGCGCTCGAGGACACCGCGACCGGCGAGGTCGTGGGCGTGTCCGGCATCGCCTCCCGCGTCGGCGGCTTCGACCCCTGGTACAGCTACGAGATCCGGCCGGAGCGCTTCGTGCACGCGCCGCTGAAGATCCGAAAGGACATCCCCGTGCTGCACCTCAAGCAGGAGCACCGCGGCCCGTCCGAGATGTGCTCGCTCTTCCTGCGCGCCGACCGCCGGCGGGGCGGCGCCGGGCGCCTGCTGTCGCTGGCGCGCTTCCTGTTCATCGGCGCGTTCCCGAAGCGTTTCACCGACTCGGTGATCGCCGAGATGCGCGGCTACCTCGACCGGACCGGGCGCTCCCCGTTCTGGGAGGCGGTGGGCCGCCCTTTCTTCGAATTCGATTTCTACGCGGCCGACGTGCTCAGCGGACTGGGTGAAAAGGAGTTCATCGCCGACCTGATGCCGCGCCATCCCCTCTACGTCCCGCTGCTCGCGCCCGACGTGCAGGCGGTCATCGGCCGGGTGCACCACGACACCGAGCCCGCGCTGGCCTTGCTGCTGGCGGAGGGCTTCGAGAAGAGCGGGGAGGTCGACATCTTCGACGCCGGCCCGCTCGTGCGCGCGCCGGTCGCCGGGCTGCGCACGCTCCGGCTGTCGCGCTCGGCGCGTCTCCGCGCCGCCGACGCCCCGCCCGCCACCGACGGCCTCCGCCTGCTCGCCAACGGCCGCCTCGAGTTCCGCGCCTGCCTCGGGCCGGTGGCGGAGCACGACGACGGCTCCGTGTCCCTGACGGCGGACTGCGCCGCCGCGCTCCACCTCGGCCCGGGAGACCAGGTCACGTTCGCGCCGCTCAAATGAGCACGTTCTCGTCGCTCGATCCCGCCACCGGGGCGACGGTCTGGACCGGGCCGGCCGCGGGGCCGGCCGACATCGACCGGGCGGTCGCGCGGGCCCGGGCAGCCTTTCCCCCGTGGTCGCGCCGGCCCGCCGCCGAACGCGAAGCCCTCCTGCACGGCTTCGCGGACCGGCTCGCGGCCGGAGCGGAGTCGCTGGCCGACGCCATCTCCCGCGAAGTGGGCAAGCCGCGCTGGGAGGCCCGGACCGAAGTGCAGGCGATGGTCGCGAAGGTCGGGATCTCGATCGAGGCCCACGCCCGCCGCTGCGCGGAGTTCCGGAACCCCCAGGGCGTGACCCGCTTCCGGCCCCACGGCGTCGTCGCCGTGCTGGGTCCGTTCAACTTTCCCGGCCACCTGCCCAACGGCCACATCGTGCCCGCGCTGCTGGCCGGCAACACCGTCGTGTTCAAGCCGAGCGAACTGGCCCCGCTGGTCGCCGAACAGACCGCCGCCGTATGGCGGTCCGCGGGACTGCCCGACGGCGTCCTGTCCGTGGTGCAGGGCGGCCGCGCCACCGGCGAGGCGCTGGCCGGCCACCCGGGGATCGACGGCCTGTTCTTCACCGGCAGCGCCCGCGCCGGGCTGGCCCTGAACGAGCGCCTCGCGCGCACGCCGGAGAAGGTCCTAGCGCTCGAGATGGGCGGCAACAATCCGCTGGTCGTGCACCGCGCCGCCGACCCCGCCGCCGCGGCGGTCCTGACCGTGCAGTCCGCCTACCTCTCCGCGGGGCAGCGCTGCACCTGCGCGCGGCGCCTGATCGTGCCCGCCGGGCCCGAAGGCGACGCGTTTATCCGGACCCTGGCCGACCTGACCGGCCGGCTGCGGGTCGGCCCGGCCACCGACCGGCCCGAGCCCTTCCTGGGACCGGTGATCACCGAGGCCGCCGCCCGCAGGCTGTTGTCCGCCCAGGACTCCCTGCTGGCGGCCGGCGCCACGGCCCTCGTGCCGCTCCGGCACCTGCGCGCGGGCACCGGGCTGCTGTCGCCCGGCCTCATCGACGTCACCGCCGTGGCCGCGCGGCCGGACGAGGAATGGTTCGGCCCACTGCTGCAGCTGGTCCGCGTGCCGGATTTCGACGCCGCCCTCCGCGAGGCCAGCCGCACGGCCTTCGGCCTGGCCGCGGGATTGCTCTCCGATGACGCGGACCTGTACGCACGTTTTGCCGCCGAGGTTCGCGCGGGCCTCGTCAACTGGAACCAGCCGCTGACCGGAGCCAGCAGCCGCGCGGCTTTCGGCGGCCTCGGCCGCAGCGGGAACCACCGGCCCAGCGCGTACCTGGCCGCCGACTACTGCTCGCACCCGGTCGCGTCGATCGAGGTGCCGCAGCTCCGGATGCCGGCCGAGCTGCCGCCCGGGCTGACCCTCGCATGAACGCCCGCGAGGTCAATTTCGACGGGCTGGTCGGGCCCACCCACAACTACGCCGGCCTTTCCCGCGGCAACGTGGCCTCGACCTCGCACCGCGGGGCGGTTTCCAACCCGCGGGCCGCCGCCCTGCAGGGGCTCGCCAAGATGAAGTTCCTGGCCGACCTCGGCCTCCCGCAGGCCGTCCTGCCTCCCCACCCGCGTCCGGCGGTCGGCTTTCTGCGCGAACTGGGCTTCGGCGGCGCGGACGCCGAGGTCCTGGCGGCCGCCGCCCGGCGCGCCCCGCGGCTCCTGGCCGCGGCCGCCTCGGCCTCGAGCATGTGGGCGGCCAACGCCGCCACCGTCACCCCGTCGGGCGACGCCGCCGACGGCCGCGTGCATTTCACGCCGGCCAACCTCGCGGCCAAGCTCCACCGTTCGCTCGAGCCGCTGCAGACCGCCCGGATCCTGCGGGCCCTCTTTCCCGATCCCGCCCGCTTCGTCATCCATGCGCCCGTCCCCGGCGGCCAGGCGATGGGCGACGAGGGCGCGGCCAACCACACGCGCCTCGCGCCTTCCCACGGCGCCCCGGGCGTCCACCTGTTCGTCCACGGCCACGCCGCCCTCGCCCGCGCCACCGGCGGGCCGCGGAAATTCCCGTCGCGCCAGGCCCGCGAAGCCTCCGAGGCGGTCGCCCGCGCCCACGCGCTCGACGCCGGCGCGGTGCTGCACGCCCGGCTGAACCCGGCCGCGATCGACGCCGGCGTGTTTCACCACGACGTCATCGCCGTCGGCAACGGGCACGTGCTGCTCCACCACGAACAGGCCTACGCCGACACCCGGGCGGTCGTGACGGAACTGCGGCGGCGGTTTGCCCGGCGGCATCCGCACGCCGAGCTGGCCGTCATCCCCGTGCCGGCCCGGCGGGTCACGCTGCGCGACGCCGTGCGCTCCTACCTCTTCAACAGCCAGCTGGTGACGACCGCGCCCGGCCGGATGGCGCTGATCGCGCCGGCCGACTGCCGCGCGGTGCCGGCCGTGCGCGATTTCGCGCGCGAGTTGGTGGAATCCGGCGGCACGCCCATCCAGGAGGTCCACTACCTCGACCTCCGGCAGTCGATGCGCAACGGAGGCGGCCCCGCCTGCCTGCGGCTCCGAGTGGTGCTGACCGACGCCGAGCTGGCGGCCGTGCCGGCCGGCGTGCGCCTGACCGGGGAAACGCACGCGCGGCTGGCCGCGTGGGTCCGGCGCCACTACCGCGACCGTCTCGCGCCGCGCGACCTCGCCGACCCGCAACTGCTGGCGGAGTCCCAGCGGGCCCTCGACGAGTTGACGCGCCTGCTCGGGCTCGGCTCGATCTATCCCTTCCAGCAGGGCTGAGCCGCCCGCCGTTCCCCGGCGCTCAGGGCGCGGCCGGCACGACGTAGGCGAAGACCGCAACCCAGTGGCAGAGGCTGCCGCCCAGCACCCAGACATGCCAGATCGCATGATGGTAGGGGAGCGTCTTCCAGAGATAGAAGACCGACCCCAGGCTGTAGCCCAGGCCCCCGGCGACGAGCCAGGCGATGCCGCCGGGCGGCAGCGCCGCCAGGAGCGGCTTGAACGCCACCAGCACGAGCCAGCCCATGCCGAGGTAGATCAAGGTCGAGGCGAGCCGGAAGCGCCCGGCGAACCGGAATTTCAGCACCGCTCCCAGCAAGGCCAGCCCCCAGACCACGCCGAAGAGGCTCCAGCCCCAGGGTCCGCGCAGCGGCACCAGGAGAAAGGGCGTGTAGGTCCCCGCGATGAGCAGGAAGATGGCGGCGTGGTCGAACTTCCGCAGCAGATGCTTCCACGCGTCGCGCCGGAAGGTGTGATACAGCGTAGACGAAACGTAAAGCAGCACCAGCGCGGCACCGAAGACCGCCGTGCTCGCCACGTGCCAGCCGTCGCCGTACTTGGCGGAGTACCACACCAGCAGGATGAGTCCCGTCACGCTGAGCAAGGCGCCGAACGCGTGGGTGACGCGGTTCAGCAGTTCCTCTCGTTGCGCGGAAGCGGCGTGCATGACGGCAAGGGACGCGAAAATCATGGCGAAGCGAGGACAAAACCCGCCGGCCTTGGCAGGTGATATGCTGATCCGCGAGCTCCGTTCCCCTGGCCAGGTTACGCCCGTGAAACATCCACCGATTGTCAATAACCGGAGGGGGTTGAAGGCTTGACTCAACTTGGGGGCGGGCGTTCGCTTCGCCCATCCTCGGTTTCAGCCCACCGACCTGAAATCACACACACAACTGTGCATCACACCATGCAAAACTCATTCGTAAGACTGCTCGTCCTCACGGTGGCCGCGGCGCTGGCCGTTGCCACGGCGCCCATCGCCCGCGCCCAAGGCGTCGTTTCCTCCGGCATCACCGGAACCCTGGCGGATGACGCCGGCAAGCCCGTCGCGGGGGCCACCGTCACCGCGCTGCACGTGCCGACGAACACCAGCTACAGCGCCGTTTCCAACGCGGCCGGCCGTTTCAGCTTCCGCGGCCTGCGGGTCGGCGGTCCGTACACGATTTCCGCCCAGGCCCAGGGTTATGAAGTGCGCAGCCTCAGCAACGTCGACACGATCCTCGGCGAGGACACCGATGTCTCGCTCATCGCCCAGAAAGAAGTGCTGGAGCTCGAAAAGTTCGTCGCGGTCGGCAGCCGGACGACGCTGGACGCGAACGCCACCGGCGCGGGCTCGGTGCTCAGCAGCCGCCGCATCGCGACGCAGCCGACGGCGAGCCGGTCGTTCGCCGACATGATGAAGACCAATCCGTTCGTCGCGATCCGGGCGTTCCCCCAGGTGACGGCGCTCGGCATGAACAACCGCTACAACAGCATCACGCTCGACGGCGCCCGGATCAACGACCAGTTCGGCCTCGCCAGCGCCGGCCTCCTGTCCCTGAAAAATCCGTTTTCCCTGGACGCGGTGGAACAGTTCAGCATCTCGCTGACCCCCTACGATGTGACGCAGAGCGGGTTCGCCGGCGCCTCGGTGAACGTGGTGAGCAAGAGCGGCACCAACGTTTTCCATGGTTCGGCCTATTACATCTACACCTCGGACCAGTGGCAGGGGAAGGATGTCTCCGGCACGACGGCCGGGACCCGTGCGACCAAGTTCTACGACCGCACCTGGGGCGCGACCCTGGGCGGCCCGATCATCAAGGATAAGCTCTTTTTCTTCCTGAACTACGAGAAGGTCAACAACCCCTCCGGCGCGCCCTCCAATCCCGGGTTCAATCCGGATCCGGCCTTCCTGACCTTCATCCAGGCCCAGATCGCCGCCCTCCCCGGCAAGCCCGATCTCGGCACCTACGGCGGCGCGGGCGCCAACCTCGAGACCGACACGAAGCGCCTGGCGAAGCTCGACTGGCAGATCACCAACGACCACCGCCTGACCGTGCGCTACAGCGACACCGAAGGCTCGCGGCCGAACTTCGGCAGCTTCAATCCGGGTACCGGGTTCAGCAACAACATCTCGATGCCCGGCGTGTCGAACACCGGTTACAACAACGGCATCACCAGCCTTTCGTCCTCCTATTATAGCCTCGCGATCCTCGAGGAGGTCTGGGCCGCGCAGCTCTTCAGCAGCTGGTCGCCCGATTTCAAGACCCAGTTCAACTTCTCGAAGAACGACTCCTCGTCGCTCCGCACGACACCCGCGATCTTCCCGGAAATCCGCATCCTCAACGTGCCGGGCACCTCGGTGACCACCGGAGCCCCCGTCAGCACCTCGAATGCCTTCAGCTTCGGCACCGAGGTCAGCAGCATGGGCAACGGCGGCATTTTCAACACGATCAGCTACGGCGGCATCGCCGACTACACCTGGCGGAATATCGACTTCAAGGCCGGCTTTGACCACGAGGAGACCGACTTCGAGAACCTGTTCCGCGCCGGCTCCTACGGCGTCTTCGCCTACAACTACAGCCCCACGCTGAACCTGGCCACGGACGCCCCGCTCAGCTTCGCCCGCTCAGTCGCGCAGA